>CALWQM010000011.1 GCA_944383685.1 uncultured Clostridia bacterium | reverse complement strand
AGTAAATATTTTTGTATTTAAATTGAACTTCACTATACACATATAATGCTTCGATAAAATCTTCTAGGTCAGGTTCAAAAGGTTTACCTTCACTATAAAGTTTTTTCGCTTTATTTAGTGAGATAAGATTTGGGTAGATAACCCTGTTTTTAAATTTATTTGCAAATTTATCCAATTTCCAACCGCAGTTTTCGCACTCGCCATTTCCAAATTGGTCTTTTAAACAATTTGCTTCACACACAGGGCATTTCGTTTTGAATCTTCTTTTATATCGACTTTCTTTTCCGCAAATTGGACATGAGCCGTTATATGTGTCTATTGTTACATAATGTCCGCAATCGCATTTGTAATTTGCTATTGAAAATCTTTGAGAAGGCTTTGATGTAAGGTTTTCTATAACATTAAGAATTTGATCAAGATTTTCAAAGTCTGCATAGATAATAAATTTTGTGTCTTTTGATTTTTCGATATTGTTTTTCGTTTGTGTTATATCTTCAGAGTTATAAAGTTCTTGTTGGTAATTGTATCCATATATAAGATATTTGAGATTTGCAAAAACTCTTAAATCAAGTGACAAAATTTCTTCTTTATTTGGATAAAGTTTGATATATCCTATATAGTCTTTGTTTGTATAGACATCAAAAAAACTCTCTGTTTTTATTCCTTTTAGTTTAAAGCGGATAAGAGGAATCGGATATAATTCATTTGTAAATTGTTTACCAATTTTTATTCTATGTCCGTAATGAAAATCTAACGCGTGGTCAACACAATTCTTACCAAGGAATTTTGACATATTTTCCATTTTTTCAAATGCAATCGCGTATAGTTTGTTTAAATTTTTAACTGTTTTTCTCATATTTTATATAATATCATATTTTTTTATTATTTTAAAATAAATTTTTCTTTTAAATTTACATTAAGTTCAAACTTATCCAAATAAGTTATATTCATAAGTTTTTAAAAATAAAATACAATATGAAATTTTTAACGATAAAAAAGCGGACATTGTGTGTTCTTTTGGTGATTTTGGTTGCAATTTGTTCTATTGTCGGTGTTTGCTATGCGGTTAAGGCGACAGGTTCGCCGAAGGCGCAATACACCATTGTGATTGATGCGGGGCATGGAGGGAGAGATGGTGGGGCGGTTGGAAAGTTGACAGGGGTCACTGAGAGTCAACTAAACCTGGACTTCTCTTTGAAACTTAAAGATATTTGTGAAGATTATGGTTTTAATGTTGTTTTGACCAGAAAGGATATGAATGGGCTATATTCTGCCTTTGCCACAAACAAAAAGAAAAGTGAAATGTTAAAGCGTAAGGAAATTATTGAAAGTTCAAATGCTGACCTTGTTGTCAGTATTCACATGAACAGCACCAGTGTTTCTTCTGCCCGTGGGGCTCAGGTTTTTTATGCTGAAAATTCGTTGCAGGGTGAGGAACTTGCTTCAAGTGTGCAAGATGCATTACATGATGAAATTGCCTATGCAAAAGCTTTGGCGAAGGTGGGAGATTTTTATGTTTTAAACTGCACTGAAAAGCCAAGTATATTGGTGGAATGTGGCTTTTTATCAAATGCTGAGGAGGAAAAACTTTTGATGGAAAGTGAATACCAAAACAAATTTTGCTACACACTTTTTTATGGAATATTGACATATTTTGATATGTAAATTTAAAAAGATTAAGAAAAACAACAAAAAAATATATTTTTTTGACATTTTTTAACAAATTTTTCTTATAAATTGAAATTTATAAAGTTTTACAATCTTTTTAGAGGTTGTAATGAAAAAAATAAATTTTAATCTTTTTCTTTCTTATGCTATCAAATTTTTGTTATATATTTTTTTATTTTTTGTTTTGTTTAATGCGGGAATAAACAATGTTCTTAATCCTTTTGCCTTTGGAATGTTGTTTGCTTTGACGTGGGCAAATCAAAAAGTTTATCTTCTTGCACCAAGTTATATTATTGCAGGGTTAATAAATGATTTCTCGCTTGAAAATGCAATTTGCTTATTAGTTACAATTTTTGTTTTAATTGTGCCATATTTTGTTCATGTTATGTGCAAAAAAAATATGCGAAAGTGGGAATTTTTAATTTTTGCAACTTTAAGCCAAGTTGGTGAACTTGTGTTTCAAATTCTGTCAGGATTTTCGCCTATTTTGGCAGTCGTAAATATTGTGCTTGGTGTTTTGTATATGTATGGGGCAATAATAATTTTTGAAGCAATAATTATCAGGGGTTTTACAAACAAGTTGACAAGTTTGGAGCTTGTTTCACTGTTTGTGATTGTTGCAAGTTTAAGTGCAGGTTTTGTGAATTTAAATATATATGATTTTTCCTTTTTAAAGCTTTTTGTTTCCTTCTTAATTTTGATATTTGCCTATTCTTCAACAGCCACTTTAACCCTTTTGGTTTCAATAACTTCTGGGCTTGGAACACTTATTGCAACAAACAATCCAATGTATGTGACACCATTTGTTTTGTGGGCAATGTGTGCTTTGCTATTCAAAAATCATCATAAAATTTTTATGGTTATCGGGGTGCTATGCATCGAGGTTGTGATTGGATTATACTTTAATTTGTATGCAGGTTTCAACATTGTTATGGCATTGCCAATCTTAATTTCATGTGTTGTGTTCATGGCTTTACCAAAGAAAGTTTTAAATGAATTTGCAGTTATTTTTAATTTATCAAAAGATAGACTTGCGATGAAAAATGTTGTTAACAGAAATAGGGAACTTTTGCACAAACGTTTAGGGAACTTGGCGGAAGTTTTTAATGATATGAATATAATCTATCGCCAAATGCTTAAAAAGGGAATGTCTAAGGATGATGTGGTTAAGATTTTGAATCAAGAGATAAAGGATAAAATTTGCTCATATTGCCCTGAAAGAAATCATTGTCACAGAACTTTTGCCGAAGACACAAAAAAGGTTTTTGATGAACTTGTGACAATTGCTTTTGACAGGGGAAAAGTTACACTTCTTGATATACCGTCATATTTAACATCAAGATGCAAGCAGACAACGGCAATACTTGGCAGTGTCAACGCACTTACTGCACAATATAAAAAATATATATCAATGTTGAGTGATGTTGACACAAGCAAGGTGATTATCGCAGAACAACTTTTGGGAATTTCAAAGGTTATTGGAACTTTGTCAAAAGAAGTGGAAAGTAATGTTTCCTTTGATACCGTCAGGGAAAACAAAATTTTGGATGAGCTTACCTATCACAACATTATTTGCATTGATGCGGTTGTGTTTGAAAAGGATATCCACACAATGGTTGCATCTTTGGTGGTCAGGAATGAGGATAGTGAAAAATTGCGAATTGTTGATTGTGTCGGCAAAGTTTGTGGATGCAAAATGGCGGTATATGAAATTTTCCCAAGTTCCAGACCAAACTATACAGTTGTTAACCTAAAAACGGCACCTCGTTATGAATGCATGTTTGGAATCGCACAAAAAACAAAAGAAGGCTCACCAAAGTCTGGTGATACTTACACAATTGTTAAGCTTGATGGTGACAGAATTTTGTTTGCAGTAAGTGATGGTATGGGTAGTGGAGAAAAGGCAGAGAACATAAGTGAACTTTCCATTTCACTTATTGAAAATTTTTATAAAGCCGGCTTTGACAATGATATAATTTTGTCAACGGTAAACAAACTTTTAAATTTGCATAAAGAGGATATTTTTTCTGCACTTGATGTTGGGGTTTTAGATTTAAAAAATGGGATTGTTGATTTTGTTAAAATGGCAAGCCCAATAACTTATATTTTGAATGAAAACGGAATTAAGGAAATTGAATCATCTTCACTTCCAATGGGAATAGTAACTGATGTTACGCCAGTGACTAAAAAAGAAGTGGTTGGTGGAAATGATTATATTATTATGGTTTCGGATGGGATAAGTGACAGCTTTGAAAGTGATGAAATTTTCAAGGAAGAAGTCAAAAGTTTGAAGATAACCAATCCACAAGATTTGGCTGACCAAATATTGGAGAGGGCATTGTCCAAAAATAAAGGTTATGCTGTTGATGATTTGACTGTGCTTATTATTAAGGTTTTTGAAAACTAAATTTATGAAATAAAAAAAATAAAAAATTAAAAAATATTTAAAAAAGCACCATTTTCACACAATTTTTTAAAAAATATATTGTTTTTTCTATATTTTTACTGTATAATAATAATATAAAAATAATTTTTGGGGAAAAACAATGGAAGAAATTATTGATTTTATTAAGGAAAACAAATTAGTAAAACCAGGTGAAGTGATTGGAGTGGGCGTCAGTGGTGGTGTTGATTCCATGTGCTTGCTTCACTTTTTGAATGCTAACAAAGAGAAACTAGATATTGATGTTGTCGGGATCCATATCAACCATGGTATCCGTGAGGAAAGTTATGACGAAGCAAAATTTGTTATTGACAAATGTAAAGAAATGGGAATAAGAGTTTACAAGTTTACAATAGACTCTTTGAAAATTGCCAAGGATAAAAAACTTAGTGTTGAAACTGCTGCTCGTGAAGGAAGATATGGAGTTTTTGAAGCATTAATCAAAAAAGATATTGTTGATAAGATTGCTCTTGCTCATCACCAAAGTGACCAAGCGGAAACCATTTTGATGCATATTTTTAGAGGTGCTGGCGCAAGTGGTGCAAAGGGTATGGAGCCTATTCGTGACGGAATTTATATTCGCCCTATGTTGAATATTTCAAAGGAAGATATTTTAGATTATGCTTCTATTAATGATATTGAATATATAGAAGATAACAGCAATCAAGACAACTCCTATAATCGCAACTTTATGCGCAATGTTGTTATGAAAGAAATTTTATCTCGTTGGCCAAATGCTATTGAAGCGATTAACAATTTTTCAAAAACTGTTTGCGAAGATGATGATTATATCAACAAAAATCTTGATTTAAACTGTTTGATTGTGGATAACAAAACTGTTCAACTTCCTTGCAGCATCTTTAAACTTCACAGTGCAATTTATAATCGCTTAGTGTTCAAGGCGCTTTCAATTATTGATGTTAAAAGAGATATTGAAAGAAAACATATTGAAATAATCAAAAATTTGGCATTAAACCTTGAAAATGGCAAAAAAATAAAACTTCCACTTGATGTGACGGTCACAAAAGAATATGGGTTTTTGACATTTGAAAATGTTTATGTTGAAAAGCCAACTCTTAAAAAGCCAAACAGATGTATCACTTTTAATGTTGATGGTTATGGAACTATTACAATCAAAAGAGTTAAAACCAGCATGATGAAAAATGATGGAAACACTTTGTATTTTGATTATAGAAAAGTGCCAAAGGATGCTGTTTGGAGATTTAGGGAAGATGGTGATGTCTTTGAAAAATTCGGTGGCGGAACAAAGAAACTTAAATCTATATTTATAGACAAAAAAATACCTGTTCGCAAGCGTGATTTTATTCCAGTGCTTGCAAGTGGCAATGAAGTTTATGTTATTGCAGGGCTTGCAATAAGTGAAAAAGTGAGAGTGGAAAATGTTCCAACTTGCTTTGCAATAACTGTTGAATAAAACATATTTTGTTGCATTAAAAAAAGCATATCTAAATTGTTGATATGCTTTTTATTTTTTTGACTTAAAAATTATAAACTAATTTTATCTAAATCTAAGCTGAAAACATATTCAAGGTTGTCACGAGTGAAATATTTATATTTGTTGCATGCATTTTCAAATAAAACATAAAGAGAATTGTCTTTTATGGCAATTTCTTCACTCATACAAGGTGCTTTGATTGTTTTTGTTGGAGTGTCTAAAATGTATGTGTCAACAGCATTATCAATTCCGGTGAAGGTCTTTTGAGTGTGTTCGGTTATGTTTAAGATATTGTCATAAAAATATAAGTTTGAACTTGGAAGTGAATATGATGTTGAGAGAATTATACTCTCATCTGTGATAACCATTCCTTGAACAAGTGATGGTGTGGAAATTGCAAGAACAGGGTTAAGGTTTTCAAGTCCGTACATATTGTTATTATTGATTTCATACATAAATGAAACTGCTTTGTTCAAGTTCCCGCTTGCTGTTTCAATGGAGTGTGTTTCATCGGTGTCATATTTGTTATCTCTATGGAACTCACCAACAAGAAGTTTGTTTTCATAAATAGTCACAAAATCTGCTCCATTAGGGGCGGTGAAATAACTTTCAACTTCAATTTTGTTTCCGTTTTCGCAAACAGAAATGGTTTCATATTTAAAGAAGTAAACGGTTTTATCTCCAACCACCCAAACACCATTTCCGTCGGTTGCAATTCCACCGCAATGCCCAACATAATCTGTTAAAGTGCCGTCATTGTCATATGCAAGAGTGAAATATTTTTCTGTTTGGTTAGTTTCGCCATCAACAACATAAATTCTTGATGCTGAACCATCATTCATATATCCGCTAACAAGAAAGGTGTCAGTTTCATTTTCATGGGTTAAGCCCTGTGGGGTAAAACCTTTATCAAGCCCAGAAACTTCAAATTCTTGTGTTGCATTTGAATAAAAATCATTGTAATTTTCGCCAAAATAATAGACAATTGCAAAGATTGCAAAAGCTAAGAATATTATTGCCATTATGATTGTTGTGGCGAGTTTTCCTTTACTCATAAATCCTCCTTAAATATAAAGTAAGTTTAGCATAAGAAAAATTATTGGTCAAATATTTATAAGTTAAATTGTTAAAAATTTTAAAATATTTAATATTTCTTTTACATTTTCCTTTAAATTGTTTATAATTGATTTGAGGTGGATAATATGAAAATTTGTATTTCGGCTGAAAGCACAATTGATTTGCCAAAAGATTTATTAAATAAATATGATATTCAAACAATTCCATACACTATCATTATGGGGGATAAGGAATATTTTGACGGCGAAATTATGCCAGAAGAAATTTTTAAAAAGGTTGATGCAACAAAAATTCTTCCAAAAACATCTGCAATTAACGAAGAACAATATGGTGAATATTTTGAAAATCTTTTGAAAAATTATGATGCGGTTATTCATTTTTGCTTATCAAGTGAGATTTCGTCATCTTGCAAAAATGCATGCAATGCGGCAGAAAAATTGAAAAATGTTTATATTGTTGACACAAAGTCATTGTCAACAGGAATTGCCCTTTTGGCAATTTATGCAAGAAAATTGGCAGAACAGGGATTGGATGCAAAAGAAATTTACGAAAAAACTTCATCCAGAGTGCCTTCTGTTCAGGCAAGTTTTGTTTTAAAGAAATTGGAATATCTTTACAAAGGTGGTAGATGTTCAGCGCTTTCATATTTTGGGGCAAACTTGTTGCAAATTAGACCTCAAATCATTTTGAAAGATGGAAAGATGGGACCATATAAAAAATATCGCGGGAATATGGACAAGGTTGTTGCAAATTATTGTAAAGACACATTGGAGGAGTTTAATAATCCAGATTTGTCAGTCGGCTTTGTGACCTATACAACTGCAACAGAAAAGATGGTTGAGGAAGCGAAACAAAGTTTGGTTGACCGCGGATTTAAAACAATTTATTGCACAAAGGCGGGAGGAACAATATCAAGCCATTGTGGGGAAAACACTCTTGGAATTTTGTATATCAATGACGGCGGGAAAGAATAATAACTTGTTTAAATAAAATAGTGTTAGAAAGCACTATTTTATTTTTTTTGAAAGTATAAATAATATTGAATAACTTATGTTAAGTAATCTTCCAATTTTTACTAGATAATAAAGCGGCACTTTTTTGTTATTTTTTAATATTTCTTGTAAGATGTTTATGTCTATGTTTGATAACTTCGAAAACCTTTCTAATGTATATTGTTTTTCCTTTAATGTTTTGGCTATAATTTTTGTGTTGATATTATATTTTTCTAATTTTTCATTATCGTTCATTTCTCTCTCCTTTTTAATGTTCATGAACAAAACTATTATATTTAATTAAATTTAATATTTTTTGTATTCGACCAAACTGTTGACAATTTTATTTTTTCTTCTATCTATAATATTCAGCTTGTTGCACATATTAAAGATATGAGTATTTTTAAATGGTTTAAAAAGAAAAATGAAGACCCTTTGGCTTCAATATTAAGTGAAGAAAAAGAAATTGAAAATGTTAAAAAGAAATAAAATGTGAAATTATAACTTATTTTTCAATTTTTCTTGAATTTTGTGCGTAAAAAGAGTAAAATTTAAACATGGAAAAAGTTTTAACAAAAGCACAACTTGTTGAAAGAAGTTTGATGAAAAGATTTCGTAAGTCCATTTGGGCAAAATTTATTGTTGCACTTAAAAGATATAATCTTGTGGAAGATGGTGACAAAATTGCTGTCTGTGTTTCTGGTGGAAAGGATAGTATGCTTCTTGCCAAGCTTATGCAACAGTTGAAAAAAATCAGTGAAACAAAGTTTGAAGTTGTCTATCTTTGTATGAATCCTGGATACAATGAAAAAAATTTGGAACAAATTAAGCATAATGCAGAGATGTTGGAAATTCCATTAACAATTTTTGAAACCAATATTTTTGATAGTGTTGTGAATATTGAAAAATCACCTTGCTATCTTTGTGCAAGAATGAGAAGGGGATATTTATATAACGAAGCAAAGAAACTTGGTTGCAATAAAATTGCCTTGGCGCATCATTACAGTGATGTTATTGAAACAACACTTATGGGAATGTTTTACGGGGCACAACTCCAAGCAATGCCACCAAAACTTTGGTCGCAAAACTTTGAGGGGATGCAACTTATTCGTCCGCTTTATTGTGTTCATGAAGATGATATAATTGCATGGAAAAATTATAACGATTTAAAGTTCTTGCAGTGTGCTTGTAGGTTTACCGAAAAATGCAATTTGGATGAAGATGAAATTTCGCCTTCTGCAAGACTCAACATGAAAAAGTTGATTAAAGCTTTGAAAGAGCAAATTCCAGAAGTTGAAAATCATATTTTTAAAAGTATTCATAACTGCCAAGTTGATACAATGCTTGGGGTGAAACACGATGATAAATATTATGACTTCAATGAAATTTTTGAAAGTAATAAAAAAGATGAGTAAAATTTCTCATCTTTTTTTATTGGTTATTACCTATTCGTGTTGTAGAAGGTCAATTAGTCTTCTTTAACGTAATATGCGCCATCATGTTGAGTTGGTGGGAATTTTTCTCCTTTTTCAAGGTATGTTTTTCCACCATTTCTTCCACCGTCACTGAAAGCGGTGTATTCCCCAGATTCTGGGACATATTCGCCAGGTCTATATTTTTCCATTTTCTACCTCCTAGTGATAGTGTTTGCAGATAATGGTAAAATATTCAATTTATTTTTATATTTCGGTTTTATTTGCTTAATTTTTATTTATTAAAATTTAAATTAAAATAATTTTCTAAAATTAAAAAAACAATAAAATGTTTATTTTTTGATATTTTTTAGATTTTTTTATTTATTTTTTGTTAATTTTTAATATTTTTTAAATAATTTTTAAAATCTTCACAAATTTCTTTATCTTTTAAGCCGAAGTTGACTAAGCATTTTAAATATTCAAGTTTGTTTCCGCAATCATAGTAGTTTGCATAAAATTCATAAGATGCAACTCTTCCTTTTTTTGCCAATGAATCAATGGCGTCAGTCAAGCGGTATTCTGTGTTTACAGGCTGACAATTTAATATTTCATCAAATATGTCACTATCCAAAACATATCTTGCAAGCCCAACAAGGTTTGTTGGTGGATTTTTTGGTTTTTCGATAATGCCACTTATTTCAAAGCATTTGTCAAAAAGTTCCTTTTGTTTAATAATGGATGAATAGCGTGGAATTACCTCCATTGGGAAGGCCTTTGCGCCAATAATCATTTTGCCTGTTTTTTCATAAGCATCAATCACTTGTTTCATAACGGGTGGATGTCCTGGAATGCTTTCGCAAAAGTCGTCACCATTAACAACCACAAAAGGTTTTCCGTTTGCCCATTCTTTCACAGAATAAACGGCTCCACCGGAACCATTGAGGTCGCCTTGGTAAATATATGAAATTTCCATATTATCAATAATTTCATTTAATTCGCTTAAAATTTCAAATTTTCCGTTATTTTTTAGTGTTTTTTCAAGATTTTCATCGTGTTTAAGAAAATTTTTTACACTTTCCTTTTCTTTTGATATAACAAGTGCAACTCTTTTTATTCCGCTTTTCAATGCTTCTTGCAAGTGAAACATTAAAATTGGTTTGTTACCTATTGGGAAAAGTTCCTTTGCAACGGCTTTGGTTGCTGGCAAAAATCTTGTTCCTTTTCCTGCCATAAGAATAACGCATTGTTCAACTTTGTTTGTTTTCATATTTTCTCCTTTATTTTTTTATGATGCTTTATTAGAATATACCAATATTATCTTATCAAAGGTGGTAAAATTTTCAAAACAAAACATAAACACTTGACAAAAATATTTTTATATGTTAAATTTTGCACATAATCAAAATGGCGGGGCAAGAAAAGTAGGTTTTGCTTTGGGCTTACAGAGAGAGGTTGGCAGCTGAAAAACCTTGGCGGAGCAGAGTTGAATTACACTTGTTTCAAGTTTTGCGTCAGTCCACGAACGGACATAATAAGGGCTTAAAATTGGATGATTGATTTATGATTTCAGTTTTAACTCCAATTAAAATTTATAGTGAAAGGCTTTGCCGCTCTTAAATTTTAATTGGCACACATCTCGCAGAAAAATATCCAGCGGAATTTTTCAAGAGGTTGAAAGGGGAATGTGGGGAAAACTGAAATTTTAGCCGTTAGACATGTGTTGACATGGCGTGTCGGCGGAAAAATTTAAGTTGTCCACACAGCCGAAGTTAGGTGGTACCACGAGCAGCACGCTTCGTCCTAAACAATAGGAAGCGTGCTTTTTTGTTAGATTAAAAATGAAAGGAGAAAAGAAAATGAAGGTTGACACAAATTTATTTAACGAGTTGAAGGAAAGAGGACTTTTATATCAATGCACAGATGAAGAAGCCTTGAAGAAAGTTTTGGAAAGTGGAAAACCTATTGCCCTTTATGAAGGGACTGACCCAACTGTTGACAGTTTGCACATTGGACACTGCGTGCCATATTGCATTTTGCGTCGTTTTCAAAAAGCTGGGCATAAGATTGTGCTTTTGATGGGTGGGGCAACTGCATCTATTGGTGACCCAACTGGGAAAAGTGAAATGAGAAAGGTGCTTGACAAAGACACAATTAATGCAAACATTGAAAAAATCAAAAACTCTTTAAAGGTCTTTTTAGATTTTGATGGTGAAAACCCTGCTGTGATTGTGAACAACAAGGACTGGTTCACAGGATATGACTATGTTGATTTTATGCGAGATATTGGCAGACACTTTAATGTTAACAAAATGCTTGCAAACGAAATTTATGCAAATCGAATTAAAGAGGGGGGACTTACACTTTTTGAACTTGGATATATGCCAATGCAGGCCTATGACTTTATCCACTTAAACAAAGAATATGGATGCACTCTTGAATGGGGCGGTGCTGACCAATGGGGAAACATTGTTGCAGGGGTGGAACTTGCAAGAAAGTTAAATTTTGAAAATGGCACAGATATTGAACTTATTGGAGCCACAAACCCATTGCTTCTCACGCCAGAGGGAAAAAAGATGGGCAAAACAGAAAAAGGAGCAATTTGGATAGATAAAGATAAAATTTCGGCTTATGATTTTTATCAAGGTATTTACCAAACCCCAGACGCTTGCGTTGAAATGATGTTTGCCCTTTTCACAGACTTACCAATGAAAGAAATTAAAGAAATTGTTGCGGGTGACATTGTTAAAGCCAAGAAAAGACTTTGCTATGAAATGACAAAATTTGTTCGTGGCGAACAAGATGCAAAAATTGCTGAGGAAGCAAGCCAAGCACTTTTCAGTGGCCAAGGGAGTTTGGATAATGCACCAACTTACAAAATGACTGCACCTTCTATGATATTAAATGATATGCTTTTTGAAAGCAAACTTGTTACTTCAAAGTCGGAAGGAAGAAGGATGTGTCAACAAGGGGCAATTTCTGTTAATGGTAATGTGGTTAAAGATTTTGCTTACCAAATTGATGACAAAGATTTTGAAAATGGTGTTTGCATTTTGAAAAAAGGCAAAAAGAACTTTGTTAAGGTTGAAAGATAATAAGAAAGTCGAGGGTTTTCATTAAAAGTTCGCGTTGCTCTTAATGTGAGTAACGCGAACTTTTAATGGGCATCGTCCGTTCTTAACCTTGCCTTGGCAAGTCTTTCGACATTGTCTGCTCGTGAACCCTTATCAGGCATTGCCTGTTTTTATTTTTTCTAATTGAACTAAGATATATTTATATATATAATTTTATTTAATAAATAAATCATTTAGTTGCTTTTTTTAAAGTAATTTGATAAAATATTGCCATGAATGTGAAGTTTGATAATGTTACTGAATTTGTTGAAAAGAAGTCTAAATTTATTAGTTATAGGCTAAATTGCAAAACTGTTCAAGAAGTTGAAAGTGCATTAAAAGAACTTTGGACAGAACATAAAAAAGCCACGCATATTTGTTATGCATATTCGCTTAAAAGCCCATTTTTGGAAAAAGCGGTTGACAATGGCGAGCCTAATTCCACTGCTGGCAGACCTATTCTTTCAGTTATTCAAAAGAAAGGAATAAGTGATGTTTGCGTGTTTGTGGTCAGGTATTTTGGCGGAATAAAACTGGGCGCGGGCGGGCTTGTTCGTGCCTATACAAAATTAGCAAGTGAGGTTTTAAAAGATAACAAATGAAAATGAAGATAATCACAATTTGTGGAAGCATGAAATATCAAAATGAAATGATTAAAATTGCAAAAAATTTGGAGACTAAGTTTGGTTATTGTGTTCTTCAATGTGTTTATGATTTTATGAGTGAAAACCTGAAAAAACAGGAATATGAAAAGATTGTTAAAGCGCATTTCAAGAAAATTGACCTTTCAAATGCTATTTATGTTGTTAACATTGGGGGATATGTTGGCGAAAACACCCAAAGAGAAATTGATTATGCAGTAAAACACGGCAAGGAAATTTTTTATCACGAACCTTTGAAAGAGGATAAGTGATGACTATAAGCGAAATCAAAAAAACAAAAAACATTTCAAGGTATCATCTTTATGTGGATGATAAGTTTTTTGGCATTTTTTTGGATGAAATTTTGGCAAGATATGGCTTGAAAACTGGGCAAGATATTGATGAAAGTGAGTTGAAGGAAATTAAAAAAGAGAACGATGAAAAACTTGCGTTTGATATGGCTCTTTCATATCTTGAAAAATATAATGTTTCTTCAAAAGGCTTGAAAGATTACCTTAAAAAGAAAGGCATGGACAAAGATGCAATCTTGCATGCCTGTGAGAAATTGCAGGAGTATGGCTATATCAATGATGAAAATTTTGCAAAAGCATACTTTGAAAGCCTTTGCTCCACAAAGGGTAAGCGTGCCATTGCAAACAAACTTAAAGAAAAAGGTATAAGTCAGGAAATTATTGATAATCTTCTTTCAAATGTTGATGCTGAAAGCGAAGAAGAACGGGCATATCTAAGTGGTGTTAAATTCGCCAAAAATCGTGAAAATAACCTAAAAAACAAACAAAAGTGCCTTGCACATTTAATCTATAAAGGGTATGATTATAGTGTAGCACAAAAAGTTGTTAACAAAATTTTCACAAAGGAGAACGACGATGATTGGGCTTGATTTGGAGCATATTGAAAGAATTAAGGAGCCTTTAAAACTTCTTCAAAAAATTGCCACTGAACCTGAAATTTGCTACATACAAAAATTCAAAAACCAAAAGGAAAAAGTGGCAACACTTTGGGCGGTTAAGGAAGCAGTTTTTAAGAGCCTTGATGTGAGTGCAGGCGAAATTTCATTTAAAGAAATTGAACTTTTGCACAAAGAAAATGGCAAGCCAATCATTAAACTTTCTGGCAAAGCAAAAGAGGCCCTTGAAAAACTTGGTGGAAAAGAAGTTCAAATTTCAATTTCTCACACTGTGGACATTGTTGGGGTTGTGGCAATTGTGATTTTTTAAGTTAAATACAAAAGAACTGTTTTGAAAATGATGAAATAAAATTTAAAGTTTATTCATTTTTGAAGCAATAAAAAATATTGTTTGCTTTTGCAGACATATTTTTTTAACGCCATATTACAGAAGTATAAAATTTTGAAATCTTTACAAACTAATTTTACCTATCTTTGATAGATAAAAAACGCAAAAATTCGTGTTTTTTTGGTTTATTTTAAAGTATCAAAATTCGATAAACAGGAGATATTTATGGAAAGAGATGTTTTTGTTGAAGTCCTTAAAAAGGTTAGTGACATTGAAAAAAAGTATGGTTCACTTGAAAATTTTGTCATTTTATCAACTTGGCCTTCAAAAAAACATAAACTGATTTTAGAAGAGGATTACTCTTCTTGTGATTGGGAAGAATTGTCATCTGTTTATCAGGAACTTAACGACTTGGAAACATGTGACCTTCTCGATTATCAAAATTTTTTGGGAAGGAAAGATGGAGAACAATTTTAAAAGAGGAGAAATTTATTTTGCCGACCTTAGTCCCGTTGTTGGGAGTGAGCAAGGTGGCGTTCGTCCTGTTTTAATTATTCAAAATGATGTTGGAAACAAGTATTCTCCAACTGTGATTGTCTCCGCAATTACAAGTCAACTTACAAAGGCTAAACTTCCTACTCATATTGAACTTTCTTCACAAAGATATCATTTGCCAAAAGATTCTGTTATCCTTTTGGAGCAAATTAGAACCCTTGACAAGCGTAGGCTTAAAGAAAAAATTTCCTGCATTGATGATTATAAAATGAAGGAAGTGAACAAAGCACTTTTAATTTCGCTTGGGTTTGTTAATTAGTTTGTGAAAAGTTTAGTGTTTTCTTTGTAAATTTGAAAAGGTATGTTTAACATATCTTTTCTTTTACTTAATTTTAAAATCAATTAAATATTTTTTATTTTGCCTATTTACAAAATTTCTCTCTTATGTTATACTCTTTTTGGAAAGGGAGTGAAAATATGGAAAATTTAGTTAACGAAGTGGCAAAAGCGGTTGCCTATTACAAAAACCGCGGAATTGGCATGGAGGCAGAAGATTACACATTAAGCAATTTTATTAAAGATTGTGAAGATGAAAATGTCTTATTTAAAAAATCTTATGAAGACAAAAACCTTATTCAATATTCTTTTGAAAACCAACTTCAAAGAACATTGATCGCCATGATTGATAAATTTCCAAAATTAATAAATATGACTGACAGTGAAGGCAGAACTATGATACATAAAGCGGTTTTATATGATTGTGAAGAAGTTTTTTTCCACGCTTATGAGATTGATAATTCCTCTGTAATCAAAAAAGATAATTATAAAAAGTCACCTTTTTACTATTTTCGTGAAAAATATAATGATGATTACATTAAAAGTCATAAAATTTTAGATTAAAAACTTTACAAATGTGAGATTTTATGTTAAAATAATATGGCAAAATAAAGGAGATTTAAAGCTATGATGAACGAACCACCTATCGACAAACTTACTGAAAAAACACAGGGAAATAAATACATTTTATCTATTCTTGCTTCAAAAAGAGCAAAAGAAATTGAAACTATAAGAAGAGAAGAACTTGCAACTGCTGATAAAAAGGCTATCTCTATTGCACTTCAAGAAATTTATGATGGAGATATCACATTCACAGGTGTTGCAGAAGATGAGGATAAATAATTTGATTTATCACTCTTGTTGTGGTATAATTTCACTGTCTTAACAGGCAGTGATTTTTTTTAGGAGTTTTATGAAATTTGCAAGTGTTGTGATTAACCAAGATGCTAAGGCGATTGATAGGGAATTTGAATATAAAATTCCTGATGATTTAGACGTGACACTTGGCGAAAGAGTGCTTGTCCCTTTTGGCAACAGAACGTTGCAAGGGTTTGTTGTGGACATCAAGGACTCTTCAACATTTGACGAATCAAAACTTAAAGCAATTTTAAGCACTGTGGATGGCTTTGCTGTTATCAAAAAAGAAATGCTTGAACTTATGAAGTATATGGCAACAAAACTTCATCTTAAACTTGCAAGCATTTTAAGACTTTTTCTGCCAAGTGAAATGAGAACAGGTAAAGTTAAAGAACTCTTGGTTAGATATGTTGAACTTAATGATAATTTTGAGATGCCAAGCAAGAATGCAAAAAAACAACTTGAAATCATAGCATATTTGAAAGAAAACGGAAAGGCAAAATTTAGTGATGTTTCAAACGAATTTGGCTATCAAGCACTTTCTGTATTGAATAAAAAAAATGTTGTGAAAGTTTCTTTTGAAGAACAGAAACGCAATATTGATTATGATAAAATTGCTGACAATAAAAGAATTTTAACCCCACTTCAACAAAGGGCGGTTGACACAATATGTGAAAACAAAACCTATCTTCTTCATGGGGTGACTGGAAGCGGAAAAACAGAAGTTTACATGAACCTTATTGAAAGAGAGTTGAAAAAAGGAAAAACCGCACTTATGCTTGTGCCAGAAATTTCATTGACCCCGCAGGTGCTTGCAAACTTTAAAGCAAGGTTTGGCGAGGCTGTTGCACTTATCCACAGTGGGCTTTCCGCTGGGGAAAGATTTGACGAGTGGCGAAGAATATTTTTTGGAGAGGCCAGAGTTGTTGTTGGTGCAAGGTCGGCAATTTTTACGCCGATTGAAAATTTAGGAATTATCATCATTGATGAGGAGCATGAGCAAAGTTACATAAGTGAAAGTAATCCAAGATATGACACCCATGAAATTGCCTTGTTTAGAAGGCAATATAATGATTGCATTTTGGTTTTTGGAAGTGCCACTCCAAGCATTGAAAGTTATTCTAAGGCCCTTGATGGAGAATATCAACTTGTGGAAATGCCTGTTCGTGTGAATGGAATGGAAATGCCAAAAATTGTCATTGTGGACATGCTGAATGAACTAAGACATGGCAACAGTGAAATTTTTTCAATACCACTTTTGGCAGAACTAGGTAATGTTGTGGAAAAGAAAAAACAGGCAATGATATTCATAAATCGCCGTGGCTTTTCATCTTTTCAAAGGTGCAGAGAGTGTGGATATGTGGCAAAATGCAAAGATTGTGATGTGTCACTTGTTTATCACCGCTATGAAAACAAACTTAAATGCCATTATTGCGGAAAGAGATATAAGGCACTTGATATTTGCCCAAGTTGCGGAAGTCATAACATTAAGCAAGGGGCAATAGGCACGGAAAGAGTTGTGGAAGAACTTAAAAGGTTTTTCCCAGATGTTCCAATTTTTCGAATGGATAACGACACAACTTCCACAAAAAATGCTCATAGAAGCATTTTGTCGCAGTTTAGAGAAGCAAAACCGGGAATTCTTGTTGGCACACAAATGATTGCCAAGGGGCACGATTTTGAAGATTGCATTTTGGTTGGAATTGTGGATGCGGACCAAAGTTTGTATCAAAGTGATTACCGTTCAATTGAAAGAACTTTTCAACTTATCACTCAGGTAAGCGGAAGGGCAGGAAGAAGCAAAGACCAAGGCAAAGTTATCTTGCAAACCTATTCACCAAGACATTATGTTTACCGCTTTGCACAAAATTATGATTTTAAGGGATTTTTCAAAAAAGAAGCAAATTTAAGAAAAGTGACAAATTTTCCACCTTACACTAAAGTTTTAAGAATTTTATTTTCTCACGAAGATGAAAATATTGTGGCAAAAGAGATAAAAGTGTGCTATAATAAGGTGCAGAAAGTGAAAGAAAAGTATCCTGACGATTTCATTTATCTTGATGTGATGAAATCTCCACTTAACAGGATAAAAACAAAATATCGCTATCAAATTTTGATGCGTTTTAAACTTGAAAAAGCAGAAAAAATTGAAAATGAAATTTATAATTGCGTGGATGAAAAGTGCAAAAGTTCAGTCTTTTATGAGATAAATCCAAATAACTTAAGTTGATTTAAGGAGAAACAATGAAGTTTATTGAGATTAAATTTGTCACAGATAGCAAAGAAGAGGCTGTTAAAATTGGTAATATCCTTTTGGATAAAAAACTTGTATCATGCTGCCAAATTTACCCAATTGAAAGTCATTATGTTTGGAAAAATGAAAGATGTTTAACCCAAGAGTTTATGGCAGTTTTAAAAACCAAGAAAAAGTTGTTTAAACAAATTGAAAAAATTATAAAAAAAAATCATTCTTATGAAGTCGCTGAAATAATTGCAAATCCAATTGTTAAAAGTTCGGCTGAATTTTTAGATTGGATAAAAGAAAACACAATTTAAGGAGAAAGATATGGCAGTTAGAAATATTGTTAAAATTGGAAGTGCAACATTAAGAAAAAAATCAAAACCTGTGGTTAGTTTTGATGAGTCACTTCACACACTTTTAGACGACATGAAAAACACCATGATTGAAAAAAATGGTGTTGGTATTGCTGCCGTTCAAGTGGGTGTTTTAAGGCGTGCCATTGTTGTGGAAGTTGAAGAGGGAAATTATCTTGAAATTGTTAACCCTGAAATCATTAAAACAAGGGGCTCTGTAACTGACAGCGAAGGATGTCTTTCAATTCCAAATTTTTATTGTGAAGTCAAAAGACCAAAATATGTTAAAATTAAAGCACAGGACAGAAATGGTGATGAATTTTTCTTTGAAGCAAAGGATTATATTGCAAGATGTATTTGCCATGAAATTGACCACTTGAATGGAGTTCTTTTTGTTGATTATACAGAAGATGGGAAGCTTTATAGAAGCAAGTTTGAACATGTGGAGGCCTAATGAAAATATTGTTTTTTGGAACACCACTTTTTGCAGAAATCGTTTTAAAGAAACTTGTTTCAAAACATAAGGTTGTTGGGGTGGTATGTCAAACTGACAAGCCTGCAAATCGTGGAAAGAAATTGGTTTCGCCAAAGATAAAAGCGTTGGCAGAAAGTTTAGGGATAAAAGTTTATCAATTTGAAAGATTAAAGGACAATTTAGACACATTTAGGAATATTGATTGTGACCTTTTTGTTACTGCTTCTTATGGCAAAATCTTGCCAAAAGAACTACTAGACATGAAGTTATGCATAAATGTGCATCCATCAATGTTGCCAAAGTATAGAGGCTCAACACCAATTCAAACGGCACTTTTAAATGGTGACAAAGAAACTGGTGTAACAATCATGAAAACTGCGGTTGGAATGGATGATGGGGACATCATTTTGCAAGAAAAAGTTGAAATTTGTGAAGATGATGATTACAATTCACTAATGCCAAAACTTGCAGAAGTTGGCAGTGAACTTCTTTTAAAGGCAATAGAGAAAATTGAAAATGGAAGTGTGAAGTATATTAAACAGAATGACAGTAAAGCCACTTTTGTTAAATTAATTGAAAAGGAAGATGCTGAACTTGATTTCAACTTGGATGCTCAAAAACTTGAAAACATGGTGAAAGCCTATGTTGAAAACCCAACTTCATATTTATTTGTGGGGAATGACAGAATTAAGGTGTTTAAAGCAAAAGCCATTTCAGGTTTTGAAGCTTTGAAGCCGGGTGAAATTTATGCAGACAAGAAACAATTTGTTGTCAAAGCAAAAACTGGGGCTTTAAGTGTGCTTAAATGCCAAGCACCAGGCGGAAAAGTGTTGGCTGTTAAAGATTTTTTAAATGGATATAGATTTACGGAGAAAAAAGTTTCAAAATGTTGTTAGATTTTTCGTTGGAAGAACTTAATAACTATGTGAGTGATTTAGGTTTGCCGAAGTTTCGTGCCAAGCAGATTTTTGATGCGCTTTATATGGCAAAAACCTTGGAGGAAATAACAAATCTGCCAAAAGATTTAAAAGAAAATTTAAGTAAAGATTATCCAAAATGGGAAATATTAAAAATTCTTGAAAGTAAAGATGGCACAAAAAAGATGGCATTAAAACTTCAAGACGGAAGCATTGTTGAAAGCGTGTTACTTAAATATAAATATGGTTACACAGTGTGTGTTTCCACGCAAGTTGGTTGCCGTATGGGTTGCAAATTTTGTGCATCAACCATAGGAGGATTGAAAAGAAATTTGTCAGCTGGTGAAATCCTTTTACAGGTTTTAATTTATAATAAAATTTTAGGCGGAACAATTAAAGATAGAAAAGTGACAAATGTTGTTTTAATGGGTTGTGGCGAACCGCTTGATAATTATGAAAATGTCACAAAATTTTTGACCTTGATTTCTTCGCCAGATGGCATTAATATAAGCCAAAGAAATATTTCTCTTTCAACTTGCGGGCTTGTTCCAAACATAAGAAGGCTTGCAGATGACGGCTTCAATGTCACACTCACAATTTCACTTCATGCACCAAATGACGAAATAAGAAAAAAGACAATGCCAATTGCAAATGTCTATAAAATCAAAGACATATTGTCGGCTTGTGACTATTATTTTGAAAAAACAGGGCGTAGAGTTATATTTGAATATTCCCTTATTGATGGTGTTAATGCAAGCGAAGAAAATATGCTTGAATTAAGCAAGGTTTTAAAAGGCAGAAGTTGTCACGTTAATTTAATTCCTTTAAACTCTGTTAAAGAGAAAAATTTAATGGGAATTGAAAGAAAAAGAGCATATTATCTTTGCGGTATTTTGGAAAAGAATGGCATAAGTGCAACTGTAAGGCGAACAATGGGCGAAGATATTGAAGGGGCTTGCGGGCAGTTAAGAAACAAACTTGGAGGTGCTGTTTGAAAAGAGGATTAGTTCTTAAAAAGAATGCCGATAAGTTTGATGTTATGGTGAATGAGCAAGTCTTCACTTGTGTGGCACGCAATTTGAAAGAAAATGGGCTTTTTGTTGGCGACAAAGTGGAACTTGACGAAAACAACACAATTGTGAAAGTTTTGGAAAGAAAAAACCTTTTAATAAGACCACCACTTGTAAATGTTGACTCAATGATAATTGTTGTGGCAAAATTGCCAAAACCAGATTTTTTGCTTGTTGACAAATTGATTATTTTTTGTGTTGTGAATGGAATTAAACCAGTTTTGTGTATAAACAAGGCGGACCTTGGGAATGACTATGCAAATATGATTGTGGAAAATTACAAAGATGCATGTGACTGCTTGATAATTTCCACACAAGATGAATCAGTTTTTTCATTAAAAAGCCACATATTTGGCATAACTGCTCTTGCTGGGCAAAGTGCTGTTGGAAAGTCTTCTATCATCAATGCACTTTTAGGAGATAAAAAAGCGGTTATTGGTGATTTCAGCAAAAAGGTGGAACGAGGGAAACAGACCACTCGCCTTGTTCAACTTTATGAAATTGAAAAGGGGAAATTTTTGGCTGACACAGCTGGCTTTTCAAAACTTGATGAAAGACTTTTGAATGTTGACGAATATGAACTTAAAAGTTATTACCCAGAATTTATTGAACCAGCATATAAGTGCAAATACAAAAGTTGTTTACACTTAACTTCAAAAGATTGTGGTGTTTGTGATGCTGTTAAAAGTGGAAAAATCAGCAAGTTAAGATATGAAAACTATAAAATTTTGCAAGAAAACTTAAAACGACTTAAAAAGTTTTGATTTAATTAAAATTTTTGCTATCATGTAAAAAGGAGTTTTTATGAAAAAGATTGTGGACATTGCCGTTTCAACTGACCCTATTGACGACTTTCAAAACATTGTGGAATATGCAAAACTTATGCAGGGGCATGCAGAGTTTTTGCATTGTGATATTATGGATGAAAACTTTGTTTCAAAGAACACTTATGACTATAATGTTGTCAAATCAATCAACAGTGCAAGTGCCATTATGCTTGACTGCCATTTGATGGTTAATGAACCAGCAAACGAGGTCTCAAAATATATAAATGCTGGGGCAAACATTGTGACTGTTCACTATGAGGCTTTTAAAGATAAAGACCTTTTGGCGGAAGCTATTGACTACATCAAAAAAAGTCATGCTCTTGCTGGAATAAGTTTAAATCCGGGAACTCCTTTTAAAGAAATTAGGGCCTTTGCATATAGTGCGGACATCATTTTGGTTATGGGTGTTGAACCTGGTGCAAGTGGGCAAGAAACTATGTTTGAAACCTATGATAAGGTGGCAGAAATTTACAAATTTAAAGTGGATAACAATCTTGACTTTAAGATTGAGTTTGATGGTGGAGTGAATGAAAAAAATGCTGGCAAACTTAGGGACTTGGGAGTTGACATAATTGTGTCAGGTTCTTATGTATATAATGCAAAAGACAGATTTAAAGCGATTAATATTTTAAAAGGAATTGAATAATAAAATGTTGCAAAAGATTAAGGTTATTGTTTTTGATTTTGATAACACTCTTTATAATGGTGATGTTTGGACAAATTACAATAATCATGTTTTGAAAATTCTTGAAAAAATTTTACCTCATAAGGAAGCAAAAGAGCTTTTGGATGCAAGTGTTAAAGTTTTTCAAGGGAATGTGCATATTGACCATATTATTACCTTGTTGAAACAAAAAGGTTATGACTATGAAAAGTTTTTAAGCCTTGTGAAAGAAAATGTTTATGTTCATCCTTGTGAAGTTGAAGTTATTTCTAATGATTTTTTGAAAGAATTAAGCAAGCACTATGAAATTTATTGTCTTTCAATGTCTAATGAAAATTATCTTGATTTTTACTTTGACAAATATAAAATTGATAGAGCAGTTTTTAAAGAGGTTTTATCTGCCGATTTACTTGCAGAAGATAAATCAAAAGTTCCAATTCTTTTAGATATTATTAAGAAAGAAAATATCAAATCAACAGAACTTTTAATGGTTGGAGACAGCTATTCACATGACATTTTGCCAGCAAAAAAGGCGGGTGTTCAATATTTACATTATAACTCGGGTAATTTCAATCAGTTGTATGATTATTTCACAGAAAACAACATTTTAAATTGTGAAAAATATAAAAAATAATATGTTTTGAAAATAAAAGATAGTGTGACATTTTACACTATCTTTTTGTTTTATGAGTTTTTTGTTTTATATTTTAATAGTTGTTGTTAGACCTGTTTTGGTTTGTAAACTCATTTAAGCCTTTTTCAAATTGTTCCTTACTTGTTGGGTCAAGCATAAAAAGTAAACCAAAAAGTTGCCCAACATGCAATTTTTCTTCGTTCACAATGTCAGTTAGGGTGTTGCGATAAACGGCATCACTGCTGGAAGCAATATGATTTTCATATTGAATGATTGCATCAAGTTCACCAATGATGTCAAGTCTGGTGTTTTGGGCAAGTTTGTCGATTGTTAGGTTTGTGTTTTGCTCTAAAATTGAATAAACATTTCTCATTATTACCTCACTTATAAATTCACATATTTATATATGCGGTTTATAAAATTTTGGTAAATGCGCAAACTTAAATTATGTATTTCAACTATCACGCAAAGGTGAAAAAATTAATAAGAGATGGGCGGGCAGTTAATTATGAAATTTTAAGTTCATATCATAACATAGCACCATGCCTTATTATTTATTTCAAAGATGAAAAACCAATGCCAATAAGGCAAGATCATTTTGACGAATATATTAAGTTATTAAACGATTATGGAATTTTTTAAATTATAAAAGTTTATAAGTAAAAACAAGTTTTTGCTTTTCTAAATCTTGATTTTCAAGCCATTTCCCAAATTCAAAAATATTCATATTTTTTAATACATCACGCATTGGCTCAAATTTGTCAATATCATAATCTACATTTAGATAATTTTGAGTTTCTTCAATTTCTTTTCTTGACCTATCTAAATACAAATTCCAATATGGCAATATTTTTGCATGAATAAGCCTCGTTTCATCATGAACATCTTGCAAATTATTTGGGCAGTTTAAAAATTTTCCAAGTTCAATGTCAGCAATGTTTTCCACAACTGTTTCATACAAATCATTTACAGGGAAAAGTGAATGTAAAGCTTCATGATAAATATAAACTAAATCGTAATTTTTGTTTTTTAAACCTCTTTGGTGTCCCCAAACAAAGGAATTTGGAAACACTCTTGAAGTGCTGAAACCATGACATAAATATGGTGGCAAGATATATGCCGTTTGATTTGGAAGCGGTTTGTTATATTTAAGGATTTTAGATAAAAATTCTTCGATTTCTTCTTGCTTTTCTTTCAAATTATTTTCAATTCTTTTAGCATTTTCTTCTGCATCTGCAACTATTTTTTTAAAAAAGTCTTGATTTTTAACTTCTCTAAGGATATCTTTGCCTATAACATCTTTTGAAACGCGTTTGCGTTGTATGGTAATATAGTCCATGTGATATTTATCCCATAAGTAGTTTGCAAATTCATTGGACAACACATGGTTAGTTCTTTTTGTGTCATAGATTAACATAATTGCCAAAATATTTTCATCAACAACAAAATTAAATTTAAACATACTTCACCTTAAAACATATTAACATATTTTTTCTTGCAAGTAAAGAATTTAGTGTGTTATAAATAAAAAAACAGGCGATGCCTGTGGTGATCCTAAGGGGAATCGAACCCCTGATTCAGCCGTGAGAGGGCTGCGTCTTAACCGCTTGACCATAGGACCATTTTGAGTATAGCATAATTTTATTTTCAAAATCAAGTGTTTAAATAAAAACAAAATAAAATTCTGCCAAAATATAGGCAGAAAAAATTTTAAAAGAAAAACAGGCGATGCCTGTTAAACCATAAAAACAATTAAGAGAATCGTTCCAATCTTAATTTTAAATTAACATAGCACAAGCAATGTTGTCAAATAATATTTAAAATTTTTAAATTATTTTTTAAATTTGCTTGAAATCGTAAATAATTATGTGATAGAATTAATAGAAGTTTAAAAGAGGTTAACATGAGAACAAAAAATAAGTTAGATTGTATTTACAAAAATTTCAAATTAATGATTTATAAAAATGTTTTCAAAGGCTTGAAAGGAAAGACTGACGATAGTCTATCTTCTTCCGAATATTTTTGTCTCGAATGTGTTTATCTTTTGGATAATCCAACTATAAGTGAGTTTGCAGATTTTCTTGATATTTCTTCTCCAAATGCAACTTATAAAGTTAAACAATTGATTAAAAAGGGATATATTGAAAAAGTTAAAAGCAAAAAGGATGGCAGAGAATTTAGATTGACACCAACTGATAAGTTTTTCAAATTTTATGGTAACAAAGCAAACTATGGCGAACTTATCATGAACAACATTGAAAAGAAGTTGGAAAAGGAAGATGTTAAACAAATAGACAATGTTTTGGATGTTTTAATTGATAAAGTTTTCAAACCTGTTAAGAAAAGAAAAAAGGCTAAGGCATACTAAGTTTAAGAAATGCTTTGATTAAAAATTAATTGAATGTTAAAAAGATGGTGTTTAGCCATCTTTTTTTTTATTCTACGTTTTTATTTAATATATCATTATAAAATTTGAACCAAGATGTTTCCTCTTTAAGACTTTTTTGAACAACTTTTAAATAGTTTGAATCGTTTACTAAATGCGGATTATTTGAGCTAGTTTTAATTTCTCCATTGCGTTTTTCAATTTCATACTTAACAATATCTAAAATTTTTATTTCTTGTGATTTATTTGTTTCAACAAAATCTGTTAAACCTGCAAGATATTTTTTTGCCCTCTGTCTATCTTTTACTGCAAGATATTCAAAAAATCCTTCACGATACTCTTTTGTTTCTTTTGGTAAAAAAGTAATTTTATTATTTTTTGTGTCCAAATTATATATTGAAAAATCATTGAAAATAATTGCGGTTTCATCATTAATTTCTTTGATATAGTAGTGTGAACATTTTATGTATCCTGAGAAAAGGGTGAAATTTTTATCAATTATATCTTTGTAATGTTTACTCAATATAATTGCAAAATCCATTTTTGTTAAACCAACAATCAAAGTAGATTTTATCTTATCTGGGCTATTTTTTAATTCTCTCATTTCTGTAATATTATCGTTTAAAATATCAATTTCACTCATAATACATCCTTTTTATTATTATATCACATATATAGGAGAGTTTCAATATTTTAAACTGCTTTTTATTTAAATTTTTAATACAAGAGTTTTAATTTCCTTTGCATATTTTTTTGCCTTTGCAAGGGATGTGTATTCCACCATAATCCTTATTTTGTTCTCTGTTCCGCTGGCTCTTACAAGCACTCTGCCTGCTGGTTGGATTGTGCATGATATGTTTGAAATTAATTCCCTTAATTCTTCATTGTTCATAACCTTCATTTTGTCTTTAACAACAATGTTCAAGTTTGCTTGTGGCAAAAGTTGTGCATCAAATAGGGTGGAAAGAGATGCCTTTTCTTTGCAGATTGCGTTTGTTAAATTGATTGCTGTTAAAATTCCATCCCCAGTATTTATTTTATCTCTTAAAATGATATGCCCAGATTGTTCACCGCCAAGCGATAGATTCATTTTTTGCATTGCATCAATAACATATTTATCTCCAATATCCGTTCTTATCAAATTTATTTTATTTTTGTTTAAAGCGGACATTATTCCACTGTTGGTGTGACTTGTTCCCACAACTGTGTTAGCATAAAGAGAACCTTCATTTTTCATCTTTTTTGCCAAAATATACAAAATTTGGTCGCCATCAAATATATTTCCATTTCCATCCACTGCAATAAGGCGGTCAGCATCTCCGTCGAATGCAAAACCAAAATTGGCTTGTTTTCTTTTAACAAGCTTTTGCAAATTTTCAATATGCAAACTTCCGCAATTTTCATTAATTTTTTCGCCATCATTCTTACAGCCTGTGCAAAACACTTTTGCCCCAAGTTTTTTAAATACTTTTGGGGCAATTTTATATGATGCGCCATTACTGCAATCAAGGCAAATTTTATATCCACTTAAATTAAATTCGGCATTTTCAAGTAAAAAATTTATATATTTTTTTGACAAATTTTTTTGCCTATAATTTCCATATGGGGAGGTTTCATAAAAATTTGAAAAGTAACTTTCCAAGTTGTTTTCTTCTTCATCTGTCATTTTTTGCCCATTAGACTTGAAAATTTTAATTCCATTATACATTGGTGGGTTGTGGGAGGCGGAAATCATAACGCCGTAGTCAAAACAAAATTCGCATGTTAAATAAGATATGCAGGCGGTTGGAACGATTCCAACATCTATTACATCACCGCCACCAAGCATAACACCTTCCGCCAAGGCACATTTCAAAATGTCACTTGAAGTTCTTGTGTCACTGCCAATCACAATTTTAGGTCTATGTTTTACCTGTGTAAGGGCATTTCCTGCCATTTTTGCAATATTGGTTGTTAAGGTTTGCCCAAAAATTCCACGTATGCCATCAGTTCCAAAAAAGTTTCCCATGTTTTTCTCCTATCTTTTTAAATATGAAGATTGAAAAGATTGGGTTAAAACAATGTTAATTGGCAATAAAAAATCCGCATATTTGCGAATTTATAAATCTGTTTTTAAAACTTTCATAATTTTATCAAAACTCTGTTCAGCTTCATTTTTTGCCAAATCATTGGTGTTTTCCGCATTGTGATAGACAACAAATTTTTGATATAAAAATTCTGTAACAAAGTTAATTATCATAGAAAAAGCGGTCACCAAAATGTCTTCGACGCCTATGCTTTCAAGTGCATTTCCCCAAAGTGTGGAAAGTGGAGTGAAAACAAGGTAATATAGAAAGACAAGAAACATTGCAAAAGGAATGTTTTTTGCACTTTTAAAGGTGAATCTGCGGTTAAAGGTGAAGTTCCATATCACCGAAAGCACCAAGGATGTGAGATACGCAACCCAATATGGCCATTTGAAAACATAGTCAAAAAGGGCAAAAGTGCCAATTTGAATTATACCAGCAGATATAGAGAACAATGTGAATTTAACAATTTGTATAAAGTTTTTCATAGATTAAATTATACATATTTTAAATCAAATATCCAAACAATTTCAAAAAAATATTTAAAATTTTTGAAATAATTTGATTTTAATAAATATTGTTGGCTATAATTAAATTGTTATGAAAGCTGATGCAAAAGTTAAAGTTTATGATAAATCACTTCCTTCTTTCACAAAGGGAGAAGAAATTTTCAACGCTGTAACTCACATTGTGGGTGCGTCTTTTGGAATAATATTTTTGGTTATTGGGGTTGTGTTTGCACATCTACATAGTGATTGGCTTGGTGTTTTTGCCATGTATGTCTATGGTTTTTGCATGATAATAACTTACACCATGAGTGCAATTTATCATTTTTTAAGACCCAACAAGGCAAAGAAGGTTTTTCGTATTTTTGACCACTGTTCAATATTTTTGTTGATTGCAGGCTCATATACTCCCTTTTGCTTAATTGCTTTGCGGGGAGAGCCAGCATGGGGATACGGCATTTTTGCCTTTGTTTGGGCATTGTCCATTTTGGGGATAGTTCTAAATTCAGTCAACATGTATAAATGGAAAAATTTCAGCATGGTGCTTTATCTTCTTTTAGGGTGGTGCATAGTGATTGCCTTTGCTCCACTTTCAAGAAATTTGGAGTTCAATGGAATCTTGTGGCTACTTTTTGGCGGAATTGCATACACAGTGGGTGCAATCTTTTTTGCCTTTGGGCATAAGGTGAAATACATTCACTCTGTGTGGCATTTGTTTGTGCTTCTCGGCAGTTGTCTTCAATTTGTTTCAATTTTGTTTTATGTTATTCTTTAAAAGATTGTCCTTTTAAAAAATTTATGCTATAATCAAAACATGAATATAACAAGTGCAAAGTATTTAACAAGTGTTGTTGACGAGAAAAATATTTTAAACGATGATATGGTGGAGTTTGCTTTTGTGGGCAGAAGTAATGTCGGCAAATCCTCTCTTATTAATGCTCTCACAGGTGTCAAAAATTTGGCGAAAACTTCATCAACCCCAGGACTGACAAAAATGATAAACTATTTTGTTATAAATAACAGTTTTAAGTTTGTTGACCTGCCAGGCTATGGCTATGCAAAAACTGGGCAAAAGCACATTGCAAATTGGGCGGGGCTTATGGAAAAATATTTGTTAAATTCCACCTTGCTTAAAACTGTTTTTGTTTTGATTGATTGCAGGCATGAGCCAAGCGAACTTGACAAAATGATGATTAATTTTTTAAATCACTATCAAATTCCTTACATGATAATAATGACAAAGGTGGACAAACTTGCAAAGAGCAAAATTCCACAAAGTGCTGGCAAAATTGCAAAGCACCTTGGGGTAAGAAAAGAACTTGTCCTTCCTTTTTCCAGCGAAAACTTTTTTGGAAAGGACAGAATTTTAGATTATATTGAAAATGTTTTATAAGTTTTTTTAATCATTTATTATCTTTTAGGAATCTAAAAAAGGATAAATGAAAAAATTAAAACTATAAATATGATAAAATAACAAAAAAATATAAAATAATTTAGAAAATATTGTGATTTTGTTTGCCTTGTCACAATATTTTTTTGTATAATTAAGTCGTATTAATAAAGGAGATTTTATGAAAAAATACGTTTATCTTTTTAAAGAGGCAAAAGGAAATAATAAAGCCCTTTTTGGTGGTAAAGGTGCTAACCTTGCTGAGATGACAAGAATTGGTCTTCCAGTTCCACAAGGCTTCACAATCACAACAGAAGCCTGCACAAAATATTATGAAGATGGCAAAATGATAAATGATGGCATTGTTGCTCAAATTTATCAAAAACTTGCTCAAATTGAAAAAATGACAGGAAAGAAATTTGGTGATGCATCAAATCCACTTCTTGTTTCAGTTCGTTCTGGTGCAAGAGTTTCAATGCCAGGTATGATGGACACAATCTTAAACCTTGGTCTTAACGATGAAGTTGTTGAAGGACTTGCAAATCTAACAAACAATCCTCGTTTTGCTTACGACTCATATCGTCGTTTCATCCAAATGTTCAGTGATGTTGTTATGCAACAAGACAAATCAAAATATGAGAGAATTTTGGATGAAATCAAAGAAAAGAAAGGGGTTAAGTTTGATAAAGATTTAAGTGCTGACGACTTAAAAGAAATTGTTAAACTCTTCAAGAAACTTTATAAAGAAGGACAAAAACAAGAATTCCCACAAGATCCAAAAGTTCAACTTATTGAAGCTGTTAAAGCTGTTTTCCGTTCTTGGGATAACGAAAGAGCAAATGTTTACAGAAGAATGCATGACATTCCATATAACTGGGGAACTGCTGTAAACGTTCAATCAATGGTATTTGGTAACATGGGCGAAGATTCAGGAACAGGTGTTGCTTTCACAAGAAACCCTTCAACTGGTGATAATGCTCTCTATGGTGAATACCTTATGAACGCACAAGGCGAAGACGTTGTTGCTGGTATTAGAACTCCACAACCAATCGCTAAACTTGAAGAACAAAATCCAGAAGTTTACAAAGAATTTGTTGCTATTGCAACTAAACTTGAAGACCACTATAAAGATATGCAAGATATGGAATTTACTATTGAAAGAGGTAAACTCTATATGCTTCAAACAAGAAATGGTAAAAGAACTGCAAAAGCTGCTCTTAAAATTGCCGTTGATCTTGTTAAAGAAGGTAAAATCTCAGAAAAAGATGCTCTTCTTATGATTGACCCTAAACAACTTGATGCACTTCTTCACCCAACATTTGACGAAAGTGCAATTAAGAAAGCAACTGTTATTGGCGAGGCTCTTCCTGCTTCTCCTGGTGCTGCAAGTGGTAAGATTTGCTTTACTGCTGAAAAGGCAAAAGAAGAAGGAAAGAAGGAAAAGGTTGTTCTTGTTAGACTTGAAACCTCACCAGAAGATATTGAAGGTATGGCTGCATCACAAGGTATCTTAACAGCACGTGGTGGTATGACATCTCACGCTGCCGTTGTTGCTCGTGGTATGGGAACATGCTGTGTTGCAGGTTGCTCTCAAATTAAATTTGCTGACGATGGCAAATCATTCACTCTTGGTGGAAAGAAATATAAAGAAGGCGATGTAATTTCATTTGATGGCTCAACTGGTAAAATTTATGATGGAGCTATTGCAACAGAACCTGCAAAAATTGTTGGTGAATTTGCAACAATCATGGAATGGGCCGATAAATATAGAAAATTAAACATTAGAACAAATGCTGACAATCCTCGTGATGCATCTGTTGCATTCTCTTTTGGTGCAGAAGGTGTTGGTCTTTGCAGAACTGAACATATGTTCTTTGAAGCAGACAGAATCCCTGCTGTTAGAGAAATGATTGTTTCAACAACAACAGAAGAAAGAGAAAAAGCTCTTAAAAAACTTCTTCCAATGCAAAAGAAAGATTTCAAAGGTATATTTAAAGCAATGAAAGGTCGTCCAGTTACAATTCGTTTCTTGGATCCACCTCTTCACGAATTTTTACCTCATGAAGATGATGAAATCAAAACTCTTGCAAAAGAAATGGGGCTCACTTTTGAAAGCCTTAAAGCAACTGTTGAAAGTTTGCATGAATTTAACCCAATGATGGGTCACCGTGGACTTCGTCTTGCTGTTACTTACCCAGAAATTGCAAGAATGCAAACAGAAGCTGTTATTACAGCCGCTATTGAAGTTGAAAAAGAAGAAGGTTTCACAGTTGTTCCTGAAATTATGATTCCTCTTACTTGCGACAGCAAAGAATTTAAGTATGTTAAAGATATTGTAACTGAAACTGCTGACAGAATTATTGCTGACAAGAAAGTTGACATGCATTACAAAGTTGGAACAATGATTGAAATTCCAAGAGCTGCAATCACAGCAGATCAAATTGCTAAATATGCTGAATTTTTCTCATTTGGAACAAACGATTTAACTCAAATGACTTATGGCTTCTCTCGTGATGATGCTGGCAAATTCCTTGATGTTTATTACGAAAAGAAGATATTTGAAAGCGACCCATTTGCTCGTCTTGACCAAAATGGCGTTGGCAAACTTGTTCGTATTGCTGCTGAACTTGGAAGAAGCACAAGACCAGACATCAAGCTTGGTATCTGCGGTGAACATGGTGGAGACCCATCATCTGTTGAATTCTGCCACAGAATTGGGCTTAACTATGTTTCTTGTTCTCCATACAGAGTGCCAATTGCACGTCTTGCAGCTGCACAAGCAAACATTAAATATCCAAGAAAGAAATAAGCTTAATAAAAATAAAGAACACTTCTTGAAAAAGAGGTGTTTTTTTATTTTGAAATATTTGAAACAAATAAAATTTTATATAGTTGTAATTTTAGTTTTGTCAGTGAAGTGAATTTATATGTCAAATATTCCTTTTAATCATATAAATATATGTTAATATCTTGAAAAGCCAATCTTTTTTATGGTATAATAAAAGCACTTTTATAATATTAGGAGATAAATTTAATGGACGATAAAGAACAATTTGATATTGAAAAGATTAATAATTTTTATCAAGCATTTAAAGTGTGTTTGAATGGTTTTAATGTTGAAGGGAAAAGGATAAGAAAGGAAGAAAGGGCTTTCAACACAAAATGTTTGGCAAATTCTTATGCTGGCTTGGTCTTTGGTGGTGAAAATTCTTATTATTCTTCGTGTAGCCAAGAGGAAAAAATAAGGATACTTAATAATTTTTTAATTAAGAATATTTCCTCTTCTCAAACGATTAGCTTTTTAGAAAATATAAGGCATAATGCAGATAAAGAAACTTACAGAGAAGTTTTTAGATACGTTATGGCAAAAAAATCTTATGATTTAGTTAATACTATAAAGACCTATGATTATCTTAACTATTTAACCGAAGTTGTGTTGGATAATGCTGTAACTTCTTGCCAAGACAAAAAACGTGTTGTGGAATTACAAAAACTTGTAAATAAAATTAATGAAATCAAAGACGAAAAACTTAAATCAATGGCAAGATTAACCTATAATGATGACTATTTTACAAGTGACAATCATTTTGCTGGCTTTATACAAACAATGTATGACAACTTGAAAAAGGGTGGTTCAGGGACTTTTAAATATAAAATGAATGGCGAAACTTATAGCTGTTTTGACAAGAATGAAAGAGTAAATAATGAAATTTTTGTTGGAGAACTTAAAGATGAAAACTTAAACATTTTAAATAAAGAACTTAGAAAATTTTTAAATGTAAAACGAGTTAGACATCACATTAATAAACTTTATATTAAAGATGAAACTCCTTTAATAAGTAATGATATTCAAGAAGCCTATAAACTTATTGAAGAAAGAAATATTTTTGTTCAAAAAGTGAATGCAGGGGACAAAAATAAACACAATTTAAATTAGTTTGAATTATTTATTTTGAAATAGTTTATGATATATGATATAATATCTCTATAGGGGTTGTTATGGATAAAATTTTTGAACCAATACTTGATAAAAACGAAAAAATTATGGAAGTATTTAAGCCAAATAGAGCAAAAGTATTTTTGTCATCATTTATCTCATCCTTTTTGTTTTTATTATTCATGTTTGCAATTGCTTGTTTAGCAATATTTGTTCCTGAGGAGGGAGTTACTCCAATCAATCCAATTTGGGTGCTTGTTCCAGTTGGAATTTTGATTGTGCTTGAAGCGATAATATTAATATTCACAGCAATGTATTACAAAAAAACATATTTTGCATACTCAAATAAGCGTGTGATTGTTAGAACTGGAATTATTGGAGTTGATTATAAATCCCTTGATATAAAAATGATTGGCGCATTCGATGTTAATGTAAGTTTTATAGACAAATTAGTTCACAAAAATACTGGCTCAATTCGTTTTGGAAGTATGTCAAGCCCAATAAATAACCAGACAGGTGGAGGGGTTGTTTTTGCAAGTATCACAAATCCTTATGAAACCTATAAAAAAATTAAAGAATACATTGAAGAAAGTAAATCAAATTCATAAAGAGATTTGAAAATAAATAAAAAGCAGTTCGATTTTTGAACTGCTTTTTTCATGTTTAATATTTATTATATTATTTTTAAAGTTGTTTATTTGTAGCATTTTCGTCTGGTATATAGTCATTAAGTGGTAAAGGTTGATAATTTTTATTGAATTTTAATTCTGGGTTTTCTTCGCGAGTTTTTGCTCTTTGAACATTAAGTGTTACAACAACAGATTTAATCATATCTTCATCTTTTACAGGTTCAACTTTTTTTAAATCAACATTATTAAGTGAGTAACCATTATCATTATTAAATTCAAAGGCAAGCCCATCTTTTAATGCAACATATTGAATTACATATGGCATAAGTCCGCCAATACTAAAAAGATAACCGGTTGCATAATTCTTAGCAAAAGTCTTATCATCGAAATTTACTTTCATGTTATCTTTGTCTATGCAGGCATGTGCGATATCTTCAAGAACATCTTTTGCCATATCAATTTTGCCTTGTGCATAAACCTTGTTTGGGTGATTGTATGTTCCGGACAAAAGTTCTATTGCATATAAATAATTTCCAAATGCTGTTTGTTCTTCTGTGCAACCATTAGCTTTTCCATATCCACCACATCTTCTTATTGGACTGTTTATTAATTCATAAGTGATATAATTTTTCATTAACTTTCTCCTTTGAAAAGATTATATCATATCGGGGGGGGGATTTTGTCAATAGAAATTTTTAAAATTTTATTTCATAACTTTATAAAGTTTCGCCACTTCCACTAAACACAATATCCCCACAAAGAACATCAAAGTAGGAGAAAGTTTGAAGTTTTTCATCGGTGGTCTTAATTGTGAACACGCTTGGATATATGTCTTTTATGGTGGCAGTGACAGTGTCTATTTTTTTTCTTCCCCTATTTATACTCATGGTAAGTTCTTGTCCTTTAAGATTTCTAATTTTTTCTTTGACTTCATTTAAACCATATTTAATTTTTCTCATTTTAGCCTCTTTTAAACTTTGATTAGAAAGTGTAATTTCTTAATAAATTTTTACCAATTAAACAAAAATTAAACTTTTTTGTTCTAATGAGAAGGTTTGGCAAGTATATTATAATAGTTTTGAAATTGGAGGGGTTATGTCTTTTGAGAAAAACAAATTTCAGGTGGTAAAGAAAAAAAGATTGCAAAAGAGTGAATTTAAAGTGGAATGTAATGTTCCAGTGGAAGCAGAAATTGACAAGATTTTTTCTGTTTGTCACACAGCACAAGTTGAAAATGCTGAGATTTTGAATGGAATTGTAAATTTCAACGGCAATATTGATTTTTGCATTTTGTATCAAGGTGTGGATGGAGAAATTTTAACAATAAATTCTACCTGCCCATTTTCTTCAAAGTTTGAAGATTCTCAACTTTCCGTGGGCGACAAAGTGGGAATAAGTTGCGAAGTTGTTGATTATTCCATCGACAGTGTGACAAGTTCAAACATTAAAATAAATTGTGTTGTTCAGCAAAAGGGCGTTATCATTTTTTGCAAAGATGTTGAAACAATTGATTGCAATGATGACAATGTTTGCTCTAAAAAAGAGGAAATTTTTGTTTCCACATTCATTGGTCAAAGCAATGAAATCTTTAATATGGACAGCGAAGTTTCAATTAAAGAACCAATCAAGAAAGTGATGTTATGCGACAGCCAAGTTTCTGTCAAAGATGTTGAAAGTGGTGTCAATTTTGTTTCAGTTTCAGGGGAAGTTATCAACAGACTTTTATATTTAACTGAAAATGATAGATATGAAACTTCTTATGTCACTGAAAATTTTAAAGAGGAAATTGAACTTGAAGGTGTTTCAAAAGATTCTATTGCCGAGGCGGAAGCAAAAGTTAAGAAAGGGCAAGTTAAGTGTGAAGTGACTGAACAGGAAAAAGGTGTTATCATTAAGATTAGCGTTCCTGTTGATATTAAAGTTTGTGCATACGAGGAAAAGCCAGTAAATGTCATCAAAGATATTTACAGCACTTGTGAAGAATTGGAAGTTTCAACTGAGTCTTTTGACATGACAAGGGAACTTAACGCAGATTATTTTGAAGCAAAAATTGATGGCAACTTGTCACTTGGAGACGATAAGCCAAGAGTTGATAAAATTCTTTTTATTGCTGGCACAAATTTATCAATCTCAAATGCATATATTCAAAATGGGGAGATTTTTGTTGAAGGTGTTGCAAAGGCGAATGTTGTTTACCTTAATGATGAAGAAAATTCAAACAATTCAGTGACTGTTGAAGTTCCATTTGTTGTAAGCGATAAAACAACTTCTTTGTGTGAAAACCCAGAAATTTCTGTTTGTGCTGTGCTTTATGATGTGGATGTTGTTGTTCGAAAGGGTAGAGATTTATTCTTTGATGGCAAGCTTAAAATTCATGTTAATTATGATTGCGAAGAAGTTTCTGCTGTTATTAATTCTGTCAGCACTCAGGGTGAGCCAATTGAAAGAGATTGTGAGATTGAACTTATTTATGCTAAAAAAGACATGGAAGCATGGGACATTGCAAAGAAATTTAAAGTTAGGGAAGAAATGTTAATGATTCAAAATCCAGAAGTTTCCTTCCCTCTTGCAGAAGATACAAATGTTATTCTATATTACCAAAAGACAAAGTAAATGAGAGATATACCCTTCAAGTAAAAGGCTGTTAAAAAAACAGTCTTTTATTTTTAAGCTAAAAATGACAAAATTTTCATAAAAATCACATAAAATCTTTAATTTTTAATAAAAAACAGTCAAAATTTCTTTTAAGAGGTTTTTTATGAAATATTTTCTTTCATTTATAAGTGCAGTTGTTATAGTTTTAATTTTAGTTTTTTGTGGAAATATTGGTGGGACACAGGAGGAGTATTTTAGGATTCACATACGTGCAAATTCAAATTCAAGTGCGGACCAAAATGTTAAATATATTGTTAAAGATGCAGTGGTTGATTTTCTTATTCCAATTTTAAGTGAAGCGGAAACAAAGGAAGAAGCGGAAAATCTTATGAATGAGCAACTTGAAAATATTGAAGCGGTTGCAAATGATGTTTTGAAGCAAAATGGTTTTTCTTATAAAAGCAAAGCATACATTTCTTTTGAAGAATTTCCAACAAGAGAATATGACGATTTGGTGCTTGAAGAAGGGTTTTATGATGCCCTTATTCTTGCACTTGGAACGGGCAAAGGTGATAATTGGTGGTGTGTTGTTTATCCTCCTTTTTGTTTTCTTGAATCAAAAAATTCCCAAAATTATGTTTATATTTCAAAAATTTGGGAAATTATAAATAATATCATAAATTAGGAGGAAAAATGAAAAAACGATTATTTGCAATTTTAAGTGTTTTTGTGTTTATAGTTGCTGGCATTGGCATGACTGCATTGGCTATAAATACATACCAACCAGAAAATGTGACTGTTGCTGCAATTTCAACAAGTGAAACAAGACTTGTTCAACAAAGGTTAAAAAATTGGGGATATTACACTGGAAATGTTGATGGAATATACGGCAGTAAAACAAGAAGTGCTGTAAGGCTCTTTCAACAAAAAAATGGGCTTGCTGTGGATGGTATTGTTGGACCTAAAACCGCTGCTGCCATTGGTTTTACAATCAAAAGTGATGATAATTCAGTTTCAAACAATGATTTATATCTTCTTGCAAAATGTGTCTATGCTGAGGCAAGGGGTGAAAGTTATGTTGGACAGGTTGCTGTTGCCGCTGTTATTTTAAACCGTGTGGAAAGTGAAAAATTCCCTAATACCATTGCTGGTGTTATCTATCAACCTTATGCTTTCACGGCGGTTAGTGATGGACAAATCAATCTTGAACCAAATCAAACAGCTTATAATGCTGCAAGAGATGCATTGAATGGATGGGACCCAACTTATGGAAGTTTGTATTATTATAATGCAAGCACCGCAACAAGTTCTTGGATATATTCTAGAAAAACAGTTGTTACTATTGGTAACCATGTGTTTGCAATTTAGGAGGGTGGTATGAATAATGTTTCTAAAAATGAAAATATGAACAATAATACATATAATGAAAAAAATGTTATGAGTGGGGATAACTTTCAAACAGAAAATTATCATTACAATAGGCAACAAAGAAGACGCAGAGAGAGAAATGAAAAAAGAGAACGCGCAAGAAGTGAACGTATTAAAAAGTATAAGAGTGCTGTTATTGGTTTAACAGTTGCTGTTAGCATTTTGGCGGCAACCACTTTGGGCCTCGGTGTTGCTTATGGTATCACACAGTCGCAAGCAAATGCTTATGGAACACAACTTGAAAATGTTTATCAAAAAAACTATTATGAACTTGTTGACAATGTAAATAATACAGACAATGATATGAGTAAACTTTTGAACGCATCAAGTGCGTCTTATCAAAAAAAGCTTCTTATGGAAATCGCTAATTCTTCAAAAAATATGCAAAACAACATTTCATACTTGCCAGTTAATGGCGAGAATGTGCTTGAAAGTGTGCGTTTTGTGAATCAACTTTCAGGCTACACAGCAACACTTGAAGATAAAGTGAGTAAAGGGGAAAGTTTAACTGCTGACGAACTTGCCACATTAAGTGAACTTCATGACACACTAATCAGCATGAAGCAAAATTTGAACCGAATGTCAATGAATATGCGTAATGGTTACAGCATTTTGGATGCAAGCAATCAAATGAATGGCGAGTTAAATAATTTTTCTATTGATTTCAGTCAAATAAAATCAAATGAAACTGATTATCCAACCATGATTTATGATGGACCATTTTCGGATTCTGTTGTAAATCAAAAAATTACAGGACTAAGTGGAAGCACAATTTCAAAAGATGATGCAGTTAAAGAGATTGATGAAGTATTCAAAAACATTTCAAATATAAGTTATGAGGGTGAAACTAATGGCAGATTTGAAACTTATAACTATAAGATTAAAACTACTGATGAACAAAATCTTTATATCCAAGTGACCAAAACAGGCGGACATATTTTAACAGTTAGTGGACAAAACGAAAGTGATATGAAAAATATCGACATGGCTACTGGTGAAAAGGTGGCATTGGAGTTTGCAAACAGAAATGGTGTTAAAAATGCCGAAGTTGTTTGGAGTGAAGAACTTGACAATCAAGCTTACTTTAACATTGCAACAGTGAAAGATGGTGTTATTATCTATCCTGAACTTGTTAAAGTTAAAGTTGATATGGAACACGGGAATGTGATTGGTTATGATGCAATAACTTATTGGACCAATTTAGAAGCAAATAGAGATATTAAAAAAGCAGGAAATATCACAGTAAAAATACCTGATGGATTTACAGTTAAGTCTAAGAGATTGTGCTTAGCACCACTTGAATATAACAGAGAAGTTTTGTGCTATGAATATCAATGCGAAAAAGAAGGTATAACATATTATTTCTACTTTAATGCCCAAACAGGTGTTGAAGAAAATATCTTGAAAGTTGTTCAAACAGCCGACAGTTCAAAACTCATGTAACAAAAAGAATAAAAAAGTATGCAGTTCGCATACTTTTTTAATATTCACACTTAGTTTTGTTCACTTGCAAGTGCTTTTTCATATTCAGCAAGAATCAATTCCTTCAAATGTTCCCTAACTTCGGTTTTGATTGGGTGAACAATGTCTTTAAATTCTCCCTCGTTAGTTTTTCTTGATGGCATTGAAAGGAAATATCCATCCTTACCATTGATGACTTTGATGTCGTGAACAACAAGTTCGTCGTCGATTGTGATTGAGGCAACCGCTTTAAGTTTTTCATTGTTGTTTACAAGTCTTACTCTAATGTCTGTGATTTTCAACTGTTTATACCTTCCTTTTTTAAATTTAACCTCTACGGTTAAGTAAATTATAGCATATAATGAAAATAATTCAAACAAATTTTAAATATTGTCAAATAAAATTTTAAATTCATAAAAAATGGTATGAATTATTATTTTATTGGGATAAACGGCATTTCCATGAGTGCTCTAGCAGTTCTTTTGGCACAACAAGGAAATCATGTTTGTGGAAGCGATTTGATAACAAAAAATGAAATTTTAAAGGCTTATGGAATTGAGATTTTTTATGAAAGTAATTTAAAAGAGATTGCAAAGGCGGATGTTGTGGCCTTTTCATCTGCAATTAAAGGTGATAATTGCGACATGATTTATGCTAAAAAACTAAATAAAAAAATTTTGAGCCGTGGAGAAATGCTTGGTAAAATAGCAAATTCTTACGAAAATGTGATAGCAGTTGCTGGTTCTCATGGAAAGACCACCACAACAGCATTGATATATAATGTTTTGAAAGAGGCTGGTGAAAGACCCACACTGCATTTGGGTGGTGTTTTATGCGAAGAAAAGACAAATGTTGTTGTTGGTGATAAAAAATATTTTGTTACAGAAGCATGTGAATATCATGATAATTTTTTATATTTGTATCCTTATATTAGTGTTGTTACAAATATTGAAAAAGAGCATATGGACTATTTCAAAACCTTTTCAAATGAACTAAATTCCTTTAAAACTTTTATGAAGCAAAGCAAGTTTGTTGTTGAGCAAGATTCAAGTTATTACCCTTCAAATATAAGGTATAAAAATGGAAAGTTATGCTTTTCAATTTATCATGAAAAGAAAAAATGCTTATCTTTAAATATGAACATCTGTGAAGAAGTTAATGTTTTTAACTGTATTTATGCATACAGGGTATGTAAACTTCTAAATCTGCCTGATTGCATTATTAAAAAGGGGCTTGAAAGTTTCAAAGGGGTAAAAAGAAGATTTGAAAAAGTTAATTGCAAATATTTTAACACTGTGATAGTGGACTATGCACATCACCCAACTGAAATAAAAAACACAATAAAAACTTGTGAGAAAGTTTTTAAGGGCAAAAAGATTGTATATATTTTTCAACCCCATACTTATTCAAGAACTTTAACGCTTTTGAAAGACTTTAAAAAGCTGTTTGAAAAGGTAGATAATTTGATACTATTTAAAACTTATGAAGCAAGGGAAAATGTTAAAGATGGCATAAGCGCAAAAAGGCTGAGTGAACTTATTGAAAATAAAAATTTAAAATATTGTTCAAATTTAAAGATACTTATGAAAACCTTGTTCACAACCTTAAAAAAAGAAGATGTTTTGGTGTTTATTGGTGCAGGTGATTTGCCAGCAAGTTTATATGAAAATAAGTTTATTTACTAGAAAAATTCTAACACTTTTAAATTTTGACAATTTTATTTTGCTTAAAGGCATTTAAAATTATCTTTCAAGGTAACTTAAAATTAGATTGGGCATAAAATGAGAATATGATTTATAAGTATAAAAACTGTCGAATTTTTTATCGTTACATAAACAAAAACAGTGCTGTTTGTGATGTTTATTTGCATGGTTGGGGTGCAAATTATGAGTCGCTATTTTTTTGTAAAGACTATCTTCCAAACTCTGCACTTTTTGTTGATTTTCCGCCTTTTGGTAAAAGTGAGAAAAAAATAAAAGGGTGGACAATTTTCTCATACACCACAATGGTTGTTTCACTTTGTGAACATTTAGGAATACATAAAGTTAACCTGATAGGGCATTCATTTGGCGGGCGAGTTGCAATTCTATATTCCGCATTTTGCAAATCAAGAGTGGAAAAAGTTGTTTTAATAGATAGCGCTGGAATTAAACCGCACAGAAAACCATCATATTACTTTAAAATTTGGCGTTATAAAATGAGAAGAAAACTTCACTTAGATGTCAGTAAGTTTGGGAGTTGTGATTATCTTGCGCTTGATGAGGATATGAGAAAGGTTTTTAACAGTATTGTTAAAACGACATTGGATGATTTCTTGCCTAATGTTGAAGCTAAAACATTGATTATATTTGGTAAAAACGACAAGACGACACCCTGTTATATGGCAAAAAAACTTCATAAAAAAATTAGAAAAAGTAAATTAGTGTTCATAGAAAACAGTGGGCATTTTTGTTTTAATGACAACAAATATAAGTTTTTAAAGGAAATGAAGAGTTTTATAAATAAGGGGGAATAATGGTCTTTTTAGCAGGATTTTTCTATTCGGTTGCTATGGTTTTGCTCAGCTTGCCACTGATCAAAGTGTATCAACTTGAAAATTACAAACCACTTAAATTTGTTTCAAGAGTATTTAAATTCAATTTGGCTTTTGGAGATAAAAATAAATTGGTTTTAACAAATCGCATAAAAAGATATATTTTTTGCGAATTTTTGCTATTTTTTATTATTTTTTCATTAATTTTTTACTTTTTAACAAAATATTATTTAAATTTAATTGTTATGTTTGTGGGTATAATATTTTTGCCAGTGCTTATGATAATAACTCATTATCTAATTCTTCCAGCTGAAAAGTTGATAATATGTTCATATATTAAAAAAGCGAAAAATAAACTTAAAACCATGCCGTGTAAGAAAATTGCAATAACAGGGAGTTTTGGTAAAACAAGCACAAAAAACATTTTGTTTCAAATCTTATCTCAAAAGTTTAAAGTTTGTGCAACACCCAAAAGTTACAATACGCCAATGGGAGTTTGCAAAACGATACTAGAAAACCTTACAGAGAAAGATGATTTTTTTATTGTGGAAATGGGGGCTAGGCATATTGGCGATATAGAATTTCTTTGCAAGCTTGTTGGCGCAGATTATGGTGTTCTCACCCCAGTTGGGAATTGTCACATTGAAACCTTTAAGACCTTGGAAAATGTTGAAAACACCAAATTTGAGATTTGTGAAAATGTGCAAGATTTTATGATTATCAATGCCAAAAGTGATTCAAACAAAAAACTTTATGAACGTTGTGAAAAGAAAAAATATTTAATAGGTGAAGAGAACTCTTTTGCTTATGCAACAAATGTGAATTTCAAAAACTTAAAAACGTATTTCAACTTGCATATTGAAAGCCAAAGCATTGAAGTTTCCACAAATTTATTGGGAAAAGCGAGTGTTGATAATATAGTCACAGCCTCAGCCTTGGCATATCTTCTTGGGGTGAATTTGTTAGATATAAAAAAAGGTATTTCACTTCTTAAAGCAATACCTCACAGAATGGAATTAATTAAGGGATATGCTAACATTATTGATGATTCTTATAACAGTAATTTTGAAGGGTTTAAACAGGCGCTTGATGTGTTAAGTAAGTTCCATGCTAAGAAAATTTTGGTAACACCAGGTATGGTTGAACTTGGTGGCAAACAATTTGATATGAATTTTGAAATTGCAAAGCTTGTTGCGAAAGTTTGTGATATTGTTGTTGTGATGAATGAAGTAAACTATAAAGCTATTATAGAAGGGCTTAAAGCGGAAAATTTTGACATGAAAAATGTTTATCATGCAAAGTCAAGGAAAGAGCAAAAAGAAATATTGAAAAAAATATTGCAAGCAAATGATATTGTTTTATTTGAAAATGATTTGCCGGATAATTATAAATAAATATAAAAAATAAATTAAAATATCAAAAAATAATAAAAATTATTGAAAAAATATTAAAAAATAACAAAAAATTAAAAAAATATTTTAAAAATATTATTTAACATATAAAATTAATTTTTCATATATAAAAAAGAAAGGAAAAAATATGAGAAAAAATATATTGTTAATTTTTGGTGGGGAAAGTGTTGAGCATGATATTTCTGTCATAACCGCTTTGCAAACTTTAAAAAACATAGATTCAATTTATAATGTTGTGCCAATTTACATAGCAAAAAACGGGACTTGGCTGACGGCGGAAAATATGCAGGATGTAAGCATATATCATGATTTCATGAAGAAAGGAAAAAAAGTTAAGTTTGTTACCTTAATTTCCGGCAAGCCTTATATAGCACTAAGAAAAAACAATAAATACTCAAAGTTTATAAATGTCAATTTTGCACTTTTATGCACTCACGGAAAACATGGGGAAGATGGTGCTTTGCAGGGTATGCTTTATAATTCTCATATTCCATATTCAAGTTGTGATGTAAAGTCAAGTGCAATAATAATGGACAAAATTTTCATGAAAGATGTTTTGCTTTCCCGCAAACTGCCATATCTTCCATATGTTAGTTTAGTTTTTGAAGAATATGTGAAAAATAAAGATAGGTATATAAATCAAATTGTCTCAAAGTTAAAATTTCCGCTTATTTTAAAGCCTGCAAATTTGGGTAGTTCTATTGGGATAAAAATTTGTTACGAGAAAAAAGATATAAAAAATTATATTGACTTTTGTTTTAGATTTGACAATCGAATCTTAGTTGAAAAATATTTACCTGATATAACTGAGTATAATTGTGCATGTGTTCACATGAACAATGACTTGAAAATATCAAGCATACAAAAGGTTGAAAAAAGTGAAGGTATTTATTCCTTTGAAGATAAATACCTTAAAGAGGGAGTGAAAAAGGTTGATAAAACTGATAAGTCTTTAACTTTAAAAATTAAAAATCTTACAGAAAAAGTTTACAGAGCTTTTGGGTGCTATGGAGTGATTAGAGTTGACTTTATTTATGACAATGTTATGCAAAAACTTTATGTAAATGAAATTAATTCAATCCCTGGTTCGATGGCTTTTTATCTTTTTAAAGATTTGAGGTTTAAAGATTTAATTGACTGTTTGATTGAAGAGGGGTTGGAAAGATTTAAAAATGAACAATTTGTTTCTGCATATGATAGTGACGCTTTAACACTTTTTGAAAAGATTGATTTTACAAGTAAGCAAAAATAATCAAAAATACATAAAAAAGATAAAATTTTAATAAAAAAACTAGAAAATTTCTAGTTTTTTAGTTTTTATTTATAAATTCCCAAAGCATAGAGTCATCTGGAATTAATATTTTATTTATCTGTTCACATGCGTCAAGTGGTTTGATTAGTTCATAAATTTCTTCGTTATTTTCGGTAGTATATAAAAGCGGTTTAAGGTATTTTGCATATAGCATCAATTCATATTTATGTGTTGAGTTGATGATGTAGTCAACAGTTTGTTTGTATGGTTTTATATAAAGATTTTCACTGGCAACAGTATGTTCCCAAGTTTTTAAGGTTTGCTCAATGGTTGCTCCACGGTTGTAATAATCTCTTATGCAACGGCGCATCAATCTTAATTTTTTTGCTTCCAAAATTATTTTGTTATCAAGATAGAAATCCACATTTGGAGCAATGTAAATTTTATATGCAAAGTTTTGGTTATCATCATAATTTAATAGGTTAGGATTTAATGCATGCAAGCCTTCCATGATGATTACAGTTTTGTCTTTAATCGTCACAACTTGCCCATGGTCTTCTGGCCTGTTTTTAACAAAATTGTAAATTGGCATTTCGGCCTCTTTGTTTGTTAAAAGTTCTTTTAAAAACCTATTAAGTTGTTTTGTGTTGATTGTGGAAAAACTGTCATAGTCAAGTGAGCCATCACTTAAAACAGCCCTTTCATTAAGTGGAACCAAAAAATTATCCAATGAAATGGTTATTGAGTTGTAGCCATATTCACTAAGTTTTTGTTTGATAATTTTTGAAGTTGTGGTTTTTCCGGCAGAGGTTGGGCCGCAAAGAAGGATAACCCTTTTATTGCCGAATGCAAGAAAGTCTGCAACAAGCTCATCAACTTGTTTATGATATTTTTCTTCTTCACTTGTAATAAAACCTTCTATGTCACTAACGGCATAGTTGTTAAGTTGTTCAATATGTGCTTTTTCTTTTAATAGCAAAGCAGGGTTATTGATAAAATCTTGTCTTTTCATTATATCTCCATTTAAGTCTATAATAGCATACCACAGTTTTTGTTTAAAAGTAAAATTTTTTTGTCTTATTTTGACTATTTTTGTTATTGGCAACAAAATCTTAGTCTTAACATATTAAACTATATAAAGGGAGTTGGAGATGAGGTTTGGAGATATTTTAGGAAAAACAAAAATTTTGAACACGGCTTTTTTAAATGAAGAAGTTGTTGGACTCAGTCAAGAAAGTAAAACTATTTCAAATGGTGAAATATTTTTTAACCTATGTGAGGATTACGAAAATTCCTTAAAATATTCCAAAGAGGCACTTGAAAGGGGTGCAAAGTTTGTTGTAAGTCAAATAAAGTTACCAATTGAAAAGTTATGTTTGGCAAGTGATATTCGTGAATGTTTTGGCGAATGTTGTTGCAATTTTTATGATAATCCGTCAAAGAAGTTGAAGATTATCGGTATTACTGGCACAAATGGGAAAACAACCTGTGCACATGTTATAAGCGAGATTTTAAGATTTGCTGGAAAAAAAGTTGCAACAATTGGAACGATGGGAATTGAATTTGACGGCCAAACAGAAGATTATTCCATGACAACCCCTGACGTTGATGTGCTTCAAAAGTCATTTTCGCAAATGCAAAAGAGTGGTGTTGAATATGTTGTTATGGAAGTTTCAGCACATGCCATTGCACAAAAAAGAATCCATGGAATCACATTTGATGTTGGAGTTTTAACAAATATAACACAGGACCATTTGGATTATTTTGGTTCTATGGAAAATTATAAAAATTGTAAACTTTCCTTGTTTGTTCCTAAAACTATGAAAAGTGCAGTTATATGTGCAGATGATGAAAGTGGGAGAGAGTTATTGCGAAGAATAACATTGCCAACAATATCCTATGGACTTGAAAATCCAGCGGATGTTTTTGCGGTCAACATAAATGGAGATTTTTCACATACAGATTTTTATTGCAATGTTTTGGATGAAATTTATAATGTGAATACTAATTTGATTGGTGGGTATAATGTTCTTAACACACTGGCAGGGCTTTCTGTTTGTGTCAATCTTGGAATTGACCTTGAAAAAGCTGTGGAAAGTTTAAGATACATTAACCCTGTTGAGGGAAGATTTAATGTTATTAAGTTTAAAGATAAAAATATTGTCATAGATTTTGCACATACACCAGATGGTTTAGAAAAGGTTTTAAGTGTGGCAAAAGAATTGTGCATGGGAAATTTATATTGTGTTTTTGGATGTGGTGGAAATCGTGATAAGGACAAAAGACATAAAATGGGCACTATTGCAGAAAAATATTGTGACTATGTTTGTTTGACAGATGATAACCCAAGATTTGAAAATTCGCTGGATATAATTAAGGATATTGAGAAGGGAATGAAAAAATCTCATTTTGTGGAGCCTGATAGGAAGCTGGCAATTGAAAAAATGGTGAATTATGCCAAGAAAGATGATGTGCTTGTGATTGCTGGAAAGGGTGGAGAGAAATATCAAATTGTTGGTGATAAAAAATTAGATTATAATGACTTTGATGTGATTTATAAAATTATTAAAAATGAAACGGAAAAATCTATAAAGGAGAAATATGGCAATTAAATTTATTTTAAGTGGTGTGATATCCTTTTTGTTTGCATGCCTGTTTGCTCCACTTGTTATTTCTGTATGCAAAAAGTTGAAGGCTTCTCAAACTATTTTGCATTATGTGGACAAGCATGCTGGAAAACAGGGGACTCCAACAATGGGCGGTGTGATTTTCTTGGCTGCCATGCTTGTTGGATTATGTTTTTTGCTTCCTGAACAAAGGTTTACATCAATTTTTTTAATTTTAGTGACATTATCCTATGGACTGCTTGGGTTTTTAGACGATTTCATAAAAATAAGATATCACCACAACGAGGGGTTAAGGCCATATCAAAAAATTATAGGGCAATTTGGACTTGCCTTAATTGTCAGTTTGTATATTTATTTTTCTGGCAGGACAAGCTTAAATTTTTTTGGAATAACATTTGACATAGGGGCTTTCATTATTCCACTTGTTATTCTTGTGCTTATTGCCACCACTAACAGTGTCAATTTAACAGATGGGTTAGATGGACTTGCCGGTGGAGTTAGTTTTGTGTATTTGCTGATTTTTGGAATTTTGCTTACATTATTTAATTCTATTGAAATGTCAAATCTTGCAATTATTACATTTTCTTTATGTGGTGGTCTTTTAGGATTTTTGATGTTTAACTGTTTTCCTGCAAAAATTTTCATGGGTGACACAGGTTCGCTTGCACTTGGCGGTTTTATTGGAACAGTTGCAGTTTTGACGGGTTTAGAACTCATATTGCCAATTATGGGGATTATGTTTGTTCTTTCAGCGGTTTCGGATATTTTGCAAGTTTTATATTTTAAAAAGACCAAAGGGAAAAGAATTTTCTTGATGGCGCCCCTTCACCATCATTTTGAGCAAAAAGGTGTGCATGAAAACCGAATTGTTATCGTATATATAAGTATAACAGCGGTTATATCTTTAATTGTGCTTGGAGTTTATCTTATTGTTTAACCGCTTTTGTAAAGGCGGGGAAAATGAGATATAGGTTCAAAAATAAGAGATGTTTAGTTTATGGACTTGGAGATAGTGGACGAAGTGCCATAAAACTTTTGACATCACTTAAAGCTTACGTTTTCTTTTATGATGACAACATAAACTATACCGACCATGTGGGGTATGTCAGCCATATTGAAAAGGAGAAATTTGACTATTGTATAATAAGTCCAGGTGTTAAAATTAAAAACAATCCGTACATTGAAATTTTAAAGAAAAATAAAACCAAAATTCTTTCGGAACTAGACCTTGGATATATGTTTTGCAAAGGTAAAATTATTGCAGTTACTGGCACAAATGGAAAGACGACCACATGCATGCTCATAAACAAGATGTTAAAGGATGCGGGGTATGAAACTTTTCTTTGTGGCAATATTGGTTTGCCAATCTCATCAATATGTAAAGCCACAACAAAAAATTCTGTTGTGGTTTGTGAAGTAAGCAGCTTTCAACTTGAAAGTTCTTCAATTTTTAGATGTAATGTAGGAACAGTTTTAAATATCCAACCAGACCATTTGGACAGGCATGGAACATTTCAAGATTATATTGATTGTAAAACAAAGTTATTAAAATTTGCCAAACTTAATATTTTGAATTTAGATGATGAAATGTCAAAAAGGCTTATTTTAGATAAAAAATATTTATATTTTTCAAAAAATAAACTTAAAAAGGGTGTTTATTTGAAAAATAATCAAATATATTACAACAAAAAACTGATAGCATCAATAGAAAATAGCCATCTTAAAGGGGATAAAAACGTTGAGAATATTCTTGCAAGTGTGGCATTAACGCTTGGTTTTAAACTGAAAAAAAATGTTATTGAGAATGCCATAAATTCTTTTCAACCCGCTTCACACAGGTTGGAAGTTGTTGGTGAAAAAAATGAAATTTTGTATGTTGATGACAGCAAGGCAACAAATGTTGCATCAACTTTAAATGCAGTTTCTGCTTATAAAAACAGAAATATCATTCTCTTGCTGGGTGGCAGAGGGAAAAGATATCCCTATGACGAAATTTTTAAAACGCACTTTAAAGAGGTGGTTTGTTTTGGTGAGGATAAAGAAAGTATTTATAACTGTGCATGTGTTCATAAACAAAAAGTGTCCAGTATAGACAAATTTGCAGATGCAGTTTACTATGCTTGTAGGCAAGCTGAAAAAGGAGATGTTGTTTTGCTTTCTCCTGCATGTTCAAGTTATGATGAATTTGCTTCATATGCAGAACGTGGCGAAAAGTTTAAAGAAATTGTTTTGAGGTTTATAAGTGATTAATTTAAAAAAGATAAAAAATATCAATTTTTTCCCAAAATATTACGAAAAAAGTGGCAAAAAATTTGATTTTACCACAATTTCTGTTTTTCTGCTTGTTCTTTTTCTTGTTGGGTTTGGCTGTTTGATGGTTTACAGTGCAAGTTACTATACGGCGGAAATAAGGTATGGAAATCAATATTTTTTCCTTTTTAAACAACTTCTTGGTGTTGCACTTGGAATTTTTGCAATGATTTTTTTTACATTTTTTGATTATCACTTACTGAAAAAATTTCGTTACATTATATTAGCAGTTTGTGTTGTTCTTTTGATTTTGGTTTTTGTTCCTGGCTTTGGAGTTCAAAGTTATGGGGCTAATCGTTGGGTCAATTTTTTTGGCATTTCCATTCAACCTTCGGAAATAACCAAATTTGCACTTGTTTTGTTTTTGGCAAGTTACCTTGCTGATAACCACGAGAAGATTAAAACTTTTAAAGGGCTTTTGCCGGCTCTTGCTGTTGCAGGGGTTTTGTGTTTACTTGTTATCATTGAACCAAGTATGAGTGTTACAATGTGTTTGGCATTTTTAACATTTTTTATGCTTATAATTGGTGGAATAAACAAAAAACACACACTTATTTTTTCTGGTATTGCAGGGGCATGTGTTCCACTTTTGATTTTTGCTGAACCTTACAGAATGAAAAGGCTTTTTGCATTTTTGGACCCATGGGTATCGCCACAAGGGGAAGGTTTTCAACTTATTCAATCGCTATATAGTTTGGGAAACGGCGGGCTTTTTGGAGTTGGACTTTTCAATTCAAGGCAAAAATATCTTTTTCTTCCTTTTGCAGAATCGGATTTTATATTTTCAATTATAGGGGAAGAATTTGGACTTATTGGTGGAATTTTACTTTTAACTATATTTGCAGTTTTAGTTTATTTTTTGATAAAGATAGGTCTTAATGCAAAAGATAGGTTTGGGTGCCTTCTTGCATGTGGGGTTGGAATTTTGATTGCTGTGCAAACGCTTTTAAATGTTGCGGTTGTCACAGGTTCAATACCTCCAACAGGACTTCCACTGCCATTCATTTCAAGTGGGGGAACTTCTGTTGCCGTTTTTATGGCTGGCGTTGGTGTTTGTTTAAATGTTCATAGATATTCTAAGCGGGGCTAAAAACCATGTTTAATTAAAAGGAAAATAATTTAAGAAAAAATTATAAAAATAAAGAAAAAATAAAAAATAAATAGAAAATATCAAAAAAAATTAAAAAATATGCAAAAATTTAAAGAAAAAATAATAAAAAATGTTTTTTAATTAAAAAAATAGATTTTAAATATTATTTTAGCGAATTAAAAAATAATAAAAAATATTATTGTAACTTTAATATTTTTATTCCCATATACTTTTATATGGAAGAATTATTTTTGATTAATGGCGGTAAAATTTTAAGCGGAAAGGTGAATGTTGAAGCGTCAAAAAATGCATATTTGCCAATTCTTGCGGGAACAATTTTGTGTGATGGTGAAGTGATATTTCATAATGTTCCAAATTTTACCGATATACATAACATGTGTGAAATCTTAAAAAGGTTAAATGTTAAATTATTTAGTAGTGGTGAATTTTTAAAACTCGACACAACAAATGTTAAAAATGAAAAAATCACACATGAGCTTACAAACAAACTTAGGGCATCAATTTTTTTATTGGGTGCAATGCTTGGCAAATTTAGGCAGGCTGTGATTTCTTATCCTGGTGGTTGCAACATTGGCCAACGTCCAATTGATATTCATCTTAATGCGTTTAAAAGTTTAGGGGTAAAAGTTATTGAAAAGCATGGATATATTTATTGCAATGCTTCAAACATGAAAGCGGGCAAGGTCACTTTCAGCTCTGTCAGTGTTGGGGCAACGGAAAGTTTAATGATGTGTACTTGTCTTTTAAAAGGAAGGACAACACTTTGCAATGTTGCAAAAGAGCCGGAGATTGTGGAACTTGCAAGATTTTTAAATGCAATGGGAGCTGACGTTCAAGGAGCAGGAACGGATGTTATTGAAATTAATGGAGTGCCAAAATTGCAGGGTGGGACTTTCAAAGTTTTCCCTGACCGAATAATTGCTGGGACTTATTTAATTCTTGGAGCACTGTGTGGACAAAAATTGCAAATAAATGGCTTTAAAAAAGAACATAATGAGTATTTACTTAATATTCTTAAAGAAACCGCTTGCGAAATTGTTGAGAAAAATGATAATATTATTATATCAGCAAATGGACGCAACAAGGCATGCCGCTTTCTTGAAACCGCACCATTTCCAAATTTTCCAACAGATTTGCAACCTCAAATTATGACTTTGGAGTCTGTGGCGAACGGAACATGTGTTTTAAAGGAAAATGTTTTTGAAAACAGGTTCAATCATGTTATGGAACTAAACAAAATGGGTGCAGATATTCTTGTGAAAGACAGAATTGCAGTTATATCTGGTGTTGAAAAACTTTATGGCGCAGATGTTTTTGCAACAGACCTTAGGGCTGGCGCAGGTTTGGTTTTGGCTGGACTTATTGCAGATGGTTACACAACGGTGCATAATGTCCATTTTATCGACAGAGGATATGAAAAATTTGAAGAAAAGCTATCCTCCATCGGGGCTGATATAAAAAGGATAAAAATTGAGTAAAAAAGCCATTATAACCCTTTCAATAGTGATTGCTTTAATAGCGGCGATATTAATTTCATTTTGGACGCTATTTGCTTTATCTACGGTTAAAGTTGACTTTAAGACCACAACAAAGAACTTAACAATAACAAGTGAAGAAATTGTTGATGCTGGCAAGTTTAATTATGGTGCAAGTGTGCTTTTTGATGGTAAAAATAAATACATAGATAATATCAACAGTAAAATCCAGGAAAATGAAAATTTTGCATATCTTGAAGTTGTCAACATTGAAACAGTGTTTCCTAATAAATATGTTATCCATGTTGCAGAACGAGAGGAAGTTTTTGCAATAAATTTACAAGATAAGTACCTTATTTGTGACGACGATTTAAGAATACTTAGGATTGAAAACGAATTTCAAAATGATAGGGAAAATCCAATACTTCTTGAAGGGCTTAATGTGCTTAATGATGAATGTAAAATTGGCGACTTTTTGCTTGTTGAACAGAACGGAGTTAAAAATATTTATAATGCACTTTTAGCAAATAACAGAAATTTAACAGAAAGTCGCGGATTTATTAAAAGTTTAACACTTTCTAAAAATCATGTTGAAATAACAGATAAAGAATATGACTCTATCACATTAACAACTTTTCAGGGCAGAACATATGTGATTAACAACATTGATTTTGCTTTGGAAAACAAGTTTCAACTTATGTTTGCTTTGGATAGTTCCATTTATAAACAAATAAACAGCGAGGGTAAACTTGTTGATGCCAATGGAAATGTTGTGTGTGACTATGTCTATGATGATGAAGGAAACATAATGTATGGCGAAGATGGACAACCTTTAAAGGGGAAAGAATGGACATATGAACGCCTTTGCAATGGATATATATTAATTGACAATTACATTTTAAATGATTATCAAGAGACTAAGCCTACCGATATATACTACAATTTAAAAGACTTATAATTAATTTGATTTTTATAAGAGAAAAGAAGTTATTCCTTCTTTTTTTCGTTTAATTTTGTACTTAAATATTAGCAATATTATAAAAATAAAAAACGATGTTTCAATGATTATTTGATTACTGCTAGTAAGTATTCTAGTAAATTATCATTAATATATATAAAAATACCTCAAAAAAGTTGACTCGGGGGGGGGGATTTGATAAAATCAAAATATGAAAAAGTTGTTTTTGGTTTTATTTTCATTTTTGTTTATTGGGACTGCACTCACTGGAAGTGCCTTCCTTTTAGCAGGCTGCAATCAATCTTATTCCCAAGAAGGTAATGAAGAGAACAATGAAAATGAAGGCAATCCAAGTGATATAAACAATGATAATTTTGACAATAACTTTGATAATGAGAATCAAGAAGATGGAGACGAGATATCGGCACAAGGTGTAAGTTTTGGTGTTCAAGCTGTGGCATATAATATTGATGGTGAAGAATTAAGTTATAGTCAAATACGGTCAAGGTATCTTGATGTTGGCAGGTTTTCTACTTACTGGCATGAAGGTGACGGGACCAGTAACCATGGAACTCTAAGGACATGGGGTGTAACTCCAACTAGAACAGCTGCTTATGGATATTACAGTGCTGGTGGAACAGCCGATGACACATATGCAACTAATTTATTATATTTTAGATACACATGGACCGGAGGGCCAGTTAATAGGTATGTAGAAATAAGACTTAATAAAACTGTTAATTGGAGGCCTATTATAACCTTAGAGGCTCCTTTTTTTGATGATTATATGCTTGCTTCTGAAAGTAGTCCAACTTATATTTGGGGGCAAGATAATACTTATCCTACTCTGTCAAATATAGACCCCCTATCTGCTGTATCTACATATTTTGAGGCGGAAATTTATGTTAATTTTTTGGAAGAAATAGATATTATATTTGATACTGATGGCGGTAGTAGTATGCCTTCTGAAACAACATGGGCACGTTATGATTATACTTTGCCCCGTGAAAAACCTAAAAAAGAAGGTTATACATTTGCATGTTGGGAAATAGAAGGTGGTGTTGGATATTCTGCTGGATTAACAATTCCTTGGAGTGAGTTGAAAAAAATTGGAAAAACCACAATTACTATGAATGCAGTATGGGAGCCGAATAGTTATACAAATAGATATTATTACAGAAGTTCAACAACTCCAACAACTAGAAGGTCTCAAACACAAACAAGATATTATGAAGAAGATTTTGCAACACTTGCACAATCTTCCTTAAGTTATCCTTTTTACACCACAAATGGTTGGAGTTTATATGGTTGGAGAACTGCAAGCACAACTGGAACAGGAATAAATTTTTATCCTGGTCAGTGGATAGCCTTAACGACCACCTCCACTCAAACCTTTTATGCAATAGCACAAAGAACAATTACCCTTACATATCATGCGAATGGTGGTTCGAATGTCCCCAGTTCGCAAACAACAACTCAATATTGGAATATGTATAGCACATCTGCTTCTTTGTCATACATGACATCAGTAAGTTTTTCAATCACAAGTTCAAAGCCAACGCGAACGGGATATACTTTTCTAGGTTGGTCAACAAGTTCAACTGCAACAAGTGCAACTTATGAGCCAGGTGATACATATTCACTTGGATATCGTTCTTATTCATCTTCAAATAGTACTATTCTTTTTGCTGTGTGGGAGATAAATGATTACACAAACACATATTATTATCGAAGCACAACATCTCCTACGACATTGAGATCGCAAAATCAAACAAGAACTTATGGGCAAAGTTTCTCTACACTTACTCAGTCTTCTTTAAATTATACCTTTTATTCCTCAAATGGCTGGAGTTTGTATGGATGGAGAACGAGTTCAACAGGGACTTCACTTACTTATTCTCCAAATCAGTCGGTAACATTAACTTCAACTTCTACTATTTCGTTATATGCGATAGCTTCTCGTACGATAACATTAGATTATAATGTCAATGGTGGTTCTGGAAGTATATCTTCGCAACATGTGACACAGTATTGGAACATGAGTAACGCGACTGTTTCCTCATCATATATCACATCGGCGAATTTTACAATTACAAGTTCTGAACCAACGAGAACTGGTTACACTTTTCTAGGCTGGTCGACAAGCTCAACAGCAACAAGTGCAGACTATGTTGCTAGCGCAACTTATACTATTATGCCAGGATATTCAAGTTCTCAAAATATGACGCTTTATGCCGTTTGGCAAGTAAATTCGTATTATGTTGATGTTAATATGACACTTAATGGTTCTGGGGTAAGCAATTTTTTGGGAAGTTTTGATGTCAGTGCCAATGGCACGGTTAAGGCAACTAATGCAACAGATTTTTATCAGCAAATAGCATATGGCTCAACAGTAAGAGTTTACGATATAATTTCAAATGCTGGTTACACTTATCAATCATATACAATAAATGTTTCAGGAATTGAGACATCAAACAGCAATAAATCAAACATTGAAATCAAGATGCCAGCACAAGCAATTTCAATCAATTTGCACCAAGTTAGCAATGTTTACACTATGACACTTGACAGGCAAGGCGCAACCAATGGAACAAGTGCAATATATATGAAGTATGGTGTTGGCTGGTATTCAAACAGCACTGCAACAACAGCAATCACGTCAGTGCCAACTCTTCCAACAAAAGCAGGTTTCACTTTTGGAGGATATTTCACTGAGACAAATGGTGGTGGAACACAAATTGTGAGTAGCTCAGGGCAAATCACAGGAGCAAATAACTATATTACAGCAAATGACACAGTGTATGCTAAGTGGACGGCAAACCTTGAAGCAAAAAAGGACACAGCAGGCGGATACTATTATGTGGAAATTGGTAATATGCCACAAACAAAAGTCACAGACAGCAGTTTGATTTCACAGCTTAATAGTGCAACCACTAATGGCGGAACATACTATATCAATGGCACAACAATGGTTGGGAAAGTGGTTATTTATAATAATCAAACCATAGAGGCATGCAAGAATGAAAACAACTGGTATAAGGTTGAGCCAATCAGGTGGAGACTTGCATATTCTTCTTCACAAACGTCAGGTTATGGAACAACCACTGACACATTTGCAGTTATGGATACCATCGTGTATGCAGGGCAATATTCGGCAACTGAGATTGGACTCAACTCTGGCTATGTCACAACAACCTTAGATGAGTTTAAGAAGAATGTAACATCTACAACATATTTAGCAACATTCAGTGCAAATGTTGAAAGTTTCAGCCCAACAGGAACAACAAGTAAAAGTCAGTCAGCTAATATGTTTATATCATCCACAGATGAGATGTCAAATGTATTGAACAATAAGACAGGTTCAGCGAAATATTCGGTTAAATTTAGTGACCTTGTAAGTGACATATTTGGGAATGGCATAAAGCAATATTACACAAGAAACTTAGGTTCAAACACAAGCACAATTAAGTCATACACTGAACTTGGAATGGCCACACAAAACCTTTGCACTAATCTTCAAGGCATTCAATTTTCAATTAAAGTTAGTGAATATGGTTGTGTGTGATTTTATAAATTTACCTTGGAATTAATGAAAAAAGATAGTGATAAACATAATTTCACTATCTTTTTATTTGTTTAAATTTATCAAATTATTTAATTCACAGTTTATTATATCAATTCTTTTAAAAAGAAAAACAGGCGATGCCTGTTATTTTCTTTTTGGTTCAATTTTTGTTTTTCCGCCCATGTATGGTTGAAGTGCGGCTGGAATTTTGATGCTTCCATCTGCTTGCAAATTGTTTTCAAGAAAAGCAATAAGTGCTCTTGGAGATGCAAGCACAGTGTTGTTTAAAGTGTGAAGGAAATATGTTCCTTTTTCTCCTTTTGCCCTTATTCCCAATCTTCTTGCTTGTGCATCACCTAATGTTGAGCAAGAACCAACTTCAAAATATTTTTTCTGTCTTGGACTCCATGCTTCAACATCACAACTCTTAACTTTTAAATCTGCAAGGTCGCCACTGCAACATTCAAGTGTTCTAACTGGTATTTCAAGATTGCGGAAGATGTCAACAGTGTATTTCCACATTTTGTTATACCAGTTCATGCTTTCTTCTGGCTTGCAAATCACAATCATTTCTTGTTTTTCAAATTGGTGAACCCTGTAAAGCCCTCTTTCTTCAAGCCCATGTGAGCCACCTTCTTTTCTAAAACATGGGGAGTATGAGGTCATTGTGACTGGCAAGTTTTGTTCGCTTAAAATTTGTCCCTTAAATTTACCAATCATGCTGTGTTCACTTGTTCCAACAAGGAACAAATCTTCACCTTCAATTTTATACATCATAGCTTCCATTTCGGCAAAACTCATAACACCATTAACAACATCACTTCTTATCATAAAAGGTGGAATGCAATAGGTGAAACCTTGATTAATCATGTAATCTCTGCCGTAAGCAATCATTGCTTCGTGAAGCCTTGCAGCATCACCCATAAGGTAATAGAAACCTGTTCCGCTTGTTCTTCCTGCACTTTCTTTGTCAAGTCCGCTTATAGTGTCTAAGATGTCAGCATGATATGGAATTTCAAAGTCTGGAACTTTTGGTTCGCCAAATTTTTCTATTTCCACATTTTCGCTGTCGTCTTTGCCAATAGGAACACTTTTATCAATAATGTTTGGAATTGTCAGCATGATTTTTCTTATCTTGATATCAAGTTCTTCTTGTTCTTTTTCGATTTCAGCAATTCTGTCATTGTTTTTTCTTACAGTTTCTTTAATTTTATTTGCTTCATCCACTTTCTTTTCACGCATAAGCATGCCAATTTGATTGCTTAAAGTGTTTCTGCTTGCGCGCAAAGTGTCTGCTTCTTGTTTTAAGGCGCGGTTTTGTTTATCAAGTTCTTCAACTTCATCAACGAGTGGAAGTTTCTCGTCTTGAAATTTTTTCCTGATATTTTCTTTAACAAGTTCTTTGTTTGTTCTAATTAAATTTATGTCAATCATATTTTTCTCTCCGTTTCTTTTAAAGTATAGTTCAAAACGAAGATAAAATCAAGTTTTTAACCAAGATTGCTAACTTTTATGATTGAAAATTTTGCCCAATTTATGATATTTTTAAAATTTTGCATAATTATTAACAAAAATTAATTTTTATAAATTATTTTGTTTTTTATTTGACATTTTTTATTTTATTTATTAAAATTATACTAAATAGAGGAGTGATATGGCTGAAAATAATGTAACTGTTATTGAAATTGGGTCATCAAAACTATCTTGTATGATTGCCGAACGTGGTGTTAATAACACCTTTAACATTAAGGCAAAAGCATCAACAGAATATGCAGGATTTTTTGAAGGTGAATTTGTTGAAAGTGCTTATCTTTTTGATGCAGTCAGCACTTTGTTTAGTCAAATCACTTCTGTTTACAAAAAGAATATTAAAAAAGTTTTCGTTGGTGTTCCTGCTGAGTTTTCAAAGGTTATCACTTGTGAGGAACAACTCAATTTTAAATATAAGCACACAATAAATCAAAATGATGTTGATATGCTTTTCAACCAGGCTTCCGAAAAAAATAAAATTGACGATATGGAAGTGGTTTCAGTGAATGCAATCTCCTTTACGGTTGATGATAATAAAAATATTCAAGAGCCTATTAAACTTAAAGGTTACACTCTTGGCGGGGAACTTTCCATTGTGCTTGCGCAAGCAAGTTTCATAAGAACTTTCAACAAAATTTGGGCAAAACTTGGCATTGAACAAGTTGAATATTTAAGTGAACCTTTATGTGAAGGTATGCTCATATTAGAAAAAGAGGAAAGAGAAAGAACTTGCATTGTTATTGATGTTGGTGCTCGTTCAACAAGCGTGGCTTTCATTAAAGAAAATGCAATGACAAACTTAACATCCTTCTCAATGGGTGGTTCTTACATAACAAGTGATCTTTCGGAGGCTTGTGGAATTGATTATCAAGAAGCAAGAAATTTAAAAAAAGAAATTGTTTTGTCCATTAAAGGTAGTGATAAAGACTGTTATGAACTCATGACTTTAAGTGGCAACATCATTAAGATTCCTCTCAATTTTGTTAATGAAGCTGTATGTTACAGAATTGGACTTATTGCTTCCACAATTAATGAATGTATAAGGTTATTTGCAAAAGAATTTGTTCCTTATTATCCAATTTACCTTTGCGGTGCAGGCATAACCAAAATAAAGGGTGGAAAGGACTATTTGGCAAAGTGCTTGAACAGAAATGTTTCTTATGGGGTTCCTCCAATTCCTGCACTTGATAAGCCAGAAAATTCGGCAATACTTGGGCTTGTAAATTCTGCTCTTGGTGGCAGGTAATTAAAATTTATTTAAAACTCATTAAAAAAGTTGCAAAAGGTTTTTGATATGAGTTAAAATAATATAAATTAAAGGAGAATTTCTTATGGAAAACAATCAACAGGAATTTAACCCAACTTCTGTGGTAAAAATCAAAGTTTTAGGTATCGGTGGTGGCGGAAACAATGCTGTCAACAGAATGATTGAAGCAAATGTTTCATCCGCTGAATTTGTTGCCATCAACACTGATAAGCAAGCCCTTTTGATTTCGAAGGCAGAAAAAAGATTGCAAATTGGTGAAAGGCTCACAGGTGGCCGTGGCGCTGGTGCTGTTCCAGAAATTGGAAGAAAGGCGGCAGAAGAAAGCAAATCTTCATTAACTGAAATTTTAAAGGGAACAGACCTTGTTTTCATTACCGCTGGAATGGGTGGCGGAACAGGAACAGGTGCTGCGCCAGTTGTTGCACAGATAGCCAAAGAACTTGGAATTTTAACAGTTGGCATTGTAACAAAACCTTTCTTGTTTGAAAACAAAAAACGTATGGAAAATGCTGAAAAGGGTATTGCAGAACTTAAAAAATATGTTGATACTATTGTCATCATTCCAAATGAAAGACTTTTAACAATTCTTCCTGAAAAGACAACTTTGGTTGAAGCTTTCCGTTATGCAGATGATGTTTTAAGACAAGGTATTCAAGGCATCTCAGACCTTATTGTTTTTCCTGGAATGATTAACCTTGATTTTGCTGACATTGAAACTGTTATGAAAAACCGTGGGCTTGCTCATATGGGTATTGGCCGTGGTAAGGGTGAGAATAAAACTTTGGAAGCTGTTCGTCAAGCAGTTGCATCTCCACTTATTGAAACAACAATTGAAGGGGCAACAGGTGTTGTTCTTAACATCAAGGGTGGCAGTGACATCACTTTAAGAGAAGTAACAGAAGCTGCTAACATGGTTAGGGAAGTTATTGACCCAAGTTGTAACCTTATCTTTGGTTCAAGCATAGACCCAGATATGCATGATGAGGTTGAAATCACTATTATTGCAACTGGCTTCAAGAGTCCAGAAGATAAGGAGAAAGAAGAGGAAGAAGAAAAGCCTGAACAAAAGCAGGAAGAGCCAGAACAAGAGAAAGAAGACGACTTTACAGGTTTTAATCCTTTTGGCTATAATGCACAAGCAGGAAAAGATGTAAAAATAGAACAAAATGAATTATCTTCTCGTGTGGATGTTAATCCAAAAATTTCTTCAATTCCACCTTGGATTGAAAAAATAAGAAATAAAGGCAAAAAATAAATAAAACACAGGTTTTGCCTGTGTTTTTTAGTTTTATTTATAAAGAATAAAATAAATCTTTTTTAGTGTATTTTCCGTAGTTCATGCCAAATCTACTGCCAATACTCATAATCATATCTTTGTCGTTAACTTTATATGCAGGATTATATTCAATTTCTTCATCATTAAGCGGAGTTTCAATTTTTCCACTAAATGGTTTATTGCTTGATAAAGAATATTCATTTGGATATTTTAAATCCCAGCCTTGTTTTAATGCAACATAGTAAATTACGCTTGGCATATATGGTTCAATTTTCGCAAGATTTGGATAAACTTTTGCCATTTTATTAAATTCAACATCATCGTATTTAATTTTTTTAGCATCTTTGTTTATATATGAATTTGCAAGTGTAACCAAAGTTTCAATTTGAAGGTCAATTTGTCCTTGATAATATGATTTTTTAAATGGATTTTTTAAATCAGGGTTGTTTCCGAGCAAGTTTTTAATTGCCATAAGATAATTTTCAAAAGCCATTTCCCTTAGTGAAAGATGTTTGCCTTTATTTGCGTTTACTTCGCCTTCATATAAATATTTATTTTGTTTGCTATCTGGATTGAATGAGTCATAATAAACAGAATCTTCATATTTTGGAACAGGTCCAACCCCATTATAAATTGCAAATTGACAATAAGAACTTGTAAGTAGGTCTGGGGTAACTAAACTTTCTTCAAGATATTTTTTAATATTCATTTTTCTCTCCTTAACATAATTATTATACAATATTTTGTAGCATTTGTCAATATTAAAGATTGATAATAGGGTTTTAGACAAAATGAGTGCTAAAAACCCTATTTTTTCTAATATTTTCCTTCGATAAATAAGTATAAAATTAATAAAATTTGAAAAAGGGGAGAATATGGAAATTGTTGTTGAATATGTTTTTCTGCAGAACCTATTCATTGATTATCTGATTTTCAAAACAACTGAAGGCATACTAAAAATAAAAGGAAATCACATTGTTTCAATTTCTATGTTTGCATCAGTGTTTTCTTTAATTCTTCCAATTTTTTATTTGCCAAAGTTTGCTGAATTTATAATTAAAATTTTTTTAGGTATATTGCTTGTGTCGCTTACTTTTAAGTTTAAAAGTTTTCTTTCTTTTTTAAAAATATTTTTAACATTTCTTTTTTCCACCTTTTTGTATGGTGGGGTTTGTGCTTGTTTTGTTGAAACCTTTGGACAACTTCACACTTTGATAATTTTAGCTATTGTGGCTGTAACATATTGCATTTTTGAATGGCTTTTAAAATATATCAATAAACGCAAAACCATTGAAAATTTTTGCTATGATGTTTTACTTGAAAATGGTGATAAAGTTTTGAACTGTAAAGGCTTTCTTGACACCGGCAATATGCTTGTTGACCCACTCACAAAGAAGCCAGTTTGCCTTGTTGGGCTTAAACTTTTTGAAGAACTTGGTTTTGAAATTGATTTTAAAGACCTTCTCACAAAGAATTTTGATTTAAAGAAACTAAGTTTAGGGCATTACATTTGTTTAGATACAGTTGGACAGGGAAATAAAGTTTTGGCTTTTGAAGTTGACAAAATCTCGGTTAAGGGAAAAGAAGAAGTTAAAAAACCTATGCTTGCAGTGTGTTTGAAAAATTTTTCCAATTATGAAATTATTTTAAATAATTGTTTTGCTTGAAATTAAAAATGAAATATGGGTTTAATTTAGGAGGTAATATGAAACTTTATTATAAAATAAAAATGTTAATTTATAAATTGCTTAACAAGGAATGTTGGAAAGATGTTGAAAATTGTGTTTACTATGTCTGTGGGAGAGAGGCCTTGCCTGAGCCTCTTAGTTTTGAAGAAGAACAGATACTTCTTGAAGAAATACAAAACGGAAGTAAAGTTGCAAGGGATAGGCTTATTGAACACAATATAAGACTTGTTGTGTATATTGCTAAAAAGTTTGAGTCCAGTGGGCTTGAGCTGGAAGACTTAATTTCTATTGGGGCGATAGGGCTTATCAAGGCTGTAAAGACATACAGTTTGGATAAAAATATTAAACTTGCCACTTATGCCAGCCGTTGCATTGAAAATGAAATTTTAATGCAATTGAGAAAAAACACAAGGATTAAAAATGAGGTGAGCCTAGATGAACCACTTTCAGCGGACGGGGATGGTAATGAACTGTTGCTTGCGGACATTATTCCTGTGGACGAAGATTCTGTTTCAAAAGGTGTTGAAAGCGGTGCAGATAAACAAATACTTTTCAGTGTGATTAAAAAACTTGATGTTCGTGAACAGCAGATAATGATATATAGATTTGGGCTTAATGGCGAAGAAGAAAAAACGCAAAAAGAAGTTGCGGATATGATGGGGATAAGTCAAAGTTACATTTCAAGAATAGAGAAAAAGATTTTGAATAAGTTAAAGAAAAAGTTGGAAAAACTTGATATTATATAGGTTTTCATAAAATTTTCTCAAACTTAAAAAATATGAAATAAACCTTTTAAATTGCAATTTTTTTGATAAAAAATGTCTTTTTTTCGCATTTTTGCATAACAAACTTCAAAAAAGATAAAGATATCTTTTAATTTAGGAGGTTGTTATGGCTAATCGTGTTGTGATTTCCGGAGTAAATACTTCAACTCTTCCAAAGCTTAAAAATGCAGAAATAACTGAATTAATGAGAAAGGTGAAACAGGGTGATGAATTTGCAAGAGACCAATTTGTCGTTGCAAATTTAAGGCTTGTTCTTTCAGTGGTGCAACGTTTTTCAGGACATTGTGATAAGAGTGACGACATGTTTCAGGTTGGCTGTGTTGGCCTTTTGAAAGCCATTGACAACTTTGACGAAAGTTTAAATGTGAAATTCTCCACTTATGCTGTGCCAATGATAATAGGTGAGATAAGAAGATATTTAAGAGATAATAACTCAGTTAGGGTTAGCCGTTCAATTCGTGACGTAGCCTATAAAGCGCTTAAAGTCAAAGAAGAAATAATAAAAAAATATAATCGAGAACCTTCTCTTGAAGAAATAGCTAAAATATTGGAGTTGCCTTTAAGCGATGTTACATTTGCTCTTGATGCAATCAGTGAAACAGTTTCATTAAGTGAACCAGTTTATAATGATGGCAATGAAACAATAAGAATTATGGACCAAATATCAAACGACAAAGATGATGATGAAAATTTGGTGGAAAAGATGACTTTAAATGATGCCATAAAAAATTTGAGTGAAAGAGAAAAGGAAATACTTTTAATGCGATACTATGTTGGCAAAACACAGATGGAAGTAAGTGAAGAAGTTGGAATAAGCCAAGCCCAAGTTTCAAGGCTTGAAAAAACGGCCCTTAAAACCTTAAAAAAGTTTTTTGAGTAAGATTCAATGAAACATGATATTTTTTATTTTTCATAATTTTATTCTATTTGACATTTTTTGACAGGTTGCGACATAAATTACCACATGGATACTTCATTTTTAGAGTTAAGATGTAAGGAAGTTGTTAATGTGGTTGATGGAAGAAGGTTGGGGCATATTGTGGATATATGTTTTAACCTTCAAAGCGGTTGTGTGCAAGGTATTGTTGTTCCTGGGGAAAAGAGTTTTTGGAATGTCTTTAAAAGTGGCATGGAACTTTTTATTCCCATTTCGCAGATTGTGAAGGTTGGTGAAGATGCAATTTTGGTGGAACTTTATGGAACAAACAATCAGGGCTCTTATATTATGAATACAAATAATAAAAAGAAAGAAAAATAATTCCCTTTTCTTTCTTTATTTTGTATAATATAAATATGAAAAAAGATAGTATTACTTTACATCCTGTTTCAGGGCTGGTTATTGTTATTCAATGTTTATACCTATTCTTTATAGCTATTGATATACTTGGACTATACTATATTATTACAGATGAAGATATCCTTTTGCCAGGCAAAATTGTGGTATCAATTTTTATCGGTTTAATTGGAATTTTTTTATTGTTTATTTGGATAAGAACTTTCTTTGTTAAAGTAAAACTTACAGAAAACGAAATGGTTGTTTCATCTGATTATTTGATTCTTAAATTTTTTAAAATACAGTATGGTTTTACTTTAAATTATAGTTTAATTGAAGATATAAGGCTTAAACCATCAAGAAAAAACTCCAAAGGCGGAACTATTTCATTTTTTGTAAACGGTAGGGGCCCTGCATTAGATTATATTGAATTTGATGTTAAGGGAGAGAGAAATAAAAAGCGAATAAATGTTACATATTTTTCAAAAAAACAAATAATTAAAATGCTTTCTTATATTATTGAAAAAATAAAGGTGACTAATGGAAATTTTAACAAGGACGTAAAAGATTTGGTTAAGATAAAAGAAAAATAGCAGTTTGACTGCTATTTTTTACATTTCTGTGATAAGTTTAATGAAATTTGTGACATCTTTGAATTGGCGATAAACAGAAGCGAAGCGGACATAAGCAATTTCATCCACTTTTTTAAGCCTTTCCATTATCATTTCGCCAATTTGAGAAGATTTAACTTCTTGAACGAGTGAATTTTGAATTGACTTTTCAATATCTTCCGCCATTTCATCGATTTGTGCAATGCTTACAGGCCTTTTTTCACAAGCTTTAATCATTCCACATTTAATTTTTTCAATATTGAAAGGTTGGCGAGAGCCATCTTTTTTGATAACTAAAATAGGCACAGTTTCAACAGTTTCGTATGTAGTGAACCTTTTTCCACAGTTAAGGCATTCTCTACGGCGTCTTATTGAGTTTGATTCATCAGTGCTTCTGGAATCTAAAACCTTGCTTTCTTCACAACCACAATAAATACATTTCATACTATTTCTCCTTGTTAAAATATATTAACACAAAATATTGTGTGAAATCAACTTTTTAATCACAATATTTGCATATTTTATACTTTTTTTCATATTGGTTTTTTGAAAGCCATAAAATTTTTATATGACAACTTTAAAAGATGCACAATTAAACAAGTTATATAAAATTAAAAAGGTAGCTGGTGGTGATACAAAAGTTATTCGCCGTTTTTTGGAACTTGGAATGCTTTCGGGACAAGTTGTTAAGGTGATTAACAAATCTATTCTAAAAAAAGTTTACCTAGTTGAAATCAGGGGATATCTTTTGAGCATAAAAACATCACTTCTTGACTTTATTGAAGTGGAAGAAAAATAAATTTGGTTTAAATATTAAAAGTGCAAACATTTATCACTGTTAAAAAATTATTCAGTTTAAAGGATTAAAAATGAAAGAAGTTTTGTTGGTTGGAAATCCCAATTCTGGTAAGACCACTTTGTTTAATTCGTTGACAAAATCAAGTGAACATGTTGGGAATTGGCATGGTGTTACTGTTGAAGAAAAAAAGAAAATGTTTAAGGTGGAAAATGAAGATTATCTTTTGGTGGACACACCAGGCATATATTCTTTATCTCCACTTTCTTTTGAAGAAGAAGTTTCGTTTAAAATTATTGAAAGTGACAATTATAGCAAAATTATCAATCTATGTGATTTAAACAACTTGCAAAGAAATTTATACCTGACACTATGCTTGCTTGAAGAAAACAAAGACGTTGTTGTGGTTATAAATGAAATCGACAAAAAGGCTAAATACAAGGTCAATACAAAAAAACTTTCAAATTTTTTATCAGTTCCCGTTTTTGTGTTAAATGCAGAAGATAAGGAGGCAACAAAAAACTTAAAGCAAACTCTAAAACAAAAAGATTTAAAAAAGTTTAAAAGTGAATATTTAGACCAAATTGACTTTTCATGTTTAAAAGATGCTTTCAAAGAAATTCCCTTGGAGGAAAGAAAAAAGTTTTGTGTTAAGGCATTTGAGAGAAATGAAAACTTTTTTAAACTTAATGGTTATAGTGACGAAAAAATAAAAAATTTGTTTTCCGTACTTCCACAAAACAGTATGGAGTTGATTGCAAGTGCAAGATACAATTTTTTAGACCAAATAATTGAAGAATGTTGTGAAAAAAATGATTTTGTGTATGGCAAAAGTAAGTTTGATAAAATTTTACTAAATAAGTTTTTTGCTTTTCCATGCTTTTTTCTTATTTTGTCAGTAATATTTTATTTGACCTTTTTTTCGCTTGGGGCTTTTCTTTCAAACCTGTTATCCTCATTTTTAAACCTTATAACAACACCTATTCTTGATGCGCTTTTATCCATTGATAGCCCTTTTATTTACCATCTTTTTGCTGACGCACTTTTTGGCGGGGTTGCAACTGTTTTATCATTTTTGCCACAAGTTGTCCTATTGTTTTTCTTTTTAAGTGTTTTGGAGGACAGTGGATATTTAAGCCGGGTTGCCTTTATTTTTGAAGATATATTAGGCAAAATTGGGCTCTCTGGAAAAAGTGTTTACACGCTTCTTATGGGATTTGGATGCTCCACAACTGCCATTATGACTGCAAGGAATATGGATAACAAAAACAGCAAAATTAAAACAGCTATTCTTTGCCCATACATGAGTTGTTCGGCAAAAATTCCAATTTACACCGTGATTGGTGGAGCATTTTTTGGTGCAAGCAACATTTTTGTTATTATTGGCTTATATCTTTTGGGAGTGGTGGTTGCACTTGTCATTTCAAAAATTTTGGATATGACACTTTTGAAAAGTGAAAATCAAACTTTTATTTTGGAATTTCCGCCATATAGGATGACCTCCTTTAAGCGAGTTGGAAAAATTCTTTGGAAGAATGTTAAATCTTTTCTAATTAAAGTTGGCTCTGTTATGATTACAATGAACGTCATTGTCTTTTTGCTTTCATCTTTTACTTTCAGCTTTAATTACACTGAAAATGGAAGCGGAAGTATGTTGGAGTCGATAGGAAAATTTCTTGCACCAATCTTTGAGCCTATTGGGTTTAACAACTGGGCGATAGTTTCAGCACTGCTTGCAGGGCTTGTTGCAAAAGAAGTTGTTGTTTCTTCCATTGCCATGTTTAATGGGGTGGACGGAAATGCCACAAGTTTAATTTCCTCATCAATTCTTCTTCCAACAAGTGTTGTTTATTTTGCAAGCGGAGCAAGTATCCTTTCATTTTTAGTTTTCTGTCTTTTATACACGCCATGTCTTGCTTCAATCTCAATGATGCTTCAAGAAATTGGGAAAAAATGGACCGTAATTGCAATTTGCATTGAACTTTTTGTTGCATATATTGTAAGTTTCATCGTTTACAACATTGCCCTTGCATTTGAAATATTTGATTTTTGGCCGGTGTTTTTGATTCTTCTTTCCATAGTGATTTTGCTTGTTAGTTTTGTTTTTATTTACAAATTTATTAAGAGGAAAAAGTGCCCTTACAATTGTGAAAATTGTTCGAAAGTATGTAAGAAAAAATAGTTTTGTTTGTTTGACAACATTAAAATTATTTGTTAAATTATATATAAGAAATATCAAAAGGGAAATTATGAAAGAAAAAAATCAAACCAATGAGCAAAATAACAATCAAAACAAGCCTCCAAAAATCTTTCTTGCACTTAAAATTGTTGCAGGGATTCTTGTTGTGCTTGGCATTGTTTTGTTCATTATGTCATTTACAATTGGTGACTCTTTTGAAGCGGAAGCATCAAGTATGGGACTTAGATTTGGTGGAATAGTGTGTTTTATTTTCGGTTTATTTTTTATGTTTGTTGCATTTACACCAAACATTCAAAAGACAATGATTAAAACTCAAAAACATATTTTAAATGAAAATAAAGAAGATTTGAAAGATATTGCAGACACAAGCGCGGATGTTTCCAAAGATGCTGTTAAAACTGTTGCTGGTGCAGTTAAGGATGGCTTAACCGAGGAAAAAATGTTTTGTAAACATTGTGGAAAGGAAATTGATAAAGACTCAAAATTTTGCCAATATTGTGGCAAGGAGCAATAAAATAAAAAGAAAGAGTTTTGTTATTATCAAAATTCTTTTTTTAATTTAAAAAAGTTTGCTTTAATAATGTTAATTATGATATATTAAGAACATGGGAAAACCAATTGTTGCAGTTGTTGGCAGAGCAAATGTTGGAAAATCAACATTCTTTAATAAAATATGCGGTAAAAGAATAAGCATTGTGGATGATGTTGCGGGAGTTACTCGTGACAGGATTTATGCTGACGCTGAATGGTGTGGACGCAAATTTACCATTGTGGACACAGGCGGAGTTGAGTTTAAAACTGATGATGTTTTTCAAGATGAAATAATAGAACAGGTTGATATTGCACTTGAAAATGCAACGGTCATTATTTTTATTGTTGATGGCAAAACTGGGGTGACCCTTCAAGATATGCAGGTTGCCAAGATGTTGAGAAAAAAGAACTTGCCTATTGTTTTAGTTGTAAATAAACTTGATAATTTTGATTTAACTAACTTATATGATTTTTATAGCCTTGGAATCGATGAACCAATGCCAGTTTCTTGCACGCAAAGCAGGGGGATAGGAGATGTTTTGGATAAAGTTGTTTCCTATTTCCCTGACGAGTCACTTGACGAGGAAATAAATGGAATTAAAATCACTCTTGTTGGACGACCTAATGTTGGGAAATCATCCCTAATAAACAGGCTTCTTGGCAAAAAAAGAGTTGTTGTGAGTGATGTTGAAGGAACCACGAGAGATTCAATAATTGTTCCATTTAGGTGTAACAAAAAGGACTATTATTTGGTTGACACAGCAGGGCTTCGCAGGCAAAGAGGTGTTGAGAAAGAAAGTGTGGAAGGCTATTCAGTTTTAAGAAGTATGTCTGCCATTGAAAATGCCGATGTTGTTTTGATTGTTTTGGATGCATCGAAGGAAATAACTGAGCAAGATGTTAGAATTGCAGGTTTCGTGCATGAAGAAGGCAAGCCAAGCGTAGTTATAGTTAATAAGTGGGACCTTAAAACCATGGACAAAAACAAGTATGCTGAAAACCTTAAAAATAAATTGGCATTCATGTCTTATTTTAAAGTTTGCTTCGTGTCGGCTCTCACTGGCAAAGGTCTTGGCGAGATTATGGAAAATGTGGACCTTGTTTATGAAAATGCTTCAAGAAGAATAACAACTGGGGTTTTAAACGATATTTTGCAAGATGCGATTTTAAATTTTGAACCACCTGCAAAGAATGGGCAAAAGGCAAAAATTATGTTTGCCACCCAGCCAAGCACAAATCCACCTAAATTTGTCTTTTTCTGCAAAGACCCAAAACTTATCAATTTTTCATATCAAAGATATTTGGAAAACAGACTGCGTGAAAAAGTTGATTTTTCAGGCACTCCAATACAACTTGTTTTTAAAGGTAAGGAGGAAGAATGAAATATTTAGCACTTGCAATTATTTTTGTTTTGTCATACCTTATAGGTAACATCAATTTTGCCCGTATTTTTTCTTGGGCATTTGCTAAAAAAGATATAACAACAGTTGGAAGTCACAATCCTGGCACAATGAACATGCTTAGGACTCGTGGTTTTGGCGAGGCGATTTTAACATTAATCATGGAAGCAATCAAAAGCGGATTGCCTGCAATAATTTCTTATTATGTTATTGGTTATTTTTATCCAGGTTTTGAAAATATTGCCTTCTTTATTGCTGGCTTTGGAGCAATTCTTGGGCACTGTTTTCCAGTTTTTTACAAATTTGTGGGCGGAAAAGGTGTTGCTTGCACATTTGGTATGTTCACTTTCCATCCAACACTTTGGTGGATTTCCCTTGTTGCATTTGTGGTATGTTTCCTTTTGATGTTGTTTGTTATTAAATATGGCTCAGTTATTTCTTTTATTTATATTTTAGCTATGTCAATAACTGCAACTTGCCTTTTCACAATCAATGCGCAAGATATAATGTATGTTATCCCTGTGCTTGTTGTGATTTGGTTAAATGTCATTTTAATCTTTTCATTGCATCATGCAAACATTAAGAGATTGTTTACAGGAAAAGAAGGCAAAATTGACCTTATGAGTAAACTTAAAAAGAAAAAACAAACTGTTGAAGTTGAAGAGAGTGACGACAAAACAGGAGAAGAAATTGTTGTGGAGCCTGAAAACACTCAAAGCGTAGATAACGAAAATAAACAAGAGGAAAATAAAAATTGACAAAAGAAGAGCTTATAAAATTTGTTCAAGAAAATTATGGTGTAGCCTGCGACACACCATTTAAGGATGATAATATAAAAATATTTCGCCATTTAAATAATAAAAAATGGTTTGCAGCCTTGTTGCGTGTGCAAGAAAACAAAATTAGGGGAGTTGGTGAAAAAGTTATTGATATTTTGGATGTTAAAACTGACCCCTTAATAAGAGAACCTATGTTGAAGAAAAAGGGTGTATATATTGCCTATCATATGAACAAAGTGCATTGGCTTACAATTGATATTAATGAAATTAAAGATGAAGATTTGGAATTTTTATTAGATTTAAGTTTTGAATTAACAAAAAAGTAAAGATGTATTAAATTTTGATTATTTTTTTATAATTATTTGACACTTATACTGTTTTATGTTAATATAATTATGAAAAAGAGATATATATATGAAAAATAATTTTAGAATTTGTTTGTTGATAGGGCTAATTTTAAGCACAATTTTGTATGCATACTATACTATTAGTTGCTTTGTTGGAATAATTGGAGTGGCAGGAATAATGGGTGGTTCTGGTAATGTTGATGATGCTGTTTTTCAAACCGCTGGTATTATGACAATTGGAATTATGGTTGTTATGATAATTTTTGGTATTTTAGGTTTAATCTTTTCAAGTGTAAGTTATAATAGAGTTTCAATGGACCCTAAGAAAATGGCAGGTAAAAAAGGTTTGCCAATAACCGTTTCAGTTTTTAATTTTATTCTTGCAGTTCTTATTTTAATTGGTTTAACTGAAGGTGTTGATGCTTTGTCAATTATCTGTTTAATAGGCTTTATTGCAAGTGCAGTTCTCATAATCATTGACATTGCAAGAAACAAAACTTTATTGAATAAACAAAATGTTCAAACCCAGAATATTGAAATTCAAGAAAGTGTTAAGGAAGAAGAGAATAAATAAAGTAAATTAAAGAAGAAAGGCTTTTTAAAAGTCTTTTTTTATTTTTGTTCTATATAATTTCTTTGTTGCATATTTTATGGTATGCGTGGAGGTTATATGGAAAAATATCAAATATATGAAGATATTAAATCTCGCACCAATGGTGATATATATGTTGGCGTTGTTGGACCTGTTAGGGTTGGAAAATCAACTTTTATTGCAGAATTTATGAAGAAACTTGTTATTCCAAACATTGAAAATGAAAACAACAAAAAACGAACAATTGACGAATTACCACAAAGTGCGGATGGTAAAACAATTATGACAACTCAGCCTCGTTTTGTGCCAAATGAAGCAGTTAAAATTTCAGTTGCTGACAAAATCAATTTAAAAGTGAGAATGATTGATTGTGTTGGCTATTTGGTGAGTGGGGCAATGGGTGTTGAAGAAGGGGATAAGCCAAGACTTGTGAAAACCCCTTGGTCAAGCGAAGATATGCCTTTTGAAGAAGCTGCCGAGTTTGGCACAAAGAAGGTGATTGAAGAGCATTCAACAATTGGCATTGTTGTTACAACTGATGGCACAGTAACAGACCTTGAAAGAGCAAACTATGTTGCAGCAGAAGAACAGATAGTTCAAGATATGAAAGCCACTGGAAAACCTTTTGTGATTGTTTTAAACACAAAAAATCCAAACAAAGAAGAAAGCAAAAAACTTGCCAAAAGCCTTCAAGAGAAATATGACTCACAAGTTGTCAGCATGAATGTTCAGGAAATGAAAGAAAGCGATGTTGACAGAATTTTTGAAAAGATGCTTTTGGAATTTCCAATCACAAGCATAAAGGTTAACATGCCAAAATGGCTCTCAGCACTTCCTTTCTCCAATCCAATTATTAAAGAAGTTGTCAGTGAAATTAAAAAATTTGGAAATGATTTAAAAAAGATTGGCGACACAAACAAGGATGCCCTTGTTTTCACTGAAAGTGAAAGTTTTGACCCAATCACATTTTCAAATGTGGAAATGGGCGAGGGAGTTATTAAATTTAACGTCATCCCAAAAGAAAACCTTTTCTATCATGTTTTAAGTGATGAATGTGGCTTTGAAATTAAAGACGATTTTGAACTTGTTTCATATATCAAGGATTTGGCAACAGCAAAAATAGAATATGACAAACTTAAACTTGCACTTGATGAGGTTGAACAAAATGGTTATGGAATTGTTGTTCCAAAACAAAGCGATTTTGCATTGCAAGAGCCAGAAGTTGTGAAACAAGGTAACCGCTATGGTGTCAAAATAAAAGCAACTGCTCCAAGCTTGCATATAATTAAAGTTGATGTTGAAACAGAAGTTACTCCACTTGTTGGAACGGAAAGCCAAAGTCAAGATTTAGTAAATTATTTAAACGAGCAATTTGAAAATAATCCAGAGCAAATTTGGGAAACTAATCTTCTTGGAAAAAGTCTTTCAAGTTTAATTGGAGATAACATTTCATCTAAGATAGTTATGATGCCAGCAGATGCACAAAGAAAAATGAGAAAAACTCTTGGCAGAATTATCAATGAAGGCAAAGGCGGAGTTTTGTGTATATTGCTTTAAAAATAATTTCTTCCTTAAAAACAAGCATTTTTTGCTTGTTTTTTATTTTATTTGTGTGAAAAACAAATTTGTGGCATATTATAAAAGTGAGGAGTTAGATATGAAAGAATTAAGTAAGGGACAAAAACTTGCAAAAGAATTGGCTTATGAAAAGAAAAATTATTTTTCAAAAGCAAAACAAGAGGAATTAAATAATTGTTTCAGTTTTGCAGAAGATTATAAAAAGTTCTTAAATAACTCTAAAACTGAAAGAGAAGCTTGCAAATTTTCAGTTGATTTATTAAAACAAAATGGGTTTACAGAATTTCAATTTGGCGATAAGTTAAAGGTGGGGGATAAAAAATATTTTGTCAATCGTGATAAAAGTGTTGTGGCTTTTAGAATAGGAAAAAACAATTTGGAGGAGCATGGAATAAAAATTCTTGGAGCACATATTGATTCTCCACGTATTGATTTAAAGCAAAATCCAGTTTATGAGCAAGATGGTTTTTGCTTATTTAAAACACACTATTATGGTGGAATAAAAAAGTATCAATGGGCAACAATTCCACTTGCTTTACATGGAATGGTGGTGCTTAATGATGGCAAAAAAGTTAAAATAAAGATTGGTGAAGATGAGAATGATCCAATTTTCTATATTAGTGATCTTCTTCCACATTTGGGAACAAAACAAATGAGTTTAAAAGGAAATGAGATAATAACAGGCGAACAGTTAAATATCATTGCGGGTGGTATGCCATATGCTGACGAGGAAGTTAGAAGCAAAATAAAACTTAATGTTTTAAATATTTTAAATGAAAAGTATGGCATAAAAGAGGAAGATTTCATGAGTAGTGAACTTTGTGCTGTTCCTGCATACAAGGCAAAAGATATTGGTTTTGATAGGGCTTTTATTGGTGCTTATGGACATGATGATAAGTCCTGCGCTTATCCAGCTTTAAGAGCAATTTTAGACACTAAAAGTAACGACACAGTTATGACCATTTTGGTTGATAAAGAAGAAATTGGCAGTGAAGGAAACACTGGCATGAAAAGTAAGGTGTATGAAGATTTAATAGACGAAATTGCAGAGGCTTTTAAATGTAACAAAAGAAAGGTTAGGGCAAAATCAAGATGTCTTTCTGCTGATGTTACAAGTTGTTTTGACCCAACTTTTCCGGATGTATATGAAAAATTTAATAGTGCAAAAATTTCTTGTGGGGTTTGCATAAATAAATTTACAGGAGCAGGTGGCAAATCAGGAGCTAATGATGCTTCTGCTGAGTTAATGGGTGAAATTAGACAAATTTTTGCAAAGGCAAACATTGTTTGGCAAGCAGCAGAACTTGGAGTTGTTGATCTTGGAGGCGGTGGAACAATAGCAAAATTTGTGGCAAGTTTAAATATTGATACTGTTGATATTGGCGTGCCAGTGATTTCAATGCATGCACCTTATGAACTTATTTCAAAGGCAGACCTTTACACTTGTTATCAAGCATTTTGCGCATTTGTTAAATAAATTAAATCGAAGCAAGTATATTTTTTGAGATTTGAATTAGAGAAGATGTATAAAAGCATCTTTTTATTTTAATTTCAAATAAAAGGCAACAATTTTATAAACTTGTTTGCAAAATTATAAAAATATGTTATAATAAGCAGGATATTAAATTATCTTTAATTGTTGCTGCATTAAATAAATTACATTTTGATGCCATAATCTATGACCTCATAGTAAAACAGGATATTACAGCGACCTCCTAAGTCGCCGTTCTGGGTTCGAGTCCCGGTGGGGTCACCAAAATTTATTGGAGGTGAAAATGAAGATTAATGCAACTGAAAATACACAACCTTTAAACAATGATAAAAATGTCAAAAAAGATAAAGCAAGTTTAATTTTGTTAATTATTGGCATAGTTTTGTTTGTTATAACCTTAGTTTTAACCATTTTGTTTGGAATAATGTCAATTGAGTTTTTCTTATCAAGTGGCGGAGAACAAATTGGCACAGCATTAGGATATGCTATATATCTTGCTTATTTTGGCTTGCCAGCCATGATAACAGGTGTCATTGCCAGTATATTAAACATTATTTCTGTTGCATTAAGTAAAAAAAGACGAGGCATAAAAATTACTTTCATGATACTATCAATTGTTGTGACAATTATGACCTTTTCATTTTATTCCATTTCTTTAATAAAATAGTTATATGATTTCCTTTATTATATCTCAAATTTTAGGTGGAATAGCCTTAATTTTGGTTTGTATTTCTTATTTTTTTAATAAGAAAACTTTTTTAGTATTTCAAATTTTGTCAAATATTTTTTATGGTGCTGGCTTTGTTGTTTCAAGTGCATTAGTTACAGGTATAAATGTTTTTATTAGCACAATTCTTGTCATTATTTCTTTTGTCTATGAAGAAAAAAATAAAAAAGTCCCACTATATTACATATTTATTTTTAGTGTTTTATATATTGCTGTTGGAATTATATTTTTTAATGATTTTTGGGATATTATCACAATTATATCATCTATAATTTTCACCGTTGCAGTGACGGTTGAAAATATGTTGACTGTTAAATATATGATGATGGCACAAAATATTTTGCTTATGATATTTGGAATTTTTAATGGATTTTATACATCTGCAGTTATGGATGCTAGTGAAATGTTTATTATTATAGTTTCCATTATTGAACACCATATAAAAAATATAAGACAAAAAAAGTCAATAAAAAAATATAAAGAAGAATTTAAACATAGAACCCTAAATAAAGAGAATAATGAGTTGCATATACATAGGGGAGTCAAATAAGGTTTATCAATTGATAAGCGTTACAACATAATTAAAAAAATTGCGTTTGAAAAATAAAACCATGGAACTAAACCATGGTTTTTATTTTCATCATAGGCTTTAAATTTTTTCTGCAACTTCCCAAGCGCGCCAAATAACTGTTCTAAGATTTCCAACGTTCAAAGCATCTCCAACTATGTGAACATGTTTTGAGCCTTTTGCAAGAGGGTTAGATTTGTAACCAATTGCAGTGATAACACTATCTGCTTTGACTGTTGAAATTTTACCATTTTTATCTTCAATAACAACGCTGTCAGGGGTAATCTCAACAACTTTGCTTTCAAGATGAACAGGAACTTTTTTATAATCGAAGAAATCTCTTAAATAAGATGAATTTGCAAGGCACAAAGTTTTTGAAATCATAAGGTCATTTTGTGCTTCCACAATTACAGGCTTTTTACCTTTAAGGAACAAGTCATAAGCAATTTCACAACCACTAAGTCCACCGCCAATTATAACAACATTTTCTCCAACTTCTTTTGTGCCATTAAGGTAATCAATAGCTTCAATGCTGTTTTCAATTCCTTTGATAGGAGGGCGTTTTGCAGTTGAGCCAGTGGCGATAATATATTCATCTGCTTTGATATCTTTTAAATTTTTAACTTCTGTGTTGTATTTAATTTCAATAGGAAGTTTTGCAATTTGGCGTTTGAACCATTCAATAAGCATTTTGTCTTTTTCCTTAAATGAAGGAGCAGATGCAGGAATGAACACACCACCAAGTTTATCAGTTTTTTCATAAATTGTAACTTTATGGCCTCTTATGGTTGCAATTCTTGCCGCTTCCATACCGCCAACACCACCACCAATAACAGCAACAGTTTTTTGCTTTTTAGCAGGAACAACTTCAAATTTTTTGTGTTGCATTGTGATTGGGTTAACAGCACATCTTGACATGTGCATTGTGTCACTCATAGGTTGAATTGAAGAAACACCTTTATAATGTGCAAATGGGAAGCATCCGTTGTGGCAACAAATGCAAGGTCTTATCTCATCAACTTTGTCTTCCATAAGTTTTGTTACCCATTCTCCATCTGCAAGGAATTGTCTTGCAACACCCATTGCATCAATCTTTCCTTCCTTAATTGATTTTGCAGCAACACCTGGTTCCATTCTGCCAGCACAAACAACAGGGATATCAACAAATTTTTTGATATGGGAAACATCTTCAAGGTTGCAGTTCTGTGGCATATATGCAGGTGGGTGAGCCCAATACCAAGCATCATAGGTTCCATTATCACAGTTAAGCATATCATACCCAGCATCTTGGAGATATTTTGCGGCCTTTTCACTTTCTTCCATATCTCTGCCGACTTCAACATATTCTTCACCAGGGATTGCACCTTTGCAGAAGTCTTTTGTTTTACTTACAACGGAATATCTTAATGAAACAGGGTAGTCATTTCCGCAGGCATTTTTGATTGCTTTCACAATTGCAACTGGGAAGCGGAATCTGTTTTCAAAACTTCCACCATATTCATCAGTTCTTTTATTTGTGTATTTTGTTGTGAATTGGTCAAGAAGATATCCTTCATGAACAGCATGAACTTCAACGCCATCAACCCCAGCATCTTTGCAAAGTTTTGCAATTTTTGCAAAAGCATCAATCATTTTTTCAATTTCTTTCTTTGAAAGAGCTCTGCAAAAACAACCTTCTGCCCATCTTGATGGGAGTTTACTTGGGGAAGCACAAAGATATTGAACATCAATGATAGGGGCAAGCATTTTTCCAAGAACCTTGTGTTTAAGCATTGGAACAAGACTGTTTGGAACAGAGAAAGAACGACCAAAACCAGCGGTCAATTGAACAAAAAGTTTTGCACCAGTTTTGTGAACTTCTTCCATAAAAGGTTTAAGTTTTCTAAAAGATTTTTTGCTTTTATAAAGCCATTGTCCACCCATAATGTTTTTGATTGGAGCAATGCCAGGAATAAGAAGTCCAACATTATTCTTTGCAAGATTTAAAATGAAATTTGCAGCTTCCTTGTCGAAATGGTGTGGTTCCATCCAACCAAAAAGTGAGGTCCCGCCCATAGGACAAAGAACAATTCTGTTTTTAATTTCCACATTACCTATTTTCCAAGGTGTAAAGAGTGGTTCAAATTTTTTATCCATAATTTTCTCCTTTTCACTTAATCATTAATATAAGTATAAATAAAAATTAAAAACTTGTCAAAAAAATAATGAATTTTTTTTAATTAAATTTTTTGAGTAGATTAAAAAGTGTATAAATATGCATTATTTGTTTGGAATATTCATTTTGATATGCTATAATTTGGTTATGTAAAAGGAGGCTGTTTATGCGTTTCTTATATTATTATGATTTAATTGATTTTGACTCAGTTGGAAATGTTAAGGGCACAAAAAACTGTGATGATAAAAACAAAGTTGTTGCAAACTTTCTATATATGATTTGCAAATACAATCAAAATCTTTTACATGAAAAAAGCTTGAAGAAAGGTGAAAAGTTAGAGCTTCCTGCATTTTTTAAAACAGACCTCAATAACCTTTTAAATGATGTTGAAAATGGAACTGTTTCAAAAGAATATGCCATTGTTAAAATAAGTAAAAATTGCCTGCCAGAAGTTAAAAAGATTTGTGACGAAGCAAAGAACGATAGAGAAATTATGGAAAAATTAAATGATTTGGTGGATGTTAACTCTTTGGAATTTGCTGAAAAGTTTAAAAAGGTTACAAACAAAAAACAACTTGAATACATAATGACTCATATTTCTGCAAAGCTTATGGATGAAATCAATGATTTACTTTGTGAAATTGATGATAGCAAGATAAAAAGCAAGGTTTATAAGAAAATTATCTATTATAATGGACTTGTGAATGCTGCAACAGAATTACATACCGTATTCCCTGCATAGTAAGATAACAAAATTTTCGATTTTGTATGTTTTTTTTGTGATAATTTCATAAAAAATTATTGTTAAATACTTGACAAATAATATTAGAATAAGTAAAATAATAACGTCTTTTCTAAAAGGCGTTTTTATTGTTAGCCCCGATAAAGGCGTTTTTTTAAAGATGAAATGTCCAACTTGATTATTTTTTAAGGGAGATTAAAATGAAAACTTACATGGCAAACCCAGTTACTGTTGAAAGAAAATGGTATATCGTTGATGCCACAAATATGCCACTTGGAAGACTTGCAAGCCAAGTTGCTGATATTTTAACTGGTAAAAATAAAACTATTTACACACCACACGTTGACACAGGAGATTTTGTTATTGTTATCAATGCAGACAAAGTTGTTCTTACTGGTAAAAAATTGGAACAAAAGAAACTTCGTTGGCACACAGGTTTCGTTGGTGGACTTAAAACTGTTGATTACAAAACTTTGATGGCAAAAGATTCAAGAAAGGTTGTTGAACATGCTGTTAAGGGAATGTTACCAAAGAACACATTAGGTCGCAAAGAATTTACAAGACTTCATGTTTACAAGGATGCAGAACATAAACACGAAGCTCAAAAACCTGAACAAGTTGCATTAAAAGGAGTTAGAGAATAATGGCTAAGAAAACATCACAAAACAAAACTGGTGCTTTTATTGCAACAGGAAGAAGAAAAAAATCTATTGCAAGAGTTAGACTTTACCCAGGTAAAGGAACTTTCACAATCAATGGAAGAAATGTTGATGAATACCTTCAACGTGACACCTTAATCTTGATTGCTAAACAACCACTCACTTTAACAAACACAGCTGATAAGTTTGATGTTGTTGTTAATGTTGATGGTGGCGGAATTGCAGGTCAAGCAGGTGCAATTTGTCACGGAATTGCAAGAGCTCTTGTTGAAGCAAGTGAAACTTATAAAGCTGAACTTAAAGCAGCAGGCTTCTTGACAAGAGACCCAAGAATGAAAGAAAGAAAAAAATACGGTCTCAAAAAAGCAAGAAAAGCTCCACAATTCTCAAAGAGATAAAAAATGCAGGCAGATTTGCCTGTTTTTTTATTGTGCTTATTAAAGGTAAGTTTATTTTTTGTGTATTAATATTAAAAATTTTTCATATTTATAAAAAATTAATTAAGTTTGTTGACAAAATAAATTCAGTATATTAAAATACTATTAAGTAGTTAAGGAGGGGATATGACAGAACTTAATGAACTTATGAATAAAAAATGTAAAGAACTTTTGGCAAGATTTGAAAATCTTGTTGATTATTTTGCAACAGCTATTGAATCTCAGGTTAATTGTGTTGTTGACCTTTCAAAGTTGATAGAAGAAGGAAAAAATTTAAAGCCTGGAAGTGAAAAATCCAAGGAAAATAAAAGCCAAAAGGAAGTTGTTTATAAACAAATAAATGCAGGTAAAGGCTTTATTGACGAAATTAAAAAGGGCGCAACTGAGTGTAAAAATCAGTTGAATGATTTAATCAGTGAATATAATGCTGTAACAAAACTAGATACTGAAAGCAAAATTGAAAGTAAAACTGATAATAAAAAAGAAGTTATAAAAGAATAATATATCTATATGGAAAATGAAGTTTTTGACATTTTAATTTTAGGCGGTGGGGTTGCAGGTATCACTGCTTCCGTTTATGCCAAAAGAAGAAATAAAAAAGTTGCTATTGTTGAAGAAATGCTTATCGGTGGGCAACTTGCTTCTATTAATGAGATTGAAAATTTCCCTTCTTATGACAAGGTTACTGGTTTTGAACTTATGCAGAATTTTCAAAAGCAGGTGAAATATAATAAAATACCTGTTTTTAGTGATGTGGTTGAAAAGGTAGATTTTTCAAAGGATATTAAAGTTATTTTTGGAAAGAGAAACAAATTTTTTGCCAAAAGTGTGATTATTGCAACAGGTTTAACCTATAAAAAACTTGGCAAAAATGAAGATGAATTTTTGGGTAGAGGCGTTAGCTATTGTGCTATTTGTGATGCGAATTTCTATAAAAACCAAGAAGTGGCAGTTGTTTCAAAGAAAGGAAGTGGAATTTTAGGGGCATTGCAACTTGCTGATGTTTGCAAAAAGGTTTATTTTTTAGATAGTGAAGATATGACCATATATGCAAAAGCCTGTCCAAAGAAAAATATTGAAGTTATTTCCAATGTGGAAATAATTAATATCCTTGGCGAAGGTAAGGTTAATGAAGTTGAGTTTAAAGTTAATGATAATGTTGAAAAATTAAAACTTTCAGCCTTGTTCATTGAGCTAGGTAAAAGACCTTTAACTGATATATATAAAGGTGTTTTAAAATTAGATGATAATGGATATATTGTCACAAATGAAAAAATGGAAACTTCTGTTAAAGGGGTTTTTGCTTGTGGGGACATAAGAGCTGGGGTTTTAAAGCAACTTGTTTCTGCTTGTGCTGATGGAGCAATTGCTGGACAATTTGCTTAAAATTAAAATTTTTGTAACATCTTCAAAATTTGAAGAATACAAAATAATATGGAAAAAGAAAAGAAACCAAGTTATAAAATTATTTGTATTAAAGCTCCTCGTTGGGCAGTGCCATTTTTAAAATTATTTTATAAAAAAGAAAAAGATAATTAATTTTAATTACTTTATTTGATTTTAAAATGTATAAATAGGGGAAATTACGTTTCCTTATTTTTTCTATTTTTTATGATTTTATACTGTTAAAATTTAAGATAATTGCATGAACTATTTGAATTAAGTTGATGGAAAATTTGTTATTTGCTAAAATAATGTTGGCAAGAAAAACTGAACTATAATTGAAATACATATAAAACGAAATTAAAATGATAAAAATCACAAATTTTCACACAATAATTTTAAAATTAACATTAAAAAACTAAATAATTTCAACAAGAATGCTTATGCACAATGGACAGGGATATAGGGACTCTACACTTAACAAGGGCGAATTTTATTCTTCATCAGGCATAGGTGGAGAACCATATTCAAATTATATCACTCACCAATATAGAAGCATTCAAAGTTTTTCTGTCACTGGCACAACAAGTTCTAATTATGATGGTTGGTATCATATATCTTCCGTTGATGAAATCAAAGATATATGTGGTGCAAATAGGCAGATAGTTATGAGTGACCTTGTGAAAGCTGTGACAAATAACAGCATTAAATATTGGACAAGAGATTTAGGTTCAACTTTAAACACAGCAAAAACAATGACCACACTTGGCATGGTTTCACAGGATCGCATGCAAAATCTTCTTGGTGTTCAATACACAATAACGGTTACAAATTTTGCATGTTTATAAAACAAAAAAACACGGAAAAAACTCCGTGTTTTTTATAAAATATAAAGTAAAATTATTAGCCGTTTTTCTTTGCAGTTTTAATGCATTTTGTGCAGGCTTTAACTCTTTTTCCGTTAATTTCTGTTTCTTGAAGATTTACATTATATTTTCTTGGAGCTTTGTTGTTAGCATGGCTAACAGTTTTTCCGTCCATTTTACCCTTTCCGCAAATTTCACAAACTCTGCTCATAACTTTCTCCTTTTAGTCAAAATATCATAATTACGGCTTATATAATAACATATATTTTTGGAAAAATCAACTATTTTTAGACAACTTTATCATAATATTTATACTTTAAAAGTAAATATTATTATGTGTTTATAACTTTTTATTGGTAAAATTTTGCAATTAAGACAAAAAAAGAGTGTTAAATTTACAATAAAATTTATGTTTTTTATTTAATTTGCTTGATTAATATTATTTTTTATTGTATTATATTAATGCGAATACTTTTATAACGATGGGAGGAATCCTTGACAGTAGATACTAATAACTATTACGGAAACATTTCTATCAGCGACAATGCAATACGCACTGTTGCTGGTTTTGTTGCTCTCGATTGTTATGGTGTTGTTGACTTAGTCTCTAAAAGTGTAAAAGATAGCGCACGAGAATTTTTCAAAAAAGAGTCCTATTCAAAAGGGATCTCTGTTAGCCATATTGACAACCGAATTTTTATTGACATTTACTGTATTTTGAAATACGGTGTGTCTATTTCTGCGGTTGCTGAATCTTTAAAAAAATCTGTTAAATACTCCATCGAAAACTTTACCGGTATGATTGTTGATACCGTTAATGTTCACGTTGTGGGTGTTAGAGTTTAGGAGTTTGTTACTATGTTGAAAACGATTAACGGAACTACATTTCGTAAGATGGTTCTTGCGGGTGTAAGTTTGTTGGAGCAAAATAAAGAATATATAGATTCACTTAATGTTTTTCCAGTACCAGATGGGGATACTGGAACAAATATGTTTCTTACAATGAAAAGTGCCGTTGGTGAAATTAATAAATGCATGAATAACGATTTGTCTTCTCTTTCGGAAGCTTTCTCAAAAGGTGCTCTTCGTGGGGCAAGAGGAAACAGTGGCGTTATCACATCTCAAATTTTCAAGGGCTTTTGCTCTGTCACTGGAACTTGCAAGGAGATAAACACAAAAGATTTTGCCAAGGCTATGCATGAAGGTGCAACAATTGCTTATAAGGCAGTTACAAAACCAAAGGAAGGCACAATTCTCACAGTTATTCGTGTTATGGCAGAAAACGCAGTTGCACTTGCAAAAAAACATGACGACTTTGAAGTTTTCTTCAAAAAGGTGCTTGAAACAGGTGAAGAAATCTTGAAGCAGACTCCTGAAATGCTTCCTGTTCTTAAAAAAGCAGGGGTTGTGGACTCTGGTGGTCGCGGAATTTTAGTTATCTTCACAGGTTTTTATCGTTACCTTATGGGTGAGGAGGATCTTGAATTTACATTTGAAGATGACAAACAACCTCAAAGTTTGGACGATGTCATTGCTGATATCAACAATTTGGGTGACATTGAATTTGGTTACTGCACTGAATACATGATTATTCATATGCACAAAAAGACAACCGAAGCTGATATTGATAAGTTAAGAGAAAAACTTATGGAAATTGGTGACTCGGTTATATGTATTGGAGATTTGTCACTTGTTAAGGTGCATGTTCACACAAATGAACCAAACAAAGCCCTTCAATATGCTCTTGAACTTGGCGAACTTTTCAATTTGAAGATTGAGAATATGCGTGAACAGAACAGAGAACTTAAAAAGAAAGCACAAGCTGTGGAAGAAAGCAAAGAAATGGGAATGATTTCTGTTGCTCCTGGCGATGGGCTTGCAACAATCTTTAAAGAGCTCACTGTGGATGAAATCATTGTGGGTGGACAAACAATGAATCCAAGTGCAGAAGATATTGCAAATGCGGCTGAAAAAGTTCCAGCAAGAACTGTTTTTGTTTTCCCTAACAATAAAAATATTGTGCTTGCAGCAGAACAAGCAAATGATGTAACAAACAAAAACTTGGTTATTATTCCAACAAAGAGTGTTCCAGAAGGCATTTCTGCGGCTATTGCCTTTAATCCAGAAGCAAGTGTGGAAGAAAATAAACAAGCAATGCTTGAAGCGGTTAAATCAGTGCGTTCTGGGCAAGTTACTTATGCTGTTCGTGACACTCATGTTGATGGTTTTGACCTTCATAAGGGTGAAATTATTGGGCTTGACGACAAAGCAATTTTAGCAAAAGGAAACTTGGTTGCAGACACAACCGAAAAGCTTATTGAAACAATGTTTGATGATTCAATTATGAATATAACTCTTTTCTATGGCGAAGATATTAGGGAAGATGATGCCAACAAACTTCAAGAAAAACTTGCAGAAAAATATCCAGATTGCGAGGTTACTGTGGCTTGTGGTGGTCAACCAGTTTATTATTACATTGTTTCCTTAGAGTAATAATTAAAAAATTTTAACTAAAAGGTGTGACATTCACATCTTTTTTTATTTTATATTATGTATTTTTTATTTTACCAATTTAAAAATATTTATACCAAAACTTGTGCTCTATCCTAATAAAACCATTATAAATACTAGCATTTTTGCTAGTATTTTTATAATAGGTGCAAAAAAATTTTTAAATTTGTGCACCTACATACACCTACGCCTATATTTTTAATAAAATCAAGTGTTTTAAAACTGCCTAAAACTATGTAAATTTATAAAATTGTTTTTATATTTGAACATACAAAAATTTAAAAGTATGATATACTTATTTTATAAAAAGAGGTGCCTTATGATAATAATTTGTGGTTTGCCGGGTTCTGGGAAAACGACTCTTTCTAAGAAATTAGTTGACGGCTGTGGTTTTAAATATTTTAACGATTGGGGACTTATAAAAGAAAATATATCTATTGAAGATTTTGTTGTGCAAAACAAATCAAAAAATATTGTTCTAGACCTTGATTATAGCAACGCAAATGATTATTTCTTTTATGATAATATAGAAAATGTATATTTAGGATTTAATAGAAACGATAAAAATCTTTTAGTTAAAAAATTTATTAAAGCTTATCCGGATAAAGAATTAGAACATATAGAAAATATTGTTGAAAGAAACTTAGATCTGTCTGAATTTTATGAAAAAGAATGCAAGAAAAGGAATTTGAACTTTTATTGCATTTCAGAGAATAGAGAAATTTTATTAGAACAAATATTTAATAGATTAAAAAATAAAATAGATACTAATTAGAGAACTCTAAATTTTTAATATTTTAATAAAAAGTGTTAAAATGTTTTGAACTTTCCCCCGGAAAAATGTCATTTTTCGAAAATATTCCCCTGGAAAAATGTCATTTTTTATTGACTTTTATATTTTTTATATTATAAAATACAAGTAATAAAGGGGTAAAATATGTTAAAAAGAGAAATAGAAAACAAACTTGTAGAATGGAAAAATCAAATTGATAA
>CALWQM010000010.1 GCA_944383685.1 uncultured Clostridia bacterium | reverse complement strand
AAATTTCTTGAAAATATATGCAAGAAAGAAGTTTGATAACAAAACAGATAAAAACGAGTTCTTTAATAATTTTATTTTAAAAGTATTACTTTATGACGACAAAATTACAATAGTTTACAATACAAGTCTTAATCCAGCCGAAGAAATATATAGTCGTCCAAATGATAATGATGATAACAATGGAAATAGTGATAATGGAATGACAATTTATAAGAAAGAAATAGAAATTTCAGATGCGGATAATAAAAAATTGTCGTTTGAGTTCAAACGACAATTGTTTGGCGGAGAGAGAGGGATTCGAACCCTCGCTGCCTTTTACAACACTACTCCCTTAGCAGGGGAGCCTCTTCGACCTCTTGAGTATCTCTCCAAAAAAGCACGCAAACTTTTAAACGTGCTTTTATTTTAACATCTTTACATACTTTTGTCAAGGTAAATTAATTAAAAATATTAATTTTATCTAAACAAAAAAATATTTTCAATAACTCATTAAATAAAAGTATTTAATTATGTTTTAATAACTAATAATTTATTAAAACTCTTCTGTTAAGATTTCAAAATATGCTTGTGGATGGTTGCATACTGGGCAAACTTTTGGAGCTTCATTTCCAACATAAACATGTCCACAGTTTCTGCATACCCAAATCTTTTTATCAGTTTTCTTAAATACTGTTTTATTTTTGATGATATCAAGTAATTTGTTGTATCTTTCTTCATGTCTTTTTTCAATGGCAGCAACACCATCAAATTTTCTCGCAATTTCATCAAAGCCTTCTTCACGTGCTTCTTCTGCCATTCTTTTATACATTTCAGTCCATTCACATCTTTCGCCAGCAGCTGCATCAATCAAATTTTCCATTGTTGATGGGACTTCTCCGCCATGAAGTTCTTTAAACCACATTTTAGCATGTTCTTTTTCATTATCTGCTGTTTCAGTAAAGATCGCAGCTATTTGTTCATAGCCTTCTTTCTTAGCTTTTGAAGCATAGAATGTATATTTATTTCTTGCTTGACTTTCACCAGCGAATGCTTCCATAAGATTTTTTTCTGTTTTTGTACCTTTTAATTCTTTCATTTTAATACCTCCATACATTAGTATTTTAACATGTTTTATGCCCAAATGTCAAAGAAAATTACACTGTTTACTAATTACATTTTTCCTAATATAAACAAAATAATACCAAGGACAAACCATATATAAAATGTTTCACGTGAAACATTTATCTTCATACTTAGATATTTATATTGAGGGTTATTTACCTTAGCTTGTTTTAATATGTTATGATTTTTTGATATGATTTAACTTATCTATAATTTACACTTATTATTTAGTATAATTAATCTATTGATTGTTATTTTTGTTTAAATTTCTTAACAACATCCTTTGTTTAATATTGTTCTCGTGAAACAATATTCTCTGTTAAAATTACGATTTATTATTTTAATATATTTGACTTGGTCTAACATTTCCTTTAATTTAGTAGGTTATACAGATTAAAAATAAATGACATCTTTAAATTTGTGTAAATAATTGTTTCACGTGAAACAATTATTAAATTATTATGTCTTGTTTGTAAATCATGCATGTTATTAAATACATAACATAAATCAAAACATAAGTTCTACTTGTTTTGAGAACGTTAAACCAATGAACCCATTTATCAAAACTAGGCTTCAATATAATAAGTTTACAAAATGTTTCACGTGAAACATTTTGTAACTATCTTTCAACCCTTTGCCTATACAATATAAAGCCAATTATGTTAAATACAAAATTATTCTTAAATTTATTTATGTTAGCAAACACAAAAACATTAGTAGTATAAGAAATTTAATGATAGAAACTAAATAATATGCAAATAAAATAAAAAGAATGTTTCACGTGAAACATTCTTCATAAGTTATTTTAATAATTAAACATCAATCTTGTTATTCATACCCTTGCGTCGATTATAATTTTGTAAATCTTGCAAAGTCATTTCTTTTTTATTAAGCAATTCTAAAAGTTCAGCAATTCTATCTAAATCATCTCTTGTATAATAATCTATATAAATACGCCCCTTATTATCATTACCAATTGCAGATACCTTTGTTGCAAATGTTTTTTGCATTTGTATGATTAATTCCTTTAATTCAAGGGATTGTTCTTGTGATACAATGTGACGCTTTTGAGGATTCTCATAATTTTTAACAGCTTTTTCCAAATCTCTTACGCTAAGATTTTTGTTTACTACCGCCTGTGCAAGTCTTATTTGCTCATTTTTATCTTCTATAACAACCAAACACCTTGCATGACCTGCTGACAATCTCCCATCTTCAACCATTTTCATTACATCTGGATATAAAGATAATAATCTTAATGTATTGGCAACACTTGAACGGCTTTTACCAATTCTGTCAGAAACTGCATCTTGGGTTAAACCATATTCATCCATAAGTTCCTTTATGGCTTTTGCTGCTTCAATAGGGTTCAAGTCTTCTCTCTGCAAGTTTTCTATAATACTGATTTCTTTAACTTGTTTATCTGTATAATTTCTTATTACAGCAGGAACTTTCTTCAAACCACATATATTTGCAGCCCTCCACCTTCTTTCACCTGCAATAATCATATAGGTACCATCACCTAAATCGTTAACTACAATAGGCTGAACAATCCCATGCATTTTTATTGATGAAGCCAATTCATTTAATGCATCAATATCAAAATTCTTTCTTGGCTGATTTGGATTAGGTTTAATCTTCTCGATATCTATCTCAGCCACACCATTTGCCACAGTTTTAGGTTCTTCTTTTTTAGTTATATTTTTATAACTATCATCCTCATCGAAAACACCAAATAGGGCATCTAACCCTCTTCCTAAACCTCTCTTATTATTAATCATAATTAATCATCCTCCGAAAATCTTATTTTTCTTACTTTGGAAATCTTTTTATAAGGAACTCCACTTCTTTTTAAGATTTCTTCTGCTAAACTCAAATATGCCTCAGCACCTTTTGAATTGGCATCATATAAAGCAACAGGCAAACCATGGCTTGGTGCTTCTGCAAGACGTATATTTCTTGGAATTGTTGTAACGTACACCTTTTTGTTGAAAAACTTGATTATCTCGTTGCTTACTTGGTTGGTCAAGTTATATCTTTTATCTTTCATTGTCATGACAACACCTTCAACGTCTATATCAGAGTTCAAATGGTATTTAATCAATCTTATTGTGTTCATAAGCTGAGTCAAGCCTTCTAGTGCATAGAATTCACATTGAATAGGTATTATAACACTGTTTGAGGCTGTCAAAGCATTCACTGTAATCAAGCCTAGTGATGGAGGACAATCTATCAATATAAAATCATAAATATCTTTTATTTCCTCCAAAATATTCTTTATAACCTTTTCTCTTTGAGGAATTTGAATTAGTTCTACTTCTGCCCCAGCAAGGTCAACAGTCGACGGAATAATATAAAGATTATCTATGATAGTTGGTTTAATAACTTCATCAAAATTACTTTCTCCATCAATAAGATCATAAATTGTTTTTAAATCTTTTGTCTTTCTTATACCAACACCACTTGTAGCATTACCCTGTGGGTCAAGGTCCAAAATCAAAACTTTCTTACCCATCATAGCCATATATGTTGCCACATTTACGCAAGTTGTGGTTTTTCCAACTCCACCTTTTTGATTTGCAAACGATATAATTTTTCCCATAGTATCTTCCTTTTACCTTATTATACAAAATTAGTAAAAAAAAATAAAGAAAAATAAGCAAAATTCACAATTTTTGCTTATTTTTTAAATATTTTTATTAAATTGGCTTTGTTTTTGGCAAATTTTTACCACGAGGATATTTAATTGGCGTCACAAAACATTTTTTTATTATTAAAATCTTTCTTACTGCATCAATTTCATCAATATTAAAGTTTTCAATTTTTTCAACTTTGCAACCCAATACTTTTAATGCGTTTTGAGAAGTTTCAATTTCATCTTCTAATTTCTGTGACTTATAGATTAAACATTCTCCGCCGACTTTTACATAAGGAACTAAATATTCCAACAAAGTATTAAGTGGCGCGACTGCTCTTGCAACAGCATAGTCAAATTTCTCTCTGTTGTCTTTGATATAATCTTCTGCACGAGCATGAACCGCCACCACATCCTGCAAATTCAAAATTTTTATGAGTTCATTTAAAAAATTCACCCTTTTATTCAAACTATCTACGAGAACAAATTTTATATCTGGACGCAAAATTTTTAATGGAATACTTGGAAAGCCTGCACCACTTCCTATGTCAATTATTTTTGCATTTTTGATTATATTTTTCTCCGCTAAACAACTGTCTAAAAAATGTTTGAAAATTACATCATTTTTTTCAGTTATTGCGGTTAAATTATATTTTTTATTTTCACTAATTAAAAATTCATAATACCTTTCAAATTGATTAATTTGCAAAGCTGAAAGTGAAAAAACATACTTTGAAAACACTTCCTTAATTTCCATTTTTTCTTTCCTTTTGCTCTTTTTTAACAAGGATTGAAAGCACTGAAACATCGGCTGGTGAAACTCCTGAAATCCTTGATGCCTGACCTATATTTAGTGGACGAATTATATTTAATTTTTCAACTGCTTCCTTTCTTAACCCCTTCACATTGTTATAGTCAAAATCTTCTGGAATTTTCAATTTTTCGTTTGCAAGTGCTTTTTCAATATCTTCTTCTTGCTGTTTTAAATAACCTTCGTATTTAATTTTAATATTCACTTTTTCAAGTAAATTAAAGTCATATTCTTCGCTAAATCCAAATTCTTTTTTTATGTCAAAAATGTCAATGTTCACTCTTTTCAACATATCTCTCAACTTCATGCTTTCTTTTGGAACAGACTCATTGTGCTTTTCAAAAAAGTTTTTTAACTTTTCATCAAGTTTAATTTTCCTGTCAAGTTCATTCTCTATATCTTGCATTTTTTTCTTTTTGTCTAAGAACTTTTGATATCTTTCGTCACTTACAAGCCCAACTTTTCTTCCTATTTCAGTTAAACGTAAGTCTGCATTATCTTGCCTAAGTAATAACCTATATTCGGCACGACTTGTCATCATTCTATAAGGCTCATTGGTGCCTTTTGTGACAATATCATCAATCAAAACGCCGATATACGCATCACTTCGCTTCAAAACAAGTTGCTCTTTATTTTTTAAAAACAAATTAGCATTTATTCCTGCAATAATTCCCTGTGCAGCGGCCTCTTCATAGCCACTTGTCCCATTAATCTGCCCAGCAAAGAAAAGCCCCTTTATCGCCTTTAATTCAAGTGTTGGTTTTAGTTCTGTTGGATCAATACAATCATATTCAATGGCATAAGCATCACGCATAATTTCTGCATGTTCCAAGCCAATTACACTTTCAACCATATCTTTTTGAATATATGACGGCATTGATGTGCTGAACCCTTGTAAATACATTTCTTCTGTGTCAAGTGCCTCTGGTTCCAAGAACAGTTGATGTCTTTCCTTGTCAGCAAAACGCACAATTTTGGTTTCAATAGAAGGGCAATATCTTGGCCCAATTCCCACAATTTCACCTGAAATAGCAGGCGCTTTATCAAGGTTATTTCGTATTATTTCATGTGTTTTAGGTGTGGTGTATGTGAGATAACAAACCGCTTTATTTTCGATTGGTGTTTCTGTTAAATATGAAAAACCAGAGATATTATCATCACCCTCTTGCACTTCCATTTTTGAATAATCAACGCTTCTGGCATGTAATCTCACAGGAGTTCCTGTTTTAAATCTTAAAAGTTTGATCCCCAATTTCTCTAAACTTGCGGACAAACCATGGCTGTTTTTAAAGCCATTAGGTCCAGTTTTTTCACGAGTTTTCCCAATGATGATTTCGCTTTCAAGGTAAACCCCAGTTGCAAACACAAGTACTTTTGCCCTATATTTTAAACCAACATTGGTTGTGACAATTTTATCGTCATTATCAAGCGCTATATCAACCACTTCACCTTGACGCAAAAACAAATTCTCGGTTTTTTCAAGCGTCTTTTTCATTTCAACATGGTAGGCATTTTTGTCTGCTTGAGCTCTTAAACTTTGAACTGCTGGCCCTTTGCCACGATTTAACATTCTTATTTGTATAGCAGTTTTGTCCGCATTAATTCCCATTTCTCCGCCAAGTGCATCAATCTCACTGACAAGTTGCCCCTTTGCAGTTCCACCAATGGAAGGATTGCATGCCAAAAAAGCCACTGCGTCCAAACTTATTGTTAAAAGCAGTGTTTTATTTCCTGTTCTTGCAAGGGCAAGCGCAGCCTCACAGCCTGCATGCCCAGCTCCTATAACTATCGCATCAAAATTTTCCATATCATTTACCTAAACAAAACTTTGAAAAGATTAATGAGATAATATCTTCATTTTCAGTATTGCCCGTTATCTTTCCAAGTTCCACCCACAATTTTTTTACAAGCATTGCGATGATATCAAGTGATTCATTGCTAATGGCAAAAATCTCACTCATAATTTCATCGCATTTTTCCAAAATTTGAATGTGACGTTCGTTCGTGAGAACCAAAGCATCACTTCTAATATCAAACTTAATTATATCGTCAACAATTTTATCTTTAAGAAGATTAATGTTTTTTTCAGTCAAGGCTGAAATTTCAATTTCATTATCTTTTTTATTTAACTTCCTTGGCTTGTCGGTTTTGTTGATGACGTTGATAACTTTTTTATCTTTTACACTATCTTCAATTTCGCTATCTTCCCTGTTTTCCTTTTGACTGCCATCACGAACAAAAAGCACAATATCAGCATTTTTGATACTTTGCAAACTTTTTTCAATACCAAGTTTTTCCACAACATCATCAGTTTTTCTTATACCAGCGGTGTCTATCAAATTAATCTTCATCCCCTTATGGAAAAACCTTTCACAGAGGCTATCTCTTGTTGTGCCTTCAATGTCTGTTACAATGGCTCTATTTTCCCCAAGAAGGGCATTAAGGACACTGCTCTTCCCAACATTTGCTTTGCCAACCAGTGCAACATTTATTCCGTTTTTTAAATACTTGCCACTTTTTGAAAGTTCAATAATTTTGTCGTTTTGCTCTTTAATTTCTTTGATTTTTGATAAAACTTTTTCTTTAACAATTTCTTCATAATCGTTTTCAGGATAATCAAAAGAAACATTAATTTCTGCCAAAAGCATTTTTAAATCTTCTTGCTCTTTTTCAATTTTTTCAGCAAGTTTGCCGTTTGTGATTTTTAAAGATGATTTTAATTCTCCTTCGGTTTCTGCATTGATTTCGCCAATGATTGCTTCTGCCTTATCCAAAGTTATTTTTCCATTCATGAAAGCTCTTTTTGAGAACTCACCAGCTTCCGCCATTCTGCAACCATTTTTCAAGCAGATTTCCACAACCTTTTGAGCAAGCAAAATTCCACCATGGATATGAAATTCCACCAAATCTTCGCCGGTATAGGAATATGGTGCTTTAAAATATACCATTAAACATTCTTCAAAACTGTCCTTATCAATTTCAAGCTTGCCTAAATACATGTATCTTGGTTCAATTTCTTTTTGTTTGCAATGAAAAACTTTGAGGGCAATCTCTAAACAGTTTTTGCCACTCATCCTAACAATTGATATAGCCCCTTTACCAAGTGGGGTTGAAATTGAAACAATTGCGTCTTCCATACTTAAAATTATAGCAAATATATTGAAAAAAATCAAGAATTTAGTCTTGACACACTTTGCAACATATAATATAATTTTTGCATGAACAGAGAAAGAACAGCAAAAAAGCTTAAAGAGATATTCAAAATGGGATATTTGCCTTCAAGGCGAAGCGAGTCCTATTATGTTAAGCTGCCAAATGGTTACTGCACTGCACGCCTTGGAAATTGCCTTGAACACGCATGTTTTAACCTAAAAAATGAGCAGTTTTATAAATATAATTTTGACTTTGAAGACATGCATGCCTTTCAAGAATTTATGGACCCAAACAAAAATTTAAAAGAGATCACACACGACATTTTTAACTTTGTTGAAAGTTGCGGTTTAGAAGTAAGACAAGCAAAAAGCATATTAAAACAAAAGAACGAATGGAAAGTTGCACTTTACTTTCGAACTTGCTCAATGTTCGGCGATGATTATCATTTCCTTTTGCAAGAAAAAAGTGGTGTTTGGACTGGCAAAATGGGTAATGGCGAAAATCTGCAAAGATATTTCACTCTTCGCAAATCAATTCGAGATTATGACCTTTATGGTGTTTACACAATAAAAAATCCAAATGCAAAACCTGATATGACATTATAAAAAACACAGCACTTGGCTGTGTTTATTTTTAATCTTCCCTATATTCTCTTGGGAAAACAATCAAATATCTGTGTGGCTCTTCGCCCTTGCTCATTGTTGTCACTCTGTCGTCATTTTGAAGAGCAGTGTGGATGATTTTTCTTTCACTTGCATCCATAGGTTCAAATTTATAATACCTTCCACTCTTTGCAACCTTGCTTGCAACTCTTTTTGCAAGATTGGTCAAAGTTTCTGCACGCTTTGTTCTGTAATCTTCAATATCCAAAACAATTTTCTTTCTGCTGTCATTTTTGCTTACTGAATTAAGATAATAAGACAAAGCAAACATGCACTCCCCATGGTGGCCAATAAGATCGTTAAGATTGTCCCCATTAAGTTTATATCTTATAAACTTTTCATCTTCTTCAACAGAAATTTCCGCTGTTAAATTTAAAGCCTTTAAAATGTTTTCAAGAAGTTCTTTTGCATCAACTTTCTTGTCAAAATATTCCTTCTTTTCACTTTTAACATTTAAATTTCCGTCTTCATCTTTGGAAGCAGTAACATATTCTTCGTCTGCAATAATTTGCACATTATTTTTGTTTTCAGCAATTTCAATTTTCTTGTTGATAAAAGTTTCAACAAAATCGTTTGCTTCATTTTCTTCCTTGCTTTCTTCTTCTGCTTCTTTTTGTTCTTCCTGTCTTAATTTGTCTCTTTTCTCATATTTTGGAAGGGCATCAGCTGAAATTGAAACCAAAACCTTGGCTTTCTTCAAAAATCCACCTTCACTCAAAATTTTAATATCAACATCTTCTCTTGGTGCTTTAAGTTCAAATAAAGCATTTTCTATCGCCTGCTCGATAGTTCTTCCTGTTCCTTCGCACGAACGCATTTTCTTTCTCCTTTTCTTGTTATTTTTCTAATGCAATCTTAAAAACATATTCGATTGCTTGATAAAAAGAGTTTTCTCGGTCTTCGGCATTAAGCGCTTCACCACTTTCCAAATTGTCGGAAACTGAACATATTGTAAGAGCCTGTTTGCCAAATTTGTTAGCATTTATATAAAGCCCAGCGGACTCCATCTCCACACCAAGCAAATTAAGCTTTTTGCCAAGTGCAACCTGGTCTTCATCTGTGTAAAAGGTATCACTGCAATATATTGTTCCTTCTTGAACATTTAACTTACTTTTTGAAAAAACTTTTTTTGCTTTTTCCACAAGTTCCTCATTTGCAGAAACATAGGATGCACCATTTTTAATGTAAAAGTCGTCATAATTTGTTTTTGTGTAAGTCTTGTTTGCAACAATAACCGTGCCAACTTTGGTGTCACCCTTCAATGCTCCAATAGTTCCAAATCTAACAATTCTTTCCACACCATAGAACTTAAACAATTCATAAGTATAAATGCCAACAGATGGGCATCCCATTCCATGTGGCATAATGGTTATTCTTTTACCGTTTATCTTGCCAGTAAAAGTGTTCATACCTCGAACATTGTTCACAAGCTTCAAATCTTGCAAATATTTTTCTGCAATCTTCTTGGCACGAATTGGGTCGCCAACCATTAAAACAATTTTTGCAATATCCTTTTTATTAGCACTATTGTGTGGTGTTGCCATATCTTCCTCTCCTTTCATTTGTTATTATAACACACAACTCTTCTTAATTTCAAACCTTTTAATTTATTTTCATAGTGTTTTAAATGAAATTGAGCATTTTATTTTCAATTTTTAAGGAAATATATTATAATTCAAATTAATAGAAAAGAAAAAGGAGCAAATATGATAATCTCTTTAACAGGAAAACCTTGCAGTGGCAAATCAACGGTAGCCCAAGTTTTAAAAGATAAATATGGATTCAAAATCTATTCTGTTGGTGAAATGTTTAAAGAAGAAGCCAGCAAAAGAAATATGAGTGCAGAAGAATTTAATAAATTCTTAATGAGTGACCCAAAATATGACAATTTCCTTGACGACAAAACAAAAGAGCTTGGCATTTTGTGGAAAGATGAAGATGTGGTTTTTGATTCTCGCCTTGCCTGGCATTTTATCCCACATTCTTTCAAGGTATTTCTTGACTTGGATGATGAAGAAATGGCAAAAAGGCTGGCAAATTCTAATCGTGTTGGCAGGGAAAAATATGACAACATTGAAGATGCCCGCAAAACCCTTATGGAAAGATTTAATGCAGAAAACAAACGTTATCAAAAGTTCTATGGCATTAACAACTTAAATCTAAAAAATTATGATTTTGTTATATCCAGCAAAAACAAAACACCTGTCGAAATCGCCGACGAGATTTATACAAAATATAAAGAGCATTTTAAAATTTAAACATTGTCTTTTAAATAAATAAATTTATGTATGGTACACCTATAACATCTGCTATGCGAATAATTGCATAAAGTGGAGCATCTTTATTATTTTCAAGTATAGCTTTTAAATCTATTATATCAATACGACATCTTTTCGCAAACATTTATATTGTAATTATTTTTCTTCATATAATCCTCAATAAGTTTTACATTAAATTTATAACTTTCTTTCATATTTCTCTCCTTGTTCATTTAAAGTTTAATGTAATCGTCCTTAAATTTTTATTAAAGGGTAAAAATTGTACACAAAATTTTGTTTCAATTAGTTTGAAAAATTTTATAAATTTGATATACTTTATTTAAAGGAGATACATATATGAAAAAATTAGTTTTTTATAGATGTTCAGTTTGTGGAAATGTTGCTGTTAAACTTGTGGACTCCACAATTCCAATGGTTTGCTGTGGAAAAAGAATGGAAGAAGTAACCGCAAACACAACAGATGCTGCACAAGAAAAGCATGTTCCAGTGGTTAGCCAAAATGGGGCTGTTGTTTCAGTGAAAGTTGGCTCTGTTCCACACCCAATGACAGAAGAACATTACATACAATTTATTGTTTTAAAAACAAACAAAATGGTTCAAATTAAAGAGCTTTTGCCTAATGAAGCACCAGAAACCGTGTTCACATTAAATAAGGGCGAAAAGGTTGAAGAGGTTTATGCATACTGCAATCTTCACAGCCTTTGGAAAGCATAAAAATCCGTATAACTTTAAAGAGATAACAAAAAACACCTTGACTTTAAATTAAGGTGTTTTATTATTTACATTTTGTTTAAAACTATTCCGTCATTTCATTTGCCCTACTCAAATATCTCCAACATCTTATTCCAAACTTGATATTCCAAAATAATATAATTTCAAAAACCTTTCCATTTCTCCTGATAGCTTATCCTTTAAATATAGGTTAACATCATCATCTGCACCCGCTTGCCTAGCTGTTACCTTGAATGTTAATAAAGTTTTCCATTAACAAATTCTTGCTTTAAAATTGTATACCTTTTATCCTCACAATAAGTCATAAACCTATTGTTAAAATCGTTTAAGTTTCATATATTACCTATTAAAATTCTTTTTTCTTGCTGTCAACTGCAGATTGAAAAAGATTTGTGGTTTCAACATCTTCTGTTCCTTCTTCTGGAACTTCTTGTGTTGGTTCATCTGGATTTTCACCTTCTGGTGGAGTTTCTGGCTTAACAAGACTGAAAGACATCAAAACTGGATTATGGTCACTGTAAGCAAAATCTGTGTTGATGTTTTCCACCATGTTAACTTGAACATTGCTTGAAACCAAGAAGCCGTCCACAACAACTGTGTAGTTAACTCCTGCTGTGTAAGGCATATCCGTTGACCTACAAGTTGGAGCATTCAAAGTGGTGGCAAATGAAAACCCTTCTGGAATATCCTCTGCGGTTATTTGTTGAACCCAATCTGGAACTTCTTGTTGTGACTCAAAAGCATCCAAACTGCCCGCAATATCATGGTTCCAATCTCCGCCTGCAATAACATAGTTGCCTTTTTTATATTCACTTTCAATAACATCTGTTAACATTTCAAGTTGTCTTGCCCTTACCTTTCCACCCTCGTCATAAGCACTCATATGAAGGTTGATAAGCACAAGTTCTTTGTCGCTATCTTGAATTTTCAAACGATTAACAACAAAGCATCTGTCAAGGTCAAAAAACTTGTTTATGAAACTTTCATCAATTGGGAAGGAACGGCGTGTGGCACTGTCGATTGCATATCTTGATAAGGTCACTTGACCTGCTTGCACACTTCCGTGTGGGTCATTGAACGGATAAAGAAGATATCCGCAATGCATGTTCATGGCAATGGAAGAAGAATAATGTTCAATAAACTTTTGTTGTATCATTACATATTCATCAACAAAAAGGCTTCTGTCCGCTTTCACATCAACTTCTTGGAAAAAAGAAAAGTCTGTGTTCAAGCTGTAAATAACATCCAATGCGCCGTTCATATTGGTTAAAACAGTTGCTTGGTCCTTTGCCTTACTTCCAGAACCTGAAACTTTTGTGCCATCTTTCATTGTTCCACTGTCCATGAAGAAATCAAATTCATGGTTATAGGCTCCAAAGCCAATGTTGTATGTAGATATGGTGTAAGCAGTGTCAAGGGCAACTTGCTCTGTCTTATTATTATTTATCGCCAAAGTTTGATAATCTCGAATCCTGTAATAATTCACAGACAAATATGCAACATAACTTAACACAACCAAAAGTAAAAGTAAAACCGCAAGCAAAATGGAAAGTCCAACAATTTTCAAACTTTTCTTAGCCGTTGAATTCATATTCCACTCCTTAAATATAATGTTAGTATAACATAAAAATAAAAATATTAAAAATTTTTAAACTTATTTCTTAAAACAAATTTAAAATAAATTTCAAAGAGTTCACAAAATAATATTTATTTGAAAAAAATAAAGTGGCTTTAAAACCACTTTATTTTAATTAAAATCTTCCAACTCCGCCACCGCCAGAGCCACCACCTGAAAAACCTCCATCCCCATCAATGCTGGAAATTGTGGCAGCCACAGCAATCTTGGCAACTGTTGCAATTATATGCTTTGCAAGAGTTTGGTTGACAAGTGCGCTGATAATTGCAAAATTTCTTGTCATCAAATTGATGGTCAACCACAAAGTTAAAACATTGTCTGTCACAAGCCATGCTGGGTTTGATATTGGAATATCCTCAAATTTTTCAAGGTAAACCTTGCTCACTCCAAGCACATACGCATATGGAAGCACTTTGTAAAATAGTTCTGGATCTTCATTCACCATTGCTTCCATTCTGTCCTTTTCCGCAACTTCAATATATTGTTTTAAGCCTCTAAGTTTTCCAAGCACTTCTCTGCCACGCTTTGTGTATTGTTCCATAAACGGATAAACAATCCAAAGCAGAAGTGGAAGAAAGCAGAATAGTACTCTTGTGTATAATGGGTCGCAATAACCTTCTGCATAGAAAATGAAACCAGCAAAACAGCCAAGCAGGAATATTAAATTGACTATCTTCTTTGTCCAAAACTTTCCTTTCTTTTCTTTTTCTTTGTTTTTCTCAATTTGTGGCAGGAAAAGAAGGGTTAACAGCATCACTCCGCAAAGCAAAATTTTGATAAATATTGAAAATCCGTCATGGGATACCATTCCAATTTTAACAATATCCAAAATCATCAAGATGGTGACAATTATAGATGTCCATTTGTAAATTGTGTTAGCCTTTGTGTTAAAGTAGGTCTTTCTCTTTTTCTCAACCGCCTTTTTGCAAAGTTGCCCAACAAAACCATTTAAAAATTTAAGTTTTTCACAATCTATTGGTTCATCATTTTTAAAAATAGCATTAAAGAAAATTCTTTCATGTTCTTTTCCCTCCTCGCCAAGAGGTTTAAGTCGTTTAATATAAATTTTCTTTTCCTTTTGTTCAATCTGCACATAGCCCTTGTCTGCCCAATAAACCAAAAGTGCTGTTATGTCATCTCCTGAAACTTCATTATCAATGATGAAGCCTGCTTCCGTTGGAGTTAAACCATCTGGTGCTGAAAATTCCACAACATCAATAACTGGGTCTTTCTTTCGATTGAGAATAAATAAAACTAATATGACAGCAACAGCAAGGAAAAATGCAACAAGCAAAAGTATATCATAAACATTTATCCCATCAGCATTAAAATAGCCTTCATTTAATGGCAAGTAGATTGTTATTGCATCGCCATAGCCTAAGTATGTGTCACCATCCCCATAGCTACCAATAATTGTGTTGCCATTTTCTCCGCCTATATGATATTCAACTTGTGTCCCTGTTGAATCTTCTCCATAACCACCAACATAAAATATCAAACCACTTAAATCAATGTTGCCTTCAATAGAGGTTGGGAATGTTATTGAAAAGTCCACATGCATGATATCAGTGTTCACACCAGTGCCTATGATGTTCCAATACAAAAAGTCTTTTGATGTGTCCCTGTCATCACCTGGGTCAAAGGTATATGAATAAGTGAAAGTGTATGTTTCCCCTGAACTTATGCCACCAGTTCTTGCAATGTAATAAAACATATTTCCAGAATCTTCAACAACATCCAACAAATATGCGTCTTGGGAAAGAACAGTGAAATTTGAAATTTCATTCTCATAATTTCTTATTGTTCTGCCACCATTTCCATCTGGCACACCAATGGTTTGTGAAATTGGAATATTTCTCACAATTCCGTTTGTGTAACTGTTAAAAACCCCTGTTATGCTTTCTGTTACTGTCATCACTTTGTCTTCATCAATCACCGCATCAACGGAGTAATTTTCAATATAATACCCATAATCTGGTGTTGGCCTGTAGTCTTCCGTTGTAAAAATTGGACCACAGCCAACAAGAGAAAAAACAAGCAAAGTTATCATACTTATCAACAAAAAAACTTTTCCAATTCTCTTTTTTGTGATGCTCATTCAATCTCCTTTTATGTTTACATATATATGATATCATAAAACTATCAAAATAAAAACTCTTTAAACAAAAATTCTTGTTTTCCATTTTGAATTTTTTGTCAGTTGTATTAAAATAGCCATAAAGGAGTTCTTATGGCAAAACTTTATTTTAAGTATGGAGCAATGGGCGCAAGCAAAACCGCCCAAGCACTTATGTGCAAATTCAACTATGAACAAAAGGGTTTCCAGGTTTTTCTTTTCAAAACACTTTTAGATAACAGAACAGTTAAAAATGGAAAAGGGCTTGTTCACAGCAGAATTGGACTTGAAAGCGAATGTATTGAATTTAGCAAAAATTTTTCTTTCATTGCATATTTTAATAACCAGAAATTTGATAAAGATAAAAGTGTTATCATTGTTGACGAGTGCCAATTTTTAACCAAAGAGCAGGTGGACGAACTTAAAATTTTGTCACTTCAAATTCCAGTTTTGTGTTATGGGCTTTTAACAAACTTCAAAACCGAACTTTTTGAAGGAAGCAAACGCCTTGTTGAACTTGCCGAATCTCTCACAGAAATAAAGTCGGTTTGCAGATGTGGAAGAAAAGCCACCATCAATGCAAGATTTATAAACGGAAAAATTGCCACAAGCGGAGAAGAAGTTATGATTGGTGCAGATGAAACCTATGAAGGGCTTTGTTTTGCCTGCTACAAAAAACTTATTGACGAAAAATAAATATTGTTTCAAAAAATAATCTTGTAAATTTAAAATGCATTAAACATAAAAGTCTTTAATGCGGTTTAAAACTTAAATAGTGTAACACTTTGCCAAAATATCTCATAAAAAATGATGTATAAAGGAGATAAAATGGCAAACGAAGATTTTTATATTGGTGCGAACGACGAACATGGAGTCAACCCACCAACCCAAGGCAAGCGCACCCCTGTTGTTCCCGGACTTAACAGGCAGATATATGAAAACGAATTTAACAGGGCAGCAAAAAACAAATTTATTGAAGCCTGCATGAGGCAAGATTTTTCTGTTTATGATGTTAAGCCTGAACTTCAAGATATTTCAATCAATGAAAGAATAAGGCGAATAAACTCTCAAAACTTAACCTTGCTTGTCACCTTTGCTTACAATGCATATGGCGATTCTTTTAATAATGCATCAGGCATTGAAACGTTTTATTCGCCGCAAAACCCAAAAGCCACACAAAGCAGAAATCTTGCAGAAAATTTATATAACGAACTTATCCAAGGCACACAGCAAACTGGCAGAGGAGTGAAAACACTGGATGTTGGAGTGCTTTCCAATGTTAACTGCACTTCTTCCTTGATTGAAGCGGGCTTCATGACAAATTTAAGAGAAGCAAAACTTATGATTAATCCACTTTTTCAAACGGAAGTTGGTGAAGAAGCCTGCCATGGAGTTTGCAATTTTTTAGGTGTAAATTACATACCACGTAACAATCTTAACAACTATCCACTTTTAAGAAACGGCAGTCAAGGCAATTTTGTTTATCTTTTGCAATTCATTTTAAATCAATATGGTTACAATTTGTCAGTGGATGGCATCTTTGGCACAAGAACCTTGAATGCTGTGAGAGGTTTTCAACGAAATAATTCTCTTTCTGTTGACGGGCTTGTTGGAAATAACACCTGGAAAACACTGCTCACCCTTCCACCTTATCCACTTCTTAAACAAAACTATCGTGGAGCTTATGTAACCTTCTTGCAACAACTTTTGGAAAGCAACCTGTATCCTGTTAGCGGAATTGATGGCATCTTTGGCACAAGAACTTTAAATGCTGTTCGGGCATTCCAGCAAGCAAATGGTTTAACTGTGGACGGAATTGTTGGAAACAACACCTGGAATGCACTCACAAACCTTAACACTTTATAGATAAAAAATTTAAAGCAAGAAACTTGGAAAATTTCCTTGTTTTTTGTTTTTATTTATCCACCAAGAATTTTACATTTTCATCTTTTTAAGTTCTCTTGATTCTTGTTTTCTCCATTAAAATATGCTAAACTCCCTTTAAAGGAGAAACATTATGGGAAAAATAAAACAATTTTTTAAGGATTTCAAAAAGTTCATAAGTCGTGGAAATGTTGTGGATATGGCTATTGGGGTTATTGTTGCAAGTGCATTCACTGCAATCGTAACAGCACTCACAAACAAAATCATCATGCCTTGCATAAATTGGCTTTTATCCCTTGGCGGAGCTGGGCTTGACTCTGCTTACACATTTTTAAAGACTGCATATCTTGAAGATGGTGTCACCATTGACCTTGCAAACAGTATCTATATTGATTGGGGCGCATTTATCACAGCCATTTTAAACTTCATCTTGATTGCTCTTGTGCTTTTCACAGTTTTGCGTATCATGATGAATGCACAAGGCTTCTGGAAAAAAGAAGTTAATTCTCGCCCAACCAAAGCGGAAAAAGAAATTCTCAAAAGCCAAGGTGTTAACATGAAAAGCCGCAAAGAAGTTTTAAAAGCAACAAAAGAACTTCGTGAGAAAAACAAACCTGCTCCTGTTCCACCAAAGCCAACACAGGAAGAACTTTTAACCAACATCCTAAATGAACTTAAAAAACAAAATGAACCAAAAGAAATCCAAACAGAAAATTTAGTTGAAAACATGGAAGAAACACCAGAAACTAAATAAAAGTACATATAAAAATACCACTAAAAAAGTGGTATTTTTTAAATTCTGTCATATAGTTTTTCACCATTTTTAGCGAGAAGAATGGTTGCTATGATTCCAATTATTAGATAGAAAATAGCACATATTGTTAAAAACAAACTTAATGACATAGCTTGCATAATTTTATCAATAAATCCAATTCCTAAAATTAAAGGGATAAGGCAAATGGCAAAATCAACAATAATCATAATAAAAACACTCATTGATTGCTTCACAGCCTGTGTCATATTAAGCCAATTTATTTTTGGAAATTTCAAATTAATCAATAATCCAACAATGTTAACTACCACTAAAGTAACCAATTGCAAAATTATGCTAATAATTATAAGCATTGCATCTTGTGGCTGAATGATTGAAAAAAATAGAATATTAGAAATTAATATAAATGGTAGATAAACCAAAATTGAAAAAGACAACTTTGAAAAGGCAATATCCTTAAATTTAATTGGTAAACTTTTTAAAATATAAAGATTTTCCCCCTCCACATTAATACTTATTGCCGATGGTGGAGCAACTCCAACTGCAAATGCATTACAAAGTGAAAAGATAGCAACTGCAATTGATACCATTTCAACCTCTCCACCTTTAAACATGACACCAAATAAAATACCAAATACCACAGTTAAAATTGCACCCATAACACAATTAACAAAATAGACAGGACTATTTAAAATTGTTTTTACTTCTTTCTTAATTAATGTTAGATAAAGTTTATTTGGTTTATATAAAATTCTTGTATTTTTTCTTTTATGTTTAACCCCAGTGCCAAGCACAAAATTATTTATTTTTTTATACGATAGAGAAAGGATTAAAACACTTATCCCTATGGATGAAACAGAAATTAAAAAGAACCAAAAAAATTGCAAAAAAGAACCAGTAGTTACAGCATAAAAAAGAAAAGGAATATTGGGAAGTAAAACTTTTATCCAAATTGAAACTTCGTTTGATGAAAAAGCATTAAGCAGTGACTCATTGCTTCCCATAAAAACAAAAGCAAAAATTATTAACACAAAAACTAAGGTTAACACAGAACTAATAATGTTGTTATTTTTTAATTTATAAGTAATTAAACTTATCAAAATCGTTAATATGTTTCCAATTAAAACAATAAACGATGGTGTGAGAAAAAGCGATAATAAAGCATAAATAATACCTACAATTGAAATACCATTAAAGATAAAATATACTATAAAAATAGGTAACGAAAATAAAAAATTATAAAACAAACTTAACACATAAGAACTTATAAATTTTGCAAACACAACTGTGTGGGTTTTAATTGGTAAAGAAGCCAAAAAGTCATAATCTTTGGCCTTAAAGTAAACTCCCTGTTGTTGATACACCGTAAAAAATAGGACAAAAATTGAACTTGCTATAAGTCCCACCAACAAAACCATTTGTGGTCTGTTTGCATCATAAAAAGTTTTTCCCAAAGAATAAAAAGAATAACCAAGACCAAAACAAACAAATAAGGAAATGAAAAGCATCATCAAAAATACATTAGCCTTACTTTGCTTCCTTTTGCTATTAAATGTTTGGCTCAAAAGTTGTTTCAAATAAATTTTACTTAAATTAACGAGATTCTTCATTTTCTTTCTCCAAGAAAATATCTTCAAGGCTCACATGCCCTTTTACATCTTCCATTTTCCCACTTTCAACAAGTTTCCCATTTTTAATTATGGCAACATGAGAACAAATTTTTTCTGCCACATCTAAAACATGAGTTGAGTAGAAAATCGCAACGCCTTTTTCAGCAAGTTCCTGCATAATAAGTTTAAGTTCATGACTCACCTTTGGATCAAGGCCAACAAAAGGCTCGTCTAAAAGCAAAAGTTTTGGAGAATGTATTAATGCACAAACGATTGCAAGCTTTTGTTTCATCCCATGGCTATAAGTTGATATCTTTGCATTTAAATCATTATATATTTCCAGTCTTTTACCATAATATTCAATCTTTTCCTTTCTTTCCTTTTCTGGAATTTCAAACACATCCGCAATAAAGTTTAATTGCTCTATGCCTGTCAAGTGTTCATATAAAAGCGGATTATCTGGCAAATAATGCAAAATTTGTTTTGCTTTAAATGCATCCTTTCTTACGTCAAATTCTCCAACATTAATTTGCCCCTCATCAAATTGGATAATTCCAGCAATTGCCTTTAAGGTTGTGGTTTTACCAGCTCCATTGTGACCAATAAAAGCACAAATTTCACCTGACCAAACTGTTAACGACAAATTGTCAACAACAGTTTTGTCCCCATATTTTTTTGTTAGATTTTTAATAACAAGCATATCCTCTCCCAAAATTATTAATACATTATAACAAATAAGTTATGCTTAGTCAAGTTAAATTAATTACAAAAATAACTCAAAACGTTTTCCTTTGTCAGCAAAAATTGATATACTAATTATTAGAGGTAATTATGGTAGAAAAAGCAGGAACAGTTTTGGTTGACTTAAAAAACAGAAAGGTTGGGCTTGTTTACCGCACTAGACCGCAAGATTACTCCTTTCCAAAAGGGCACATCGAAAATGGAGAAACCGCCGAAGAATGTGCACTTCGTGAAACGGAAGAAGAAACAGGAAGAAAAGCAAAAATAATTTTCCCACTTTCAAATTTGACTTATCAAAACAAAAGTGAAGGTGAAATTATTGTTTATATGTTTTTTGCAGAAGACTTAGGTGCAAGCGAAACCGAATTTGATGAGTCATTGAAAGAAAATCTTGTTTGGGTTGATTTTGAAAAAGTTAAGGATACACTTACTTACAACAACCTGAAAGATTTTTGGCAAAATAACTTAAAAAAAATAGAAAAATTTTTAACGAGGGAATAAAGCATGAAAAACGTAATCATAGACAGTGATGTGATGAATGAAATTGACGACCAATTTGCAATTGCATATGCACTCTGCGCAAAAGAACTTAATGTGCAGGCAATCACAATTTGTCCGTTCAACATAAATTATAAAAGAATTTCAATTAAAGATGGCTTGGTTGACAGTTACTTTGAGGCAAAACGTCTTTGCAGGCTTGCTGGAAAAAATCCTAACATTGTTTATAAAGGCTCAATAGGTTATGTGACAAGCGGCTATAAAGAACTTACCGAAGGCACAAAGAAAATTATTGAAATTGCTCTTAAAAACAGGAAAACCTATGTTGTTTGTCTTGGCACTTTAACCAATGCTGCCATTGCCCTTTTAAACGAACCAAAAATTGCAAAAAGAATTGAAGTTGTTTGGCTTGGCACAAAAAATCTGCTTGCGGATAAATTTAATGACTCCAATTACATAAAAGACAAAAAGGCTTTTGAAGTTGTTGTTAAAAGCGATGTGAAACTTCACATAATTCCAAGTTATGTTGGAAAATTCAACGGCACAAGCATTTATGAAATTAAGGAGCATGTTGCCATCAACCCACTTGGCAAACACTTATATTCCTTGGTTGAAAACTTTGAACTTATAATTGTGAACAGAGGTTTAAAATATATTTATGACATCATGCCTATTGCCTACTTAATCAACAAAAAGCTTTTTGTATATAAGGATATTGACAGAAATCTTGTTTTGAAAGAAGAAACAAAACTTCAAGACAAAAAACTTTTAACCTATGTTTATGACGGATCTTCCCGTCACAGTGTTTGGAAGGAATTTTTAAACACAATTGCCGAAGCCCCAACAAACATTTTCAAAAGCAAAATTTTCTTCACAAGCGACACACATTTTTCTCAAAAGAATAAGGTTCGTTCCAAAGAGTTTAAACTTTCTTCAACTGAAAAAACTGACCACGAATATATAAAACGTTGGAACAGTGTTGTTGGTGAAGACGATACTGTTTACCACCTTGGCGACTTTGGAAACTATAACATAATAAAAAAACTTAATGGGCAGATAATTTTAATCTGTGGAAACTATGAGAGAGACGATATAAAATTAAAATATAACAACGACTTTGAAAAATTTAAAAAATATCTTCTCTCGCTTGGCTTTAAGGATGTCGTTAAAGATGGCTTAATTTTAGACAAAAATATTTTAGGAAAAGAAGTTTATTTAACACACAAGCCAACTGACACAAAAAAAGATATGTTTAATTTGTTTGGACATGTTCACTCCCTTAAACCAATCATGCCAAATGGTTTCAATGTTTGCATAGAATATCATGACTTCAAGCCTATTGGGGTTGACATTGTTAAGGACTATATGAAATTTATTTTAACCAGAAGCGATGAAGACGTTTTTGTAGATTAAAAAAGATGGTTTAGCCATCTTTTATTTTATTGTTTTCATCCAGCTTTCAAAAACATTTAAAAGTGTTTCTAATCTGTCCTTATTTTTTATGTTGTTTGTTATGTCATAATTAAGTTCCACTTGAATTGTCCAGATATCTCCGCCAAAAGTTCCAGCAATTGTTTTCGCACCGCCACAAAAAGGATTATCAACAGAAACAACAAATTTTTCTTTTTTTAACCTTTTCAAAAGGTCTTCATAAAGTGGAACATTTGTATGTATATTTTTACCTAAATTTATTCCCAAATTTATATCAATGTCTCTATACTTTGCCAATCCATGAAAATCTATAATGTATTTGATGTTTCCTTTTTCAATTTCACTTTTTATCTTAGATTTATATGGGCTTCTCTCATCAAAATTCACATCATCAAAATTGTTGGCAGTTTTAACAATTAGATTAGTATTTAATCTTTTGTTTAATTCAAGTGCAACGGAAACCGAACCAATTTCTTCATGCTTAACCTTGCCAAGCCTTGTTTGCGGAACACCATGAGGTGCAGAAACAAGAACATTGCTGTCATTTTTCAAATAAACAAAATCCTTGTTTTTATTTTCTCTCATAAAACGTTTTCTTGTTTTAATATAGCTTGTGTAAGTAAACATAAAAAATCTCCCAAATATGGGAGAATTTTATCATATATAAAAATATTAATCAACTTTTTTCACTATTCAGCAACAGGCACTTTCACTTTAAGCTTTACACCTTCTTTTTCTGGGTTATAGTTCTCCACCTTAAAACTTCCCTTCTCGTTTGAAACAAATTTTCCATTTTCGTCTTTTTTCAAAGGTGTAACAAAATCATAAAAATCTTTCACATTAGGGTCAAGAATAAGTTTTGGTTTTGAATATCCCAAAAGCTCGTCAAACTCTGGATTATTATACATGCCATTAACAATCATTTTTGCCACACGAAACTTTTTCGTGTCAACAATCTTTTTGCTGTAATCTTCATAAGCCTGTGTATTTTTAAGTTCGTTAACTTCAATGTTTTGTGCTTCTTCAATAGCAGTTTCAAAGTTGACATCATATCTCATAATTTCTTCTTTAAATTCTTCAAACTTTTCTTTGACAACAGGGTCAAGCATCATCCTTTCAATTTCAACAAATTTAATTTCTTGAAGTTTCTTTTGAATTTGCATTGCTCTTGAAAAAGTCATATCCACAATAAAAGGAATATGTTTGTCATAAATATGAGCATTGACAACTTCATGCGCAACCGTTCCTGGTTCAAGGCCACAAACCTGTGCAAGCATATAAACAAGAGCAGAATATTGAACAACATTCCAGTTTCCTGCCACCAAGGTGTCATTAGACCTTTGATTGATAAAGAGATTAAGTTTCCCATTGCTCACATCAAAGTTAAGCCCATGCACGCAAGGATATAAACCCATTTTATGTAAATCTTGGTGAACAAAGAGTTCTGCAACCATGCTTCTAAATGCTGGCTGATTTTTTAAGTAATAGATAATTCTGTCAATCTGGTCATACTCCCCGTCAGGATAAACAGATTTCTTCCTAACTTGTGCACCATAGGCTTCTCCAATGCTTCCCGTTTTATCTGCCCATTGGTCCCAAACATGACTGTTGAGGTCGTTGATGTTGTTGCTCTTTTTCACCCAAATCCACATCATTTCATCAATCGCACCCTTCCAACTTATCTTTCTTAAACTTGTAAGTGGAAATTCGTCAGCAAGTTTATAAACATTGTTAGAATTAAAAATTTTCACAGCATGTGCAGGTGTTCCATCACTCCATTTGGTGCGGACTTTCTCTTTTGTGTCCCACTCCTGTCCTTCCAAAATTTTGTTTGTTGTTTTAAGATAAACATAATCTGCTCTACTCATATTTCCCCTCCCTTTCTTTTTTTATTTTTCTTTTGCAAGAGCATTTTTGCAAGCATTGTCCAGCTTATAATAATTTTCATTTGCAACAAATGGCATAACTTTCATTTTAAGTGGTAAAGTTTTATATACGTCCCTGTTAAAGACTTTAACATGTTCTGCCTTTAATGCATTTTCAACTGCTTTGCTGTTTCCAAAGCTTCTTTTGCATTGTCCATCAGTAATATAATAAACAATTCCGTTGTTTCTTTTAAATTCGCTTGCATCTTCTTCTTGTTCAACAAGTTGACAGATTAATTCATTCAAAGAATGTCCTTTCTTTACATATTCATACATGTTTTTAGTAATTTCAAAAAAATATCCAAAGCCAAAGCGATAGCCTTTTTTATCTTTTATACAACAAACATCGCTTATGTAGTATTCATCACTATTATTGACTTTAAAAAAACCACCTTCAATGCCAATTCCAAGGTCGTTTTCTTTTAGGTGTAAACTGTTGGTTCTGTTATATGCACCTTCTAAAACTGAATAATTGAGAGGTTTGGAAGAAACACCACTGCCAGCTCTTTTTTTAACAACACTCGTTTTTGGGAAAAAAGCTTTCACAGCCCGATATTTAGATTCGTTTTCACTTCCAATGACAACTCTCATATAAAACTCCTAGTTTCATTATACCATGACTTAAAATCATTTTCAAGACCATATAAAAAAATCCTTGGAAAACCAAGGATTTTATTTTTAATAAGTTTTATTTAATTTCAATACGGTTAGATTTAGCTTTCTTTTCTTCTTCTTTTGGAAGTTTGATTGTTAGAATGCCATTTTCAAGGTGAGCTTCAATTTCATCTTGTTCAACGTCGCCAACATAGAATGAACGGCTGAATTGACCAAAACTTCTTTCACGTCTAACAAAGTTTTCTTTTCTGTTTTCATTGTCAACTTTGTGTTCACGTTTTGCAGAAATTGTAAGATAACCATTTTCAAGGTTAAGATTTACATCTTCTTTCTTAAAGCCTGGCAAGTCAACATCAAGAATATAGTTCTTTTCAGTTTCCTTAACATCAGTTTTCATAATAGAATTAAATTCTTTCATCTCTTTTCTTGAAAACATTGGCATAAAATCGTCAAACCAACCATCAAAGAAACTTAAAGGCTCTCTATCTTCCCCTCTTCTAACTAAATCAAAATTATTATTATGTTTCATAAATTAACCTCCTAAGTATTAGTTTTTTCCTAATACATTAGTAATTATACATCTTGTTTGCTAGCAATGTCAACAAAAGAGTGCTAATTTTTTAAAGATTTTTTAAATTTTTTTGAAACATAAAATTATTTTGTTCTTGTGTCTCGTTCAAAAGAGTTAAAAGAAGTTTTCTTTTGGCTTGTGAGCATTAAGTGAACGTGTTCTGCTTCATCTATTTGATGGTTTATTATGCCAGAAAACTCCTGCCACTCTTGTTCTGTTGGCACCAAACCTTTAAAGCAAAATATAAAATCAAAGTTTTCACAGCCATGATTAAAAATCTTTTGTAAGGTAACTCCACCTTGTTTACAATCCGCAATAACAACACCGTATCTTAACCCTTTGTGAAGTTTCTTATGTTCACCCGCCTTATTGTTGTATGTAATTAAATCATGTGTGGTTATCATCTCTAATTTTGACTCGCACACAACAAGTGGCACAAACTCGTTTTCACCAATTTTTTCACTTATAAGCAAATCAGTTTCATAGCCACCATGCCCGCGGGAATTGTTTGAAAAAAGATTGGCCTCATACTTTCCATTAACCTTTTTATATGACTTAACACTTACATCATAAAGTAAAGTTTTTCCAAACTCAACAACATATTTTTCAGGTAAACTTTCAGTTAAACTTGGGCACAAAAGTTCTCTTGTCCACTTATCTTCTTTTCGCATAGTAATCTCCTTTAAAAAAATATATCACAAAGTCCACCTAATGTCAATGGCAACAATTTGATAAATTTACTTTCGCAATGGGAATTTTGTTTGAAATTAAATAATAAATTGTTATAATTAATCATGTTAAGGAGGAAAAAATGAAATTAACTGCGGAAGAAAAAGCAGTTCTTGAAGGCAAAGAAGGCGAAACCAAAGCAAAAATCATGCAAACAGTTGTGGAATTTGGCGAACTTTTCGGCGCGACCGAACTTGTGCCAGTCACCACATCTGGTCACCTTGTCACATCCTTTGGTATTGGCCTTTTAAAACCTGTTTATCGTATCATGGATGAAATCATTGAGGCTGGGCTTAAAACACCATATCCTTTCACCGTTGACCCAAGACCTATTGATTATCAAAATGTGAAATGTGGAATTTTAGACAAACTCATTTTCAGCAAAATCATGTATTCAAAGCAAAAGCACTATGAAGAACAATTAAGTAAAATTGGACTTAAAAACAAAAATGCTTTCACCTGCGCTTGTTACCTAAAAGAAGTTGGAAACACTCCAAAATATGGCGATGTGCTTTCATGGGCAGAAAGCAGCGCCGTTGTGTTTGCAAACTCTGTGCTTGGTGCAAGGTGTAACCGAAACAGTGGCATGCTTGACATCTTTGGAGCCTTGCTTGGAAAAGTTCCAAAATTTGGGCTTTTAACAGACGAAGGCAGAAAGGCAAACTGGATAATTGAAGTTAAAACAACTTCACTTCCAGAGGCGCAAATTCTTGGAAGTGCCATTGGCATGAAAGTTATGGAAGATGTGCCTTATGTTGTTGGTCTTGACAAATTTTTGGGTAATGAACTTACTGATGATGTCATTTCATATCTCAAAGATTTTGGTGCAGCCACTGCTTCAAATGGTGCGGTTGGGCTTTATCACATTGAAAACTTGACCCCAGAAGCAAAAGAGTTTGGCAAAAAACTGATTAATAAGGATGCCAAAGTGTATGTTATTGATGATGCAGAGCTTGAAAGAGTTTATAAAAGCTATCCAATCATGTGGAAAGACAAAAATGCAAAACCAACCCTTTGCTTCATAGGTTGCCCACATCTCACTTTCAGCCAACTCAACTCTTGGACTTCAAAAATTGAAGAAGGCTTGAAACAAAGTGGAAGAAGAAAAGTTGCATTAAGAGTTATCATGACCACCCCGCCTGATGTTAAAGAAAAGTTTGAAAAGACAGAAAACTTTTTGAAACTCAAAAAATTTGGTGTGAAAATTTCTTCAATCTGCCCACTTATGTACACCAATAATCCAATCGCTGGCAGCAAACCAATAATAACCAACAGCAACAAATTAAGAACATATTCAAAGTCGAGATATTATAAAGATGAAGACATCTTGAAAATTATTTGTGGGGTGAAGTAATATGGAAAAGAAAGTTTTTAAAGGCAGAGTTATCTGTAAAGGAAATTACGAAGGTGAATGTGTGGTTTCAAAACAAGGTTTAAACACCCTGGCAACCTTCCAAAAATCAGCACTTATGAACAAGAAAAAGGTTATTGGTGCAGACCAAAACAATCCTGATGTTTATGGAAAAAATTTAACAGGTGTTGCTCTCATTCTGCCACAGACCATAGGTTCAACAACTGGTGGGCTTGTCATTCAAACAATTTGCCAAATGGGTATCAACCCTGCGGCACTTCTTTTCAGTGAAGAAATTGACAGCCTTGCAGCAAGTGGAGTTATCCTTGCAAAAAACTGGGAAAATTCAAACATAATCGCCATTGATAAACTTGGAAGTGAAATCTTAACTGCTATCAAAACTGGCGACAAAATTTCAGTTAAAGAAGATGGCACTGTAACCTTACTTGACTAAAATTAAATATAAATAAAAGTCACGGCGAAATCGTGACTTTTTTATTTTCAAATTAAGAAAGATAAAATTAAATTAAGATGATAATAATACCGCACAAAATAATTGCAAGCACATAAAGTCTTTCTTTCAAATTTGGCTCTTTAAACATAAGCCCACCAAAAAGAACTGTTACAACCAAAGCGATTTGCTTCAATACTGCTACAATTGAAGCCTTGCTTGCTGGGTCCATAAGCCCTGTAAAAAGCAAATTGTCTGCAACAATTAGTATCAAACCGACAGCATAAGCATAAATATTCTTAAAATCACTTTTTGTAATTACTGGCTTCTTCTTAATTAAACTTACAACAACCGTAATTAAAATTAAAAAGATTGAATCAAAAAACATAAACCACCATTGCATTTGATTTTGTGTTATATTTTGAAGAGCAAATTTATCAAAAATGGCGGAAGTTTCACTTAAAATGCATGAGATTAAAAAGAAAATGACAACTTTATTTAACTTTTTATATCCAACTTTTCTGGAAATAAAAAGATTTTTGTTTTTATCATTATTTAAAAGTGCAATGCCAATTCCAACAATCAATATTCCCACAAACTGCATCCAACTTGATGGCTCACTAAAAATCAATATGGAAGCACAAAAAGCAATGACAACCCTTATTGCACTTAAAGGTTGTAGAATGGATATGTAATAATCTTTGATTGCATTAAGTTCAAGATTCCAACTTGTAACAATAATTGCCGATTTAAGCAAAATTAAAAGTATGTATTCATAAGAAAGTGTAAAAGCCTCGGCCGCCTTCCAAGAGATAAGTAAAAAACCCGTGACCGTGTATATAGTAAGCACACTTAAAACACTGCTGTCTTTTGCTGCTTGCTTTTTGTAAACATTAAAAAAGCCTATTAAAAACCCATAAAGACAAATATATAAAATCCACATGATTTCATTTTATCACAAAAATATAAAAGAAAAAAATAAAAACAAAGTTAATTTTTTATTTATAAAATCTCTATAATCTTTTTCAATCTCTTTATTGGAATTGGGAAGTTTTGTTCATGAACCTTTTTGTCAATCCTAAGCACCCTAACTTTCATACCCTCTTCAAAAATATCCTTGGCAACCAAAACATAGTCCCCAACTTTCACTTCAAAAGGAGAAACAACAAAAAAAGTTTTGCCTAAGCTGTCTTCCACCTTGGCAATATCATAATACCCATAATTTTTAAGTTCTCCACCTGCTGTTGAATGAATCATAACTTTCTCTCTAAGTTTATTATAACTCAAAATCTTGTAAGTAACAACAAATTTAAATTTGTTTTCAAACATCATCAAAATATATTCACATTATATCAACATAAAAAATATCCTATTAATAGGAGGTAAAAATGAGTAAACATCCAGAACAAGAACTCGAAACAACTCCTGCAATATTAATTGATGTCAATGACACAGCAGTTCACAACATTTGTTACGAAAGATGTGAAAATAACAAAAGCATTTGCCTTGAAGCAAGCAACTTGTCAAGTGTTGGCAGATTTCTCACTTTAAGCACAACAGTTAAAAGTGTTTGCCCAAACAAAAACGTTGCTTTCGGCATAAAGGTTTATGAAACAACAAATGGAAACAAGGTAATTAAAGGACACAAAATGTATTCCTTCCAACACAATGAAAATGGTTGCAGGGATATAACTCTCTCAAACATACACTTTGTTCTACCAGAAGAAATTGCTGAAACTTGCGACAAATCAAACATTTGCAGTCGAAGAACTTTTGATATTGAAACAACTTCTCATTATGTTGATTTAAGCGAAGTTTAAAAAAAACTAATCATCGCAAGATGATTAGTACATATTCGAATTGATAGCAATATTTTTATTGCTATTTTTTATAAACTTTTTTGCATGCTTTTAGGTAAATCCTCGCCATTACCATTTTTTATTCTTTTTCTTAAAAGGCATTTTGCAAGCCCTGGAACAAGCGGAATTAAAAGTCTTCTATACAATGAAATCTTTTTGCAATATTTAAGATATTTTGCATCTTCTTTCTGTAATCTTATTATTTCACTGATTGCCTTAGAGTTATTATAATCACCCCTTTTAATAAAATAAAGCATTTCACAAGCAACCATTGACCTTATGGAGTGTGTGTAGTTTATCATCTCCTGATAATTTTTCTCACTGTCATCCACAATGGTATTTAAGGAATAATAACAATCAAGCCTTTTTTCATTAAATTTCGAATGGACAAGACTTGTTTTTCGTTGAACATAAAGATATAGTTTTTCATTTGTGTAAACTGCACCATTTTTCATGTTCTTCATATAAAAATAATTGAAATAAGTGTCCTCTCCATATCTGCAATGTTCAATAAAAGTGATGTTGTGTTCTTTTAAAATGCTTGCTTTATAAAGTTTATTCCAAACACAAAAATCAAATATATTTTGAGAGAGATATTGTGACAATGTTTCTTTTTTGTCAAATATTTTTATCTTTGCTTTTTGTTTTTTAAATTTGTAATCTTCATAATTTTTTCCATCGGCAACTCTCTTAAAGGCACAGATAGATATGTCAGCGCTGTGCTTTTCCATCAAATCACAAAGCTTTTCAAACATGGTTGGATTTAATATATCGTCAGGGTCATAAAAATAAATATAATCTCCCGTCGCTTTTTTAAGCCCAGCATTTCTTGCCGAACTTAAACCACCATTTGGCTTGTCAACAATTATACAGTTTTCTTTATCTTTGCAATAATCTTGCAAAACCTTTAAAGAATTATCTTTACTGCCATCGTTAACAAAAATAATCTCCAAATTCTTATAAGTTTGACCTTCCAAACTTTTAAAACAATTCGGCAAGTATTTTTCGACCCCATAACAAGGCACAATAACTGAAACCTTTTTACTTTCCATTCTTTTTGCCCTTTTCCTTTTTTATGTTTTTTGTTTTGATTTTTGGATTTGTCTTCTTAATGGTTTTACTCTTTTTCTCAACTTTTTCTTTTTTGTCTGCCTTTGTTTTTTTGTTTTGTTTAGCTTTCTTCACAGGCTTCTCATTTTTCGGTATTTTTCCATCAAGAACATCACGATAAAAGTTGTAATATTCAAGGGCAATATCGTCCCATTTGAAATATAAAGTTTCAAAAGCTCTTTCGCCCATTTTCTTTGTGACTTCTGGTGTTTTCATAACTTCGCATATGCCATCAGCCCAAATACTGCTATCTTCTGGGAAAATCAGGCCATTTTCTTTATCAGTCACAAGCTCACTGGCACATGAATCTTTAATCAACACACTTGCAAGCTTGTTTGCTGCCGCTTCAATAACAACAATGCCACAGGTGTCAAAAGTGGATGGAAACAAAAACAAATCTGCAACCTGGTAAATTGTTGCCAAAACATCACGGTCAGTTATCTTTCCAACAAATTCAACATTGTCTTTAAGGTTATATTTCTTAACAAGTTTTTTCAAATCATCTTCAAATGCCCCAGAACCTACAATTAAAAATTTGAAATTGTTGTTTCCTTTTTCTTTAATTTTCTTCAACACTTCAAGTGAAAACTGAATATTCTTGTTTTCAACAACTCTCCCAACAAAAAGAAAAACAAATTTGTTTTGAAGATTGTATCTTTCAATAATTTCTTTTTGCTTATCAACATTTTCAGTGGAAGGCTTCATATCTGTTCCATTTCTAATGATATAAATTTCCTTTCCTTTATAGCCATATTCTCTTATTGTCTCTCCTGCCCCTTTGCTTACACTAAGCACATAATCAGCAGCATTGACACCTTTCATAATGTATTTAAGCATAAAAGTTTGCAAAGGTTTACTTTTCAATATTCTTTCAAAGTCGCTTTTAAACTTTGTGTGGACCGTTATAACACTTGGAATTTTATATTTCTTTGCCATTCTTATCGCAAACTTGCCAAGTGGAAATGGGCTGTGCACATGAATTAAATCATAACCCCCATTTTTAATCAAATCTTTAACCATAGGGCTGACATCTGGCATGCAAGCCATATATCCATCTGGTGCAGCAACCGCTGGACATCTGTAAATATTAATTCCCTTAACATCCACAACTTTGCGATATTTAGGCACCAAAAGGTCAACCTGTGCCAACTTTTTATCGTTTAATGCCTTGGCAATATTAACAATAACATTAACTGGTCCATCCACTTGGGGATAGAAAGAATCTAAAACTTCTAAAATTTTCATATATATACCTTAATACTCATTATAACTGAAATGAAAAATATTTCAAATCAAAAAAATAAAGATTATTTAAAAAATTTTGTCAAATGCTTGACTACCCCCCCCGCTATGTTAAAATTTGTTTGGTGAATTATAGCTTTAAATTTACGGAGGATGGATGTATGAAAGTACTTATTTTTTCTATGACCGTTGGAGAAGGTCATAATATGATTGCAAAATCAATTGCACAAGCTTTTCAGGTTAAAAATGTTGAAACTAAAATAGTGCAAACCTTTGGTTTCAATGAAAAGGAAGTCCAAAGGCAAAACAAACTTTTCCTTTGGACTTGCAAACATATCCCTCATATATACAACTATGTATGGAATAAATTAAGGTTTAAAGATAACTCAACAAATAAACTTCCAGGTTACTGTAAAAAATGTTTGCCATATTTTAAAAAAGAAATATCAAATTATAACCCAGACATAATAGTTTGCACTCACTTTTATGCAAGTTCAGTTATTTCATTTATGAAAAAACATGGAATGTTAAACCAAAATGTTTTAACTTCAACCATTCTTTTCGATTACTGTCTTTCACCGTATTGGGAACATTCAACAAATGTTGATTTCATTTTCCAGCCACACACCAACACAACTGATGCCTTATTAAAAAAAGGTTATAAGGAAAGTCAAATAAAAACCTTTGGCATGCCTGCAAGAAAGGCCTTTTTTGAAAAATATGATAAATCTTTAATTAGAAAGCAACTCAATTTAAAAAACATCTTCACAGTTATGTTTATTGGTGGCGGAAACAGCTTGGGTAACACATTAAGCCTTTTAAAAAGTGTATTACAAAAAAACAATGATGTCCAAATTGTGGTAATTAATGGTAAAAATGTAAAAAACTATAAAAAGATTGAATGTTACATAAAAAAACATAACTTGAAAAACATTGTCAACCTTGGCTTTGTTGAGTTTGTTGATTTATATATGAAAGCAAGTGATGTTCTTATCTCCCGTTGTGGTGGTTGTGGACTAGGCGAGATTTTTGCGCTTAAAAAACCTTTTATAGTACGAGAAAAATTAATCATAAATGAAAAAATCAACAAGCAATACTTCATTAAAAACGGATGTTGCCTTGGTTTAAACAAAATAACAGAAGCAGGCGAAAAGGTAAAATTTCTTAAAAACAATCCAACCAAACTAAAAGCTATGGCAGAAAACATAAAAACATTTTCTTATCCAAACCCAGCCGAAAAAATTACTGAATTCCTTTTATCTCAAAAAAAATAAATTTATAAATATAGATATTCTCAAAAATAAACCCACTAGTATTTCTAGTGGGTTTATCTAACATAAAATAATATTTATGCTATTCAATACTTTGGCGGGGGAATATGGATTTTGCAAATGACATTTTCAAATTCAAAAGATTTAATCATGAAAAACTTTTAAAATATGGCTTTAAGTTTAACGGCGTCTACCAAATTGAAAGAAAAATTGACCAGTTTT
>CALWQM010000009.1 GCA_944383685.1 uncultured Clostridia bacterium | reverse complement strand
AAATTTTAATAAAAATATTTATTATTATGCGTAACCTCATTTAAAAAACAAATTAACATAGCTTAAAATGTTACAAATTTTTGCAAGAAAAATGCAAGACTTTTGCAAACGGGGTGTTTGTGTTGTATTTTTAGGTGGAAGTATTGTATAGTATTGTTTGATAAGAAGAAGTGGCGAAAATGCTGAAAAATAAAGGGATTGAGAGATTTTTGATATGATATTTTATGGTAAAATATGATACGAAAAGTCGAACTCTTGGCATTTTCAGGTCGCCCCTTCGGAACCATTATGGAGGGTTCGAGTCCTTCTGGGTGCACCAAACAAAAATAATCCGAGTAAAAATGCGGATTATTTTTGTTTGTACTCTTATTTCTTATTTTGTCATTTTTCTTTCTTCTTCTCTCGGTTTATTTTGAAATAAGAAATAAGAAATAAAAAAAGAAAAGTTGTGATAATGAAAGAATAAACTCTCTCAAATCCCATCACAACTCTTCACTTGAGTGCGTCAGCACTCCTTCACTTAAAAATCGAAGATTTTTCTTCACTTTTGCGTCGCAAACCGCACTTCATTTCGCCTTTTGTCTCACGCCAAAAGTCTTATCATTCGTTTATTTGCTCCTTCAGCGACCAAACGAAAATCGCTCTTCGTTGGCGATTTTGTCGCTAGTTGTAGTGGTTTTGATTTTGAATTTTTAAAACTTTTCCACAACTCTTCACAGAAAATCTTTGATTTTCCTTCACTTTTCACTCTTCACTTTGAAAGTTTATTTGCCTCTTCGCATAACTCGGAAAATTTGTCGAGTTCTGCTTGGAAAAGCGGTTCAAGTTTTGTTAATTTTTTCTTTTGTACCTTGTTATGCACAAGCCAACCTAAAAGCATAATGCCGATACCGACAACTCCAAGAGCAATACCTCCAATTAAGTAACCTATGCCTGAAAGCACCATCACCATACTCATTCCGCCTCCAAGCGTGAGAGCACCAACCACACCTGTTGTAACGCCAGAAGCAACGCCAGCATTCTTTTTTGCTTGTTGCAATTTTTCTAATTTTTCAAGTGAAGCATCAATTTTTAATTGTAGTTTATTAAGTTCCGATTTATTAGCAATTTTCCTATCACGCTTAAACGAGACATTTACGGCGTTTAAACTTGCTTCTGCCATTTGAGTATTCGTGACCTCCCACCCTAAATTTTCGTAAGCATCGGTGAGCATCGCTTCCATACTTCTTTTTACTCTAACAGTTTTATAATCATAAGTTATTGGTTTATTTTCGTTTTCCATATTTTCCTCCTTACTCTCTTTCTTCTTGCGCTTGTTTTATTCTTTTGTTTGCCTCTTCTATGCGCTTCTCAGCAGCAGCAATTTCCTCTTGTTGACGCTTTCTTGTTTCTTCCCTTTTTTCTTCGGTTGACATTTTGGCGTCATTCCAAGATTTCTTTGAATTTTCCTTTGCTCTTTTCAAAGTGTTCTTACCACGATTTTCTTCAAAGTTAGCCTTCGACTCTGCTTTAACAGCTGCAAAATTTGCCTTATCAACCTCATGTTGCACCTTTGCGTTTTCTCCCATTTCTCTAAATGCCTTATGGAAGAAATTTTCTTTCTTTTCTTTAACTATTACTTCATTTTCTCTTTTCATAATTATCTCCTTTTAATTTTTTCCAACACAAGCTTAATTTTATTCCAACACTTGTGTTGTTAATCAAATTATAGTATAATGAAAAGAGGTAAGTGCCAACACAAAAAACAATTTTGTTGGATTAAAAAAATTATAGACAACACTAAAAAGAAATGTGTTGGAATAAAGGAGGAAGAGTGAATACTGAGAACAATATTCGCGCCAGAAACACAAAAGAAAAGATTGAAAGAGCCCTCATGTATCTTCTTAAAAGAAAGTCTTTTTCTCAGATTTATGTTAAAGATATTTGCACAGTTGCCTGCATAAATCGCAGTTCTTTCTATGAACATTACCAGGATATCAACGACCTTATGATGAAGATTGAAAGTAAACTCTCAAGTGAAATGGCAAGTTTGTTTATCAATCCGCCGTTCTTCGCGCACGACTGCTTTGTTAAGATGTTCGAGCATATCAAAAACAACAAAGAGTTCTACAAAGCCTATTTGACCTACAGCGATAGTTCGATTATGGAGCAAACCGACTTTGTCAAATTCTTCAACAAACTAGAAAACAACGCCGATTTAAGATTTGACTATGGCGAAAACGAAATAATTTACCACATGGCATTTTTTAGTGCTGGTTTGAAGGCAATTTGTAAAGTTTGGCTAAACACTGGACTTAAAGAAACGCCCGCCCAAATGGCAGAAATAGTCTATAAAGAATACAGCAAAAAGAGCAAGTTTTTTAATAAATAAAACTATTAAAAATATATAAACTTTTTATTAAAAAAATAGATCCTATCAATACAAATTTTACATTTATAAAAATAAAAACATTGTTTTCAGTGTTTTATTTTTAAATCTAGTTGTTAAAATTAAATAAAATCGGTATTTAGGATGTAATAGTAGTCTAACAATTCCTTTGAATAGTCAACAATTTTACCGTCAGGTAAGATAAGCATTCTTGTTATACCTATCTGCTCTACAAATTCAGGGTTGTGACTCACAAGCAATATCGTTCCTGTATAATCTTTAAAATTTTCTCCGATAATCGCCTGAGTATCAGGGTCTAAATGGTTGGTTGGCTCGTCTAAGATAAGTAGATTTGGTTTTTCAAGCAAAAGTTTACATAGCGCCACCCTCGCCTTTTCACCTGGCGACAAAACTTCCACTTTTTTCATAACTGTGTCACCTTGAAAAAGAAAATTGGCTAAGATACTGTGCCTTTGAAGGTCATTCAAATCACTATTTTCAGTACTTTCAAAAACAGTTTTACTCTCATCTAAGATTTCTAGTTCCTGCGCATAATAGCCAACATCGGTTTTCGGATTAAATTTGATTTCGCCACTTATCGGCTGTAAAATTCCCATTATGAGTTTTAAAAGTGTCGATTTTCCCACACCATTTTCTCCAACAATCAAAAATCGCTCGCCCTGACTTAAAGGAAAAGAAAGTTTTTCATATAGATTAGGCTTATTTGAATAGTGAAATGTTAGATTGCTTACCTCTAACGGCACTTTCCCACCCATTCTCTTTGGTTCAAGTTGAATTTTAACATGTTTATACTCTTTATCTCTTTTCTCTAACGACGCAATCGCCTTTGCAAGTTTAATCTCTCTATCTTTGCCCATTCTCTTTATGTTGTGATTTGTTTGCGAAGCCTGCCTAGCCTTCTGCACAAAATCAGATAATCTCTTAATTTCTTGCTCCTGCTCTTTAATGCGTAGCTCCTTCAAAAGTTGTTCCTGAGCATACTTTCTTTTAAACATCGCATAGTCACCATTATAGACAGAAATTTTGTGCGTGACCTTATTCACAAAGAGAATTTTATTGACAATCGCATTTAAAAAATCAATATCGTGGCTGATAATCAAAACACTGCCCTTATAGTTTTTAAGATAATTTGTCACAAATTCTTTTGTTGTGGCATCTAGGTGGTTTGTCGGCTCGTCAAGAAGTAATATTTGAGGATTAGAAAATAGTAAATGTGCAAAAGCTATCTTGGACTTCTGCCCGCCAGATAAATCTTCCAATTTCATATCAAGAAGGTCGCCAATCTTCATATCGTCAATTAGTTGCAGAAGAATATTCTCTGCATTATAGGCATCAAATTCATCTAACTGCGCTTGCAAAGTTCCCATTCTTCTTAGAAGAACAATTTGCTCTTCTTCGTTTGCAGTTGCAAGTTTATCATATATCTCATTAAGTTCCGCTTCAATCTTGCGTATCGGTCGCGCATCAAAAAGATAATCCCAAACTGATTTTTGCCTATCAGAAAAATCTATCTCCTGTGGAAGATAGCCAATACGCGCACTGCCAGTATTGATATAGCCTCTGTCCAACTCCTGCTGTTTTAATATCACCTTAAACAAGGTTGTTTTGCCAGCGCCATTGACGCCAACTATTCCCGTTTTGTCTAAATCATTGAGATTAAACTCAGCGTCATCATAGATAACTTCATTACCAAAGGCTAAACAAAGATGTTGTCCTCTCATATGTTCCTCTAAATTTAAAGCTTTTTAAACTCTTAGATTATACCAAATACGCAAAACAATTTCAACTTTAAAACAGGACATAAAAGAAAAAATACGCTATTTATGCATATAATCAACTTTTTATGTAAATTTTTATGTAATAAATGTCCAAAATAAAATTACAAGGTCTTTTTTAACAATCTAAACGATATTTTTTGCGATTTTTCTTGACAATTTTTTTTCGCTGTGTTAAACTATGCCATGTGCAGGTGTAGTTCAGTGGTAGAACACTAGCCTTCCAAGCTGGTTGCGAGGGTCCGATTCCCTTCACCTGCTCCATTTGCTTCCATAGCTCAGCTGGATAGAGCAATGCCCTTCTAAGGCAGAGGTCGAAGGTTCGAATCCTTCTGGGAGCACCAATATGGTGGTCGTAGTTCAATTGGTAGAACGCCAGATTGTGGCTCTGGAGGTCAAGGGTTCGATTCCCTTCGATCACCCCATAATTTAACCTTTTGGTGCGATGGGGTGTCGCCAAGCGGTAAGGCATTGGACTCTGACTCCAACATTGCGTAGGTTCGAATCCTACCACCCCAGCCATTTTTCAGGCTGGAAATTAAATATAGGGGTGTGGCCAAGCGGTAAGGCACAAGACTTTGACTCTTGCATTCGTAGGTTCAAATCCTGCCACCCCTGCCATTTTTATAAATTGCCAAGAAAATAAAATTAATTTTAATGAAAATCTTGACAAAATATGAAAAAAAATGTATATTGATACATGTGTTAAAAATTTTGGTCTGCTAGCTCAGTTGGTAGAGCACAAGACTTTTAATCTTGGGGTCCCGGGTTCGAGCCCCGGGCAGGCCACCAGATAATGCGTGAAAGAGAAATCAAGTTTTGGTTTCTCTTTTTTTAATTTTCAAATCAAGTTTAACTTGACTTTAGATGTATTTTAAATTAATTAGCAAATTGGCTGATAATTTTTTACAAAATGCATATCCTAAATTTATGGAAATTTTACCATTATTGTTGTCAACTGTTATGTTGTTTTCTTCACCTATTTGTGATTTTCAAGGTGAAGGATATATTTTGGATAAGGAAAACCAAAGCCAAGTTTTTGTTTGCTCGAATGGAGAGAATTATAAAGAAGAAATCGTGATTAAAGTTAAAACAAAAAATCAGGAAATTTTGGTTAAGCTATTAGTTAGTACAGGATATTCTCCAAGTGTTTTTGTTGGAAGTTTTGTTGACAATGGTTTAGAGCAACTTTTATATCAAGTGAACAGTGGCGGAAGTGGAGCATATTCACACTATGAACTTTATTCCCTCAAAGATGGTGAAAAACAACTTTTGTTTAACAGTGACAATTTTCAAAATGAAGCAAGCGGAAAAGTTGTTGGAGATAGTGTTGTTGTAAATTACTTGGGGCAAACCTTTTGTTTGGATGCTCAAAATCTTGATTTAAATGGCAATAAAGAGGTTACAATTGGGCCTTTAAACACAATTTTTCCATATTATCAAGATGCTTTTAAGAAATATGAACTTATGGTTCTGCAAAAAATATATGTAGATTACACAGCCAACAATGCGGGCTATCTTATTACACTTTTATCAGTTGATGATGATTGTGCTGGTGTTGAAAATATTGGGATTTTAAGCAATTTTAATCTTCAAGAATATCTTCAACATCAACAATTCTGCGTTTTTTAATAAACCTTAGTTCAATAAACATATAGGCAGAAAGAACAATGGCTAGGGCACTGAAAACAATACCGCCAATACCACTATAAAAACTTAACTCTGCGGTAACTCCGTCTAAGCAAAGCAATGCTCTTTGACAAAGTGAAATTGAAATTAATCCATCTGAAAGGTTGATATATTTGATGTAATGAATGATAAGATTATCAACTTTTCTTGTTTTAACAGAACTTACAATTCCGGTTATTAGCTTTGAAAATGCAACTGTGGCGATAAAGAGGGCGGTGATAATGCCATATTCTGCCATTTCGGGTAAAACAAATGTGGTGATTATGCTTAAAATTAAATAAATAAGTGAAGCAAATAGGTTGTAAAAACAAAGTTTGTAACAGGTTTTTGTTTCAATATTTTTCTTTTTTGCAAGTTTAATTTCCTCATTTTTGTCGGTAAGCCTTTCAGTTTCATTATATCTTTTGATTGCTGAGTTTTTTGAAAAACCTAAAATTATGTTGTATATTCCATTGAATGCAAAGGTTACGGAACTTATGAAAACAGAAATAATTACTTTTACAAAGCCAATAAAAAAGTTAAGAACAAGTGAACCAAAGGAAAAGGCAATTGTTCTTTGTGACAAATATTCTTTTGTGAACCATTCTTTTTTTATTTTCAAAACTAATCCTAATAAATTTAATATACTAAACTTTTTCAAAATTTCAAAATAAAAAATAACCAAAACATGGTTATTTTTATTTTACAGTTTCTACTGCTTTACTTTCTCTTGCTAATCTTTCACGTCCAATAATTTTTCTTTCATGGAAACCTTTAAGAATTTTATCCACGTCTTCAAAAGAAGAATATTTGGTTTTGGTGATTGGGTGATAATAATCGTTTGGTTGGTTAATTCCGTCTATGATTGCTGAAAAACACTTGTCATAGAATTTTTCGTCTGTCAAAGAACTTGGGTCAATGTAACGGTAGTTTTCTGGGTTCTTTTTAAGAAGTGCGAAAATATCTTCGTCTGTGTATTCTGGGTTGAAAATTTCTGCACCATATCTATTAACAAAAAATATGTTTCCATCTTCTTCAACTTTGAAAGCTTTTTTGATAACTCTAATTTTAGAGTATCTGTTATCAAGAACCTTTTCGTTATTTTCATTGATAACCCCGTATTTTTTGTTGTATTTAACAACACCAAAACCATTAACAAAATCTTTTGCTTTGTCATACATAGGTGGGATTACAATTTCATTTGTAAGTTTGTTTTTATAACCGTATTTATTAACACTTGGGTCAAGAAAAGCTACGAGAGTATCCAAATTTTTGCTCATTTTTTTCTCCTTTTAATTTTTGAAAGCGGGTTAAGTTTAACACAACTTTAAAGCAAAGTCAATAGCAAATTTTTTAAAATTTTTTAAATAATGACGAAAAATGTCGAATTTGAATTTTTGATTAATTTTAACCATTTAGTTCTTGAAAATTCGACAAAAATTGCTAAAAATTCGCCAAAATCTTTTACAAAAATTTATTTGTTTTTTCGTATAATGAAAGAACCGCTATAAATTCCGGTTAATAAAAAATATTTATATTAAGGAGGTTTTATGCCATATATTATTACAGAACCTGTTAAGATTGAGGGGACAGATTTGGGCTATGCGGTTTATCCATATCAATTTTCCTTTCTTGACCACGTTAAAGTGACAGAAAACAATGCAGCAAAACTCTATATTTTTAAAATGAAAGAAAGTAGGTTTATTGAAGTGGAAAAAACTTTATTTGAAAAAGAATTTTCATTGAGCATGCAAACTGCACATGTTGTTGATGAAACTCTCAAAAAATTTATCATTACTCATGAAAAGCATGTTAAGGATGCCGAAAAACTGGAAAATTTTTTTAAAAAGCCAAAGAGAAAAGAATTTAAAAATGTAGAATAATTTTGTTTTCTTTGATTTCTTGCTTTATATTTAAATTTGTGATATCTTATTATTAATATAAGCATGGAAGTTAAAGAAAAGAAATACATACATTCAAGACCGATTTTTTATTGTTTTTTGGCGCTGTTACTTAGTATTAATGCGACAAGATTTATTTTTAACTTAAATATTCCTTACTTAGTTTTAATTTCAGTCTTGATTTTAGGACTTATTTCCTTTCTTCTTTTTTTCAAAAAATATGCCATTCTTTTAATCATCATTTCAACACTACTTTTTGGTGTATGCTGGTTTTTCCTTGGTGTCACTATGTTTGAGGGGAAAACTTATTATGGAGAGCAAGTTGTTGAAGCACGTGTGACTGATGATATCACTTATGGTGATGAAAAGACATCATATCTTCTTGAAGATGTTAAGATTAATGGTAAACAAGAAAAGAATATGTATCTTGATGTTACGGGAGAAGGAATAAATCTTGGGGTTGGAGATGTCATCACTTTCAATGCCAACATTGGATACAATTCACTTTTTAACCTTGGAAGTTTCAATTTAAGTGCTTACAGGGACTCGGCACCATATTGGGCGGAAGTTGATGTATCAAATATTGAAGTGATTGAGTCCTATTTAAAGTTTGATGAAAAATTTAGGCTTAAAGTTAAAAACCTTCTTTATGAAAATATGGGAGCTTCAAATGGTGCAACCGCATTTGCCGTGCTTTTTGGAAACACCAACGATATAAAAGATGATATCTACAATAGTTACAAAGCTGCTGGAATTTTACATTTGCTTGCCGTAAGTGGTTTGAATGTAACATTTTTGATAACTCTCTTAGGCTTTATCTTAAAACTTTTTAAGGTAAACAGGTTTACTAACTTTGCAGTGTGCTTTATTGTGCTTATGCTTTATGTCTATCTTTGCGGATTTGCTCCGTCAATTTTAAGAGCAGGAATAATGGGACTTGTCTTCTTGGCAACAAAACTTTCTGGAAAATGTTATGATGGCTTGAACACTTTGGGTCTATCTGGTATATTCATTTTGTTGTTTTCACCATTGTCTGCATTAGATTACGGCTTTTTAATGAGTTATTTTTGTGTGCTTGGAATTTTTACCATTCATCCAATATTGACAAAAGGCTTGCAAAAAGTTTTCCCAAAATTTGTTGCAGATTCCTTTTCAATTTCAATAAGTTCTCAACTTGCAATCTTGCCATTTATGGCTGGATTTTATTCAACTTTTAACTTTCTTTCATTTTTTATCAACTTGATTGTTGTGCCAATTTTTTCGGTTTTATATCCTGTTTTGTTTGTCAGCGTGCTTATCTCAATTTGTCTTCCGTTCATGAGCTTTTTGCTGACAGCTTGTGGATGGGTATTAAGTTTAATCTTCTTGATTGCAAAGTTTTTTTCCACAACAAGTTTAACAGTTAATTTGAAGCCATTTAATGTTGTGATAACTTCAATTTTGGCTTTGATTATTTTTGGGCTAAGTAATTATGTTATGCTTTCTTGGAAAGGAAAAGGAGTTTTAACCATATCTTTAAGTGTTTTACTAACTATTTTTGCCTTGGTGTTTACTTACATACCTTTGACACAAGTTTCCATTTTGTATTCAGCATATAACGATGACGAATTGTATATTTTCACAAATTCCTCCAATCAAAGTTTGGTTGTGGATGGCGGATATTATAACAACATAAATAATGGTCTTATATGTGTTAATGCAAACAATTTGATTGGCTATGTGAATTTAAAAGGGAATATTTATCAAGACAGCATGGAAAAACTTGGTGCTGGAAATTATGTCTGCCATGCAGGGACTACTTCTAAATCTGGAAGTGTGATTTTAGATTATGACAAGGTTTACAGCGTGGGTGATTTTGATCTAAAATATGTGACTTTTGAAGGTAAACTTATTGGACTTGAAGTAGATTTTGATAATTATAAAAACTTTATTCTAAATGGTGAACTTACATTGGAAGCAATGGAATATATCAACTATTTTAATTATGATTTTCTTTTAATAGGAAAGAATATAGAAAACATTGATGTCTTTGATAATGAAAATTTAATTTCCTATTATGACACGGGTCAGGGATACAGTTTTTCAAACGATGGTAGCCTATATTTTATCTTGCAAAATAATAATTTCGTTATAAGGAGGGTTGACTAATGAAAACATTAAAGCAAAGATTACAGAAAAAAATTGAACCATGTTATCTTGTTCAGGGAGAGGATATTCTTTTGTATGACAAAGCCTTGGAATTAATAAAAGATGCTTGCAATTTGCAACTTGAAGAATTTAACTTCATCAAATTTGATGAGGATAGTTTCAATGGTGATGCAGTGATTGACACTTTGCAAACTCTGCCAATGGGAAGTGAGAAGAAAATTGTTTTACTTAAAAATGTAACAAAGTTAAGTGAAGATTTTAAGAAAAAACTTATTGCCTATTTAAAGAATCCTGTGCTATCTTCTTGCCTTGTGATTTTTGACTTTTTCAACAAATTTGATTTCATAATAAGTGAAAAAGTAAGTGCAAAAAGGCTGGATGAAAAAAGCCTTGCGGAAATCATTGAAAAAGAGATAACGGACAGTGGAAAACTTATCAAAAAAGATGCCGTGGAGCTTTTGATTTCTTATTGCTGTGATTATTACTCACTCATACACAACGAGCTTCAAAAACTTAAAAGTTGCAATCGTGATGTGATTGAAACAAGAGATATTGAAAACATGGTGACACGTGAGGTCGAATACACTGTTTTTGAACTTACAGAGGCTCTGTCCAAAAAGGATGCGGACAAGGCAGTTTCGCTTTTAAATTTAATGGATAAAGACACAAAAACTTTTTCTCTCATCGCCAACCATTTTAGGCGTCTTTTCTTTGTCAGCATTTCAAAAGAGAGTGATGCTGATTTAAGTAAACTTTTAGGTGTTAAAGAATTTGCTGTTGTGAAAGCAAGGCAGCTTGCAAAAAACTTTTCAAAGATACAACTAAAAAATATTTACGAACTTTTAGACGATGTTGATTTATACATCAAGAATGGGCAAATGCAAATTGAAAATGCACTCTATTATTTGATTTTTGGCATTCTATATTGTTAAAATAACGAAGAAACAAAAGAAACAGGAGAATACTATGAGTTTAGAAGAAATTAAAGATGAATTTTTACAAATATATTACGACAATATTGAACGAGACGGGGCGGAAGCACTTTTAGATTATTTAGAACGTTCAGACTTTTTCACCGCACCAGCAAGTTCAAGAAGCCATTCGGCTTATGAAGGTGGACTATGCCAACATTCCATCAATGTTTATAAGCGCTTTGTGAAACTTTTGGAAAATGAATATGGGCAAAATTGGGAAAATGTCATTTCAAAAGAAAGCGTGGCAATCATCGCCTTACTTCACGATATTTGCAAGGTGAATTATTATGCAACAGAACTAAGGAATGTTAAAAAAGATGGACAATGGGTGCAAGAACCATTCTATAAAATTGAAGATGCTTTGCCTTATGGTCATGGGGAGAAGTCTGTTTATATGATTTCTGGCTTCATGAAACTTACTCGTGAAGAAGCCATGGCAATCAACTGGCACATGGGAGGCTTTGACCCAAGGGCAAAAGATTTTTCACTTATGCTTAGCAATGTTTATTATAAGTATCCAACAGCATTTATATTTCATATAGCGGATAACATGGCAACATATTTAGATGAAAAGCCAAAAGCATAAAATTTTTGTTGTAATAAAAAATCTTGCATTTTTGTATATTTTTAAAAAAATGGTATTGACAGTTATGCGTTTTTGCGGTATAATATAGTCAAATAAATGGGAGGTTTGTATGAGCACAAGACTAAATTTTAAGTTAAGTGTATATGCCACTGGCGGAATTGCTTATTCTAACAATGAAGGAAAAATGGTAAGAATAAGCAAAAAAGATATCAAATTTGATGATAGTGGATATTTTTTAGTTGGAGATAGTGGTGAATATAGATTGAGTAAAGAAAGATATGATGCAGCAGTTGAACAGGCTAAAAGCGAACCTAAGAAATCTGTTGCTGTGGACCCAGTTGAGCCTCAAAATTCAGTTGAAGGAGAAAAGTCTAAAGAGAAGTCAGCTGAAGAAGCAACTGTCGAAAATCCAGTTGAGGAAAGTGTCACTAATGCACCTAAGGATGAGTCTAAGGGCAAGGGGAAAGAGTCTGTTAGTTCAGTTAAAAAGCCAGCAAAAGAAACTTATATTGAATATGCTGAGGAACATGAGGTTTTAAAGGTTCTTATTTCTTCTAAGGACAATTATCAAAAAGTTCCTTTTGAAAAGTTTGAAGGCGCTGTTAGTTCTGCCTTAAAAAAAGCTGTTGCTAATTATGAAAAGAAAGAAACAGACGAAAAACAAGAAACTGTTTACGCAGAGGTTGAGCTTATTTTAGCAGACAACTTAATAGAAGTTATTGGATTGAATAATAAAGAAGAAGCAATAGATGTAGCAGTTTATAAAGTTAGCAAGATACTTAATCCAGAACTTCCAGAATATGAAAACTATGAAAAAATTTATAAACGATATATAGATAAACTTTATGTTAAAAAAGAAGTTGAAAAGCCTAATGTGACCACTGCTGCACCAGCAAATTCTCCTAAAACAGAAGAAAAAAGTTTTGGATTAGACCCTAGAACTTTGGAAAGTTTAATATCTATGCGAGAAAAGGCCAAGGCAGAGGCAGAACGCAAGGAAAAAGGAAAAGAAACTGAAACTGCAAATCTTACAAATGGTTCAGGTAATGTAACTCCACAAGAAAAACCAGCAGAAACACCAGTTGCACCAAAGCCAGTGCCAGTTGAAAAGGAAGAAGAAGTTAAGCCTGTTGAAAGTGCTGAAAAGCCTACTCCTACGGTTGTTGGAAGTCGTGGAGTAAGTCCAAAGGCAGATAAAAAAGCTGAAGAAGAAGCAAAGAAATCTGCTAAGAAGGCAGTGAAAAAAGCAGAGAAAACAAAAAAGGCAGAAGAAAAGAAGGGAAAAGGAAAAGAAGATGTTAAACCTAAAATCGCTGAGCCTGTTAGTGATGTAATTGGGTATATGACATTCCCTGTTGAAATCAAAAGAGAAAATCCTGTTAAAACTGTTGGCTACACAAAAGGAAACTTTACTTATAAGGGAAAAGCTAAGAGAGAAAGAAAGGATTTTATTGATTCTGGTAGACTTAACACTGAAATGAAAATTCTTTTCACAAAAGGCCCTCATGGAAAAGTTGATTGGTGGGTTTTCTTACCAGAGAAAGTGGGAAGCGAAAAAGTAGATATAGATGCTATTCACAGCCTAGATGAAGTTAAGAATAAACCTTATTTTGCAAAAATAAAAGGTCAGGGACTCGATAAATATGGCAGAACTGGTGCAAGAAGACATGACTATGTTTTAAGTTTTTGGATTGAAGACCCTAAGAATCCTAAACTTGAAAAATTAGATAGAATGGTTGTTAGGGATGCAAGTGATGAAAGTAAACTTGGCAGATTATGGCTTGCAAGTAACAGAAAAAAATTTAGAAAAAATAATTTCAATAGGGCTTTTGATGGAATTAATTTACCTGAAACTGAGAAAACAGTTATTGATACATTATCAGCTGAAAATAATGATTTAATTAACAGCAAAAAAGCAGGCTTTGTTAAAAAAGCTGGAAAGACCATTGCAACACTTGCTCTCGGTGCTGTTATAGGTGCAGCAGGTGCAACATTAGCAAGTGGAGATATAACTCATGCATTCACTGCAAGTGGTGTTGAAAATGATTCATATAATAAAACTTATGAATATATTGATGAAACTCTTGCTCAAAAAGATGAAAATGGTAATGCAGTATCTTTGTTTAATTACGACCAAGAAGAGAATGGAAGACTTGTTGTTTCACCAGAAAAGATTCTTGAAATTACTGATGGTGTTGAACAAACTGCAAGCACAAGTGTTCAAACAAGTTGGTGGGCAAATACAGTTTCTTGGCAAAATGTGACAAGTGGGCTCCAAGGAAATGTTTATCATGAAGAGTTCCTTTCTGGTTCGGCAGTAGCACTTGGTGAAAAAGCCGCTGAGGAATTATATGCTCATGATGTAACAATGGAAGACCTTACTGATGAAGAAACAGGAGAAATGTCTGTTGTTTATGCCAATGGGGATTCAAGTGCAGAAACTTTCAAAGAATACCTAATGACTATGGGGTATTCAAGTGAAGATGCAGAACTTTATGCAAGTTCTTACGCAAAAGGATTCACAGATTACTACGATATTCAAAATGATATGATAATTGGTGGAAGCGAAATAAAGCCATCAAATCCAAATAGACCAACAAATCCTGATGATGAAGTTGACCATATGGAAGATGATGAAGCTTACTATGTAAACAATGAAAACTTTGTTGATATTGTTTCAGGAGTTATTGGTGTTCCAAGTGAAAGCCTCACAATCGAAACTGTTGAGATTTCACAAGTAGGAAATAGTTATGAAAATACAATTTTTGCTTCAACAGATGACACTCTTTATAAGATTGAATACACAACAAATGCAAAAGCAACAACCACAAAAGAACTTTACACTCAACTTGCAGAAGCACAAAGGGAAAATAAAGTTGCTGTTGACCAAATGTTAACTGCTGAAACAATTTACACAAGTATGGGTGTTAGACAAGCATATATTGATGGAATTGAAAAGAAAATTGCCGAAATGGTTAAAGCTGACCAAAATGAAACTGTGAAAGAAATTTATTACAACTTTGATGATACTTCAAAAAGAGTTGATGGTGTGATGACAAGAGGTGGAAACATTGTTGTTGTTACTGAAAATGGCAATGTTTACGATTATAGAGGTATTGATGTTTCAACCAAAAAGAATGTTTCTATAACAGAAGGAGTTGTTGCAGGATTATTGTTTGGACAATTCAATATGTCAGTGCAAGGTGTTAAAAATCCTAACGACTATATTGTTAAAGCTGAAAGTGAAGTTACTATTGCAGACACATTCAAAAATGAAGCAGAAATATATGTTGAACCAGAGATTGAAGAAGAAAAAGAAGTTGAGCCTTCAATCCAAGAAGAGACAAAAAAAATTGTTCTTTCAGCAAAATCTGGTGAACGCACCTTATAATTAAATAAATAGAGATGACTTTAAGCCATCTCTTTTTTTTGTTGAACTATGTCAGTATAGTTGAAAACCTATTCAATCTATAATTATTTCTAATTAATGTTTTATAGATTTATATTTACCGTCCAACATTTGGTTGGTGGTGCGGTTAAGAGGATTTGAACCTCCATGAGATTGCTCTCAATAGGACCTGAACCTATCGCGTCTGCCATTGCGTCACAAACTGCGCTTATTATATTCTTTGGCAAGCTCAAAGAATAACCATTTGCTTGTTTGTTCCTTTTTCCCAAACGCAATAAAGCATTTGGGAACCCTTATTGATATGGCGAAAAGTCAGCCGCTGAAAATTAAATTGGTGCGACAAGTGATAAAGTATCCGAACCGACTACAAGTATTTATTGGAGTTGGTTATATCAAACTAAGAATTAAGATAGATTAACTTGTCTTATAAAATTATCATATCATAAAATTTTTATATTTCAAAACAAAAAGAGAGAAGCTTGGATTGGACTTCTCTCTTCGTTGTCCTAATTGCTGGTTTTGAATATGTCCGAAAGGAGTGAGTAAACGCTTTTTGCGGACAGGTTTGTCAAATCTCCGCCGTTGTCAAAATAGTCCATTAGATCGTGAGCAAACTGAAAGGCGATTTCTTTCATTTGCTTTTTA
>CALWQM010000008.1 GCA_944383685.1 uncultured Clostridia bacterium | reverse complement strand
TTTTTTATTTCTTATTTCAAAAATAATCCGAGTGTAAAAGAAAAGTGAAAAACGAAAAGTGAAGAAATAAGAGTACAAACAAAAATATTCCTCGCCTATCGGTTCGGATTGCTCTCACTTGGTGCGGTTAAGAGGATTTGAACCTCCATGAGATTGCTCTCAATAGGACCTGAACCTATCGCGTCTGCCATTCCGCCATAACCGCAAATATATTAAATTATAGTTTAATTTAATGTTAATGTCAAGTTTTTGCCTTTCCCTGTTTTGTGAATTTCTTACCAAATTAATTTAAGTTTTTTGGTAAATATGATATACTATTCAAGAAAGGAATTGATATGAAAAATTTAGACGAGGAATTAAATCATAACTTATCTAATTTACAAAGTAAAGTGGCAGATGACTGTGAAAACAAGCACTTTGATAAATCAAATTTTTTCCAAAGAGTTTATAAGATGTTGGAACTTGTGCCAAAAGGAAAAGTTGTTACATATGGTGAAATTGCAAAGGCTGTTGGAAACAAAAAGATGTCTAGGCAAGTTGGATGGGCATTGCATTCCAATCCAAAGCCTGGGGTTATTCCATGTCACAGGGTGGTTAATCGTTTTGGAGAGTTGTCTTCCGCTTTTGCGTTTGGTGGAATAAACAGGCAGGCAGAACTTTTGAAAGATGAAGGTGTTGAAGTTGTAGATAACAAAGTCGATTTGAAAAGGTATGGTTTCTATTTTTAAAAGTAAGTTTATGGTGACTAGGTATGAAAGATTATAAACAATATTTAGAGGCCCTTAAAACGTCTAATTTTAGAAGTAAATTTCATTTGAAGCAAAAAGATTTTGACTATATCAAAGAAAAGGGGGTAGAAAAGATAAAAAGCCATGCTTATGATTTTATCAAAACACGACTTGCACCAAAAGAACTTAATAATGACGGAAAGCAAACTCCAATGAAGGGACACCCTGTGTTTATTGCACAACATGCAACAGCAACTTGTTGCCGAGGCTGTTTAAATAAGTGGTATAAGATAGAGAAAGACAAAGAGTTGTCGCCAGAAGAAATTGATTTTGTGGTGAATTTGATTATGAGTTTTATTGAAAGGGAATTGAAAAATGCAAATTGATATTTTTGATATTTCACACAGTGGAAGCGGTGTTGGCAAAGTGGATGGAAAAGTGGCATTTGTGAAATACACTGACATAGGGGAAAAGGTTGAGTGCCGTCTTAAAAGTGAAACTTCAAAGTTTGCTAATTTTGAAGTGGTGAAAGTTTTAAAGCCCTCAAAATTTCGCATTGAGCCAAGGTGCCCATATTTTTCTGTGTGCGGTGGTTGTGATTTTCAGCATTTAAGTTATGACCGTGAACTTGAATTAAAAAAATTAATTTTAAAGAATGAACTTAAAAAAGTAAATTTTTGTGGTGACGTTGAAATTGTTAAATGTTCCAAAAGATTTAACTATCGAAACAAAATTAAATTAGCATATTTTAATGGGAAACTTGGATACAATTTGGAAAAATCGCATGAATTTTTGGAAATTGAAAGTTGTCCACTTGCTGATGATAAAATTTCATATGCTATTCAAGATGTTAAAGTGTTTTTAAAAAATAACCATTTTAAATATTTAAAAAACGTTTATTTTAGAAGCTGTGATAAGGATGTTTTAATTACCTTTCTTTTTTCACAAAAAGAGAAGTTTGAAGTTGATGAAAATTTAAAAAAGTATTCTGTTTTTAAAGCGATTGGTGCAATTTTGGAAAGTGACAAAACAAAGATTTTTAAACTTTGCGGAAATAATCAACTTTTCAAAACCTTTAATACATTTAAGTTTAATGTGGATGCGAAGTCATTTATGCAAGTCAATGATGAGATTGCATTTAAGTTATATGATGAAATAATATCATTGACATCTGGGCAAAATGTGATTAATGCATATTCTGGGCAAGGGCTTTTAAGTGTGTTGTTATCAACTAAGTGTCAGCATGTTGTGGGAATTGAAATGCAAAAATCTGCCCATGAAATAGCTGAAAAAATTAAAACCCAAAATGTAACAAATTTAAATGGCAAAGTGGAAGATATTTTGCCTAATTTGGTTAAAAAACAGCGCTATGACACAATCATTCTTGACCCAGCAAGAGAAGGTTGTAAGAAAGAAGTGTTAAGCGCAATAGAAAATGAAAAAATACATAACATAATTTATATATCATGCAATTTTCCAAGCTTAATAAGAGATTTAAAACTGCTTGACAACTATCAAATTGAGTTGGTTGAAATTTTTGATATGTTTCCAAACACCGCAAACATGGAAGTTTTGGCAAAGCTTTGCTTAAAATAGGTGTAATTTTCGCATTTAAATTGGCATAAAATATTTAAAAAACTTTAAGTATTATATTTGACAAAATTTGTATATTGTGGTATCCTTATATTAGTATATTTGTAAACTAATGATATACTAAACGGAGTTTGTTTTGAAATCTATAAAAAGTTTTGTTGTTTTTGGTGTGATTTTTGCTGTTGCAATCATTTCAGGGGTTGCAATAGGTTCTATTTATGTTAGTTCACTTTCACCAGAAATCAACACTTCTGCAATGACAGAAGCAGAACTTAGGGGCGACCAAGAAGAAATTGCAAAGTTGTATGAAGATGCAATCAGCGGAAGAAAAACTTCGTTTGATGCTGTTGAACTTTTCCAAATTGCTGAATATAAGTTAAAGCAAACACCTCGATATGTTAAAGTTTTAAGTGGAAAGGTAACCAGTGGTGCTTTTGGAATAAATGTCACACAAGACATGTTAACAAATAAGATTGTTACAGAAGATGGTGTAACATATCTTAAAATGAGCAGAACCGGAGCAGAAGGTCTTGCACCATCAATGGCTGTTAAAGTTCAATATTTTAATGATGATAAAGATAATGTTTACATCATTGAAACTCGTGACAAAGACGACATTTTGGGTGACAATTTTGATAATTATAGGCTTAATTTGGATGACCATGAGCCAACAAAGTGGAGCTTAGAAGATTATAAAAAATTCTTTAATACCACACCTGACACTCCACTTACTTTTATTGTCTCAAACATCACTTGCCAACAAGGAAATTACACAAAAGATGTTAAGAAAAATGCAGATGGTAACTATGAGTTTGAAATTGAAATTACCGATGCTTATGCCGCTTATGCCGCTTATTATTATAGTTATGAAATAAGACATTATAGTGAAGACCCAATTCCAACAACTCCACCAACAATAGGTCAATTACCAAGCTGGACTTCAATTAAAATTAAAGCAGTTGTTGACAGCGATTTTAATTTTGTTAGAATTGATTACACTGAAAACTATTCCGTTAAGAAAGGAATAATCACAGCTCCTGTCACAGATAATTTCAGCGACGTGTTTTACTATGACGAAGAAACAATATCCAAATACATTGAATCTATATAAGGAAAATAAATGAGAAATCCAAATAAAACAGAAAACAGATTTTGTTCAAAGCTATTTAAGGCACTAACACTATATATGGTTATAGTGTTATGTACTTTTTTTGGCTATATAATGATATTTGGAAATGTTCAAACCGACTTTACTTTACCATCAGGAGATACTTCTGCTGATGAACAAACAAAATTTGAATCTTTGCTTGGTGAAATTATGTCAGCAACCAATTTGGATGCTGATATTAACTTAACTGTTTCATCCAATGATTTAGATTTAGGTGTTGAAGGAAATTTAAAGTTTGATATTAAATCATTTGATTTTTCAACAGATTTAGCTATAAAGTTGAATGACAGTGACATAAGTTTAAAAGCTTTTAAAAACAGTGATTTAGATGATTTTGTTTATTTAACTTTAAATGGAAATTCATATAAATTAAATCTTGAAGAAGCAGACTTATCATCAATTTTAAGTGATTTTGATATTGATTTAAGTTCGCTAGTTGATATGGATGCTCTTTTGGATGCACTTTCAAGATATACTGGTGTTGATTTAAAAAATTTAGATGTGAATGAACTTTTATCTCAACTTGAAGTTGAAGAAACTGAAACAGAAAATGGCTACACTTTCACAGTACTACTTGGCTCACTTAAAGCAACTTTAAATTGTGATAAAGAATACAATAATTTGTCATTAAAATTGAGAGAAATCAATATAAAAGATTTTTATATCAACTTGTCTGTTGGCAACATGAATATTAATGCACCTAACTTTGATATTGATGACACTCCAAATGGTGATGAAACTGATTTAACATCATTGACTCAAATTATTGAAAATGCAAAATTGACTGATAATGTTTATGCAGTTTCTGGCGATTTAAATGTGAAATATCTTGACAATGAAATTTATGGAACAATTTCAGCTGTTCTTGTGAAAGATGGCGATAAGTTTGTGCCTTATGTAAGGTTCAGCACAAATATAAAAGATATCAATATTTATGCTTATCTTGTTGACGACACAATTTATCTTAGTGTAGATAATATCAATATTAAATTCAACTTAACAGAAACATCAATAGATGAAGTTAAAGACTTTATTGAAAATGATTTAGGTGTTGAGTTTGATGCTGGGGTTTTAGAGACAATAAATGTCCTTTTGCCAGCTCTTGAAGATGTGCATATAAATTGGCTTGATAATGGCTTTGAAGCAAAGGTTAGTGAAATTACTGTTGAAAATATGGTTAAATTTAAAAACATAGTTTTACAAGCTTTCTTAAAAACAGAAAACGACAACATTTTGCCAGACAGTTTAAATCTCAATGCAGACATTGAAATGCTTAATGGAAATGAAAACTTAAATGGAAGCATAAACTTTGCATTAAGTAATGTTGAAATTGGTAAAAATGCAAATTATCTTGCTGACTTTAACTTTGACGAAAACTATTCTAAGCTTGAAAGTTTAGTAACAAATTTGGGTGAAACAAAATTAAGTGAATTTATAAAAGGCGAAAATTTAATTGATTTGGCATCTAATTTTGTTGATGTTCAAAACTTAACTTTCAATCTTAACACAGCCATAATAAGTGAAGAAACAAGCGTTAAGCTTGATGGAAAAATAAAGTTTGATATTTCTACACTTTCATTTAATGCAATGCTCACAGCAAGATTAGACGGAGCAATTATTGATTTAACAATTTATGGTGAAGATATTAAAAACACACAAGAGCTTTATTTGGTTGTTGCTGGTAAAAGCTTGAAGCTTGACTTAAAACAACTTGATATTCAAGCCTTGACAAGTGAACTTGGTGTTTCTGCTGAGACTGCCAACATTTTGGAAACAATTTCAAAATATATTGGAATTGATTTAGTTAATTTTGATATAGCTCAAATTCCTGAACTTTTGAAAGAACTTTATATTTATGAAACTGAAACAGACAAAGATATATCTTATGAAATTGCGTTTAGAGATTATAAAGTTTCTTTGAATTTTGACAAAGTTTTAAATGATTATGATTTGGCAGTTAATGAACTTTTCATTGAAGAACTTTATATTAAGCTTGCTATAAACAACTTAGTGATTAACGATAAAGATTTTGCCTTTGACTATGTGCCAACAGGAACAGAAGAAGACATAACATCCTTATTCAACATTGTTGACAACATGACTTTGAGAGAAAACACATATGCAATCTCAGGAGATTTGGCAGTAAGATACAGCACAACAAGTTTTTATGGCAATGTTTTGGCAATGCTTGTGAAAGATGGTGAAAACTTAGTTCCTTATGTAAGAGTTTACACATCTTCAATGAATTTAAGCACTTATATTTATCTTCTTGGCAATGAAGTTTATGTTGACTTGCAAGGGCTTAGAATTAAAGTAGATTTAAGTGAAAACTCCTTAAATGAAATCATGGATTTCTTGGCAAAATTTGGCATTAATATAGATTCCAGCATGACAAGTTCATTCAACGTAGTTTTGCCAGCTCTCAAAAACATAAGTTTCAACTGGCTTGAAGGCGGCATGCAAATTAATGTTAATGATAATCTTTGGTATGGTGAAAATTCATATTTTGCAGATATTGTTATTCAAGCTTTTGGTCAAAGCATAAACAATGAAATTTTACCAACACAAATTGTTTTAGGAGCTAACATTGTTGACCCTAACACTGATATCTACGATAGTTATGAAGGTTACTTATTAAAAGATGAACAACCTGTGACTCAAAACAAAAACTTTGCTGTTTACCTTGATAATGTTTTGTTAGGAAAAAATGTTAATTATGTAAATGATATCCAATTTGATTCAGCTTATGAAAATGTTACTTTGTTAAATTCAAACAGCGGATTAGTCAGTGTGGACGAATTTAATGACATTAGTGTTGTTCTAGAAAGTTTTGAAGCAGTTGAAAATTATATTTTCAGTTATGAATATCAAATGAACTTAGAAGCACTTGTTAACAATATTGCTGTTGGCGGTTCTGTTCGAGTTGATGTTACTGAAAATGACAGTGACACACTTGCTAATGATGACGAAGGATTTACTCTCTTTGGAGGAAAGAACTTAGAAGTTCAAGGTGATTTCAAGATTGATGTAACAAATCAAGTTGTAGGGGAAGATAGCTCTGTTGTTGAAGAAAAAACGACTCATCGTGTCGCACTTCTTTATGACAGTGATGAAACTGACAGTTCTGGGGCTATTAATGAAGATTATGGCGGGCTTTATTTCTCATATGCTCACGGTGAATTTTTGGATGAAAACGGAAACTTTATTATAAACAGTGATGAAAACACAAAGGACAGCATTTTCCGTGGTAGAATAAAAAATGTCAATATGAGTGATATGATTTCCATGATTTTGGGCTTTATGAATATCCAACTTGACGCAGAAACCATGGAAAGCTGGAATTTAAAAGAAAGCACAACCGATTTTAGTTATATTCACAGCCTTTTGGGTATGGATAAACAAGATGTTTCAGGTGATGTGGATATTGATGCAATTTTAAGTGATGTGTCCTTCTTCTTAGATATGCTTAACAATATCAATTTAACTCAATCAATTGATGCTGAAACAGGGCTTAAAACTGTTAAACTTGAAATAAGTTTAAATGAAATTTCTTTAAGCGAAGAAAGTGAAATAAACAGCATGGATAACAATTTAGGAACTTTAACTTTGATTCTTCAAGAAGAACAAGAAATTGTGGAAGGAATTACAGTTAATAAACTTATGCTTCGCGAGTTAAGTGCTGAGAATATCACAATTGATGGTCAAACTATTGATTTAATTAAAGTTGAATTTAGTGATTTTGATAGTGGTGAATTTAATTACTTAGATATCCATTCACCAAAGAAACACCATGATTTAAGCAATCTTCCAACATTTATGGATATGGCTGTTAACACATTAAACACAAAGAATTTCACATTTAATGGAACAGTTTCAATTGATATGTTGGGACTTGTCACATTAGACATGGGACTTGATTTGTATATCAGCATTGAAGATATAAATAATCCATATATATTTGCTCAGGTTGAACTTCAAACAAGCACAATTGCTTCTTGGGTATTTAATGGAGATTTTGATACCAGAATTATAACTTATGAATTTAACAATGGTAATTTAACTTTCCATAGATATTCTGTTACTAATGAAAGTGGCTATTGGAAAAATGGTTGGCTATGGACAATAGCTAGTTGGACAAAAGTTGTGGAAGATAGTGTCAGCAAAAACACCTATGCAAGCAGTGAAATATTTAACAATATCACACAGATTGTCTTAGATTCATTTGGAATTAAGGAAAGCTTCCTTGGAATCAATATTCCAAACATGATAATGGAACTTATTAATTCAATTGAAATTAACCCAACATTGGAAGAAACCTTACTTGCTTTCTCTGCCGATGAAACATGTGAAAATATGACCCTTACTTTGGATGGTGCAAGCCTTCTTGGTGATGACAGTGCTGAGGATATGAATATTAATTTGGGTGCTAAAAAATATGCAGGTTATTATGTTGACAGCAATGGAAACAAAACAGACAAAGTTTATTCATTCATTGACAGCATAACTGGTCTTACGATTGACATAACAGGTGTTTCTGTTACATTTGATTTGTATTCAAACAATGATGCAGATAGTTATGCAACAAATGCTTATCAATTAAAATCGAGCTATGAAGACAACAGTGGAACAAATGTTGGCGGTAAACTTCTTTATACAAATCATTATTATAGAAATCAATATATGAATTCAGTGGTTATGTAAGGAGATAAAATGCTTTATTTTGTTAGACATGGGCAGACAGATGATAATATAAATGGCAACAAATTAACTGGTTGGATTGATGTTCCATTAAACAAAACAGGTGTTTTGCAGGCTCAAGAAACTGCATTAAAATTAAAAGATGAAAAGTTTGATATCTCGTTCTGTTCGCCATTAAAAAGAGCAAAACAAACTTTGAAAGAAATTTTGCAGTATCATAAAAACTTAAAGGTTGTTTATGATAGCAGGCTTAAAGAAAGAGATTATGGCAAACTTTCAGGTGTTGCTGAAAAAGAAGCAAATTTTAAGCGCTGGGATGGAAATGCTGTTGTGCCAGAAACGGTGGAAACTCTACTTCATCTCTATGACAGGATTAAAAATTTTTTAGATGAGATTTTGCCTAAATATAGTGGAAAAAACATTTTATTAGTTGCTCATGGCGGAGTGGGAAGAATGGTATATTACTATTTTAATGGCATACCAAAAAATAACAACTTTGGAGAGATAAGCATAAATAATGCAGAAATTCTTAAATTTAATAATTAAAGAGATATTTAATATCTCTTTTTTTATTTTTATTATTAATTTAATTAAATAATAAAAAAATAATTAATTAAATAAAAAATAAAAGGCTATATGCCTTTTATTTCCGTATTTTTAATTATTTTTATTTATTTTATGTTTTTTAATAATTAATTTTATTTAAGTTTAAATTTTTTATTTTAAATTAATTATTAATAATTAATATTTAATTTTTTTAATCTAATGTCAATTCTTTTTTATATCTCTCAATTGTTTCATCATCCAAACGCAAGAACAATGGTTTTGGTGTTCCAATTTTATGTGTTTTTGAAATGTTGATTTTGCTTGCTTCAAACCACATGTCAGCGGCATCAGGACTGCCAGTGAACCCAAGTTGTTCCCAAATTTCTTTTGTTCTGTTTGGGATTATTGGGCTTGCTGTGATTGCAAGTGCTTTTGCCATATTTAAGCAAAGATATAACACCTTCTTTGCACCATCTATGTCACCATTTTTAATAAGTGACCAAGGGGCGGTTTTTTCCAAATATGTGTTTCCAATGGAAGCAAATCTCATAACTTCTTTATATGCTGCTCTAAATTCTGTTTTAGCGAACAAGTTTGCAATTTGGGTTGGGCAATTTTCAATTGCATTAATCATTTCTTTGTCATTTTCATCAAGGTTATTTTTGATGTCTTCAAAGTCAATGCCAAGTTCACCAGCAAAATTTTTGTTAATCATGTTTAAAGTTCTGTTAAAGAAATTTCCATATTTTCCAACAAGCTCAGCATTGGTGTTAAGTTTAAAGCCTTCATAAGAGAAGTCGCTATCCTTGTTTTCTGGGAAAATTGAAAGCAAATATGCTCTTAATGCGTCAATATCAATGTCGCTTTTGAACAAGTTTTCACAGAATATTCCAACTTTCTTTGATTTTGAAAATTTCTGCCCCTCAAAGTTCAAGAAATTAAAGCCCACAACATTTTGTGCCAAATTATATTTTTTGCTTCCAAGTTCAATACATGGGAAGAAAACTGCATGGAAATCAATATTGTCTTTACCTATAAAGTTATATATTTCACATTCATCATTTTGCCAGCGGTCTTTAACCATTTCATCGCCACCAAGTTCTTTGGTGATTGAAATATATCCAATAGGTGCATCAAACCAAACATAAAACACCTTATCTTCAAAGCCTTTAAGTGGAACTTTAATTCCCCAAGGGATGTCGCGGGTTATACATCTTGGCTTTAAGCCTTCATTTATCCATTTATTAGCCATGTTATAAACATGTGGCCTAAATACATCCTTTTTGCTTTCAAGCCAGTTTTTCAATTCGTTTTGAAGTTTGTCGAGGCGGATGTATAGGTGTTTTGTGTTTTTGAATACAGCGTCTTGATTGCAAAATGCACATTTTGGAGAGATTAATTGTTCAAGGTCATAGGTTTTGCCACAATTATCACATTGGTCGCCATAAGCTTTGTCATATCCGCAATAAGGGCATGTGCCATAAACAAAGCGGTCAGCAAGGGCAATTTTGTCGTGTTCACAATAGCACATTTTACTTTCTTCTTGTGAAATATATCCATTTTTGTTTAATTCATTGAAAACATCACAAGTTACTTCATTATGGATTTTTGTGTTAGTTCCACTGAAAATATCAAAATCAATTGAGAGTTTTTTTGCTATATCTTTCATTTTGCCATTCATCATAGCAATATACTCATTTATCTCCATGCCCAAATTTTTTGCGCTTATGTAACTTGCTGTTCCATGGTCATCAGTTCCGCTAACATAAACAACATCGTTGCCATAAGTTTTATTAAATCTTGTGAAAACATCGCCAGGAAGCCAACATCCAACCACATGGCCAAGGTGTGGCAGGCCATTAATGTATAAAAGTGCGCTTGTTACAAGTATTTTTTTTCTTTTCTTTTCCATATTTACCTTCTTTTTTATTTTAAATTTGTAAACTAAAATTATTTAAGCTTTTTCTTTAAATCATCATAAGTTAAAGTCATTTGTTCGCCAGTTTGCATGACTTTTAAGGTGTAGGTTTGATTTTTAACTTCATCTTCACCCAAAATGATGACAAAAGGGATGTTGCGGCGATTTGCTTCCTTCATTTTTGCTTTAAAACTTTTGCCTTCACCAATGCGGTCTGCTTTAAATCCGTCATTTCTTAAACTTGCCATAAGGCGAATGCCAGCATCAAATGTTTCATCAAAGGTAATAATTCCAACCATAGTTCCCAAGTTTTGGCAATTATCAAACATGTTTTCGCTTCGCAAAATATCAAAAAGCCTTGTGATGCCAATGCTCATTCCAACACCTTGCATGTTTTGGTCGATGAAGTTTCCGCAAAGATTGTCATATCTTCCGCCACCGCCAATTGCACCAAGAGAACGTTTGCCTTTAATGTATGCTTCAAACACAGTTCCAGTATAGTAGTTATGTCCTCTCACAATGGCAAGATTATATAAAAAACTGCCATCTTTCATATTCATAAGTTTTAAATACTTATCAACAGTTTCAAGTTCTTTGATACCATTTTGATACTCTACGTTATCAGTTATCTTTTCAATTTTTTCTTTGATTTCTTGAAAGTTTCCTTTGGTTGAAATGATTGCGAAAAGATTTTCAATATCAACTTCCGTTAGCCCAAGGTCTTTAAGCATAACAAAAATTTCTTCTTTTGGAAGTTTATCAATTTTGTCAACAACAATCATAAGGTCAATCATTTTGTCCTGCTTATTTAAACTTTCAAAGAAGCCAGCAAGAATTTTTCTGTTAGAGATTTCAATAACACAATCTAATCCAATTGCGTTGAAACAAGGTTCATAAAGTTTAATACATTCTGCATCATAGGAAAGTGGAAGGTTCTCTATGCCAATCACGTCGGCATCACATTGATAAAATTCGCGAAATCTTCCTTTTTGTGGGCGTTCACCACGATACACTTTGCCAATTTGAAAACGTTTGAATGGAAATTCAAGCACATTATAATTCATGGCAACAAAGCGGGCAAGTGGCACAGTAAGGTCATATCTTAAACAAATATCATTGTTTCCTTTTGTGAAACGGTAAATCTCTTTGTCTAAATCACCACCGCTTTTTGCAAGCAAAATGTCACTATATTCAGCAACTGGCGTGTCCAAAGGAAGAAAACAATTATTTTCAAAAACAACTTTAAGTTTTGAAAGCATGTTTTCAAACATCATTTCTTCATTTGGCATAAGTTCCCAAAAGCCTTGTAACTTTCTTGGTGTGACAAGTTTTTTGTCGGTCATTTTTTTCTCCTAAAACTATCAAATTTATTATATTAGTATAAACAAATATACATAAAAAGTCAATTATTTAAAATGGTTAATATTTAATATATTTAAGTAAAATTATATGAAAAAATTTATCCACAATAATATTTATACATTTCTTCTAATGTTTATACAGGTAGGTGAAATGTGGTTAAAATGTGGGTTTTCCACATAAGTTATCCACATTTCCACATAGAAAATTGCACTTTTTGGACAAAATTCGCGCTTTTAGGCGGTTTTATATCAAAAACGTTGGCCATTAGTATATGCTATTTTTTTGTATATTATGCATTTATTTATTTTATATATTTTTACAATATTCTTTTTAAGATTATCTTTTGAATAATCATGCATAAAAAGCGGGGATTAAAATAAAAAATTTAAAGTGGAGAGTATGAAAAAAGCAAGTAATTAAACTTGCTTTTGAAATGAATTTATGAATTTTGTTTTGTTAAAAACCTACTTGGTTTTTTATCTGCAATAAAGCACAGGTTGTGTAATGCTCTTGTTGATGCAACATATAAAAGGTTTCTGTCCAGTTCTGTTTTATAGTTGTTATCGTTGGCAAACGGAATAACAACCATGTCAAATTCAACACCTTTTGAGTTTATGATTGTTGTGATGATATTTTTATTGTTGGACATCTCTTTGGTTTCATCCAAAACATCAAATCTATTGATAATTAAACTATGTTCTTGCAAATATTCAATTTCTTGCTTATCTTTGCAGATAATACAAAGGGTTTTATTTCTATATTTCTCTTGCTTTTCTTTAATAAAATTTTCCAGTTCTTTTATGATGTTTTTGCAAGTTATAAATTTAACTTCTTCGCCATTTCTGTTAACATTGTTTGCAACTTTTTTGCCGAGTATTTTTTGCGAGAATTTGGAAATTTGCAATGTGCTTCTATATGATTTTGTGAGATAGCAAATTTTTGCTTTAATTTCTTTTGATAAAAGTTTTAAAAAGTCATTGCTTAAATTTTTATCAATGCTTTGATTAATATCTCCTAAATACATTTTTGGACAATGCCAAAGTTTTTCAAAAAGATAGAAGTGGCAAGGGGTATAGTCTTGCATTTCATCAACAATGACATATTTGGCATCATAGTTGTGGTTAAGTCCAAACAAATTTTCCTTAATTAAAAGTATTTGAGCAATGTCATATGCTCCTATTGAATCTATTTCATCAAGGTCCATTGAACGAAGGAAAATGTTATATATTCGCAAACAATCCGTTGTTATCATTTTTGAATATAAAATTTTCTTTGCTCTTTCAAAGAATGCCATGTTTTTTGAAGGAGGAATATTGAATAAGTCAACAATATGTTCTGCAATGGCTTCAATTCTTTTATGAATTGGCAAGCCTTTAAGTTTGTTATAATAAATATCTCTTATTTCGCTTTCTTCAATAACAAGATTGCCAAACACCAATGTTTTTGGAACAAAAAGGTTGCAAATATCATTGTTTAAAAAGCTTTTAAAATCCTCTAAAAATTCAAAACTATACTTAATTGCAATGTTTTCAAAGTCTTTTTGCTTTCCGTTTGCAATCAATTTGTCAAGAAGTTCTTCACGGGTTGCAAAATTTTCACCTAAAAGTTTTTTTGCTATATGCGCAAAGGTTGTGGTGTATGGTTTGTCTTCCCCAAGAGATGGCAAAACTTCTTCAATATAATCTGCAAAAAGTTCGCTTGGTGAAAGAATTAATATATCTTCATTTTTAAGTGTTTCTCGATATTTATATAAAAGATATGACACCCTGTGCATTGCAACGGAAGTTTTACCAGCCCCAGCAACACCTTGCACAATCAGGTTGTGAAGGTCATTGCTTCTTATCAAAACATTTTGCTCTTTTTGAATTGTTGAAACAATGTCATGCATTTTGGTTGTTGAATTTTTTGATAACTCTTCCATCAAAATGTTATCATCAATAACCAAGTTGCTATCAAAATAATATTTTAACGTGCCGTTTTCAATTTTAAATTGACGTTTTAGTGACAAGTCTCCATTTATTTTTCCAGTTGGGCATGAGTAGGATGTCTTTCCAATTACATCATCGTAGTATAGCGATGAGATATCCGCACGCCAATCGTAAACCAAATTTTCACCTTTTTCTTTATCTTGAAGATGTCCAATTCCTATATAGTATGATGACGGTTCTTTTTCATTGTCGGCTTGGAAGTTGAATTTCCCGAAATAAGGGGTTTTCTTCTGCTTTTTAAGGCGTTTTGAAAGCTTTTCCAAACGGTCTTTATTATTTTCAAGATTTTCTATTTGTATGTTAATATTTGCAAGTTCATTTCCATAATCTTGTTTAATTTCATAAAAATTTTCTGCAAAATATTTTTTTTGATTTTCAATTTCAATTTTTGTGTCAAGAATTGATTGTGCTGTTGATGTTTGAAGGGTATCTATTTCATTTTCAACATTTTTTAAATATTCTTTTTCTGCTTGTAAAACTTTTCTTTCCATGCTTACTCCTATGGAACAAAATTTACTTAGGGCGGAAGTAAAAATTTTCCTGAGAAAATTTTTGCAAAATTCAAGAATTTTGCTTCACGCAATTTTTGCGTGAACTTCCGCCACATTCCTCCTTTCTCAATGGCAAAATTTTGTTATAATTTTTTCGTATAATATTATAGCATAAACAATACTTAAAATTTTAGCGATTTTCAAATATTTTTTAAAAAATTCACAAATAATTAAGATAAAATAAAAAAATGCCAGTGAAACTGACATTTTTATTTTGTTATTCATCAATATTATCATTGTTTGGATCGCTTTCATCAAGGGCTTCAACATTTTCTTCTGTGTTGTTTACTTCTGTATTTTCTTCACTTTCAATCTCTTGATTTTCTTCAAGAGTCTCTTCGTCGTCTTCACGTTTTGCAAGTGCAACACTGACAATTTTTGCATTGTTTTTAAGTTTCATAATTCTAACACCTTGGCTGACACGAGAATAAGTGCTTATATCTGCAACATGGGTTCTTATGATAACACCCGTGTCTGCAATCATCATTAAGTCGCAATCATCTTCAAGTTGTTTAAGAGCAATAAGTTTTCCAGTTTTTTCATTCAAGATGCAAGCTTTAACACCCATACCACCTCTTTGTTGAAGTCTAAATTCACTTGCATCAGTTTGTTTGCCAAAGCCATTTTCTGTGATTGTGATGATTTTGCTTTCATCATTCACAATTGCCATGTCAACAATGAAGTCGTCCTCATTAAGTTTCATGCTTCTTACACCTTGGCTATCTCTGCCGACTTGACGAACATCTGTTTCATTAAATCTAATACATTTACCTTCGTGGGAGGCGATTAAGATGTCATCACGGCCACTTGTGATGTCAACGCCAATGAGTTCATCACCTTCAAGAAGCTTAATGGCAATTTTTCCGCCTTTCCTTATGTTTTCATATTCACTCAATGGAGTTTTCTTGATAAGGCCATTTTTTGTTGCCATAATAAGGTTGCCCTTTGCATCCTTTTTAACAGGGATGATTGTTGCAACTTTTTCTCCAAGGCTAAGTTGTAAGAGGTTAATCATTGCTCTGCCTTTTGCCTGTCTTTGAGCCTCAGGAATTTCATAAGCTTTAAGGCTGTAAACCTTTCCAAGGTTTGTGAAGAAATAAAGGTCATCGTGAGTTGATGTGACAAAAATCTTTTCAACAAAATCTTCATCTTTTGTTTTATGAGCAGTTATTCCAACTCCGCCACGGTGTTGAGCCTTGTATTCATCCATAGCCATACGCTTAATGTATCCCATATGAGTCATGGAAATGATGACATCTTCTTCTGCAATAAGGTCTTCAATATCAATTCCACCCATTTCAAGGCTGATTTCTGTTTTTCTTTCATCACCAAAGGTGTTTTTAATATTTTCCAAATTGTCACGAATAATTTGAAGAACTCTTGAAGGAGTTTCCAAGATGTTATTTAAGTCTGCAATAAGTCTTTCAAGTTCGGCAAGTTCCTCTTTAAGTTTTTCAACTTCCAAGTTTGTAAGTTTAGAGAGTGTCATGTCAAGAATTGCTTTTGCTTGAATTTCATCAAGTTCAAAATTAGCAGTTAAGTTTACCATAGCATCTTGTTTGTCTTTTGAAGCTTTAATAACTTTAATAACTTCATCAATGGAAGCAAGAGCAATAACCAAACCTTTAACAATATGTTCTCTTTCTTGTGCTTTTTTAAGGTCAAATTTGGTTTTTCTTATCAAAACTTCCTTTTGATGTTCAAGATAGTAGTAAAGCATTTCTTTAAGGTTTAAAACTCTTGGAACACCATTAACAAGGGCAAGCATAATGATACCACTGGATTGTTGAAGCATTGTGTGTTTATAAAGCATGTTTAAAACAACTTGTGCATTAGCATCTTTCTTAACATCAACAACAACTCTAAGTCCCTCTCTGTCACTTTCTTCTTTAATGTCGCTGATACCTTCAATTTTTTTGTTTTTAACCATATCAGCCATTTGAGTGATAAAGCGAGCCTTGTTTACTTGATATGGAAGTTCGGTGATAACAATTCTTTGTTTTCCAGAAGCGGTTTCTTCAATTTCTGCTCTACCTCTAACCAAAATTCCGCCACGGCCAGTTTTATAAGCATGTTTAATGGCTGTTCTGCCCATAATTATGCCACCAGTTGGATAGTCAGGCGCAGGGATGATTTTAATAAGGTCATCGATATCAATATCAGGATTGTCAATAAGTGCTTGTACACCATTAATAACTTCCCTTAAATTGTGTGGTGGAATGTTTGTTGCCATACCAACAGCAATACCATCAGCACCATTGACAAGAAGATTTGGAAATTTTGCAGGGAGCACAGTTGGTTGCATAAGGGTGTCGTCAAAGTTAGGATAAAAATCAACAGTGTCCTTATCTATATCTTCCAACATAAGGGAAGCAATTTTGCTGAGTCTTGCTTCTGTGTAACGTTGAGCAGCAGGTGGGTCACCATCCACAGAACCAAAGTTTCCGTGACCATCAACAAGGGGATAGCGGATAGAGAAGTCTTGTGCAAGTCTAACAAGAGCATCATAGATGGAACTGTCGCCGTGTGGGTGGTATTTACCCATAACTTCACCGACAATTCTTGCACTTTTTTTGTGAGGTTTGTCGTAAAAGTTATTAAGTTCGCCCATACTGAAAAGAATTCTTCTGTGAACAGGTTTCAACCCATCTCTAACATCTGGAATAGCACGGCTGACATTAACTGCCATGGCATAAGAAATGAAAGATTTTTTTAATTCTCCCACAACTTCAACTTTTTCAATTTTTTCATTAGCCATAAGCTCTTTTAAATCTTTTTTCTCTTCATTCTTGCTCATTGTAATATCCTTTTATCCTTACTTTTATGCATTCTTTAAATTAATGCTTGTCCTTAAATTTTTTTGCTCTTTCTGCCCCAATTGAAATTTTTTCGCTTTTAATTTTGTTTATTTCATCAAAACCATCAAAGAGATAGGCAAGTTCTTCAATGCAGATTTCAACATCAGCAATTCCATCCAAAATTTTATGGCGAAGTTCTTTTTCATCAGTGTCAACATCTTCCATTTTTCTTTTATATTTGCAAATTGCCTTAATAAGTTCACTGAGTTCTTCAATAGAAATTCTTAAAATATAGTCATCTCCAAAAGTTTCCATAAAGTTTTTATACGGATTTTTGTTTTTCTTTTCCATTTTGGCTCTCCTTATCATTATTTTTCATTTGACAATAAGTGTTGATTTTTTGTGCAACAAACAAAGAGCCTCGTTCTTTTAAATCAACAAAAATATTGTTTTGTTTTGGATAACTTTTTAAAAGTTTCGCATATCCTGGAATACTTTTCACAGAGCTTATAAAGTTTTTAGGCGATGGATTTGCTTCTTCACTTAAAAATTTTTCAAGTGCATTAAGCCGTTTTAGGTCTGCTTGGGAGATATAATTAAGGCTTTGAATTTCATGGGTTGCAATATAACCATAATATAATGAATAAACAAATGGTGAATTTTCTTCATTTTGTGAAAATTCAATTTTTTCTTTTTTCAAATATTCTTCAAAGCTCATAATTTCTCCTTATGATTAAAGTGTTCTGTCCTTATTTGTTTTATCAAAAGTTCTACCTTGTCTGTCATTTATAACTTCGGCAAAACTTGTAGGACCATTGTCCATTAAATCGTTCATAGTTTCTTCAAATGAGTTTTCTGGATAACGTTTTAAAATATTAACAAATTTAGGCATTTCTTTAACCATATCAAAGAATTGGTCGTAATTTACTTCTTGAAATTCGAAAAGATAGTTATACATTGCTCTTATTCTTTTCATATCCGCTTGGCTTATATATGATAGTCCAACAATTTGATAATAAGGTTTATCACCATAATCTTTTATTGGCACCTTATAAGAATAAATATCGTTTTCTTCTTCTTCACACACTTTAAATTCCGTTTGTTTTAAATAAGTTTTAAAATCCATTGTTTTCTCCTTTCAAAAAATTATATGTCAAGGTCGGTGACTGCTGTCATATCAGCGTTTTCTTCAATGAACTGGCGTCTAAGTTCAGGATCTTCACCCATAAGTTGATTGAAAAGTTTATCTGCTTCAATGGCATCTTCCATTGTTATTTTTAAAAGAATTCTGTGTTCTGGGTTCATGGTTGTTTCCCAAAGTTGTTCAGGATTCATTTCACCAAGACCTTTGTATCTTTGAAGGGTGGTGCCCTTTCTTCCATTTTCGTCAAACCAACGGTTTAATTCGTCATCACTGTAAAAATAGAATTCTTCTTTTCCTCTTGCAACTTTATATAGCGGTGGCTGTGCAGCATAAACATGACCATTTTCAATAAGTGGACGCATAAAGCGGAAGAAAAATGTTAAAAGAAGTATTCTAATATGTGAACCATCAACATCAGCATCACTCATGCAAATGATTTTGTTATATCTAAGTTTACTTTCGTCATAATCATTGCCGGTTCCAGCACCAAAGGCGGTTATCATGGCTCTTATTTCAGCATTTTCAAGGATTCTGTTTAACCTTGCTTTTTCAACATTCAAAATCTTACCACGAAGAGGCAAAATTGCTTGGAAACGTCTGTCTCTGCCCTGCTTTGCAGAACCACCAGCGGAATCTCCTTCCACAAGGTAGATTTCACAAACACTGCTGTCTTTTTCAGTGCAGTCAGCAAGTTTACCTGGAAGGGTGGTGTTTTCAAGCACACTCTTTCTTCTTGTAAGTTCTCTTGCATTTCTTGCAGCATCTCTTGCTCTTTGAGCAGTGACGCTTTTCATGATAAGTTCTCTTGCTTCATTTGGATGTTCTTCTAAATAATCACCAAAGTTTTCTTGCATTGCTTTGTAAACAATGTTACGCATTTCGCTGTTGCCAAGTTTGGTTTTTGTTTGTCCTTCAAATTGAGGCTCTCTAAGTTTAACAGAAATAACAGCGGTTATACCTTCACGGCAGTCTTCACCAGAAAGTTTTTCACTTTCCTTAATTATCTTGTTCTTAACGGCATAGTCATTAATAACTTTTGTTAAAGCATTCTTAAAACCATCAAGGTGAGTCCCACCTTCTTCGGTGTTAATGTTGTTTGCATAGGAATTTATGATTTCATTGTATGAGTCATTATATTGGAAGCAAACTTCAACTTCGTTAACAACTTCACCTTTATCGTTGTGATTAAATTTATTGAAATAAACAGGATAAGACAAAAGTGTTGTTTTGTTTTTATTCAAATATTCAACAAACTCAACAATTCCGCCTTTAAATTCAAATCTATCACTCTTTTCTTGACCTTCGCGTCTATCTTCAAGGGTGATTACCAAGCCTTTATTTAAAAAGGCAATTTCACGGAAGCGGTTTTTAAGGGTGTCATAGTTAAATTCCACTGTTTCAAAAATTTCAGCATCTGGCCAGAAAGTGATTGTTGTTCCGCGTCTGTCAGTTGAACCGATAACTTTTAATGGAGCAACGGCTTTTCCTCTTGCAAATTCAATAAAGTGATGTTTGCCATTTTGATAAACGTCGGCAGTAAGTTTTGTTGAAAGTGCATTAACACAGGACACACCAACACCGTGAAGCCCACCAGAAATTTTGTAGCCTTGTCCACCAAACTTTCCGCCAGCATGGAGTTTTGTTAAAACAACTTCAACGGCACTTTTACCTTCTTTTTCAATTATACCAGTTGGAATACCACGGCCATTGTCAATAACCGTGCAAGAGCCATCAGCGTTGATGATAACGTTGATTTCAGTGCAGTATCCAGCAAGAGCTTCATCAATAGAGTTATCAACAACTTCGGTAACCAAATGATGAAGTCCATGCTCGTCAGTTGAGCCAATATACATACCTGGTCTTTTACGAACAGGGTCTAATCCTTCCAAAACCTGAATATCATCAGCACCATATTGTGTGCTTTGAGAAAGTTCTCTGCTTTCATCAACAAAGTTTTGCTCTGTTTCTTCATTTTTATTGTTTTCAAGGTTTTCTAAATTTTCCATAAATGTTTATTTCCTTTATATTATATAAATATACTATATTATAACATATATAAGAAAATAAATAAAGAAAAAAGGCTTATTTTTTTTAATAAGCCTTATAATTCTTTATAATTAGAATAGTTTAGTGATTGATTTAATGTTTTTATTAACCAATTTGCACGATCATTAATATATTTCTTAAATATTTCTGCATCATTTATTGAAAGCATTGGGGCTTCATTATTTGTAGATTTGGTGTATGTATTTATAAGATTTGAAAATTTATCTTTTGTTAATGCATCTTTTAGGTTATCTAAAAACTCTTTTGTGTCTTCTTTGTAATTTTCAGTTATATACGATAAATTCTTTTCACTAGTAGAACTAGAATATCTTTTGGCTATTTCTGTAACTGGAATTTTACTTTTCTCTATTTTCTTTTTTATAAAATCCTTATCCCATTTTAAAATGACTTCAAGTTCTTCTTTTGGAGGAAGAAAGTCAAGTTTTGTTTTTATAAGAGCATTAAAACTTTCGCCATAATCAAAATTAGGAGCAAATTGTAATTGTTGTGTATGAGTATCAAATATAAAACCACAATTTCTATCAGTAAAATCGCAATCTCCTAGAAATTCTCTTAAAAGGTAAGAACGAACAATTCTGCTTTTTACTTTTTTGACTTGTTTGCACAAATTACTATGAGTGCAATCTGCCATATATACATCTTTTTGTTCCATAATAAATTTTTCTAAACTTTTTATCCAAGTTTCAACCCAAAATGGCTCATCAGTATTTCCGCAAAAATATAAATTTGCAATTCTCATACTATCTTCAAAGGAAATAAGTTTGTTGCCAGAGTAAACCTTATCAATTATAACATTTTCGTTAGTTGGCTTTAAAAAATCTATTGAAACAATGCCATATGGTTGTAAATTCTTTAAATCCCTTTCATTTAAATGTTTTATGATATTTTTAAACCCTGATTTTTTGTTGATATGTTCAAATTTAACTATGTAGTTATATGATGTTGGCATATCTAATATGACTGCAATTTTCATTCCCATATTTTCAGCAACAGCAGAGTATTTTGAATATGTTGGCTTAAATGTGGCGGAGATAGTTTTTGGTAAATCATCAATTGTAATTTGCCTTGTCATGCCGTTGTCATCTAATTTGCCATAAATTACATCATCATAACAAGTCCAAATACATGATTTTGTTCCGTTTTTAATGGCGGAATTAATTAATTTTAATGGTAAATTCGATGTTGGGACTTGTCCCCATATATTGTTACTTCTTCCACCTGAATTGTTCCATCCATCAACTGTGTAATATTTTATTTTCAGTTTTTTCATTTTAACTCCTTTTGCCAATTATATCATATAATAGTTAAAATGTTAATAGATAAATATAAGCAAATTTTATAATTATTTTAGTAAAATTAGATAAATAAAAAAATCTGCAATTTGCAGATTTTGTTTTTTTGGTTGCGAGGGTAGGATTTGAACCTACGACCTTCGGGTTATGAGCCCGACGAGCTTCCGAGCTGCTCTACCTCGCGATGCAGTATTATTATACGATAATATACTGCAACTTGTCAAGAGTTATTCAAAAAAAATTATAAAAACAGAATAGAAATTGAAAACAATATTAAACTTGCGTAAAGAATTATGTTAATTCTTCTTTCTTTGGTGCAGGTCGATGTGATGGCATAAGTGGAAAATAGAAGAGCCCCAAAGCTATATAAAATTGATGATATTGTTTGAGAATAGATTAAAACCGCCAAAATTTGCCCAAACAGGAAGCCGACAGCTAAATATGTGAGAATGTTGGCAATCAGGTCAAATTTGTTTATTTTTGGGCTTTTAAGATATGATATGCAAATTCCTGCCAAAGCAAAAGGCAAGCACATCAAAAAGCCAAAGTATGAAACTTTGCCAAGATAAAGCCCTGCAAAAGCAATCAAAAATGCCGAAATTAAAAATGCTAAGCCTTCAAAAATTCTACCTGAGCTTTCACTAAGTTCTTGACTAAAATTAATCTTTTTCTTTTTTTCTTTTGTGTTTTCTTGATTTATTTCTACATTTTCAGTTTTAGGCTCATTTGAAGCTAAAGTTTGTTTTTGTTTAAAATCAAACAAGATAAGAAACAATGGAACACATGCAATAATAAGAATAATGCTGTAACCATTAAAGTTATTAAAGTAATTTGCGCACAAAATTTCCGTTATTATAATGGCAATGATTGTTAATGCGTTTATTAAAAAATATAGTGCATCTTTTTTCTTTAAGAAAACGGATGCCACCATAAGTAAGCCAGAAACAACAAACATTATTATCAATGACGCTAATAACATATAATTATTATAAACGAAAAAAATAAAATTGCAAAATGATTTAATGCAATTTTACTTTTTGTTTAGATATTATAATTTTGGCATTTTGAAAGAGTCTTTAAGGGTGATAGTTCTGTTGAAAATTAAATTGTCTTTTGTGGAATCAGTGTCAAGAGTGAAATATCCATTTCTAACAAACTGATATCTTTCATTTTCATTAAAATCAATATCTTCAACATAACAATTTGTGAGTGTTGTTAAAGAGTTTGGGTTGATTCTAACACCATCAGTGTCTGCCTCGTTCTTTTCCACACTTTCGCTGTCTTCTTCTGCAACAAGGTTCTCAAAAAGGCGACAGGTAACTTTTTTTGCGTGGTGCGGATTAACAAAGTGAATTGTTCCTTTCACCTTTCTGTTTGCACCTTCTGTGCCAGACTTTGTGTCTTTATCATAAGTTGCATAAATTGCGGTTACATTGCCATTTTCATCCTCATCAAAGCTTGTGCATTTAATGATATAAGCACCTTTAAGGCGAACTTCATTTCCAACAAACAAACGGAAAAATTTTGGAATTGGCTCTTTTAAGAAATCACTTCTTTCAACCACAAGTTCTTTTCCAAAATAGTGCTTATGTTTTTCAGTGTTACCTTCAATTTGAGGATAATCTTCTGTGAAAATTTCTTCGTCTTCACCTTCATAATTGGTTATAACAAGTTTGACAGGGTCTAAAACGGCCATAACACGTCTTGCCTTTTGGTTCAAAGTTTCACGGATGAAATAGTCCAAAAAGGCTCTGTCGACAACGGATGTGTTAACTTTTGAAACACCTGTTGCATAAACAAAGTTTTTAAGGCTTTCAGGCAATACTCCACGGCGTCTAAGCCCTGCAATGGTGTAAAGTCTTGGGTCGTCAAAACCTGTCACAATGCCGTCATTAACAAGTTTTTTGATATTTCTTTTGCCAAGAATTGTTCCACTGAGATATAAGTTTGTGTATTCAATCTGCCTAGATTTATTTTTAAGTCCGCTGTTTTCAACTACCCAGTTGTAAAGTGGGCGGTGGTCTTCAAATTCTGGTCCACAAATGGAGTGTGTAACACCTTCCAAACAATCGTCAAGAGGGTGAGAGAAGTCATAAGATGGATAAATTTTCCATTTGTTGCCAATTCTGTGGTGAGTTGTGTATTGGATTCTATATATAACTGGATCACGCATATTCATGTTTGGACTTGCCATATCAATTTTTGCTCTCAAACATCTTGAACCAGCAGGAAATTTTCCTTCTTTCATCTCTTCAAAAAGCTTCAAGTTTTCCTCAACAGAACGATTTCTGTAAGGGCTTTCCTTTCCTGGCTCAGTGAGAGTTCCACGATATTTTGAAAGTTCTTCTGGTGACAAATCACAAACATAAGCTTTGCCTTCTTTAATAAGTTTCACGGCGATTTCATAGTTTTTTTCAAAATAATCTGTGGCGTAGTGGATTTCATGCCAGTTATAGCCAAGCCAATGAACATCATTTTGAATTGATTTAACAAATTCTTCACTTTCTTTGGTTGGGTTTGTGTCGTCATATCTTAAATTGCAAATACCGCCATATCTTTCAGCAGTGCCATAGTTTAAAATAATATTTCTCACATGGCCAATGTGAAGATATCCACTTGGTTCAGGTGGGTGACGAGTTTGAACATGGTCATAGACACCATTTTTCAAATCTTCGTTGATTTTTTCTTCAATAAAGTTGATAGGTTCAACAAGTTTCATAACAAATGCTCCTAATGTTAATAATGATAATAGTTAAGTATTAAAAAGTCAATAAAATCGTGGTAAAAAGTGCTTTAAAAATCATTTTTTTATTAAACTTTTAAGTTTGGTTTTTATTCTGCTTAAACTGTTATCAATGCTTTTTTCATTTATATCCAATATTTTTGAAATTTCTTTGTAAGAATAACCACTTAAATAATATTTAAGAACCTCATATTCTTTTTTGGAGAGGGCCTTTTTAATTATTTCAATTAAAGATTCATAATTTTCTCTGTCTATAACTCTTTCGTCTGGCGGAACTTGAAATATAAGATTGACAGGTAAGAAATCATCACTATCATCATTTTTTTCGGAAAAACTTTGCAAGGAAACAGAGTTTGCAAGGGGAGAGTTTTTCTTTGTGTTTGCAGTTTTAATTGCAGACTGAATTTGGTGTTTAATGCAAGTTATTGCAAAAGTTTTAAAGGTTGTTTTTTTATCTTTTGAAAAGTTTTTTATTGCCTTGTAAAGCCCAATCATTCCCTCTTGAACAATATCTTCAAGTTCTCCACCAACAATAAAGTAACTTCTGGCAATTTTAACCACAAGGTCTTTATATCTTTCAAGAAGGAGATTTTCTGCATCCTCTTTGCCGTTTTTTGAAAGTTCTAAAAGTTCTTCATCTGTTAAATTTTCATTCATGGAAATATTTTATCATATTTTGGCTAATTTTGTATAGAAATTTTTGTATTTTATTCATTCAAAAATTTAAAACTATCAAAAATATAAATATTTTTTATAATATTAAGCAAACTAAATTTATGAAATTGTTAAAAAGATTATTTTCTATATCTCTTGTTATTTTATCTTGTCTTTCTCTTGCTGGATGTGGTGCAAAAGAAGTGTCTTCCGCTGTAATCACACGAGATGATGAAAGGATAGGTGGAAGTTTAAGTTTTGTTTATGACAGCCACGAAAAAGCAGTTTACATAGGTGGAGAAGGAGAGTTCATTCAGTATTATGAAAAGTCGCTTGAAAGAAACTGGGAAGAAGGTAACCGAATTGGACTTAAAATAACAGCACCAAAAGAGGTGACGGATATATCAAAAACAACATTGGAAATGAATGGTGTGACTTTTGCAGATTTAGGAGCAAAGGTTAATGGTGAGGCGCAAAACTTTTTTAATATTTATCCCACTATAACTGAAACCACCAGAGAAATTAAGTTTAAAGTTAGTTGGGACGAAGAAACAAAAGCACAAGAATATAAAGTTATCATTGTTGAAGGCACAAAACTATTAAACAAAGATGGGACTGAAAGTGTTGAGATTAAAGAGAAATAATTTTTTTCATATTTTTAAATAAAAAGATAAAAAAGATAGTAATTTAATTGTACTATCTTTTATTTTATACCTCATTATCTAATGCTTTATCTAAACTTCACTTTTAACAAAATATTTTGCGTCATGAAGGCATAATGGGCAAATAAAGTCTTCTGGCAATGGATCTCCTTCATAAATATAGCCACACACAGAGCAAATATAAACCACCTTTTTTTGAGAAGAGGTTGTTTTTGGTTTTATATTCGACTGATATTTTGCATAAGTGATTGAAGGAATTTCATTTAAAGAAACTTCTTTTGTAACATCTGCCAAAAATTCATAATGTGTGCCTAAATCACGGATTTCCACAACTTCTGCTGAAATATATGAATTAGTTCCTTGTGTGATATATGGAATTTCATTTTCAGCAAGCTCATAATTAGAAAAATTTTCAAATTTGTTTGTGTCTTTTCCACTTGCAAAGCCAAATCTTTTTATCAAATCAAAGGTAACCTCTTCGTTTAAAATGGAAACATTAAATTTTTTTGTTTTTAAAATTTGCTCTGTGGTAAAGTTATTTTTGTTGATTGCAAGCATGATTCTGTTTGGAGTTGAAGTTACCTGCGATAAAGCATTTACCACACAACCATTCATTTTATCTGTTTTTGCTGTTACTATGTATAGACCATAGGTTATATTAAACATTACGTTCATAAATTTCTCCTTTTTAAGTATATTAACATGAACTAACTTTTTTGGTCAATTAAATTATAAATTAACTTTGTGTTTACATTATGATTTTGTGTCTCTATAAATAAACTTAATATAATCTCAAAAGGACAATAATAAATTTTATTTTTTAGTGACTGGTTAATTTAAGCCTGTGCGCTTGTTTTTAGCCAAAAGCGGGAGCAACTTGTTGCGGTCTGCTATGGCAGGGTCGAACTTGGTTCAAGTCCCCTTCTAGGTATAATAAAAAACAATCTCAAATGAGATTGTTGAATTTCTGGTGATCTCGAGGGGGCTGACGCGTTAAGTAAACAAGCATGTGCGCTTGTTTTTAGCCAAAAGCGGGAGCAACTTGTTGCGGTCTGCTATGGCAGGGTCGAACTTGGTTCAAGTCC
>CALWQM010000007.1 GCA_944383685.1 uncultured Clostridia bacterium | reverse complement strand
CAAACATAGAATCCTTTTACCCAACATTGCTTGATACTGTGGTTGATCAAATAAAATCTCATGATGAAGAATTAAACAAGTAAAGTGAATTCTCAGTCGCACATAGCCAACACCAACTTTGACTTGTGGTCGGTTCGGATACTTTATCACTTGTCGCACCACCAACCAAATGTTTGAAAATTTTACTTTCCATTAAAGTATATCAAAAGGAGAATTTTATGAAAGAAATTGACTTAAATACATGGGAACGTAAAGACATTTTTAATTTATACTATCAATATAATATTCCTCAAATTTCACTTTGCACGCCTATAGAAGTAACTAAAGTTTATAAATTTGCAAAATCCAAAGGGTTATCTTTCTATTTTTGTTTGTGTCATGTTTTTTATACTGCACTTTTAAAGTTTGAAGAGTATATGATACGTTCCATCAATGGTAAAATTGTGGTCGAAGATTGTATCTTTGCCAATATGTGTGTAATGAAACAAGGTGAAGAACTTTTCAAAATTATAAATTTTGAATATTGTCCAGATATTGAAAAATTTTGCAATGAAGCAAAAAAGAAATTACAATCTCAAACTACATTCATTGAACCTTTGCCAGCTGGAACAAGAAAAAGTCAAGCCATTGCATATATGTCTTGCACTCCTTGGTTTGAATTTACTCATATAACACATCCATTAGATGTTCAACGCAACTCTTTTATTCCGCAAATAAGTTTTGATAAAATGAAAACAAACGAAAAAGGCGAACGCTGGATAAATGCCTCTATTCAAGTAAATCATGCTGCGATTGATGGTAATCTCATTGGCAAACTACTCAATGAAGTCAAATCAATAATAAGTAGTTTATAAAAAAGTTGTATAATAGCAAATCCATGTCTATTTATTTTAAAATCTTATCCAAATTTTTGAACCATATTTCTTTTGAAAAACTTACATTTGCAGGACTTGTTGAAGGCAAATATATGGTGTTTAAATTTGGATAAATCTTGTTTGTTAAATCAAAACTTGCCCTTCCATTGCAAAAAATAACTTTAATATTAGGATATTTTTCAAGGAATTTTTGGATGTCATTTACGGCATCTATTTTCTTTAAAAGTTCCAAATCTCCCGAGCCTTTAATATTTGATGTTTTCACAATATCCCACATAGCGATGTGATTTCTTAAAAGAAAATTAATCTTACTTTCTTTATCGTCTTTAACTTCTTCGTTGAAATACTCTGCAAGTGTTTTCCAAATTCTGTTTTGCTTGTTTCCATAATAGAAATTTATCTCACGGCTTTTAACACTTGGAAAACTTCCAAGAATAAGTATTTTGCATTTATCATCAACAACTGGTTCAAAACCTTCACTCATAACTTTTCCTAACTTAAATAATCTTTTAGCCTCTTATAACCTTCAATGTGTGGCAGAAATTTATTTGAATAACACAACACAAAAAATCTTGAAAGTGGAAGCCACATAACTTGTGCCAATTCTTCGCTTTGAAGTTTTAAATTGCTGATATCAATATTTTTCCTTAAAACATAAACATCCGCAAATTCATTTGAAACAATATCTTTATAATACAATTTGTCTAAAAAAGTGAATGCATATTCAAGGTCATTTTCGTCAACATCAATGCCAAGTTCTTCTTTACCTTCCCTTAAAACCGCTTCCAAAGAACTCTCGCCCGCCTTAACATGCCCAGCAAATGAAACATCCCAAACATTTGGATAAAAATCTTTTAATGGAGCTCTCTTTTGCACCAAAATTTGATTTTTATCATTAATTATCCAAACATGCACAACTCTGTGCAATATTCCCTTTGCATGTGCTTCGTCTTTTGTGATTGTTCCAATCTTACTTCCCGCTTCATTTAGTTCATCAATTAATTCTTCCATAATTATTTTTCCTTATCATATTTTATCATTTTCCTTAATTAATGTAAAGAAAAAATCTTCTTTCATTAAAGAAGATTCTATAAAACTTTTTCAGTTTTTGAATTATTTTTTTCACATTCCATGTTTCGTATCACAACAAATTCTTTCCTAAGTAGCCTGTGATGCGCTTCATCATAGAACCCAGTATGTACTGTTAAAGTGGAAATAGGACATTCTTTGTCTGGAACAATACGAAAACCACCTGTTTGAGTTTCTGGAATAAAAACATCTCTTTGACTCTCAACATAGGTCCTTATGTTATAATGAGACAAAATTCCTTCAATAACTTCCTCCCCTTTAACAACACCAGCAAAAATTTTATTAAACAAATAATCGTCATTAATTCTTTTATCATTTATGTTAATTCTATTTGTAACTTTTTCGTAAACTTCATGAAGGTCCATCAGTTTTTCAACAATAATTTCATGACAATTTTTTTCTTTTTGAAAATCTTCGCTGTAAAAAAGATTAACAAGCTTAGCAGTTTCTTGCATAGCCACAATGGTTCTTTGAGATAATTTTGCCATTAACACTTCGCTTGCAATTGAATCTTCATACATATATTGAGCTTCTGTCATTATATCTTCCATTTTTCTTAAATACAAATCAAGCTCGTCGGCAATAACTTCTCCAATAAAATACACATTGCCATCTTCAAACATTACAAATCTTGGAAATTCCTCTTTTGCCTCATTCTTCTTTTTAGCCATATCATCCTCTTTAATAGCATGTTAACACTAAATACTCCAAAAGTCAATATGTAAATTAAATATTGAATAAGAAAGGTAACAAAAATTATTAAAACAGTTGAAAAATAAGAGAGAAATAATTATAATAAGTTGCATGGAGAGTTGTCAGAGTGGTCTAATGTGTCGTTCTCGAAAAGCGATGAGGTGCAAGCCTCCGGCGGTTCGAATCCGCCACTCTCCGCCAAAATAGTGAGGAAGATAAAACACTTTTTATTGCAGGTGATGATTTACATACTTCATCGGGAAAGAATGAACAAGAGGGCTATCGTATGTTATTTATAGGAATGTGGAAAGCATTAAGGAATCCAAATGCTCATTTTAATAAAAATCTTACTATAAATGAAGCAAGAAATCAATTGTACTTTTTGAGTATGTTAATGTATAAAATTGATATATGTATGATCAAAGCCCATTTAGAAGATTAAACGATTTAGATAAACTTATTAAGATTTTATACGCAAAAAATTGCTCCTTGAATATAAATATATTAAGGAGTTTTTTATTGTGAAGAATTTTATTGATAAATTATTTTTTGAACTTATAAACGAATTTAAAAACAAAAGCGAAGAGGAAATTTATGATAACATCTTTTTGAAATATCAACTTGTTCCCCAAACAACCAAAACTTCTCTTGAAAAATTTTTAAAGGACTATCCTTATTGGGGATACTTAGACAGCAAAAACCTAAACTTTGAAATATTTAAAAAGAAGGCATATGTTTTTAAGCATAACCACAAAGATTTTGTTTGGCTTTACAACAAACTTAAAGATGAAAAATCAAAATTTATCCTTTTTGCCATTTTGAATAATTTTTACAACTTTGATTTTTTAAACTTAGACAAGGCTCGTGAAAGAATCTACAAGCAATATTTTGATTTAGATTTAATTCGATATTGCTCAAAAGAAGTGTTTGTGGATGTGGGTTCTTATTATGGTGAAACAACTCTTGATTTTATAAACACTTATGGTGAAGACAGTTATAAATCAATCTATTGTTATGAAATTACAAAAAACATGTTAGAGTACAGCAAAACATATCTTTCTAAATTCAAAAACGTGCATTACAAAAATTTTGCCGTTTCAAATTCCAATAAGTCGTTATTCTTTGATGAAAACGATGCATCAAGTTCTGCAAACCACATATCAAAAAACGGAAAAAGTAAGGTCAAAGCGACCTCACTTGATAACAACATAAAAGAAAAAATCACAATGATAAAAATGGATATTGAAGGCGGGGAAAGAAAAGCCCTAATTGGTGCAAAAGAGCATATTAAAAATGATTTGCCAAAGCTTTTGATTTCAGTTTATCATAACAACACTGATTTGTTTAAACTGCCAAAATTAATAAACAAAATCACAAATAGATATGATTTTTATTTGAGATACTATGGCGGAAATATATATGCAACTGAAATTGTCCTCTTTTGCATTCCAAGAAAATAATTTGATAAAAGGTTAAACCATATAAAAAAGAATAATGTAAATTTTTACACTATTCTTTAATTTTTAACCTTGTTTTTAATTCAAGACTCTAACAAAATTTATAGCCATGCTGTTTTCACCATAATCAATTTTGACTTTTAAATCTCTGTTTTCACTTGTGAAACCAAAAAGAGTTCCTTCATTATCCCCCATAAGTGCGGTTAATTCTTCCGTGTTGGTAACTTCTGTAATCTCAAAGGCATCATCGCCTACATCCACATTTGAAAAGTATTTAAGTCCAGCATTTATCAACTCTTGAATAAAATTATTTGCCTTGTAAATGTCTGTTTCAAATTTATAATTAAATTGTTCTTCACTTTCGCTTTTGCTGTATTCTCCGCTTATTAAATTCAAGTCACTTGTAACTTGTGGAATATAATCTAATCCAAAGTCCACAATGTTTTGTATCTCTTCAAAAAATGGAACTTTTGTTTGGCTGGCTGGCATGCTTATATCATTCAATCTAAACTCTTTAACCTCGATTGTGATGGTTTGATATATTTTATCATTTTCGTAGGCAGAACCATTGAGATACAAAGGCATACCCGTTTCATTATCGATAATTACCTCTCCAACAACTACAATATCTTGCATTTCAATCATATGATATTTTGTTGCTGCTCTTCCTAGGAAAGAAACATCTTCAAAACTATCATAAATAAAATCTAATTCACCACCCATGTCAAAATCTGGAAATAAAAAGTCTTTCCCTTCGTTGTTTGTTCCCCATCCTTCATTTAAAAATATAGTTTTTAACGTAGGTAATGAGCCATCAATTTTTTCAAACTTTTCAAAAACTGGTTCTATTTCTTCATCCAAATTATTGTTTGTTAGATAAAAATAGCTGCTCCCCGTAGGATACATAAAACTGAACCTAGAAATCACGCCATCTTGCAATCTTTTAACCTTATAAAAGCTTCCGTTTAACTTTGATGTGGTCAACTCTCTTTCATCGGTGTATTCCCACCAAACTTCTCCGTTATCCTCATAACTTGTGTTTTTTTCTTCAAGAACAATATAGTAATCATTATTAGCTTTTGTTTCCGCCTCTTCAAAATTAACAACAATTCTCATTTCAGGATCTTCTCCACAGCCAGCAAGAAGCATAACAAGTGGCAATAAAATGATTAAAGATAAAACAATGTAAGCTAATTTAATTTTACTTTTAGTTTTACTCTTACTATTCATATCACCCTCCAAATTTATTTTAGTTTATCATATAATGAAAAATTTAGCAAACAAATTTATAAGCGAGAAAATAGAAGAAAAATTTATTTTAAATGAAAAAAACAAAATCTTTTGTCTTATTTTAACACATTTAAATAAAAAGAAAAATTTGGATAACTCTACTTTAAGGAGGTAGAACATGAAGAAAAGATATTTGTTTATGGTGGCGATTTTTCTTACTATTGCATCAATATTAATGACCGGATTAAACACCTGTCAAGTTATGGCAGAAAGCGAGAACGGAAGAATAACTGTAATAGGAAACGCAAGCATAAGCGCCACACCTGACCACGCAAAAATATCAGCAGAAGTTCAAACTTTAAACATGGATAGCGCAACTTCAAAAAATGAAAATTTTGAAATTTTTGAAAAGGTTATTAATTCCCTCACCGAAGCTGGAATTGAAAAAAATGAAATAACCCTTGATTATTTCACTTCTTATGCAAGCTATGATTATAACAATGGTAAAACACTTCTCGGCTATTACACAACAACTGACTTTTCATTCAATGTTGAAAATCTTGATGAAACCAAAAATTTAATCGACACATTGATTTCAAATGGTGCAACCGTTAAAAGCATTAACTACAATTTAAGCAATATGGAAGAAAAATATAATGAAGCTTTAAATCTTGCTGTTGAAAATGCTATGACAAAAGGTAAATTGCTTGGCGGTGAAAAGGTTGTTGAAATCAAAGAAGAAAACACATATTCTTCCCCAACTTTATACAAATGTTACTATGAAGGAATTTCATCAAATGAGCTTGTGGGACAACTTACAATTAATTGCAGAGTGACTGTTATTTTTGAATAAAAATTTTGTAAAATATTGAAAAATTATTTAAATTTAGTTGCATAAATTATTTCATTATGCTATAATAAATTTGTCAATAAAAAATGACAATAATTTAATTTCATTTAGCAGATTTTCACTTGCTATTTAATCCCCATTTACTAGATAATGGTCTTTGATAAAAGATATAGGCCGAATTGAAGGAGATTGTCTGGTCTATATTTTTTTATCATGGAAATTAACTATTTGAAATTTTAAAAGGGGTAAAAAAATGAGTAATGAAGATTTGACTAAGATGAGAAAAATTATTAAATACACTTTGATTCGCATTGGTTTTCGTGTTGACCTTGTCGGCTTTTCCTATCTTTGCTATGCCATTGAACTTGTGATTTTAAAGCCAGAACTCATACATAACCTTTGCAAAGGGCTTTATGTTCAAGTTGGCGAAAAATTCATGGTTAACAACGATTTATGTATTGAAAGAAGCATACGCCACTCAATTGAAAACACATACATTAACAAAAGCTTTGTTGAAATTAATCGACTTTTTAAAATGCAAATCTTTACCATCAATGATAAACCAACCTGTGGTGAACTTATAAGACTTGTCGCTGAATATTACAATTTATCATTGTATGAAAATGATATGGTAATTTAAAATAATTTAATATATTTCAATAAAATTAATAAATCGGCCAAACGCCGTTTTTTTATTTAAAAAATATTATTTTTTTATTAAAATTAATTGATTTTTTAATATTTTTTTGATATTTTTTAATTTTTTTACTAATTTTTAATTATTTTATTTTTTATTTTTAAAAATTTTCAATGTCAAAATAATTTCTTTTATGCTTATAATATTTCATAGCTTTTTGGCATTTATCAACATAGTTTTTCGTCTCATTAAACGGAATCACATCAAGAGTTTTTCCATCTTTTGAATATTCTTCATTATTCAGCCATTTATGAACATTGGTGGGGCCTGCATTATAAGAACAAAGAGCCAACGTTTCATTATTAAATTCTTCAAGAAGAATTGACAGGTAATAAGTTCCAAGATTTATATTATCCTCTGGCAATTTCAAATCATACTCACCATAATTTAATTTTTCTGCAAGATATTCAGCAGTTGATGGCATAAGTTGCATAAGCCCCACAGCACCCTTGCTTGAAACGACATCCTTGTTAAATCCACTTTCACTGTTTATTACACTTGCAACAAAAACAGGGTCAACATCATAAGTTTCACTTGCATAACTAATCTCTTCTTCATAACGAAGCGGAAACATTATTCCGTAAACACAACTTATACCGAACATCAACAAAAACACAAAACTTAAACTAAAAAAAATCGGCAAAAAATACTTCATTAAAATATTTTATGGCATTTTACAATAATTATGTGTATGTAAGCAAAACAAAAATGTTTTGCTTTTTTAATTAAAAAATTCTCACTGCCCCTTTGCCATCAAGAGTAAATATCCCATCAAAAGATGTTGAGACTTGACGAGATAACAACTCTTTTACCTTAAAAAAATAGTCACTTAAAAACTTAACAGATATACCACAAGCATACCCAATTGATGAAGGTGTATTTATTATTGCACAGGGTATATTATTCATTTTTAATAGTTTGGCAAAATTTAAAGTGGCAGAACGAGATTTGAAAACTGCAATATAATAACTCATATTTTACCCCTTATGCACAAAATTCCCCTCGTTATCATTATATTAATAATATAAACGAAAGTTACTTACAAAGAAGTATAAATTCGCCGTTTAGTTATTTAATAAAGAAAATTTATAAAAATTAGCAAAATATATAAAAAATATTAAAAATTTAACGAAAAAAAACTAAAATAATCAACTTTTTTTAGATAAAAGGAGTAAGATGATTTATTTTGACAATTCTGCATCAACCTTAATAAAACCCAAAAATGTGCAAAGAGCAGTCAGCAATGCGCTTATAAATTTTACAGCCAACCCAGGAAGAAGCGGACATAAAGAAGCAATTAAAACAGCATTAGAAATTGAAAATGTAAGAGAGAAACTTAAAAAGCATGTAAATGGTGATGAGGTGATTTTCACAGGAGGATGCACACATGCTTTAAACTTGGCAATAATTGGTTTTTGCAAAAATTTTAAAGAGCCAATACATGTGATTGCCACAGAAAATGAACATAATTCCGTTTTAAGACCACTTCAATATCTAAGCGACCAAGGATTTATAAGGTATTCTATTGCCACACAAAAAAATAAAGGCTCACTTGTTTTCAAAGATATTGAGCCATTGATTGAAGAAAACACAAAACTTGTTATTTGCAATCACATCTCAAATGTAAATGGAGATGTTGTGGATATTGAAAATATTGGAAAAAGTCTAAAAGAAAAAAATATAAAATTTTTGGTGGATGGCGCCCAAGGTGGCGGACATTTTGTTTACAACATGAAAGAAATGAACATCAATATGCTCATTTTTTCTCCACATAAAGGATTTTATTCCCCACAAGGCGTTGGCTGTTTAATTAAAGATGCAGACATTGAACTTACCCCAATCTTGTTTGGCGGAACAGGAACAAACTCCTTAGAATTATATCAACCAAAGTCATCCCCTGAAAGATATGAAAGTGGAACCATTTGCACCCCAGCAATTCTTGGCTTTGGAGCAGGAATTGAATTTGTTGAAGAGAATTTTGCTGAAATAAAAGAAAAAATGGAAGACCTCACAACTTACATTCATTATGAACTTTCCAAACTCCCCATTGAGATTTACACATCAACAGAAAACACAAACGGTGTTTTTGCATTCAATATAAAAAACATACCATCTGGTGATATTGCAACTTTGTTAAATGACAAATATGATATTTGCGTAAGAAGTGGCTACCACTGTGCACCGTTGAAACATAAAGCCCTTGGAACTTTGGAAACTGGATGCATACGAATTTCATTTTCCTGCTACAATTCTTTCCAAGAAGTTGAAAGATTTATTTATGTTATTAAACATATATTAAAAAATTATAAATTAATTTAATTAAATAAAAATTATTAAATAATATTAAAATAATTTAAAAAACTATAAAAATATAATAAAAATTAAATTAAAAATAAAAAATACGATTTTAATTCAATTTCTTTTTAGGATTATAATATAACGCTCTTAAACTATTTAAAACCGCAATAAGCGTCACACCAACATCGGCGAAAACTGCCAACATCATACTTGCAACATCAACAAGGCTTAAAACCAAAAAAGTGACTTTTACAAGCATAGAAAAAATGATA
>CALWQM010000006.1 GCA_944383685.1 uncultured Clostridia bacterium | reverse complement strand
CAGTTTCAGGTTCTCTTTCACTCCCCTCCCGGGGTTCTTTTCACCGTTCCCTCACGGTACTATTCGCTATCGGTCAATAGGTCGTATTTAGCCTTACGAGATGGTCCTCGCATCTTCACACCGGGTTCCACGTGCCCTGTGCTACTCTGGTGGTATCCAAGGAAACTTCAATTTCGGTTACGGGACTATTACCCTATGTTGTGCAACTTTCCAGTCATCTTCACCTATCGTCATTTCTCTTTTATGATACTCCTAAACCCCAAAAGTATTTCTACCTTTGGTTTGGGCTCATGCAGTTTCGCTCGCCACTACTACCGCAATCGTTTGTTTACTTTCTTTTCCTCCGCTTACTTAGATGTTTCAGTTCAGCGGGTTCCCCTCATTACACTATGTATTCGTGCAATGATAACATCGTATTAACAATGCTGTGTTTCCACATTCGGACATCGACGGGTCGCAGGTTATGTGCACCTATCCGTCGCTTATCGCAGCTTATCACGTCCTTCATCGGCGCCTATTGCCAAGGCATTCCCTATATGCTCTTTGTAGCTTAATCATATTTGATTGGATTCTTAGCATTTTCGCTGTTATTTATTTCGAACAAATAACAAAACTCGATTTTAATTGAGTATGCAAATATCGTATTACAATTAAAAACTTAAAATATCTTAAAAGTTTAAACTCGTAAAAAATATTTGACTATATCTTCTAATTATGTAGTTGTCAAAGAACTTTTGCTGACAGTCACATCAGTGACCTTTCCCTGCGTCAGCATTCGTATTCTACCACAACTAAAAAAAGATTGTCAACACTTTTTTCAAAAAAAATTTAAATTTTTTAAAAAATTTTTTTATTTTTTTTAGAAAACTTAACCGCCCTTCCGTGTGTTCGCAAAAAGTGGCAAAAATCACCTATTTTTTCGCTAAAAAAAGTGAAAAATTTTTTTGATAAAATTTAATATATATCAAATTTTTGCCTTAAAAAGCACAAATTTTCGGCTTGCAATAAAAAATTATTATATAAAATTTACAGCTCTTGTTGAATTTACTATAAAAAAAGAATACTTAAAGTATTCCTTTCCTATTATAATTCTTTAAATATTGTTTTACTCATCCTTTCTGCTTCAATTGTAGCTTTAACTTGATAAGAAAACAATTTTTTGTCATCCACATTTTGCGATGTTTTGTTTTGATAATCTTCTTTTCTGGCTTTAAAGTATTCGTCAAGTGTCTTTTTGTCACATTTAGCAATGAGTGTCTTTAATTCATCATTGTTAGCATCAAGCTTTTCGTCATAAAACTCATTACTAAATTCACGACCTTTCATTATTTCTTCATATCTTTCTTTGACTTCTCTTTCATTTTTTAATAAGTCGAATTCATCTTGCTCTTGAAGGTCTCTTTTATAATCTTCCAATGTGTATTCTAAATTCTCATCAACATACTTAGAATAATATAAAACCCCATTTGATTTTATCAAATTATCAATATCGGTAAGTAATCCACCATCTGCAAACATAAAATTTCCGTATCTCATAAGATTCTCCTTTATATTTTATATTAAAATTTTATTATATTATAATATATATCATATATATTGTCAACATTGTTGGGTAAATATCTTTCATATTTTTTATTTTTATGTTATAATACACTTGTTTGGAGGAAAAATGAAAAATTTTGATGTTGTGATTGTTGGTGCTGGTCCTGCTGGGCTTTTCACCGCCTATGAACTTAAAGAAAAGAAAAAAGATTTAAAGGTTTGTTTAATCGACCTTGGGAAAAGAGCTGAAAACCGAGTTTGTCCAATGAAGCAAGGGCATAAATGCATGAATTGCAACCCTTGCCAAATCTTATCTGGGTTTGGTGGAGCTGGTACTTTCAGTGATGGAAAGCTTAATTTCATCCCAAAACTTGGCAAAAGCGACCTTTTTAAATATATGAGTGAAAGCGACGCCTATAAAATTATTGACGACACAGAAGAAATTTTTAATAAATTTGGTATGGATGCAGAAGTATATCCAAAGAACACAGAAAAAAGCGAAGAAATCAAAAGAGAAGTAACTTTGAAAGGTGCAAGGCTTTTGCTTATCAAACAAAAACATTTGGGCTCTGACACTTTGCCAAAACATATTGAAAACTTCACAAACTATCTTGAAAACGAAGGGGTTGAAATCATTGAAAGTGGAAATGTTTTGGATATTGACCAAGATAAAGACAACTTAAATATTGTCACATACATAAAAGGTGATAAAACCCAAACCATGCAGGCAAAATATGTTGTTGTTGCCCCTGGAAGAACAGGTGCAGAATGGGTGCAAAAATTACTTGATAAACACAAAATTCCTTATAACTCTCAAAGCATTGAAATTGGTGTGCGTGTAGAAGTAAGAAAAGAAATTTTGCAAAAAATCACAGACGTCATCTATGACCCAACAATATTCATTAAAACAAAAACTTATGGCGACGAAATAAGAACCTTTTGCACCAACCCAGGTGGCTTTGTGGCAAAAGAAAATTATTATGGCTATATCTGCGTGAATGGACACGCACTTAAAAATATTAAATCAAATAATTCCAACTTTGCTTTTATTTCAAAAGTGACCTTAACACAACCTGTGACTAACACAAGGCTTTATGGCGAATCAATTGCCCGCATTGCAAATGTGCTTGGAGATAACAAACCAATCATTCAAACATTAAAAGATTTGAAACAAGGCAGACGCAGTGAGTGGCACAGAATAAACAAAGGTTTCATTGAGCCAACACTTAAAGATTGTGTTGCTGGCGACCTTGCCCTTGTTATGCCTTACAGAATTATAACCAATATTTTGGAAGGACTTGAAGAACTTGATAAAATAATTCCAGGTGTTAACAATGATGAAACACTTTTGTATGGACCAGAAATTAAATTTTTCTCGAATGAAATTGAAACAGACAACAAGTTCAAAGTAGACGGCAAAAATCTATACTTCATTGGAGATGGCGCAGGAAAGGCAGGTAACATTGTTGTTGCCGCTGCAACTGGGCTTATTGCCGCCCGTGATATTGTTGAAAGAGAAAAATAAAAAAATGTCTTAACTTTTGTTAAGACTTTTTTAGTTAAAATTCGCTATGCTCACATTAAGAACAGACGATGTCTGCTCTTAATGTAACGTCAGCAACTCTTAATACAGACTCAGGCTGTTTTTAGGCAACTTTATTTTCTTATTTACTTGCTTATTAGAAAAAAATGTGCTAAAATTATGGCGTAATTTAATATTGCAAAAATTTATGGACTTAGGAGATTATAAAATTATGGATAAAATTGCTAAAAACCAATATAGAGACCACTCTTGCAATGACGTGTCACTTGATGATGTTGACAAAGTTGTTAGAGTTGCAGGCTGGATTGACACTGTTCGTGACCATGGCGGCATCACTTTTGTTGACCTTCGTGACCACTATGGAAAAGTTCAACTTGTTTTCCACACATTGCCAGAGTTTAAACTTGCAAAAGAAACTGTTATTTCTGCACAAGGTGTTGTTAAAGCAAGAACAGCAGAAAATGTAAACCCAAACTTATCCACAGGAAAAGTGGAAATCTTTGTTGACAGCGTTGAACTTCTTGGAGAATGTTTACAAACCCCTCCTTTTGATATTTCAACCTCAACTTCTGTTAATGAAGAAATCAGGCTTAAATACAGATATCTTGATTTAAGAAATCCAGAAATGCAAAAGAATATCTTAACAAGAATTGCAGTTATCAATGATATAAGAAAATACATGACAGAACTCGGCTTTAACGAAGTCACCACACCAATTCTTACTGCAAGTTCACCAGAAGGTGCAAGAGACTATCTTGTTCCAAGCAGAGTTAACCAAGGAAAGTTTTATGCTTTGCCACAAGCACCTCAACAATTTAAACAAATCTTAATGGTTGCTGGTTTTGATAAATATTTCCAAATTGCACCATGTTTCCGTGATGAAGATGCTCGTGCTGACCGTTGTCCTGGCGAGTTCTATCAATTTGATATGGAAATGAGTTTTGCAACACAAGAAGATGTTTTTGCAGTTATGGAAGATGTTTTACCAAAAATCTTTGAAAAACATGGTAAATACAAAGTTGATAAAGTTCCTTTCACAAGAATCACTTACCGTGACGCAATGGATAAATATGGCACAGACAAACCAGACCTTAGAAACCCACTTGAAATTGTTAAACTTAATGATGTTTTTGCAAACACAACTTTCAATGCTTTCAAGGGTAAAACAATTCATGGTATTTGTGCCCCTGTTGGAGCATTACCAAGACGTCAATATGACGAACTTACACAAACCGCCCTTGACAATGGCGCAAAAGGCCTTGCTTATGTGAAGATTACCGAAGAAGGCTTAACAGGTCCACTTGTTAAATTCATGACCGAAGAAGAAAAAGAAGCATTAATAAAAAAATGCAATGCAAAACTTGGCGATGCAATCTTCATTGTTGCTGACGAATACAAGGTTGTTTGCCGTGTGCTTTCAATTATCCGTATGATGCTTGGTGAAAAACTTGATCTTTGTGAAAAGAACATCTATAAATTCTGCTGGATTGTTGACTTCCCAATGTTTGAATATAATGAAGAAGAAGGCAAAATCGACTTCTCTCACAACCCATTCAGTATGCCACAAGGCGGACTTGAAGCACTTAACACCAAAGACCCACTTGAAGTTTTGGCATATCAATATGATATTGTTGTTAATGGTGTTGAACTTTCTTCTGGTGCAGTTAGAAATCACGACATTAATATCATGAGAAAAGCATTTGCTATTGCTGGTTATGATGAAGAAGTTATCAAAAACAAATTCTCAGCCCTTTACAATGCTTTCCAATATGGAGCACCACCTCACGCAGGCATTGCTCCTGGGGTTGACAGAATGGTTATGCTTCTTCTTGACACACCATCAATCCGTGAAGTTGTTGCTTTCCCAATGAACAAAAAAGCACAAGACCTTATGATGGGTGCTCCAAACACAGTAACCGAACTTCAACTCCGTGAATGCCACATCAAGCTTAGGTGACATCGTCACATTCTATTGTGTGAAACATCGCTATCGTACTTTGGAAACTTGCCACATTCTAGCGGTATCACCGCCTTTTAAAATAAAATGGTATTGAATTTCAATGCCATTTTATTTTTTATATTTTAAATCATCTATTTATGCTTTTTATCAATAAAGCAAAAGTGCTTATTTTTAACCTTTGCCCAATAAGTTTTGTTTTCAATGATTAAGTCACCTTTATAAAATATCTTTGCCGCCTTTGTTTCCCCACTCGCAACATCTTTAAAGGTGATATCATAGAAATTGAAACCCAAAATGTTTAAAAGTGGATTTATATAATAAAGCGAGTTGTTGATGTAAACAATTCCAATAAAAATGAGCACTAAAACATAAACACAGTAAGCACTCACCAGCGACAAATCAAGCGGAATTGCAAAAAAGACAAACAAAGAAAAGTATCCCAAAAAGTGCTGGTCGGTTATATTTTTCTTTTCCAAAATTATTATTTCCTTTGCTTCATCTTCGTTAAATTTCACATTCCAAAGAAGTCCAATAATGCCACTCACAATAAGCAGTAATAATGTGGCAAAGTTAAGAGTGTTAAGCACATTGAAAGTTAAGTTTTGATTTATGATTTCAACCACAAGTTTAACAAAAACCAAAATATACATCGGCACGAAGGCACTTATATACAAAAGCAAATTTTTAAACACATTAACTCCTTAATTAATTTTTTATTTTAATTATTATATATAAAAAAATAAAAATAATTAAAAATATTAAAAAATACATAAAAAATGCATTTTTTTAAGAAAAAATATTAAAAAATTATGATTTTTTCAATATTTTATATTTTTATACACACCATAAACACGATTGAACAATTTAAATTTTATTTTTATTTTCTAAAAATTAACTTAAAAGGCATTAAAAAATATATTTAAAATATTAAAATTTGAATTTGTAATGTATTATTTATTTAATATATATTTATAATAATTATATCTATTTATTTTGAAATATTTTTTCTTTATGATAAAATATTCATAAATAGTGAGGTTGTTATGAAAAGTAATTTTATTAAATCTATCTTCTTAACTTTCTTCTCCCTTTGCTTTTTAAGCGTGGGAATTATGACTATTGGAGCAAGTTTCAAAACTTCCACTTTAAATGCAGAAACTTCTGTTGTGGAAGACCTTGAAAACAACACCCCAGAATATTTGGGAATTAATGAATATTCGCCAGAGGGAACTTTGGACTTGGGAAGCCTTATTAATGACGACATCTTCCTTTACTATCAAAATTCTTCCAACACCTCTAACTCACTTAAACTTTCTCTCATAACAAATGGGGCAACAGTAAACCCAGACGGCGCAGATGTCTATCAATATGTTTATTATCCAGATGAAAACAACCTTTCAGTTTTTTACTTCTATCAAATCACAAACACAAATCTTTTCATAAATGGTGTTGCACAACCTGACAGCCTTACTGGAAAAAATTTCGTAACAAACTCTAATCAATTTTTTGAAAATGAATCTGGCATCAATCTTGAAACTTATGAAGTAAACTTTTCAAATAATAAAAGTGACAAAAAAACAATTTCTCTTGTTGACGATGACGGAAATTTAATTGAAGGACGTTACACCCTTGAAACACAAATCGTTCTTTACACCTGCACAAGTGGAAGAACTGACGGAAGTGAAGAAAGTGGAAGCTTTTCAAGTGATACAGTGACTTTAAGATATAGTTTCATTGTTTTAAACAGAAATGATTACATAGTCAATTCAAGACCTGTTGTTACCGCTTCCAATTTTGACAACAGTGTGAACGTGCCAACAAGTGTTAGTGCTAATTATGGAAATTATTATTACAGCAATTATTCCTATGAGGGAAATAAAATTGCAAGCATTTCCTATAACCCTAACAAATATGATGTCACAATCACAAAGGACTTAAATCAAGATTCCAAGACTGAAACATTAAGTTATATTGCTGAAAACGACATAAGCGACACTGAAAACGGCATGGAAATTTTGGGTGATGAAGTTGTGACTTATGTTAAAAATGATGACACTGTGACATTATATTTCCAAAATGTCGGCAACTATTCAGTCACTTTCAACGCGGTTGCAACCTTTGAATATACTGATGAAAATGACACAATTAACAACAAATATAATCTTTCTGCCCTTTCAAATGCAACAAAGAAAATTATGGTTTATGTTTATGGCTACCAAGCAACCTACGTTGACTATGACAACAACAAGGAATATACCGAATTTAAGTCATACGAAAATAATGGTGTCTTTGACGGAAATTATTGCAGCAGTGCCGACATCACAGCAGATTTCTTATCTTCAAATTCAAGTTTTGGGCAAAACACAAGTGTCAATGATGACACTGGGAACACAACTTTCACAATCAACAACATTTTAAATTACATCAACGGAAGCAACAGTTCTCACACACTTTTGAATCCTGTTAAAACAAATCAAGCCCCTGTTCGCTTTAACTCCAATGCCACTCTTGCAAATGGAACAATAAAATCATATATATACTCCACAACAAAAGTAAATTCAAGTTATCAAGAAACAAGTTTAAAACTTGGCACATCAACTTTATATCGTTCAAATTACACTGGCGGTTCAATCAGCGACAAGGGAACTTATATTTACATCATCGCTTACACCTTTAACAATTTTTACACAAGTGATGCACAAAGGGCTTCTTCAATAATTTTCTATCAAACATTTTTCTTTGAAATTACTGGCGAACCTCCTGTTATTTCTTTAACAGTTAACGGCAATGAAGTTTATTCAAACACCTTTGTCAATCAAGATATAACGTTAAGCAATCCTAACTTGAACAATGATTATATTCACAACAAGGATGTTACCGTTCAAATTTACGCACAAGACTACACCGCCGGTCCAAATGTTTACCTTGCTGAATACGGTGGAGAAAATGGAATTAATATGCTTGATGCCCCTGGTTTTTCTGGTGGTAACACACTTGTTTTAAAAGAAAATGCCCACTACACAATTCGTCTTTATTACACAAACGAAATAACAACTGGCTCAACTAATATCAACACAGTCAACAATAAAATTAAAAGACAATATTATTTCACAATTGATAAGCAGGAAATTTCTGGGGTTAATGCAAGAACTGTATCCATTATTTCTGGAAGTTCAAGATACAGCATATTAAAAGACTTGGAAGGCATTTCCACAAATCAAAATATTGTTGTTTCTTGGGATGAAAAAGATAGCGGTGCAACAACTTATGCATATTACAGATATTTCCCAATTGTGCAAGAACAATTCTATAATGGAACAGATGATTCAAGATATCTTCTCAACTATTTGAGATTGAATGGTTCAAACAGCTACTTGCCAATCAATTATGCCCTGGACTTTACAACTGATGACAATAATTGGCTTAGATATGACGGAAACACAAAAGACTTTGCTTCAACTGTAAATAGTAATTATGTTCTTTCAAGCATGGGCCTTTATGTTTTTGATATTTATGATGAAGCAGGCAACCACACAGTTGAAATCTATATCATAGACACAACATCACCTATTTTTGCATTGCAAACTGGCGACACATACTCTTTAATTCCTGGCTCATTCTATATTTCCGAAACTTCCACTCTTTATTGGGCAGATTATAAGTCTATTCTAATTAAAAATATGAATACTCTTGAATTTAATCAAAGCATAGATTATGATGCAATCACCGCTGAACAACTTGAACAATATGATCTCTATAAAGACTATGAAGGAAACACATCGGTGGACTTGTTTAAAGAGTTCTTGCAACTTGTTAGAGGCAATGATATTCAATATTTAAACAATCAATATTCAAGTCCAAGCATAAATAAATTTTTGACAATGGAAATAAATGATATAACTTATCAAACCCCTATTGGTTCAGACGATTATCAAAAAATTTCAGGTACTAATTCCATTGAACTTAATGCAGATATTGAATATATTTACAGGGTTTTAATTAGAGATGAAAGCAACACGAAATATGACTATGCATCAGGAACTGAAGAATTTATTCAATATGCATCATATTACAGTGCAAGACAAAACATCATTGTTAGCCATGACACATCAAAATTTGAAGTTTACTATGAAACAACCCAAAATGGTGAAACACAACAAGAAGTTCTAAACAGCAATAATCGTGTTGAAGGAGTCGATAGTGAAGGAGGAAGAACTTTAACAACTTATCTTGCTCCTATCAAAGTTGAAAAACCAATATACATTTCATACATTCCAACAGTTATTGACGAAGCGACCGTCCAAATTGACACAGTTGTTGTTGAATTTTATGAATATAAGCAACAATCATACTTAGACGAAGAAACCGGCATAACCCATTACTACTATGCTCTTTCAAATGAAGTGACCTCAACAACCACATTGTATTCTTATGATGAAGACGAATCTAACACAAGTGAAGAAGTTCAAGGCCTTATGATTAATGCTGATGACATCACAACTGCTGGTAAATATGTTATAACAAGAACTTATAAAACAGGCGAAAATTTCTCTGTTAATGAAAAAGATTATAAAACACGAACTTTCGTGCTTATTGTGGACAGAAATGAAGTTATATCAAACCCAACCACAGTGAAAGATGAAAACAATAGATCTCACAGTGAAAGCTTGGTTGGTGGTGAAATCTTTGTAGGCATGTATGACAGCGGAGAGAATGCAAGCTTGGTGGTAAGTTACCCAAACAGTGTTAATGGAAACAGTGACAGCACAACTTTATATAACAGCAATAACAGCATAAATTCAATTTTAACAACAAACAAACTTCCTGTTAACATCTATGTTCCAACATATAAATACACAATTTATTCTAAAATTAACACTAATGATACAGATAGTAGTTATGATTTCAGTGTAACAGACAATACTTCAAATAATATTTACTATGAAACAGACGGAACAAAAACATATATTGAAGAATATTTAATTTTTGCAGAAATCTATAAAGATTATCAAAATGAAGCAAGCTTACCACTGTATCGAACAACCAAAACTTACTCATCCCCTGACCCAAGCAATGCAGAATCTAAAAATGGATTCCTGACATTCTATGATGTCAACGGCATCGAAATGCAAGCCTTAACCACAGAGGGTGTTTACACTGTTAAAATATTCCAAGCATACAACAGTGTTGGACTTGAAGATACAACATTTAAGCAAATGGCAATGTTCACATTCACAATCACAAGCTCAACACCAGACTTCACCGCAAGAACAACTGGTGGTAAGGCTCTTAATTATGAAACACAAAGCCTGGTTGCAAATAACGGCGAAACAATCAATCAAGTTTATTACACAAATCAAGATATAATTCAACTTCTTTGGGATAAGCCACGTGACACTTACACAGCAGAAATTGACCAAGATCACATCGAAATTTCAATTAATGGTGGAACAACCACTATAACAAATGCAACAAGCTTATTCGCATCTTCCCCTGAAACCACAGGAAATTCATATCTTGGCACTTTGAATTTGAGAACGCTTGAAAATGGCTTCTATAAAAATGGAAATTATGTTGACATCACAATGCAATATAAAAACCATAATTCATATTATCAAAAAGTTACAAAGCGAATTGTGATAGACACCCAAGCACCTTTCATTAATATTGAAAATCTTGTAAATAAAGTTATTTCAAACACTTATACGAAAGATTTAATCACTTATGATGATTTAAGAATAAGACAAAACATTTCGGCTGGAACTGTCACAAACAACCAAGAAACAACTTACAACACAAGCTCAATTTCTGGCACATACAGATATTTTGCATACGGTGTTGACATGAGCTTCGTTGACACTCTTAAAAACACAGCAGCAACCGAAAGCGCAAATGTTTACTATCGTGAATTTAATGATAAATATACCAATTCAAGCAACCGTTTTGAAACAAACCCTAATGATTTCTTGGAAACAAATTTCAACAAATTAAAGGGCTCTGGTGATGTGAGCAGCGAAACTCTTAAAACAAACACCTATTATGAAATTGTTGAAAGTGACTTGGCTGGAAACTTAACAATTTACACAATTTACATAATGGATTATGCTTCAACTGATGATGCAATTATTGATTACAGCATTGATGGCACTGAACAAGCATTCACAAGACAAGATTATAACGACATACTCAGCACTCCTAACCACACCCCACTTCTTGGCATTTACTCAAAAACTGGCTTAGTAATTGATAATCTCAACTATTTCGGTAATGCTTGGACACCATTCAGTGTTACCACAACTAATGCAGATGGTTTAAGGGGAACTTCATATTACTTAACATCTCCATGGTTAAGTCAAGGTATTATATATAGAGTTGATGGAGACAGCTATGTTGAAGTTAACATTAACTCCATTATTGATGGTTCAATTAATTCACAAAACAAAAGTGTAATAACAATATATGATGCAACTAAAGGAACCACAGTAAACTTCTATATTAACACTCGAAACACAAACCTTTCTGCAAGCACAACAACTGAGCAATCAAGAGAATATATTTCATTTAACCAACCAACAGATGCTCAACTTGAAAGCACAACAACTGCTTACACATATTTAACAAATTTAAGAATCTATACTCCTGCATCTCAAACAACTGGACAAACCGAAACTGTTTACTATGAACAGGCAAACAAAACAGGCTATGCAGACTTGTGGGCAGCAACAACAAATGCCAATGTTAATGTTTACGCAGAAGGTGGAAGAATATATTTTGAACTTAACGAAACTTTAAACCTTGCCGACAACACAAGAATTGTTTATGAATATACCGACAATTACGGAACAACCCTTAAAGAAATTCATTTATACCATGAAACAACAGGTTATCAAGAAATTTCTTCAATCAACACTTTGTATTCATTCTATGACACTGATAACACCCTTTATTACATCACAAAAGACGGATTTAATTACACTTATAACACAAGAAAATACTCAATCTTGCATTATCAAATGAATCCAAATGACAAAGAATATTATCTCATCGACGACAACAGTGATGTAACTGTTACACCTTTAACAAGTGGTTCAATTATAACAAATAGATACACCTCAAAAACCGCTGAAAATTACAGTATAAGGCTTAAAATTGAAGTGTATGATATCGCCGCGGAAGAAATCAATCCTAAGCCTGTTAAAACAATTTATTTCATATTAAATAATGAAATACCAACCCCTGCAAGCAATATGACGGCTGTTAATAATGGATTCTACTTTGCTTCAAATGGTGAAAATGTCACAGAAAGCATTTTAGGTTTAAATGGTTCACAAAAGGTTGATTATTACTCTAAAATAACATTATATTACTCAACAAACACAACTTTCATCCCTGTTAAATTCTATATAAGCACTGATAAGTCATCTTGGGAAGAAGTGGCAAATGGAACACAAATAACCTGCCCAGAAGACTTAACAAGTCAAACTTATTATCTTAAAATTTGGTATGATATGGACTTTATAAGAGATAAAGGTTATATCGACCAAACTGGTAACTACAATTACATATTTGAGAACTATCCAGAAAATGAAATTTACGAATTTACCGTTTCTTCAACCTTGTCAACTGCATATTATGTGACAGTAACAGATGAAGACGGAAATTCAAAAGTTGTTGAAAAATCAGGAAAAACCTATAAATCAAACACTGGTTTCCAACATGCAAACCATTATATTGTTAATATCAACTATATTGACAGAAATTCAAGGTTGCAAATTGTTACCAATGCAGAACAATACATTTCCGCTGTTGAACAAAGAGATTTCTATCAAGATGCTGAAAATGTTAGGACATATGTTTACAGGGTTTCCAATTTAACGGCACTTGCTGAAAATAACATAACTAACATACCTAAATTTGACACAACAATTGCAATAACATTCATTGAACCAACTGACCAGTTTGTAAGTGAATTCTACACCTTTAATTCGGCAGGAATAATTGACAGAAACAACAACCTTATCACTTCATCAAGCCTTGACTTTATTGTTCCAGACACCTCATCACTTTCACAACTTAAACTTCAATGGTCAAAATATTATGCAATTGAACAAAACACAATTAGCATAAAGATTTCTAAAAATGGCTATGAATTAAACCCAACAATTTACAGTGAAACTTATGACGGAAGGGAATATTATTACACATATATCACCCGATCTGGAAGATACAAAATTTCCCTTGTTGATGCATCTGGCAATGTTCAAATATTTAACAAAGGAAATGCGTCACAAACCGACGCATTCACACTCACATTCTTAAAAGATATTCCATTCTCACTTACTTACACCAATCCACTCACAAACGAATTGGAAACCACAGAACCAATCAACGAAGCCGTTTATAACGGAACCGTAACCTTAGCACTTGATAATGAAACATCGTCTTATTACACCGCAGAAGGTGTTTCAATTAGAGTTACAAGAAATGGTGTTGATTACACCGGATTCACCCATGAAAATTCCAATTACACATTTACAGAAACAGGATATTATGGTGTAACATTCTCAGCAATTTCAAGTGTGGACAATTCAAATATTAAAACTCAAACTTATCATTTTACAATATTAAATCCAAATGAATATCGTTACTCTTATATAATTAATAAATATTCAAATTATTATATTGAAAGAATAGCAAAAGACGATATCAACAATGACGTGACAGAAATTTTCCTTGACACCCTTGATTTGGCAACAATATTTGTAAATCAAAAAGAATACTTAGCAGAGCTCACATTGTCTTACCTTGACGAAAAAACTGGTGCTGGTGCTTACTATATCACAATTAATAGCAATGAAAAACTTTATAACAGCGAAAACACAAAAACAAGTTGGACATTTAAAGTTATTATCCAAGTTGGCTCAGCAAACCTTATTTACACATCAATCAATGCAGGTGAAGCAACAACTGACCCAATCATAGTAACCTTCAATGCTGCTAACATTTACAATGAATTTGGTGAAAGCACATTAAGAGTTATTTACTATAATAACAACACAATGTATACAGACTACACATACAACATAACAGCAGAAACACAAGATGTTCAAACTTACACAATAGACAACACAAACGTTTATTTCGTGCAACTTGTATCTCCAAGTGGAAACTTATTATACAGCATTAAACTTACCAAAAATGAGCCTTTTAATGCGGCCACAATCATTGCAATAGTTGTTGCAGTTTTAGTTGTTATAATAGTTATAATATTAATCATTAAACTAAGAAAGAGAATAGCTGTTAAGTAATAAAAAACATGGTAAACATTTACCATGTTTTTTATTATGCTCTTAGCTTAGTCAAACAATGCCGTATTCACTACCCTTGCTGTATCCACTAACCTTACTTTGTTTACTGAATCTATTGAATGTTAATGCATAGGTTTTATATTGCTATTCAAGCCCTATATAACATTTAATTGTGTTATTCAAACAAAATTTTCTATTTGAAGCATTCACTTTGCTCCACACTGTGTGTTAAAATTAATTCATAATATTTTAAATTTATCTATCCTGATATAACTTTAATTATATAAATTGAAATAATTAAAAACAAATTGAAAATTGATAATAAAAAAACACACCAAATTAAATTGATGTGTTTTTTATTGAAATTAATTATTTCTTCAATTCTTTATCAAGTTTAACCTTTGAAACAATGAAGTAAATGATAACACCTGCAAGAACTAAAACTGAAATAACAATTAAAACTGTTCCAATAACTTTGTAAGCTAAGGTTGAGTCAACATCGCTTTCAGTTACTTCAAACTTAAATTCTCTTGTTGTGAAGTTTCCAGTTTCATCTGTAACTGTAACTGAGAATGTATAATTTCCAACTGTAGTAATTTCATAAGATACTTCGTTTTCAGTTGTAGTTAAAGCATCAATTTCTTCTTCTGTGTCGTTATTAATAAGTTTGAATGAAAGATCTAATTCATCTGCACTTGTTATATTATCTTTATATGATAATTTGCTTAAGTCAACTTTGAAGATATTGTCTTGGAAATCTGATAAAGCATATGTTGTTTCAACGAAATCATCTTCAATTGTGATTGATGGATCAGTAACATCACCAGCTTTGATAACATATTCAGCAGTTGAAGAATTTCCATTGTTATCATAAACTGTGTATGCAATTGTGATTGTTCCGTTCAATGTGATAGTTTTTTCTTTACCTGTCAACAATTCGTCTTTTGTGAGTGAGTCATAAGATGTTCTTGTTGTTCCATCTGCTTTATAACTTGTTGTGATTGAAACTGATGATTTTGAAATGTTAATTCCGCTTGCATCAGTTGCTTCAATTCCTTGAATCTTTAACTTATATGTTCCAGTCTTTACATCGTCCATAGAAATGCTGTCAACATAATCATAGTTTTTAATTGTTGGTCCTTTCTTATCTTGAACAGTGATTGTGTATGTGTCACTTGTGAGAGTGTAAGCTCTTAAATTCTTATACCAATTTGCAACTTCATAACTTGCAAATTCATTTGATGCATTGCTGCTGTCGCTGTCTTTGGTGTATGTGATAACATCATCTTCACCTTTTGTGATTGTGTATGTTTCGCCACCTTTATAAACCTTGTATGTGTTTGCATCAACTGTTTTAATTTGAACTTGTGGGTCTTCTTCACTTACAAGTGTGAAATAGTTTGTTAAATCATCATCATAAGTTCCTTCAACATATGTGAAGTATTTATTTGAATAAACTCTTAAATTAACCTTGTATTCCACTGCATATTCACCAATTTCGGTTGGAGTGAATGATTTAGCTTGTCCAAATGTTGTGCTGTAATCAGTTGCATTCTTGTTTTCGTCAACACCAATAACAACAAATTCAGGTGTGTTTGCGTCGTCATAATTTCCAGCTTTGTATGATTCATAATCGATAGAATTGTCGATTGTGTAATCAACTGTTGGAGTTGGAAGGCTTACAACTGGCTTGTCGTCAAGTTCAACTGTTTGATTTTCAAGAGAAGTTTTAATAACTGGGTCTTGAATATTGTCAAGGGTTTGGTCAACTGTGTAATGAGTGAACACAACAATTGTGTTGTTTGCACTATCTTTTACCTCCATTGCTGCAACATAGTCACCAACAAATGGAGCTCTAAATGTTCCGCCTTGAACTGTGTAAAGATAGTCATATTTATTCCAATCTTGTTTAAACCCAACTGGTTTAATTGGAGTTGATGCTCTTGTTCCATCTTCTTCAAGAGGATATACATTAATGTTAAAGTTCATGTAATCAACAAGGTCATCTTTAACTGTTAAAGTTGGAAGGCTAATTTCAGCGCCTTGTTCAAATTCTGTTCTTGTTTCATTAATGTTAACTTCTTTAAGTTGTGGAATTTCTGCATCAATACTTTGTGCAACATTAAATTCAACACCATAAATTCCAACATTACCAGAATCGTCATAAGTGAACACAAAGATTTGAACTTTTTTAGCCTTGCTTCCGCCAAGAGATAAGTCAATTGTGTATTCTGTGGCACTTGCGTCTGTTAAATCAACATAGCCTGCACCCTTATATGTTTCATATTTCTTTGTGTAAGCAACACCATTTTCATCAGTTTTATCTTGATTTGCATCTGCATCTGTGAATACTCCAGTTGTGTCATTTGTTGAAATTGGATTGTCATCCTCGTCTAAAACTTCAATAGGAGCATTTTCGCTATCTAAGAAACGATAATAAGTTACAACTTTCATTCTTGATGAAGAATCTGTGTCATCAGAAGCAGTTGGAACTGCGAATGTAACGTCTTCTGTTGGAAGATAAGCATCGTTCAAGCTTGTTGACATTGAAATTTTTGGAGCAGTTGTGTCATATTGAGAAGAAAGTGTCATACTTCTTGAAATATAACTTGAATTACCTGCTTTATCCTTAGCCCAATATCTTAATTCATAAGAAGAATAGTTGAATCCATCTGATGAAGAATTTGCGCCAAAAGTTTTATCTGTGTTGATGTAAGCAAAACCTTGGTTAATTAAAGCTTCTTTGTTTTCACTGTTTTTAACCCAAGTTTTAAATTCATCTAAACTGCTGATACTTCCAATTGTGTTGAAAGTTTCAGTGAAATAGCTGTAAATTTTGTCTGCATTTGCATTGTCAATAACAATTAAGTAACCATGTTCTTTAAGCCAAGTAAGCATAGTTGCATCACTGTTAATGCTATCGGTTTTACCTTCTTCTGCAATTGCTTTTCTAATAAGATAGTTGTTTGTGAGAAGATTGCTGTATGCATTGTTATCTGCGCCAGCAGAGGCTCTGTAATTGAAAACAAGATTGTAAGCATCATAGTCTTCAATTGTGAACAATTCTTCTGAGTTTGCATAAACAATACGTTTTAAATCTGCATCACTTTGTTTTGAAAGATTATCATCAATACCAATAGCATAAACAATTACACTGTTTGGATAAGCTTGTGTTTTAAGTTTATGAGATGCATCTTCATAAGTTGGAGTACCATCTGTTTCTTTAACAGAAGCATCATAAACAACTGCTGTTGGTTCTGTTGTGTCCTTAATGTTTCTCCATTCATATTCACCTTCATCAGTTGAAATAACGTTACCATAGAAATCTGTTGCAGTGTAAATGAATGTGTAATATCCTTCGTCAAGTGGAGTAAATTTTGTTGGGTCAATAAGTGTTCCATCTTCGTTGAACACTTTTTCATCCTCGTCTTTACCTTCGTTGTAACGAGCAACATCAATCTTTTGATATCCAACACTTCCGCTTGCTCTGTAACGAACTTCAACTGTATAGTAAACATCAACTGTTTCTTCGCTTGGAGTTACATTTTTGTTTGTTGTAACACTGATACCTGGAAGAGTTTGTTCAATTCCTGGTTGAGCAGTTGTTGTAAGGTCGCTTGATGTTTCAATATCCAAGTTGTTTGCATTATAGTTTTTGTAATAACTGTCATAAACAGTTGTTGATTTTGTTGTTGAACGAACAAATTGTCCATTGTGGTAGTAAGAATATTTAACAGTGTATGTTGACATATCCCCTGCAAAACCATTTTCTGTATCTTTAAACACAGCACCATCAACAACAACATCGCCAGCTTCGTTCATAGTTAAGTAGTTATATTCTTTAAGGTCTTTAACTTGTGCACCACCTGTAACCTTAACAAGCACAACATCCTCAGCAGAACTAATTTGATTGCTGTCAATAACAACTTTAACACCTTCAACTTCTTTTCCATCTTCGTCAGTAATGGTTGGAATTGGAAGTGCAAAATCTGTGTATGAGCTATCACTTTCTGTTTTCATAAGTGAAAGGTCAATTATGCTTGGTAAAACATTTTTGTGATTGTTTTCAATGTCAATAGCGGCATCTGTGATTTTGCTTTCAACTGTCATATCATAGTAGTTAGTGTAAGTCTTTCCGCCCATAGTGTAAGAATATGAATAAGTAACAGTGTAGTTACCTTCTTTTTCAGCAGTGAATACTTTCACACCATCTTTGTCTTGAACTGGCACGTCAACTTTTTCACTTTCACTTGAATAAACATCACCATATGTTACAGTGATTGCAGAAGCAGTTAATTGAACACCTGAACTAAGTTCACCACTTGTTGTTTTTCCAATAACGAAACTATCACTTCCGCCGATGTAACCATTGGCAATTGTGTATTCATCACCAACATAAACAGTGTTTTTAACTGTTTCACCTTCTTTACCTATTCTCATGTAAGAGTAGTCAGTGTATTCCTTTCCAATTTGAGCCCAAGTTGTAAATTCATTGATAGGCAAGAAAAGAACAGTAAATGCTAATGCAAATACCAATGCGAAGGCTTTGAATAAATATTTTGATTTGCTTATTTTCATATAGAATTCTCCTATTTAGCCTTTAAGACAAAACAAATTTTTAAGATGTTTGCTTTGTCTTATATATAAACAAAACTATTTTAATATAAATCTCTATCTAAGTCAAATAAATTGAAAAGTTTACATAGAAATTTCAAAATTATTTTGTGTTTAAGTGTTTTTAGTATGCGTGCATAAAAGCACTTTTAATGTCGAATTAAGAACAATAAGTTTTCAAGTGGTTTTATGTAGCAATAAAAATTAAAAACACCCCATTAATATAGACAAAAAGCAGGAAACCCTTTCGGTCCCTGCTTAATATCTTTTAAATGTTATAAGACACTTTCACGCCAGGTCCCATTGTTGAAGCAAGAGAAACATTTTTAATATATTGTCCTTTTGCTGCTGCTGGTTTAGCCTTAACAATTGCTTCCATAATTGTGTTGAAGTTTTCAATAAGCTTTTCTTTGCCAAAACTTTTCTTACCAATAATAACGTGAACATTGTTTGTTTTGTCAAGTCTGTATTCAACTTTACCAGCCTTAACATCTTTAACAGCCTTTGTAACATCTGTTGTAACAGTTCCACTCTTTGGGTTTGGCATCAAGCCCTTAGGTCCAAGGATTCTTGCAATACGTCCAACAACACCCATCATATCAGGAGTTGTGATACATACGTCAAAATCTAACCAACCACCGCTGATTTTTGTTACCATTTCTTCTGCGCCAACATAATCAGCACCAGCTGCTGTTGCATCATTAGCTTTATCGCCACGAGCAATAACAAGAACTTTAACACTTTTACCTGTTCCGTTTGGAAGAACAACTACACCACGAACTTGTTGGTCTGCTTGTCTTCCGTCAACACCAAGTCTAACGTGAACTTCGACTGATTCGTCAAATTTAGCATTTGCTGTTTTAAGAACATTATCAATAGCATCGCCTATTTCGTATGACTTAGATTTGTCATAACTTTCAAGGCTCTTCATATATCTTTTACCCTTATTCATTATGCACACTCCTCTTAATCAACGACTTCAACGCCCATGCTTCTTGCAGTTCCAGCAACCATGCTCATTGCACTTTCGATAGATGCTGCATTAAGGTCAGGCATTTTAGTTTCAGCGATTTTTCTAATCTGCTCTTTTGTGATTTTACCGACTTTTTGTTTGTTTGGTTTTCCAGAAGCTGTTTCAATTCCAATAGCCTTTTTAATTAAAACTGCTGCTGGTGGGGTTTTCATAACGAATTGGAAACTTCTATCTTCATAGATAGTTATCACAACTGGAATAATCATCCCTGCTTGAGAAGCTGTCTTCTCGTTAAATTCTTTGGTAAATGCTCCAATGTTGATACCATGAGGTCCAAGAGATGAACCAACTGGTGGTCCCGGAGTGGCTTTACCAGCTTCGAGTTGTAATTTAACAACTGCTTTAATTTTCTTTTCTGCCATTTTTCTCCCTCCTTATGTGGTAACGAACTAGGCAAGAGTTCTCCCACAAAATTTTTCTGGGACAGAGACCGATTACATTTACGTAGACACGAAAACTTTGTTTTCAACCACTATTCCATCGGTTTATCTTCCCAACCCTCTTCCATTAAAGTCATTTTCAATTTTTTCGCTGGGCTAAGCCCTTACTCTCAAAATTGAAAATTGTTTCGAATTTGCCACGGAAGTTATAGCAAACGATAGCAGTTTAATGTCTTACTAAGGACAATATTAAAAGAGTTTTTACTCTTGAAATATCAATAAGTCATTAATTTTGTGAACTTGTTCAAAAGTAAGTTCAACATTGTTTTCCCTTCCAAACATTTCAACAACAACTGTAAGTTGATTGTTTTCAGGATTAACAGAAACAACTTTTCCAACCATTTTGTCAAGTGGTCCTTCAATAATTTCAACTTGGTCACCAACATTGATGTCTGTTTCAACTTTGATTTTTTCAAGTCTCATCTTCAAAACTTCTTCATCAGTAAGTTCAAGTGGGCGGCCTTTTGGCCCAGCAAAACCAGTAACCCCACGGGTGTTAACAATGTTATGCCAAAGGTCATCGCCATAAATCATTTTTATGAGAATATAGCAAGGCATACTTTTTCTTGTAACAAGCTTTTTCTTGCCATTTTTTTCTTCGATAACATCTTCTTCTGGGACAACAATGTCAAAAATTCTGTTTTCAAGGTTGAATTTTTTAACAACGTTTTCCAAATTTTCTTTTGCCACATATTCATAACCTGAAAATGTGTGAAGAACATACCATTTTGGTTCCTTAGAGTGTTCCATAAAGTCTCCTTAAATTAACAAGTTCATAAGTTCAAGTAGGCTTAACCCTACTTCATAAGATTTTAGTGTTTCTCTAAAAATCTTATTGTGCCATCATAACGAAAATTATGATTTTGAATATAATAAAGCACACCTTATACTAAAAGGCTAACTAAAAAGCCAAGCAGAGTGTCCACGCCAAAAACTAAAAGCCCAAAGATAACAACAAAAGCAATAACAATGCCGGTTTTCTTAACAACTTCACCAAAAGAAGGCCAAGTAACTTTTTTAAGTTCGCTTGCAGTTTCCTTTGTCTTTTTAATTAAACCTTTCTTGTTTTTCTTTTCTTTTTTCTTTTTGTTGTCTTTTTTAGCATTTTTGTCTTGTTTTACATCTTGCTTTTTATTATTCTTATCTTCGGTTTTAACAACCCCGCTTTCAATTTCAGCAACTTTCTTTTCTTCTTGAATGTTTGCCTCTTGTTCAGGGTTTTTTGCGACTTTTTGTTTTTTAGACATAGTTCCTCCAACTAAACAAAATTACTTTGTTTCTTTATGTTTTGTTCTCTTATTGCAATGTGGACAAAACTTATTGATTTCAATTCTTTCAGCATCATTAGATGTATTTTTTTGAGAAGAATAATTTCTATTCTTGCATTCTGTACATTCTAATGTGATGATTTTACGTTTTGGTGCTGCCATAATACATCTCCTAACAAAAAAACTAACACCTCGAAAAGTGTCAGTCTAATATTATCACATCAATAACTTTAAGTCAAGTGTTTTATTGAAATTTTATAGAAATTTAGGATTTTTAGCAGCATTATTCTTTAATTTCACTTTTTGTACTGTTTCTTCTTAATTCGTTTTTAACTTCTTTGTTAATAGCCTGCATTGTTTCATCATAAAAAGGAACATTTTCATTGAATTTATAGAAGTAAACACTTTTCATTTCATGTTCAACATCTTCTCTAATTCCATAACCTTTAAAGCATGCAAAATTTGGACTTTTTGCCATCACAACCTCAAAAGCATCAAAGCCGTCAATGAATTTGCTTACTTTTTCGTCAACTTCTTTTTGTAATTCTTTTGGCAAATCATCAATTGACTTTGCAGTTGGGGCAACTTGTAAGTACTTATCAAGCATTATATCCCCAAAATGCAATCTTAAACCTTGTTCAACAGCTTCAACCAAAGTTTTATAGTCACGATTGAAAGAAATAATATAATTATTTTTATCCATAGGAATATAGATTCCAACTTTATAAATTTCCCTTCTTTCTTCAATTGCTTGATAATTTTTTCTTGCGTGCTTAACATCTTCTTTTTTTACTTTTGTTACTGGCTTAAAAGAAAAATTACTTATGTGTCCCCTTTTGGTATTTATACAAACAGGAGCAACTGCACTAAATTTTTTACCCTCACTGGCAACATAAGGATATCTAATTTCCCTTCTTCTTATATCAAGGCTCAAATCAACATCTTTTTCATCTGTTAAAATTAAAAACTTTTTACCTAATTTATTTTTATTACTTACCATTTCACACTTCCTTTCATGCTTATGATACTATTTTGAAAGTGTAATGTCAATACCCAATTTTGATAAAATAAAAAATAAATACCTAAAAAGGTATTCATTTTTTGAAAGATAATTCAATTATTCTTTTGTTTCAACAATAGCATCAACAAACATAACAAGTTCGTTATCTTTGCATTGTGGCAAAAATTTTTCTAAGTCAGTTGGTTTGTTATATTCAATTTCATATTTTAATGCATAAGAAAAATACACTTCTAATAAACCCTTAGCATACATATATGCTTCACATGAGTTTTTCCCATCTGTATATATGTTTAAATCTGGGAAAAAAACTTGATAACTGTCGTCTTCATCTCTAACAAAAATTGCAGGATATAAAAACTGAAATTTCTTCATAACCGCCCTCATAAAACATCTAAATTCATTTTTATGATAACATATTTTTACGATAAAACAAAATGAAATTAAAAAAAATATTGCAAAATCTGCAATATTTTTTAAATAAGCAATTAAATTTCTCTACCCATTGATTTTGAGCTTTTAACAGGTTTTTCAGGCATTTTAAGTTCAGCACCAAACATGTCACTTAAAGAATATTCCTTAGGTTCTGCTGAAACTGGCTTTGAACTAACCAAAATCATATCTTTTTTCTTTGCAAAATATTCCCCAAAATTTTTATTAGCAGTTTCCATATTTCTTATATCATTATATGCATTAACATAAACATCTTTCTTATCCATTTTTTACCTCCATGATTTTTCATGTTCAAATATAATATAGCATAAAACTTTTGATTTGTAAATACCTTTTTAAAAAATTTTCAAATATTTTTTGTTCCATTTTTAAAAGAGTTGTAAGTATTTATATTTAATTATTTCTTTAAAAATATTTCACAATTAATATTAAAATAAACCACCCTTAAAAGCATACAATGTGTGCATGATGTATGTTACATTTTATCTACAACATCAATTCCAAGCACTATAAGTGCGTTTGAAAGACATTTTTTAACAAGCATACAAATTGCAAGCAAACTTTTCTTTCTTTTTTCATCTTTTTCACTTAAAATTTTTGTGTTGTTATAGAGTGTTGAGAATGATTTTGCCAAATCAAAAGTTGACGAGCAAACAAGATTTAAGGAATAATCATCGTAGCTCACACCATAAGCAGAATTAAGTTTTTGAAGATTTAAAATAATTTCTCGTTCTTCTTCACTTGCAATATCAATTTTAAAGTTGCAATTTTCTTTCACATTTGCTTTATCCAAAATTGAATTGATTCTTGCAATGGTATATTGAATATATGGGCCAGTTTTTCCGTCAAAAGACAAAAATTTATCAATATCAAAAACATAGTCTTTTGAAATTATGTTTGATAAGTCACCAAACTTCATTGCACCAACACCAATTTTTCTTGCAAGTTCTCGGTCGTTTTCAATGCCATTTTCTTTAAGTTTTTCACTTGCCTTTTCAATGAGCATATTGACAACATCTTTAAGTTTAATTGTTTCACCACTTCTTGTTTTAAATGGTTTTCCATCCTTTCCATTCATAGTTCCAAAAGATATATGTTTTAAAACTTGGTTTTCTGGCGATATTCCTGCAAGTTTTGCGCAACGGAATGCTTGAACAAAGTGATTACCCTGGCGGTTGTCTGTAAGATAGATGATTTCATCATAATTATCCATTTTGTTACGCATTAAGATTGTGGCAATTTCAGTTGTGACATAAAGCACCCCGCCATTATATTTTTTAAGAATTGCAGGAGGCATTGGATTTTTGTATCTTTGAACTTCATCTTCACTTTTCTTTGGAATTGGAACATGTTCCCCTTCCTTTGCAATGTTCACAACAAGAGCCCCATTGCTTTCATATGCCAAACCTTTGTCAACAAAAATTTTGATTGTTTCGTCAATATATTTATCTGCGTCACTTTCGCCATACCAATAATCAAAGTAAGCATTAAGCATTGAATAGTTCTTTTTTATTTCTTCCACTGAAAGTGCTCTTATCTCTTTATATATTGAAAAATAAGGTTCTTTCTTTTGTTGAACATATAAAGTGTAAGTGTCTGCAAGTTTTTTAAATTCTTCATCTTCTTCTTTTCGCTTGCTTGCTTTTGGATATTCCTCGTTTAATGTGTCAAGTGTGACATTTTTAAGTTTAAGTTTGCTTACATCAACACCACTTTTAAAATATTCATCAAGGTAGCCATCTTCTTTAAGTTGCAAAATGGTAAGCCCCATTTGAAGCCCCCAATCGCCAAGGTGTGTGTCGGCAACCACATAATCACCCAAAAACCTATGAAGTCTTTTAAGCGCCTCGCCAATGATTGGTGAACGGAGATGCCCAACATGAAGTTCTTTTGCAACGTTTGCTCCGCCATAATCAATTAAAATTTTTCTTGGCTGTTTAACTTTGCTGACTCCAAGCATATTATCTTTTAAAACTTCATTTGCGTATTGTGACAAAACTTCATTATCAACTTTGATATTGATAAAGCCTGGCATTGCAACTGAAAACTCCATACCTTTTAAGTTTAAGGACTTACAAATTTCTCCTGCAAGTTCAAAAGGCTTTTTGCCAATCTTTTTTGCCATGATAAGGGCAAAGTTTGTTTGATAGTCACAAAGTTCTGGTCTGTTTGAAAACGAAACAGTGACATCATCACTTTCAATTTTCAACTTTTCTAATACCTTTTTAATTTCTTCTGTGATAATTTCTCGTAAATCCATATAAACTCCTAATTTCGCATGATTTTATCAAAAAAAAGAAAAAAAGTCAATTAATATATAATCGACTTTTACTTTTGAAAAAAATAAAATGTGGATAACTTTTGCTTTTCCACACCTTTATTAACATTTTATATTAAATTTAGGGATATTTGTTCATTTATATTAAAAAATTTTAAAATTTGCAAATTTCATTTTTTACTAAATGTGTAAAACTTTCTCTTTCTGTTCATACCTTCTTATTATTAAATACAAATACATAATGTAGTTTAAATTTCTTGGCGTTGTTCTAATGCCTTGCCAAGTGTAACTTCATCCGCAAACTCAATATCACTTCCCATTGAAATGCCTTGTGCAAGCCTTGTCACTTTAACATTAAGAGGTTTAAGAAGTCTTGAAATATACATCGCTGTGGCATCACCTTCAACATCTGGATTGGTTGCCATAATAACTTCTTCCACGCCGTCTTTGTTCACTCTTGCCAAAAGTTCCTTAATTCTTATATCATTTGGTCCACGATTTTCAAGGGGACTTATCGTGCCAAACAAAACATGATAAACACCGTCAAAGGTCTTAACTTTTTCCATTGAAATTATATCCTTAGGCTCTTGCACCACACAGATAACCTTTTTGTTTCTTTTTTGGCAAATTGGGCAAATTTCACTTGTGGAGTAATTTCCGCACTCCTTGCAAAGTTTAACCTTATCCTTAACTTCCATGATTGCCTTGGCAAAATTTTCCGCTTTTTCACGGCTGTTTTCAATTATATAAAAAGCATATCTTTGCGCTGTCTTTTTGCCAACACTTGGAAGCTGTCTAAAATATTCAATTAATCTTTCAATAGGTTCATCAAATTCTGCCATAAAATTACATTCCTATATTTGGCAATTTTGCTTTTTCATCATCAGCAATTTTTCTTAAACAATCATTTGTTGCTGATGCAATCAAGTCTTCAAGCATTTCAACATCGTCTGGGTCAACAACTTCTTTTTTTATCTTATACCCTTTCACAGTGCGATTTCCAAATATAGTAACTTCAACCATACCACCGCCAACAGATGAGGTATATTCAGTGTTGTCAATTTCCTCACGAGTTCTTTTCATGTCCTCTTGCATCTTTTGAGCCTGGCGCATAAGGGCTTGCATATTATTTCCGCCAAAGCCACCAAAATTATATCCCATAACAAACTCCTTTTAATTTGACATTTTGTGGAATTAAAACTTTTTGGGGATTTATATTTTTAAGTCCACATTGAAAGTAAAAATTTACTTTCTTGATATTTTTAAACAAATTAGTTTTGAATGTCAAGTTTTTCACCAAAAATTCTTTTTAATTTAACAATATCTTTATCCTGTTTTTGAGTTTGACTTTCAAATTTAACAATTTCTATGCCAAGTGTTAACCCCTGCCAACGAATTGCATTTTCAAGGTCTTTTATGCCGCTAGTCAAAACATCAATCAAAAAGTCGTCACTAGTTTTAATGACAAGATTGTTGTTTTCAATGGCAACATCAGTGATATCTCCACAGGCAACATGAAGTGCAACTTTTTTGTTTTCTCTTAAATATAAAACAATTTTTCCCCAAACATTCTTGGGTGATAATTTTGTTTTGTCAACTTCAATTTTCAGTTTTTTTTTACTTCAAACCCCAAAATTGCGGTAAGACATGTTGTTTCCAAAAGAAGTCTAACTGACAAGGTATATCTAAGTTCATTTTCAGCGGAAGAAAAGACTTGCATATATCTTATTAAATCTTTTTCATCAAAAAGGTCTGCTTGTTCTTTAAACTTTTCAAAAACATCATTAGGTAAATTTAATATCTTGTTCGCATCCTTACAAGTTTTGCAAACAAGCAAGTTTCTTGCATGCTTAGACAAATCTTTTGCAAAGACAGCCAAATTTTTGCCTTCCTTTTCAATCTTATCAATAAGTGTCAAAATATTTCCAACTTCTCTGTCTTTAATCTCCTTAAAGAAAGAAAGGATAAGTTCATAATCGGTTGTTCCCAAAATTTCAAGAGTTTGTTCTTTTGTGATATTTCCTTGTGCATAAGAGGCAATGGAGTCGGCAATGGAAAGGGTATCTCTAACACTTCCTTCGCCTGCCGTTGCAATAAGTTTCAAACTTTCTTCGTCATATTTAATGTTTTCTTTATCAAATATCTTTCTTAAATGTTTAACAAGGTCTTCAACTGAAACCAAATGGAAATCAAAACGAACGCAACGAGATAAAATGGTCTGTGGAAGTTTGTGTGCTTCTGTTGTTGCCAAAATAAAGATTATGTGTTCTGGTGGCTCTTCCAAAGTTTTTAAAAGAGCATTAAACGCAGAGTCTGTCAGCATATGAACTTCGTCAATAATATAAACTTTATATTTTGCACCAACTGGCAAAAACTTAACTTTTTCTCTTATCTCACGGACATCATCCACTTTGTTGTTTGATGCCGCATCCATTTCAATTATATTTATGTCATTATCTTTTTGAAGATTTAAGCAATTTTCACATTTCCCACAAGGAGAACCATTCACAGGAGAAAGACAGTTAACCGCACGAGCAAAAATTTTGGCAATGCTTGTTTTTCCTGTTCCTCTTGTTCCGGTGAAAAGGTAAGCATGCCCAATATGATTGTTCATGATTTGATTTTGAAGAGTTTTTGTTATATGGTCTTGCCCAATAACATCTTCAAAAGTTTTTGGCCTATACTTTCTGTAAAGTGAAATATGCTCCATTTCTTCTCCAATATAAAAATTTTTCTATGTCTAAATTAATAATTTTCTCTTGCAATCACTGCAAAGTTGTCAACATTCAAACTTGCTCCACCAATGAGAGCCCCATTTAAACATGGCAAAGAAATTATTTTCTTATAGTTTTTGATATCAATGCTTCCGCCATAAACAACATTAATCTGCTCGCCAGATTTTTCGCTGTAAAGATATCCAATTTCCTTTCTAATAAGTTCAACCATTTTTTGAATATCTTTAACTTGTGCGGTCTTGCCAGTGCCTATTGCCCAAATTGGTTCGTAGGCAATTATAACCCCTTCAAGTTCGTTTTCATAAATACCTTTTAATGCATCATCAAGTTGTTTTTTAACAAAAGCTCCCGCCTGCTTTGCATCGCGAGTGGCTAAGTCTTCACCAATACACAATATAACTTTAAGCCCGCATGACAAAGCAGTTTTAATTTTTCTATTTACAAGCCTGTCGGTTTCTTTAAATTTACTTCTTCTTTCGCTGTGTCCAACAATAACATATTCCACACCTAAATCTTTCAGCATTGATGCAGAAATTTCACCAGTGTATGCACCTTTTTCCGCATCACTGACATTTTGTGCGCCTAAACAAATTTTACTTCCATCCAAAAACTGCTTGGCAACACTAAGGTGTGTGAAAGGTGGACAAACAATAATTTGATTTTTACTTTCACTCGTTTTTGTTGCAAGTGCCATTGAATATGTTTTCATTTCGCTTGGAGTTGTGTTCATCTTAAAATTAGAAATAATAATTTTCTTCATTTTGTCTTGTTACTCCTTTTAAACCAAGAAAGACGAATTAAAGTGTGTCAATAACTTCAACCGCTGGCAAGGTCTTGCCTTCCATAAGTTTCATGCTTGCACCACCGCCTGTTGACAAGTGGTCAATTTTATTTCCAAAGCCAAGCGAGTTAACAGCGCCAACACTGTCCCCACCGCCAACAATTGAATATGCAGAACTTTTTGCAATCGCCTTTGCCACATTTAAAGTGCCTTTCTTAAACCTTGGGTCTTCATATTTTCCAACAGGTCCATTCCAAATGATTTGCCCTGCCGATTTTATTTCATTGGTAAAAAGTTTGATTGTTTTTGCCCCAATGTCAAGCCCAACCATATCTTGCTCTAACACAGTTGTTTTCACCACTTTGTTTCCGCATAATGCAATATGGTCAACAGGCAAAACAATCTTTGTGTGTTTTTCCTTTGCAGTTTTCAAAATTTCTTTTGCCTCATCAACAAGGTCAAGGTCAACAATTGAATTTCCAACATTATAGCCTTGCGAAAGAAGAAAAGTGTAAGCCATACCGCCACCAATTAAAATTGTGTCCGCTTTTCCTATAACATTGTTTATGAGTAAAAGTTTATCTTTGACTTTTGCCCCGCCAAAAATTGCCACAAAAGGACGGGCAGGGTTTTCAAAAGCCTTTGCAAAAACATTTAATTCCTTTTCAATTAAAAAACCAATCGCATTTGGAAGTTTCAAAGCAACTCCGTAGTTTGAAGCATGCTTTCTGTGAGCAACTCCAAAAGCGTCATCCACATAAATATCTGCAAGTGATGCAAGTTCTTTAACAAAGTTTGGGTCATTTTGTTCTTCCCTTGGGTCAAATCTTAGGTTTTCAAGAAGCAAAATGTCGCCATTTTTCATATTCTTAACCGCTTCATCAACTTCCTTTCCTGTTACCTTTGGGCAAAACTTCACCTTGTTTGGAAAATGTTTCATTAAATACACCGCAACTGGAAAAAGGGAGAGAAACTTATCATATCCTTTTGGCCTGCCAAGATGCGAACAAATAATAAGCTTACATCCTTGGTCATTAAGGAATTTGATTGTTGGAAGAGACTCATAAACTCTTGTGGCATCCAAAATGTCACCATATTTATCGAGTGGAACATTAAAATCACATCTAAGTAATATTCTTTTACCTTCAATGTTTTTCAAATCTCTTATTGTTCTCTTCATAACATCCCCCGTAATTTAATAATACACTTTTTAGGAGAAATATCAAAACAAAATTAGGCATTTTTAGAAAAACATTTTCTTAAAATCTCTAAGCAGTCGTCAATATTTTGACAAGTTGCAAGTGACAAACGAATTGTGCTTGCAAGAGGCAAGTCCTTTGCATACCAAAGAAGATGCTTCCTTATGTAAAGTTTAAGCCATTCTTCGCTGTAAAACTTTCTTAACGTTTCAATATGTTCTTTAACAACTTCGTATTTGTCAACAAAGCAGAAGCCGTCTTTAAGTTCTTTAAATATCCAAGGTCTGCCAAGTGCACCACGGCCAACCATAACTCCGTCAACCCCAGTTTCAAGCATTTTGTGGTAACTGTCAATGTCTGTCACATCACCATTACCAATGACAGGAATTTTAACCTTTGCCTTAACATTTGCAATGGCATCATAATCTGCTTGCCCACTATAACCCTGTTCCACAGTGCGTGCGTGAAAAGTTATGAAGTCAGCTCCGCTATCTTCACACATCTTTGCAAAATCTAAGTAATTTTCTTCACTATAACCCTTTCTAAATTTAACCGACAATGGCTTGTCTGTAACATCTCGGCAACTTTCAATGATATGGCTTGCAAGGTGGATACTATCCATAAGTGCTGCACCATCGCCATTTTTTAAAATCTTTGGTGCAGGGCAACCCATGTTGATGTCATAGGCAGGAAATTTTGCCAAAACTTCACTTTCAAGTGCCTTAACCATAAACTCACTTTCATGCCCAAAAATTTGAGCCACACATAACTTTTCAAGTGGACTTGTTATTGTCATCAAAGTGGTCTTTCTTGGGTTGTGAGCCATTGCACGAGAAGAAAGCATTTCAGTCACTGTCACATCAGCACCGAACTTCACTGCTTGTTCCCTGAAACCAACATCACTTACACCTGCCATTGGTGCTAAGAATAAAGGGTTTTCTCCAAAATCTACATTTCTTATTTTCATACCCATATTTTACCACATAAATTTCAATATTTCAAGAGAAAATTTAAAGGAATTTAAAAACCTAAAAATATCATCAAAAATTCTTCTTCCCTTTATATCAAAACTGAAAACCTTGAAACAGAAAAAAAGAAAGTGCTTTCACACTTTCTTATAAAATTGGATTTTCTTTATTATTTTTTGTTTGCAAAGCATTATTATCAATCTTGTTTATACTGTCAATAAGTTCTTGGGAATATCTTCCACCTTGTCCCTTAATAAATCGTCTTATTCTGTGAATTTCATCTCCAAGATTTACAACTACTTGATTTTCTTTATCAAGATTTTTTGTTGCAGGGTCAACCATTACATAACCTTGTGTTATAGGTTTGCCTTTGTTCTCTTCATAACTATAAAACTCTGTTACACAACGAAGTATTCTTTCCTCTTTAATCTTTCTTTTTTCATCAGCACTTACAAATAAGTCTTTATCAATCTTTAATAATTCGTCTATTAGATTTTGAGAGTAGGCATATTCCAGTTTTTTACCATTAACAATCATCTTTATTTGAGAAATTTTTGCACCAACATTCACTGTTTCACCAGTTTCAGCATCAAAAAGTTTAAATGCTGGATTGTTTGGTATGTGTTTACCCTTGTTGTTTTCATCAGCATAAAATGCTTTAACACATCTTAAAAGCTGATCTTCTCTTTCTTTACGAAAATCACTTTCACTTTTGAAGATATCTTTGTTTATTTCTAAAAGAGCATTAATTAATCTTTGTGAAGGTTTATTATCTCCGCCACCATTTAAGAAGCGTTTTATCACCATAATATCTTGACCAATACTTATTCTTTCATTTGTAAGTGGATCAATTATTGTTTGGGTTTGCTTCATGCGTTTGTTCATGTCACCATCTTTATAAAATTCTTTAACACACCTAATAATTTGATTTTCTCTTTCTTCTTTTTTTTCATCTTGACTTTTTAATATGTTTGAATTTATTTCATTTAATTTTTGAATAAATTTCTTTGAGAAAACACTTGCCCCATATCCAGCTAAATAACCTTTTATTTCTCCAATTTGATATCCAATATTAACTTTTTTGCGTGTTACTGGGTCAAGCATAATAAGTTTCCTAGGAATAGTTTTATTTTTGTTGTTTTCATCAGCATAAAATGCTTTAACACATCTTAAAATTTGATTTTCTTTTTCTTCTCTTTTATCTTCTAATCCCTTGAAAATATTTTCATCTATATTTCTTAATTGTTCAATTAATTCTTGCGAATATCTTCGTTTGGCGTTCCCTTTTAAAAACAATTTAATCGTTTGAATTTCCACACCCAAATTCACTAATTCATTTGTAAGTGGATCTTTAACCTTTAATCTCGCTGGTATGCCTTTACCTTTTACATTTTCATGTTTATAATACTCTTTAACACATCTCAATATTTTCGCTTCTCTATCACTCCTTAAAATATCACTTGTGTATGTCAAAAATTCTGGATCCATTTCTTGAAGTTGTTTTATAGCACCTTCAACATCCTTATTCCCTTTTAAATATTCATTTCTTATATTTTTTGTCCAATAATATAAGATTGCGCCAGTTTCATCATCTCTATATCTCCCAAAAACATTCAAACTCCCAAATTTTTCAGCATATTTTTTTGCCATGTCAAGCCATTCTTCTGTTGAATATGAATAGAAACTTTCAATCTCATCAATTCTTGCAAGAAGTTTATAGATTTCCATGTTTTCACTGTCGATTTTGAAAGGTAAATAATCTTCAAGTTTATATGGATTAACACCTTCTTTATCTTTCTCGACAAAAACATCCGCAATGGTTTGCAAACTTTTTATGTTGTTTGAGATATCAAAAATAACTGGCGTTTTTTTAGTTCCAACTGAAAGAACTCTACCAATCTGTTGAAGATAAATTCTTGGCGAAATGGTGCTTCTAAACATCACGCAACCATCCACATCTTTCACATGAACACCTTCGTTTAACATATCAACTGCAAGCATTAGTTTAAGAGAGTCATCGCTTGCTTTTTCAAACTTGTCAATTTGGTCTAAGACCGCCTTTGAACTTTGTGTGTAAGAAATTTCAAAAAGTTTGACCTTATCATTTACTGCATTAAACAAGCCACCTTCAATTCTTTCCTTTATTTCCTTCACTTGTTCCAAATTAGAGCAAAACAAAATATATCTTCCGTCTTTAACTTTTATGTTTTTTGCAAAAATTTCTTCAAGCCCGTCTGCCTGTTGAGCCATTTTTCTTGCTCGTCCCAAAAATCTTGTAATTTCTTCTCTTTTAACTTTATTTTGTATTCTCTTTTTCTTTTCTTCCAAGTTTTGAAGTTGGTCATAAAGAGAATATATACCATAATGATATTCTGGTTTTGGCAAAATTCCCTTTTCAATCGCTTCTGCAAGGTTTAAACCTTCAACCACATTACCATCAAAAATTTCAGTTGCCATATCTCTGCCACTGTCAAGAAATCTTACTGGTGTTGCAGAAAGTCCAAGCACTTTTGCATCTTTATTTACTGCAAGCAATTTTTTAACTGCACTCTCCCACTTCTCCGCACCCACACGGTGAAATTCGTCCAAAATTATGTAGTCATATTTCAATGCTTCAAAGTCAGCATCATCAACTTGCAACAATTTTTGATACAAAAACTCATCCATATTCTTAAAGGCTTCTGCTCTGTCAATGAAAACATTCTCAATGTTTTTATTGAATTGGTCTTTAATTGTGTTGTATGCAGTCAAATACAAAACCTTTTTACCATTCAACAAGCAATTATCAAAAAGCCACTGAATTGCAACAAAACTTTTACCTGTCCCTGTTGCTTGAACAAGTGCAACTCTGTTTTCCTTTTCAAACAATGCTTCAATTTCTTGATAAACTTTAAAATTGTGTTCTTTTAAAATTCCATCATTTTCTAATTCTTCTATTGTTTTCATAATGCTCCTATATTTATATTGTAACATATTCATTAAGGCAATTCAATACAAAAAACAAAAAAGCATGTTGCCATGCTTTAATATTGAAATGCGTATTTGAAATTTTTGTAACCTTTAAACTGAATAACTTTTTTCGGTTTGCAAATATAATACCTTTTTGTCTGTGGGTTTAAGTATCTTCTTTCTTTTGTTTCAAACATCTTGAAAGCACCAAAATTTCTTAAACTGAGTTCCTCTCCTTTTCCACAAACATCAAGAATTAAGTTTTTAAATTCATCAATCACCTTTTCACATTTTGTTTTAGGCAAACTTGTCTTTTTTGCAAGAACAGTAAGCATTTCTTGTTTATTCATAAAATTTCCTCCTAAAAAGATGTTTGTCAAAGTGAAAAGTTTTTAAACAGTGTTTTTAACTTTTTTTCGTGTAAAAATTTTAAGAAGAAAGGAAATTGTTAAAACAACATAAACAACAACTCCCAAAACCACACCCAAAAGAATGTTGACAATTGGAGAAAAATAGGAACTATTAACAAAGGTGTAAACAGCTAAATACATTAATGCCGTTCCAAAGAAAAGCACTGCCACTTGGCTTATTGGCAAAGAAAAGGAAACAAGTTTTTTAAGTTTCACAAGGCCAAGTAAACACACCAAGGTTGTCATTGCAATGTTTCCAAGCAGTATTGCATAAATATTAATTGACGGAATTGCAGAAAGTGTGAAAGAAAGAGTTGCCTTTATTGCTCCGCCAATAATGGTGATAAGCAAAATAAAGTTAAATTGACCGTTAGCTTGCAAAAGCATAATGATGTATTGCATGAGGGCGGTAAAAACAATGGAAAAACCACCGTAAAACATAAGGTTAAAGGCAATGGAAATTAAAAGCGGAGTCATATCATTGTAAACAAGATCCAAAACTTCTTTTGAGATTGCCACCATTCCAAAAGTTGTTGGCAAAATTAAATATAAAAGTGTTTTAAGTCCTTTTTCAATAATCACTTTCCCTCCGCTTCCTTTTGATATGTGATAAGAAATGTTAGGAAGAAGTGCAGTTGTCACAGCAATGGAAATTATAAGCGGAAAATTGAGAATTGCCCCAACCACACCCACTTGAAGCCCAAAAAGTTCTGTTGCAAAAGATGATGTAAGCCCAGAACGCACAAGCCTTGGAATGATAACAAGTCCTTCAAAAGCATTCACAAGTGGCAAAATGGAAGCACTTAATGTCAAAGGAAAGTTTGCACTGTTGAACTCCTTTCTTGTGGATTTTAAAAATTCTTTGCTGTAAATTTCTTTTTTACTATGCTTTTTAACTTCATAATAGATAAAAAGGAAAATTAACGAAACAAGTTCACTTAGTGTCACCCCTAAAAATGCACCAAAAACCCCTTGAACCATGCCAAATTTTGAAAAGTAATAAGCAAACAAAAGCCCAAAAGCAAACTTAACAACTTGCTCAATAATTTGACTTAGCGCCGTTGGAAGCATATTTTCGTAGCCTTGAAAATATCCCCTTAAAGTTGCAAGCCCCGCCCCAAGAGGCAACATCAAGGCAAAAAGATAATATGAAGAAGGATTCTCAATGTTTTGAAAAATGGCGATATATTTCCCGAATATCAAAAAAAGAACTCCAAGCCCTAAACCTATTCCAACGGAAATCAAAAGCGCTTGTTTAAGATAAATTCTAACTTTTTCTGTGCGTTCACCTGCCCTTGCTGAACCAATTAATTTTGAAAGGGAGGAACTGACTCCGCCAGAAGTGACCACAAGAGCAAAAGCATAAAGGGACATAACGAGTTGAAACACCCCAATTCCCTCAATGCCAAGCATATTTGTGAGTGGAAGGCGGAAAAATGCCCCAAGACACTTGCAAATCACACCACTAATTAAAAGGATTAAAGCCCCACCACCAACCTTATTCAATGACTTAAACTTCATACAGCACCTACTTTTAATATTTCCAAAACACGCCAAAACTAAAATTTAAAAAGTAGAATGTGGCAAAAAAACACTTTTATTCAAAAATTTTTAAAAAGCCTATTTACAATTTGAAATTAGTGTGTTATAATAAGGTCAAGAAATTTCCAAAGGAAGGAGAAATGATATGTTAAAAAATTATGCACATAGAGTAACTTCAAGCGATTTAAAATACACAACTTTTAAAATTTCAGGATTCTTCACAAATCTTGCAACAGGTAAAGGTTCAAAAGAATATGACGAACTTAAAGTAACCTTGGCAAATATGGGATTAAGCAGAGATTTTGTTAATGCCTTTGCAGATTTTAACAAGGCAATGAATAGGTACCTTGATTATCCAGAAATTTCAAACACACTTTTAACTTTGAATATTGAACAATTTGAAGAAGATTACAACAAAATTAAAGATAAAAACAGTGAAGAATTTAAGGATTTTGCAAAAAGTTTCTTGTACACAATGCAAGCTTGCAACAAAGAAAATTTACCAAAAGTTAATGCTTATGAACAAGGACGTATTAAAAAATAAATTTCGTAATTCCAATTAAATAAAATATAAACAAAAAATGAAAGCCTAGGCTTTCATTTTTTTATTTCAATTCCATACCACCACTTTGTTTTACCTGTGGCTGTATATTTCCTAAATCAACAGGAGGAGTATTTAAATCAATTGGACCTTCATTAATAGGTGGAGCTTCACTTGTTATTGTTTTATCAGCCGTTAAAGGTGTCCCTTCCATAATTTGGGTACTAGATTTATCTCCCATTGCATTAAGTCCATTGAAAATGTCATCATCATTAATTTCTCTTTCGGGCATTTTTGGCTTAGGTGCAACAGGCTTGATTTCTGGGGCACCTTTATCTTTTTTAGGAGTTTCCAATTTTACCTCTGGAAGTATTGGGCGAAGAACAGTGAAAATTGGGATTTTTATTTTACCTGCTGTATCTTCATATTTATAACTTCCCCAAGGTTTAACAGTTGGTCCTTTAACATCACTTGATTTTCCGCCAGATTTCTTTGAAGGTTTGCTTTTTTCTGCTGCTTTTGCTTTTTTTTCAGCTTTTTGCACCTTTTCAATTGTTTTCTTTTGAGGCTCAATGTTGACAGCTACCATATCATCAGCTTTTTGGCTAACTTTAATATTAATTCTTTCAAGAGGTTTATAGTAACTTTCTAAAATTTCGCTTACAGCTTTTTCGTTGGAATTTTTAAGCATTGTAATTCCGTCATGTTTTTTTATGACCTTATCTAAAATGTTTTTTAATTTGCTGTAACTTTGAAGAACTGATGGACGTGTGATTGCAAGACCTTTAACAATTTTATTATATTCGTTCAAAATCTTTTGTCCTTCTTCTCCAAGTTTTCCATAAAGAGCAGTCATCCTCAAAATATATATTTGGGACAAAATTTCCATAAGTTCCTTACTGAAAGCATAGTCCTTCTTAACTCCAAGCAAAACTGCATCAAGGTCAGTTAGTTCAATTTCTTGACTCTCGCCTTCTTCATCTGTCCCTTTTTTCAAATTCCAAGCTTTACTTATTGATTCCACAACATCTGTTCCACCAGGAAAAACTTCTGCACCGACAAGTGTTTTCAATTTTTCCACAATGTCAACATCATCTCTATCTTCAATTAAATAAATTTTTGATGAACAATAGGTTGTAAGGCTGTCATATTCAATAACAAAATCAAAGTTGCGTTCACCATAGAAAGCATGGCATTTAATAATATTTTCTTGCTCATCGTCAACAATTTTTCTTAATTTAAGCAAATCTTTCTTAACGCCATCTGCAATATCATATTTGCCGTTTTGATATTCCCCAATAAGCCCACTTCGCAATATTGTTTCCATTTGGCTGAAATTTTCAAATTTTTGCACAATTTGAGAGAAATCAACTTTTAATTCTTCCTTGTTGTCGGCATCAGGCAGCTTATCAGCAACTTGGTCAAGGCTGTCGCCAAGAAGACGATTTACTTCCTGCTCCAATCTTTCGTTTGCACCCTGAATATCATTGATAAGATTGTTTGTAAGCTTTTCATTAGTAGAAAATTCCATAACTCCCTTCCTTTATATGAAAATTATACTATATCTGTGAAATTAAAAGCAATATATTTTTTGTAAAATTTTTGTTATGTAAAAGGTGATAAACCCCAGAACTTTATTTCCTTAAAAAGGTTATACAGTATGGCTTTGATTTTAAATCATTAAGCGTAACCCCATTCGCCTGGCAATCACCATCATTGTTAAAAAGGCAATGTGCGGAACATTCAATCTTAATTGTTTTGCTATCTCTTTGAGGTGCATAACTTGGAGTTCTTGAAAACATGTTTTTTGTTTTATCCACAACTGGATCATTCCCTTTTTGAAACTTTCGGCAAACACAACTTTTTGAAATATCAATATTTTTTGCTTTACATGTGTATCTATCATTATAAATACAACTTGTTTTTCTGCATCTAATGTCCATAACCCCTCACTTATCACAAACTATTATTTCCCATTTCTTGACAAATAAAACTAAATTATATTAAAATTTAACAAAAGGAGAAAAATATGAAAGTAGTACTTTTAAAAGATGTTAAAGGCACAGGCAAAAAGGGAGAGATAAAGGAAGTTGCAGACGGTTTTGCAAATAACTTCTTATTTAAACAAAAGTTGGCAAAACTTGCTGACAACTCTGCAATAAGTGAAAACAAAATTCAAAAAAGCGCACAAGCATTTCATAAACAAGAAGAAATTAAAGCAGCAAAAGAACTTGCAAAAAAGATTGAAGGAAAAGACATCAATATAAAAATTAAATGCGGTGCAAATGGAAAAATGTTCGGTTCAATCACAAGCAAAGAAATTGCAGAAGAACTTGAAAAATTGGGGGTCAGCATAGACAAGAAAAAAATTGATTTAAAAGAACCAATTAAACTATCTGGCTCATACAAATTGACTGCTAAAATTTATCCTGATATAACTGCAAAATTTACTGTTAATGTTATCCCTCTTGCCGAATAAAATAAGATGAAAAAAACTAAAATATTTTAATGTATTTTAGTTTTTTTATTTTTAATAATAATTTTATAATATTTTTCGTATTTAAAATTTAATAAAAATTAAAAAATACTATTTTTTATGATTTTTTCTATATTTTTTTGAATTTTATTAATATTTTTTCTATTTTTAATAATTTATTTTATTATTTTTATTTTATTTTTTATAAGGTCTGCAACTTAAAAGCGTGTTTAAAGAACAAGCAACTTGATTAACAAGGTCCCGCATCTCTCTTATTTCTTCAACGGTTTTCCCCCTTGAAAGTTCCATAGCAATAAAGGTTGCAAGGGTAATTAAGTCTTCTTTCTCCATAATAATATATATTTAAATTTTATTGATATTGACAAACATTAAGTTTTCTAAACAGTTCCACAAATTCATCAGTCGAAAAAGTTTCAGCGCGTCTTTTCAAAGTTTCTTCGTCTAAAACACTTTTCAACTTTTCCTTTGGAATGATTGTCGACAAGTTATTCAGCAAAGTTTTTCTTCTCATTGAAAAGCATGCTTTAACAAACTTGCCAAATTTAGCCTTATCAATATCCACAAACTTGTTTTTGTCAATTTTAATTGTCACCATTGCAGAATCAACATTTGGCATGGGGTTAAACATCTGTCTTTTCACAATTCGTGATATTGCTGCATTGCCATAAAAGTTTATCATAACAGTCAGTATTCCATAATCCTTTCCGCCAGCCTTCGCAATAATTCGTTCGGCAACTTCTTTTTGAACCATAATTGAAAGCGAAGAAACTTTTTCACTTTCTTCAAGAAGTTTGAAAATGATTGGTGTTGTGATGTAATATGGCAAATTTGCAACCACCTCAAATTTTCTAAGTTCTGCATCAAGATCTTTAAGATTTGCCTTCATAAAATCTTCAAATCTAAACTCAACATTTTTTAACCCAAGTGACAAAAGTTGTTCTTTAAGCTCAAAGTCAATTTCGTACGAAACAACTCTCTTGCTGGCAAGTGAAAGTTCTTTTGTGAGTGCTCCTGCACCCGCCCCAATTTCAAGCACAACATCATCTTCATTTATACCCGCATCAGCAACAATTGCTTTTAAAAGGTTTGTGTCACTTATGAAATTTTGCCCAAATTTTTTCTTAAAATTAAACATTATTTTCCCTTTTATTATAAAAAATTGATTTTTTACTATATTTTAAACATTTTTTCAGCATTTTTTGTGGTTATTTCTGCAATTTTTTCAACTTCAATATTTTTTATTTCTGCTATCTTCCTTGCAATATATGGAATATACATAGGCTCATTCCTCTTTCCCCTAAAAGGCACAGGTGCCATATAAGGGCAATCTGTTTCAAGCATAATTTTTTCAATAGGCAATTCTTCCACAACCTTAACCACATTTTTAGCATTATTAAAAGTCACCACCCCACCAAAAGAGAATGAAAAACCAAGCTTAATAAACTCCTTTGCACTTTCAATGCTTCCACTGTAACAATGAAGCAAACTTTCCTTTTTGGGAGGATGCTTTTTTAATAGTTCCAATGTATCCCCCATTGCATCACGGCTATGCACCACAACAGGCAAATCTAAAAAGTTGGCAAGTTCAATTTGCTTAACAAAAATTTCCTTTTGAAGTTCTTTATTGTCATTTTTAAAATGATAGTCAAGACCAATTTCCCCTATTGCAACAACCTTTTTATTTTTACTCATATCTTTTAAAACTTCAAGATAATCTTTTTCTAACTCATCAACCATTTCTGGATGAACCCCAATCGTTGCAAAAACATTTGGAAATCTTGAAGCGATTTCAAGATTTTTACGTGATGAAGCAATATCAAACCCCGCAGTGATAATTTTGTCAACCTTCTCACTTAAAGCATTTTCAACAATGCTTTCTACATTCTCAAATTTTTCATCATTCAAATGCGCATGAACATCAATAAACATAACAACCTCGTAATAATTAAAGTTTATCAAAAAAACTTGTTTAAGTCAACAGATATAAAATGACAGAAAATGACTTTTTCAGCAATTTCAAGCATAAATATAAACATGAACATCTTTTGGATTTTGATGATGCTGTCATCCATACTTGTCCTGTTAATCACAAACCCTTCTGCCATGCTTGCCGAAATGATTGGCGCGTCCACAGATGCCTTGGAACTTTGTTTTGAACTTTGTGCAGTTTATGTGGTTTGGCTGGGCTTTATTGAACTTATTGATGCAAGTGGTTTATCAACCAAACTTGCAAAGCTTTTGCGTCCGTTAATCAAAAAGATATTCAAAGTTGACAACGAAGAAATCCAAAAAATAATAGCCTTAAACATTTCTGCCAACATGCTTGGAGTTGGGAACGCGGCAACTCCTATGGGCATAAAAGCAATGCAAGCTCTTGACGATAAAAGTGGAAAAGCAAACTTTGCCATGATTATGCTGGTTGTTATCAATGCAACATCAATTCAACTTCTGCCAACAACTGTTATTGGACTACGTTCAAGTGCAGGCAGCAGCAACCCCGCAGACATAATTTTGCCAACACTTATTGTGACAGTGACAACAACTGTGCTTGGAATTTTGCTTGTGCATGGCATTGAAAAACTGCGAAAGAAAATAAAAGGTAGGAAGAAAGAATGAGTGCATACATTTTACCTATCCTTTTTATTTTGTTGATTTTATACTGCATGTATAAAAGAATAAATACCTATGACTATTTTGTTAAGGGTGCAAAAGGGGCAATTAAACTTGTTGTGGATATTTTCCCTTTCATCGCCTCCATAATGATTGCAGTTGCACTTTTAAGAGTGAGTGGAATAACAACTTGGCTGACACAAATTTTAACCCCGATTTTTAACTTACTTGGCGTTCCGCCAGAACTCTGCGAGCTTGTGCTTTTAAGGCCCTTCACAGGAAGTGGAAGTTATGCACTCTTAGAGAATGTTTTGGCAACCTATGGAGCAGACAGTTACATTGCAAGATGTGCCTGCGTTATCATGGGATGCAGTGAAACAATTTTCTATGTTGCAACAGTTTATTTTTCTCAAACAAAAGTGAAGAAACTTTTATATGCCATTCCTGTTGCCCTTATCTGTTCCATTGTTGGAACAATACTTGCCTGCTTAATTTGTAAAGTGATGTAACCTATTTTAAAATATTATCTCGCATTTAAAGATACAGCATATTCGCATTATATGTTTTTAATATTTTATGCAAAAAAATCATTAAAATTATATTATCTATCTATTATATTATAAAATTTTGTAATGTTTGCTTGACAACCCCCCCCGTGAGCCCTAATTGCGGAGAAGAAAATAAACCTAAAAATAATAATTAATATAAAAATAAATTAAATTTTAATAAAATAAAGCTCAAAAATCAATTTTTTTGAGCTTTTTTATTTATTTTTTTAGTATTTTTTAGTATTTTTTAGTGTTTTTTTATTTTTAATAAATTCTTTTTTGATTATTTTATATTTTTTCTTTTAAGATAAAAATTTTCTTGTTTTTAATTCTTCTAAAAATTTCCCATCTTCTGTGTTGGTTTTAAGAGTTGGCAAAATTTTAACTTTATCTTTACCGCCCTTTACCGCTTCAATAACAACCAGTGTTATTTTACCTTTGCCATTATCTGTGAAGAACATTTTTTTAATTGCAAGATTATTTTTCATACAAACAAAAACAAGTTCACACATTCTTTCTGCTGGATACACCAAATATAATCTACCTTTGTATTTAAGCATTTCACTTGAAACTTTTATCAAGTTTTCTAAATTCAACTTAATTTCCTGCCTTGCAATTTTTCTCACTTCATTTCCCAAATTTTCATCCACTGCAAAATAAGGCGGATTTGAGAAAACAACATCAATTGAACCTTTTTCAAAATACTTATTAAAATTTAGCACATCATCTTTTTTTAATTCCAAAAGATTGGATAAATTATTTAATATAATATTTTTTTCACAAAGTTTTTGCAATTCTTCTTGTATCTCAAACATAACAATCTTTTTTGGTTTGTTTTTTGCAGAGGCAAGAATTGAAACAACACCACTTCCTGCCCCAATTTCCACTGCAATTTCCCTTGGTTTAATTTTTAAAAAGTTGGCAAGTATCACTGAATCACAAGTAAAAGTATAATAATCTTTATTTTGAATTATTTTAAGATTATTACACCCCAAATCTTCAATTCTTTCGCCTTTTTCTAATTCTACCTTGTTACACATAAACTAATTGGACTGTTCCTTGTTAAATTTGATTTCTTCAAGAGAATAAGTTTTTATTTCACTTTCATCCCCTTTAACAAATTTCACATCAACCTTTCTGTTGAGTAAGTCATTGTAAACCACAACTCCAACTCCATCTTTTGTCTTTACTTCGCTGTTAACTTTTGGCATAAGTTTAATAGACTCTTGATAGGTTGGATTTTCGTAAGCAATGCAACACATTAACTTTCCACAAAGTCCACTTATGCTGTTTGGGTTAAGTGACAAATTTTGATTTTTTGCCATTTTCATTGAAACATGGTCAAACTCTCCAAAGTTTTGAACACAACAACAAATCTTGCCACAAGGTCCAAATCCACCAAGCATTCTCACTTCGTCACGACTTCCAATTTGTCTTAATTCCACCCTTGTTTTAAAAACTTCTGCAAGCTTTTTTACTAAATCCCTGAAATCAACTCTGTTTTCAGCGGTGAAATTGATAATTAACTTACTGTTATCAAAATTGGCTTCAACTTTAACCACCTTCATATCCAAATTGAAAGATTTAACAATTTCCTTCACTTTTTGTGTGTGCTCTGCGGCCTTTTTGTCATATTCTTCTGCCTTTTTAACCATTTCAGGTGATGCAACTTTAACAACATTTTTAAGCGCTGAAACCAAATCTTCGTGGTTCGTTTGGTATTCTTCTTTCACAATAACCCCAAGGTCCTCACCCTTTTCGGTTTGAACAATAACATAATCACCCTTTTTTAATTTCAAACCATTTGGTGAAAAACTGTAAACGTGATTACTGTTTTTAAATTTAACTCCAACAACATTTATTTGCATAAATATTTAACCTCCAAAACTTTAAGCAAAAAATTATCAACCGCCATAGATAAATTTGCATTGAACTGTAACTTCTCCAAAAAGTGAGATATAAGAGAATTTATCTCGCAAATTGCTGAAACTGAAAATTCACTTTCCACACTTTTAAGCATTGGCAAATATTCCTTCAACGTGCAAAGTTCTTCCTTTTCCGTTTTAATTTTAACCATATCTTCAAGTGCCAGCGAAAAAGTTTTTAAAACAAGCTCCATATTCCCTTTTCTGTCTTGAAATTCTCTTGAAAACCTTAAAACCTGAGAACTGTTTTTTAGCTCACAAATAAGACTTATTGCAAAATCAACAATGTCTTGAAGTTCTTTGTTTTTTTCAAGCATAAGTGCCCTGCCTGCATAGCCTTCACTTAACATGCAAGCAAGTGGACTTTGACAAATTTTTTTAAGTTCATCATCTGTAAGTTTTTCCACATTAATTTTGTCACAACGCGATTTTATCGTTGGCAAAACCTTGTCACTTTGCGAACAACTAATCAAAAAATAAACATTTTTTGGCGGCTCTTCCAAAACTTTCAAAAGTTTGTTTTGAGCTTGCTCGGTCGATTTATCAATATTTTCAATTATAAAAATTTTATTTTCCCTATTCACAGGTTTCACATAAGTTTCCATAACAATATCGTTTGAATCTGCAACCAACAATTTCTCTTTGTTCTTTGGATAAAGTTTTATATCCAAATCTGCATCTTTCAACACCCTTTGATACTCTGCACTTTTTTCATCAAAAAGTTGATAAGTTGGATAATTCAACATCAAACTTGTGTAAATCAAAACCACTTCACTTGTGAAAGAATCTTCACAAAAAAACATAACAGAATTTGCAAATTTATTTTCTTTAAATTTTTCTTCAAGTTTTTGAAAAAAATTTTGATTTTTGATAACTTCTACAATGCTCATGTAACTATTTTATCACACTTTTGACAAAATGTAAAAGTTTTTCTGGATATTTAAAAAAGAGTGAAAAATCACTCTTTAATTTTTTTTCACATTTTTCTTACTCATAATTTTTCTTTCAATAATTTTGTAAAGTTCGCAAATAAAGATAATCGACAATGACAGCAACAAAACCACAAGCCAGCAAGAAAAGTTGAGAGAAGTCAATTTCAAAACATTTTTAAATGAGGTTGTTGCAATTATGAGAATAAGTCCAAGCCCAACAACCATGGATAAGGTAAAAAATTTGTTTTTGAATGGATTACTTTTAAAGCAACTTTCTTTACATCTTGCCGTAAACATATAGAATAATTGTATTAAATTTAATGTGTAAAATGCCATTGTCATAGCAACATTTTCATTATACATGAAAAGTCCAAAAACATAAGCCGAAAGTGTTAAAATTGTTTGAACGAGCCCCAGAATTACTATGCTTACACCAACTCCATTTGAGAACAGTCCGCTGGAACTACTTCGAGGCTTTTCGTGCATAATGCCACTTTCCACTTTTTCCACTCCAAGGGCGATTGCCGGCAAAGAGTCGGTGATTAAGTTGATAAACAAAATTTGCACTGGCAAAAGGAAAGTCAAATTTGGAAAGATGATTGTCACAAAAAATAATGCCAAAATTTCCGCCATGTTTGCAGAAAACAAAAATTTGATTGTCTTTTGAATGTTGCTGTAAATTTTTCTACCCTGCTCAACAGCCACCACTATCGTTGCAAAATTATCGTCAGTGATGATAATGTCAGCAACCTCTTTGGTTACATCCGTGCCACTTTTTCCCATGCCAATTCCTATGCTTGCTTTTTTCATGCTTGGTGCGTCATTCACGCCATCACCCGTCATGGCAACATTATGTCCATTCTTTTTGAGGGCTTCAACAATTCTAACCTTATGTGCGGGGCTTACACGGGCAAAAACATTAATTTTTTCCACAACTGATGAAAATTCTTCATCACTGTAACCATCTATTTCTTCCCCGGATATAACTTCCTTTTCACTTTTAACAACACCTATCATTTTTGCAATCGCATAAGCCGTGTCTTTATAATCTCCTGTAATCATCACTGCACGCATACCAGCTTCTTTACATTTGTTTACAGCATCATAAATTTCTGGTCTTGGTGGGTCAATTATGCCACTCAGCCCTAAAAAGGTTAAATCTTCTTCACTTGCGTCATCTCTTTTAAAAGCAAATGCAAGCACTCTCAATGCATTTTTGCACATTTTGGAATTAACTTCTTTAATTTCCTTTTTAGTTTTTTTATCTAAAACAACAACATTGTCCCCTTTAACCACTTTTGTGCATTTAGATAATATTCTGTCCAAGGCCCCTTTAACAAAAAGAATTTTTTTGATTCCGCATTGATTGAATGTTGACATCATTTTCCTGTCAGAACTGAATGAATTTTCGCTTAGTCTTGTTGAAGAATCGTTTTCCTTTAAAACTCCTTGCGACTTCGCAAAATTTAAAAGGGCAACTTCGGTTGAATCTCCAACATATCCATCCTTTCCTAAAAAGGCATCATTGCACAATATCATGTCCTTTAACAATAAATCATAATATGGACTTTTAGAGTCGAAGTTTGCATACACCTCTTGCACAGTCATCTTGTTTTGAGTGATTGTTCCAGTTTTGTCCGAGCATATAACATCACAGCATCCCAAAGTTTCCACTGCATGCATTTTTTTGACTATTGCCTTTTTCTTGCTTAGTTCTGCCATCCCAAGACTCATAATAATTGTTATGACCGCAGGCATACTTTCAGGAATCGCCGCAACAGAAATTGCAACAGCAGTTAAAAATGCATTTAAAATTTCCGTTGGCTTTGCAATGACCTCTAAAACAAAGGTAATTGAGGCAATAAGCAAAATTAAATAAGTTAAAATTTTGCCAACTGATTGAATGTTCTTTTGAAGAGGTGTGAGCTCTTTTTTTGTGTCTTTTATGCTTTCCGCAATTTTACCAAATTCTGTTTCTGTTCCAATCCCAACCACAAGCCCTTTGGCATGTCCATTCTCAACTATACTTCCAGAGTATGCCATATTTTTGCGGTCTGCAATGGCAACACTATTGTCATAAACAATTTCAGCACTCTTATTTACCGCGTTACTTTCCCCAGTCAGCATGGACTCATCGACCTTAAAATTTGCACATTCAATTATTCTTACATCAGCAGGAACAATTGAACCTGCTTCAAGCACAACAATATCGCCGTGCACAAGATGACTGCTCTTTATTTTTTCAACCTTACCATCTCTTAAAACAAAAGTTTCTGCTTCTGTCATCTTTTTCAAACTCTCAATGGCCTTTTCCGTTTTATGTTCCTGTAAAACACCAAACATGGCATTCATAACAACTATTCCAAGAATGATAACCCCGTCCACAATTTCGCTTGTGGAATTTTCGATTCCTCCAATGACTATTGACACGACCGCAGAAATTAAAAGAATTAAAATCATTAATTCCTTTAACTGCTCCAAAAATTTAATAAAAAGATTGCTTTTTTTACCGCTTTTAATGAGTAAGTCCTTGGTTTTTGCAATTCTGCTGTTAACTTCAATGTTTGAAAGCCCATTTGTCCTTGAACCAAGTTCAATTAGGCACTTTTCAACGGGCAACTTGTAATAGTCCATACCACTTCCTTTGTGATTAATATACAAATGTGGAATTTGTTAATATGACTATTCGACAATTTTCACATCAAAACTTTAAATAATGAAAAATGTTACAATTCCAATGATAAGAAGATATAAACTGAACCATTTTAAATTTCCTTTTTCTGTCAGTTTCATCATAAATTTTATTGCAAAGATGCCGCTTAAAAATGCAACTAAAAATGATGCAATGATTGCAATGACTGGATAATTTATTGTCACACTTCCTTGGCATATTTCATAAATCTCCATAACCATTGAAAGGATGATTATTGGAATGCTCATTAAAAAGGAAAACTTGGCACTTTCTTTTTTATCTCCACCCGCAAGAATCCCTGCACAAATTGTTGTTCCAGAACGAGATATCCCTGGGAAAACTGCAAAACCTTGCGCAATGCCCATAATAAATGCGGTTTTATAATTAAGTTCATGCGTGGTTTTCTTTTTTGTTAAAAATTCAGTTGCAAACAAAAGAAGTGCTGAAATTAAAAAGCAAAATGGAAGTAATGCTCCGCCAAATGAAGATTTAATGATTGGCATTAAAACAAGCACAATTAAGCAAGTTGGAATTGTGGCAACCATAAGCATGACCGTTTTCTTTGAAAATGGATGCCTTATAAGTTCCCAAATATCCCTCCAAAAAACAACAACGATTGAAAACAGTGTTGCAACATGAAGAAGGATGCTTAAAAACAAGCTTTCTTCCATATTAAACAATTTTGATATAAGCACCAAATGCCCACTTGAACTTACTGGCAAAAATTCAGTTAAGCCTTGCACAAGTCCCATAAAAAATAAAACAAGGAAAATGGACATACTGCCTCCTTGTTTTATTATATTTAATTAAAAGCAATTTTATTATTTCACGTTAAGTTCTTCTCTGCGTTTCTTTCTCTTTTTGTTCACCAAAAGAAGAATGATTAAGAGAATGATTAAAAGTAAAACAATCGCAATAATTATGTAGATATACCAATAATTTGTTATGCTCATGTAAATTGTTGCATTTTCACCAAGCACTCCAAAAAGTCCGCCATAACTTGTTTGGTCATAAATCACAGCAAGACCAATGGTGTCAATTCTGTGGCTATTGAAATTGAATGTTCCGTTAAATGGATTTTCATAAGTTCCAATAGGTGTCCAGAATTTTTCTCCCAAACTTATATCTGCCATAATAATGTAATTTGCTTCGGCATATCTAAGCCCATTGTTGTTGACAGCTCCATTGTTGATTCTGGTCATGTAATATGCAAGTTCATCTGCCGTTGAAATTGTGTATGGGTCATCTTCTGTGCCTGAGCCAGATTCTTCAATTATTGAATCCCCATAATACAATCTTTCATACTCAATTTGAAGTTGCAATGTTCCTGCAATGTTGTTTTCTGCCATATAGTTTGGAGAAAGGCTTAAAATGCTGTCAATATCATTATAGCAACTTGTTATATCTAAAATTGTTCCATTGTTTGAAATTGCTTTAATAGAAACAACTCTATACCTCGCTGTCACGTTAACTTTAATGTTGATTTCTGTGTGAATGCTGTCGGTTATAACATCTGTTATTTCGTCATTGTAAGATGTGTAACCTGCATAATCGGCATTGTTTCCATCGATGGCATTGCTGATTATTTCATCTTCACCAAATATCTGCTCAACATAGAACGCCACACTTTCACCAACAAAAGTTGGAATAACTTGCAATGACTGATTTGCAAGGCTTTCTCCAAGCTTCATTGTGAAGTAATAATATTGTGAAGTCATTTGAGTTAACTCAACATCCTCCAAATTAAATTCAACACCATAACCAAAGTTAATGTTCATAACAAATGTAACGGTGTCACCAACATGCAAGGTTACTCTATTCAAAACTTTAACAAATGAGCCGTTGATAAACGAACCTAAAATCTGTGTTGACATATTACCAGTTTGAGTTCTTGTTTGAAGCATGACAATTTGTCCGTCTGTGGCATCATACTCATCAAACAGCAAGTTCACTTCTTTCCCTTGTGCATACAAAAGGAAGATTGTTCTTTCATTTATTCTTGTTGTGAAAGATGAACTTGTGTATCTTTGACCTGTTGCAATATTTTGCCAGTAAACAAAGTCATAACCTGCGGACTCTAATGCAGTGAGAGTGAAATCTTTTGTCGTGTCAACATATCCTTCTCTTATAAGGTTACGAGCTGTGTTGTCATCTGCGGTTTGCGTTATTTCAAATTCCAATTCTCCGCCATAAAGTTGAACGTCAACCTTTGCAAAGTAAACAAGTTGAACATGAACTTCAACAATTCTGTCATATTCGTTTGTTGACCAAGGAACAGAAGTTGAATAACTTACAACATCTGTAAGCCAGTTATTGTTGAAATCTTTTTGTTTGATAACAAATTTATAGAATTTATAACCAGCAATTTCAGGTGCAACAAAGTTGATATTCGTGTTAAATGCAACTTCAATATAAAGTGGAGAAACATCGTTATACCAAGAGTTTGTTAAATCAACTCCTTGCACAATATCAAGTGCCGTTGAACCAATGCTGATATTTGGAACAATCTCAAAGTTGATTTGGGTTTTAAGATATGACCAATATAAGTAAAGATTTATCACAATTGTGCCATCTGTTTCAATATAGGCATTGTCGGTAAGTTTATAAATTTGTTCTTGTTCATCAAATTCATAGCCTGTTTCCATGAAATCAATCAAAGTTAAACCACTTGAATTGATATATTGGATACCTTTACCACCTGCATAAGTGAAGTAACCACCAAATGCATAGTTATCTCTTGATTGAACAACATTTAAGCCTGTTTCATTAAAGCCCATAAACTCGTCATAAATTGTGATGTTTCCTTGGTTTGCAATTGATAAATCAATCGCTTCATGGAATTTAACATTATCAATTCTCACAAGTTCAGGATTTTCAAGAGTTTCATCTCTAAGGATAACCGAATATGTTTGTGGAATCACATTGATTGAAATTGTGGTGTCGTCAGCATAATCATACACATCAAAATAGATTGCATAGTTATAGTTTGTCTTTTCAAACATAAGTTTTTCAAATCTAATATTATCAACTTTAACAAGTGCATCATTGAATGTGATTGCAATGTTTTCTTCATCAATCATAAAGCCAAGTCTTATGTATGCCACAACTGAGAATTTAGTGTCTGTGAAACCTGTGACTTTCATTGATGAGAAGTTTGTTCCATCTGCCCAAATCTTTCCTGAGTATTCGCTTTCAACTTGAATATGTAAGTTACCGCCATCCACAACCGAACCATTTTCATTGATGAAATTGATTGTTGTGATGTTCTTTTGTGGTTTAAAGTAAACTGAAACATTCAAATCATTTCCACCGCCAACAAAGTTGGATATTTGATAGATACAATATGTACCATCTTCTTCGTTAACAACATCCTTAACTGAAACCATAACACTTGAATTGTCAACAGTTAATGTTGAGAAGAAATATCCTGGTCTTGTTGATTTAATTTTAAGATAAATTGTGTCACTTGTGTAACTTATGATTGTCATATTTCTGCTATCCACAAGTCCGCTTCCTTGAATAAAGGAATTGCTGTCATAATGGTTTCTTGTTCCATCAACATAACCATATCTATTAACACTTTCGCCAAGAACACTCACAAGAGAAATGTCGCCAACCTTATCGTCTTCTTCATAAGTGCCGTCAAAATCTATCCAAGAGGAAACCTTGATGTTTGCTTCAAGGGCAGAAAGTGCAACAAACAAGTTAACTGTTGAATTTTCAACTTCAAAATCAAAGGTTGAAAGATAAATTTCAATCATTTTGTCAGCTGAATTTTCCCTTAAAATATATTCATAAGTGCCGTCTGCTCTAATATATCCAAAGCCTTCATAGATGTAACCTGTTGGAACTTCAAGATAAATTGTTTTTGAAGCACCATAGAACAATTTAACTGCTGAAATTTGAGTTTCCATATCTTCTTCATAGAATGGTGCTGTGTAAATTTGGTCATAAACTTCTTGTGTTCTATCAGCGTCATTATATTCAGTGTATAAGAAGTAGTGGTTATATGAATTTAAATTAATTGTAAATTCAAGTTTAGAGAAGATTGCGTAAATTGTTTCATTTTGAGTTATTTCATAGGAAAGTGGATTTTCAGTGCTGAACACTTCTTCACCATCCTTACTCCAACCAGCAAAACTGTAAAGAGTTTCTGCTTCGGCTGTGAGTGAAACATTGGTAAGATATTCAAGGCTCACTTCGCTTTGCCCATTGACAAAGGCTTTGTTATTACTGTCTTGAACAATCTCTTGGTTGTCGCCATAAACAATGGTTTCAACCTTCAAAGTGTAAACTGTGCGTTTTGTTGTTATTTCAACAGTTCCATCTCTGTTTATTCCATCCACAACAATTTCATAATATCCAAAGTATGGGCTAGAAGTGTCAGTTATTTCGTTAAGTGAAGTTGAGTATGAAGTTGATGTCACTGTGTCAACACTGTAACCCACAACAAGTTTTGCGTAGATTGTAAGAATTTGTCCAGTCAAAACATCAAAGTCATATGAGTTGACATTTTGATTATCAACAACCAAAGCATCAACCAAACTTGTATCATCAAAACTCAAATGAACCTTATTTGTTCTTTCAACAGCATTGATTGTTACTGAGAATGATTTATTTATATTAGATAAATTAATTGTCAATTCATTTCCGCTTAAACTGTAATTTGAAACAACATCTCTGTCACTTATTACAAAGTCTGTAAAGTCGAAACCTTCCATAATGTTAACAACAAGTCTTATATCCACATTTGTTTCAACTTCAAAACTATTTCCAGAAACTTGGATTTCTTCATTTCCGTTCTTATATGCAGTAAATGAGTCAATATGGTCACCAAGAACTTCAACTGTGTTTGTCTTTGCTTTGCTTGAAGCAGTCATGTAAATTGTTGGTGGCTCTAATATATCAAAGGTTAATGTTGCAACTCCTTCTGCTGATGTATTGAAGATAACATCTTTTTCTTCGCTGTCAATATGAGTGTATTTAATGCTGTCAACTTCATATCCTTCATCAGGAGTTAAAGAGATGGTTAATGTTGTGCCATAATCTAAATCACTAAATATGTAATGTCCATCTTGTTCAAGGTAAGTAGTTGAAGCATAAGTGATTGTCATGTTTTCAATGGTTAAGTCAACAGTGTTCTTTTGTGCTGTCCAGTGAGCAAAAAGCGTGAGTCCCGTTTCGTCCATAAGTTGGTCTTCCCCTGTCACTTGTTGTTCACCATTGAACCAACCATTAAAGTCATAACCCACTCTTTCAATAGTTTCTTTCCAGCCAGTTGAATCAGCAAACTTGCCTTGATATGGAACTTGGATGATTTCAGTGATGCCATCGTAACCATAATCAAGTGTTACATCAACTTGTTTCCCAACAAAAGCAGGAATGTAGGTTATTTCATAATTACCATTTTCTGCTCCAACTAAAAATTCTTGAAGTTGTCTAGAAGCAAAGTCGCTTGCATTAACAATTTGAAGCCCATTGAATGTGTAGTTTGAAACTGTAAAGCCTGTTCTACTCAATGTTGGCAAATCACTTACATAAAGATTTTTGATTGCACTGTAATCAGTTTTCCATGTGTAAATCTTGCTTCCTATTGGAACAAAATTAGGGTCATTAAATGTTATTTCATCAGTAAATGTTGATAGGTCTAATGTAATTGCAACATCTGCATAACTAAATTTAATAACAACAAAGATACTGCTTTGCATGTTATCAAAAGTTATTGTTGTTAAATTGCCAGCCTGCTCAATGGTACAACCTTCTCCATCAACATACATCTCATCATTAAGTTCATTGAAGAAACCTAAAAGTTTAACATAAGGATTGGTTGTAACATTTATTACAACTTGGTCACCAAAATTAACAGATTGAATTTCACTTGCAGTTGCCATTTCTTTATTGTTTACCATAACCTGTGCAAACTCTGTGGACAACTCTCCATTTGCATTTTGAGTTTTAACACTAACTTGATAAACATCTCCAATCCAAACGGCTTTGAAAGTGAAGTTGATATCTTCATGAGCAAAGTAACTTACACCAAAATAATCATTTTCATCACTCACCAAGTTGTTAATCAAACTTACTGTGATTGCATTGTTTCCAACTGTAATTAAGAACACACCATTTTCATATGTGTATTCATTGCCAATATCGTTCAATAAGTTATCAAGGAATATATATTCCGGAGAACTTTCTGTTGCGGAAAGTTCCAAAACCCAATGGCTGAATGTGTTTCCAGTTTTTCCAGTCAGAACTGTTGGGAAGTTACGAGATTTGTTTGTGTCTTCACTTGCTGAATTTTCTGTTATGTAGTTATTTGATATGAATGGGTAACTTAACATAGAAATTGTTTTAAGTCCTGCAAGGTCAACATTGGAAACAACCTCATCATCACCTGCCACATAGTCAAAAGTTAAATTGATAATAACAGAATTAATTTGTCCAAAATCATAGGTTTTAACGGTGTAGTTTTCAAAATCAGTTCCGCCCAATGTGAAAGTCACTTTAATCAATGTTCCAACTTCTTTTTGAGCATAAGTTCCGCTTAAAACTGTGACATCATCACCCGCCATAACATTTGAAAGCCCAAACAAAAGTTGCCCGCCTTCATCAAAAATTTCAGCATCAGCAGAATTGTCAAATTGCTTTGTGAAGATTTCGCTTAAAGCTGTATCAGTTTCTTGAATTGTCAATTCCCTTGGAGTAATTTGTAATGTTGAATTTAAATTCTCTTGAAGAATATTGTTGCAATTAAACATATAGATGTAAAAATCATTAGAATTAAATTCATAATTAAGTCTATATTCCCCAACCTTCAAGTTGTTTGAAGTGGTGTAAATTGGGCTGAGCACACTTAATGAGAAATTAATCTTAGAGGTATCGTATGCATTCAAGTCTAGTGTTTCACTTGTGAATGTGTAAGTTAAATTATAAGGGTTGCCATAAATTGCAGTTGCATTATTAACATTCACAATCAAAGGAGCTTTATCGATTGTTCCTGTCACTTCTGTGCCGTCTTGCATTGTCAGCTCAACAACATAATTGTTGTTTCCGCTAAGTTCTGCCTCAATGCGGTAACCGCTTCCAGCATAAACAGCAACATTATCATCACTATCATAGAATGTTACTTTAAGAGTTGCATCATCACTTCCAATAAAGCCGTTTAAAACTTCTTTCGCACTGCTAAATGTAATTACCGCTTCATTGTTATCAAAAATTTTGCTGATTGTTGAAGTGTTAAAGTAAAGTGTGCAAGGTGAAACCCTAACCATATATGAATAAAGAGAATTTGCCTTACCTAATCTTATTGTGAAGTTATCACTTGTCACTTCGCCACTATATATGATGTAATTGCCAACATCCTTAACAATAGGGTTGGTTGCGTCTAAATAAGCGTTTGCAATTATTGAATTATCTTGAATGTCTGTTAACGTGTAAGTTCCTGTCCCTTCATCATAAGAATACAAGTTAAGTTTATATGTTTGTTTAATGCTTTCATCTGTGCTGTTACTTAAAACTAATTCGTAACCATCACTAGTTAAGTTGATTGTAACTTTATCATAATTGTTTCCATCATAAGTCAAGTTCAAAATGTTGCCTTCTTCTTGTGTCGTTATTTCTGCATCTTCACTTGCAAGAAGATAAAGCACATCATTTGAAATAACAATTCTAAAACCACCATTTGCACTTTCATCTGTGACATTTTTAACGGTGTAGTTTTCATTATCCAAAACTTTTCCGCTTAAAATTCTGTAATACCCAACAGTTGAGCCAGGCTCTCTTGTGTATTCAATGTTAATTGTGTCACCATACGAAGTGAGATAACTTCTTGTGAATGTGTTTGATTTACTCTCCGTTGTTCCTGATGATGTCATGTAAAGTCCATCTGTGGAAATTGTGAAAGAAAGTTCATTTGGAACAATATGTAATATAATTTCACCAGATGATGTTATGTTATAGTTTTGACTTTCAACATTGAGAGTTAAAGCATAGTCACCTTTTGTTAAATAGTTTCCATTATATACGCCATCTTTAACAGTTGCAGTGATTACATATTGATTTACTGCAACCGCTTCACCATCAGCGGTAACTGTGAAACTGAATGAACTTGTGTCTTTCAACACTGTTCCATACATTAAGCTATCTTGTGTTAAACTTATCGTTGCATCTCGTTTAGTGATTGAGCCCACACTCATATTTGAAGAAAGAACATAATTTTTGGCAGATTCACCATTAAGATAAAGGCTTACACCAATTGAATCGCCTGCATTCATTGAACTATAAATTGCCCTTACTGAAACATCGTCGCCTGCAATGACATCAGGGATATTGTTAACAACGACATAATTGTTTCCATCATAAACTTTTGTGAAAGTTAAAGTTGAAACATCAATAACTTTTCCAGAAATCACAAAGTAATAATTTTCTGCAAAAGCAACCTTTTCATACAAATCACTTTCAGCATTCAAAGTCAATTTATAATTTCCAACATCCTTAAAGGTGGTGATGTTTTCATTATAGTAAATTTCAATATTAGAAAATTCGCCATTTTCCAAATATTGTTTTTCGCCAGCTTCGTCATAATAATAGAATTTAAATTTACTTGAAACTGTTTCAAAGCCAACATCTTCGTTTTCCACTGTAACCGTAAACTCTTCTGCACTGGTTGTCATTGTGTAAACTTTTGCATTGTAAACTTGTTCCAATATTTCTGGATTTTCAAGTTCAAGGTATAAAGTGTTAGTGGCTTCGGTAATCTCAAATGCATTGTTTGGAGTGTTAATTGAAACTTCCACATTCCCGTCAAAGTAAAGGGAATTAACAAGTTCCAAATCATATTTACCAATATTCCCTTTAACAGCATCAACAGGTCTATAACTTACCTCAAAATTGTCACCTGTTTCTTCCAAAATTCTGTTTTCTGTGTAAACACTTTCAACATCATCTAAAACTGTGATAACAATGTAACTTTCTGGAAGAGTTATGCTGTATTTATATGGAGAAATAACAACTTCGCCCAAATTTTCAGTCATATCAAAATCTTGATAAGTGGATGTTGAAACAAGGCTGTAAGTTCCAGCATAGTAGTATCCTTGTGAGCTTATTTTATTTGTCACATTATCTAAGTCAAAAGCAAGATTATAAAGTGAATATGTGTTAAACAATTCGGTTAAATTTTCTCCACCTTCGCCTTGAACAGTATATGAAACATAATCTTTTAAGTTAGAAACATTCAACTGTCCATAAGTGAAACTGTCTTGGCTTAAACTGAATGTGATGTTTGCTTTTCTCTTATTAATCCTTGTAACAACTCTTGTATTTGACAAAGCATAATTGGATGCCTGTTCACTGCTGTTTGAAGCAAGAGCAAGTGTTGCAGAAACATTGTCACTTGCATGGATATCAGCATAGTTAACACTGATATAAACACCAGAAAAGGTTGTTAAATCAACCAAATTGCCGTCAATGTCAAAAACTGCTTCGCTTGTGCCATCAAAAGTTTTAGAGAAATCAAATTCTTCAACATCAATTGTTTGACTTATAATTTGCAAAGTATAATCACTTGAAAATACAACGTTTTGGAAATAATTTTTTATCTCTGAATTTTCAGGGATTTCAGTTTCAAAAGAGTAAACAGCAGCATTATAAGCAATTTCCAAATTGGATGTATTAAATAAATATACTTTAACATCATTTAACAAAGGTATAACAACATCCAAAAGGTCTTGTGATGTTATTCTTTCATTGGCATTTATGTCGTAAAGAGCAAGAGTTAAACTTGCAACATTGTTTTCACCATTTTTAATTATCAGTTGTCCATTTGAAATATAAGCGCTGTAACCATTTTTATCGTAAGCCACCTCAAAGTTCTTTGGATATATTTCTGTGACATCCCAGTAAATTCTTAAATTTCCAGCACTTGAAATTGTGAAAGTTCCAATTCTTGTGTCAAGATTTGAATAGCTTCCATTTTCATATAAAGTCACTTCTTCGTACTTCACAATGAAATTTTCATTATTTTTTGAAGTAAAGGTTTCAAGATAAAGCCCGTAACTTCCAACGGCTTCACCTGCATCTCTTGTTAAATTAAGAGTTATTGTTTCATTTGCTTCAACAAATGTGAAAACAAGTTCGCCATCTTCTGTATTAAATTGTTTACCAAGTTGAATATTCTTTTCATCAAGTTTTATTTCGTATTTATTAATTAAATAGTTAAATTTCAAGTTGTCTTGGGTTAAATTGTCTGCCAACACATAGAAATTAACATCTGGTGAAATTTGAATAACATAACTTCCAGCATTCATAAGAAGTGTCTGTTCTTCATCATCCTTGAAAATACCAATTTTAAGCATTTCAAGTTGTCCATATTGATAGTTTTGTGTAAGAACTTCATCACTGTAATCTAAAATATTTGCATCGAACATTTGATAAGAAACACTTATTTGAAATTCAAGTTTATGGTCAAGGCCATCATAGGTGATTTCATTTTGTCCAACAAATCCAACTGCTGTTATCCTAATTGGCATTAATTGAACACTAAATGTGATATTTTCATTAACAACTGATTTTTCACTTGCAGAATCTAAGATGTATGCATACTCATCTTTAATAGTTGTGGTAATTCTAACAATATAATTTCCATTATCTTTTAAAGTTCCGCCATTTTCAAAAGTAACTTTTAAAGTTTCAAAACTTGAACTTGAAGAAACAACAACTCCATCTTTGAGCATTTCATATTTATAATTAAAAAGTTCATTTTCTTCTGAAATCAAAGAGCCAACTTCGTCTGCATACACTTCATCCACAAGTCCAACGGAGTTATTTACCACCACACCATAATTTGATACTTCAAGGTCAGCAATGGTCCAATATGCTTTAAGTTGAACAGGTGCATACATGTTACCTTCCAAGTAGCCAACATAAACACCATCTGGACCTGTGAAGATATTTTGATACTCAATTTCTTCGTTATTTGGTTTAACATACATAAGCTTTGAAAGAGCAAGGTTTGTTTGAGTTACCTCAATGATTGCATCTTCTTTGTCCACTCCAAGTTGCAAATAACTTGAATATGGGTCAACCTCAATAGGTAAATTCATGTCATAGTCAACTCTAACAAGGTCGGAATAATTAGCATAATAGGTAATTTCGTTTATTTCGCCATCAACAAATTCAAAACCACTTAAATCAATGGTGTTAAGGACGTTGTCATTATGTTCATCATTAAGTTCAAAAATTATGTCTGTTCCAACATGGTAAAGTCTTGTGTAGGTGTCAAGGTTTTTGCTCGCAATTTGGAAGTTGATTGATTTAACTGCACCACCGCTAAACACAACAGGACTTGCAGTGTTGTTGCCGGTTATATCCAAAAGAAGAATACTCCCCTCTTCCTCAGTTGAGAAATACTTGCCATCTTCACTGACTTCAACTGTCTTTTCGTTTCCGCTGATAGAATATGTAAACCCTGTTACATTGAAAAGCCCTGAAATTAACTCTTCGTCAATCTCGCTGTTTACAACATATCCTTCTTCTTTGGTTAAAAGAGATGTTGCAAAGTTGATTTGTGAAGTGTTAACAATATTGTAAATTGTGTATGTGAAAGTTTCATCCAAAATCAAGTTGAAATAAGTTGAATAGTTAAGATAAAACTCGCCACTCTTTAAATAAATTTGATAATTTGAAAGATTAAAATAATTGTTTGTATCATAGAATTTGAAGACTGTGTCAACATCTTTACTGCCAGCATTTGATGTTTCTATTTCAACATTCACATAAAGATTTGAATCAACTTCAATTGGATAGAAGTTTGAATTATCCGCATTGGTGTAAACCTGCTCTGCCTGTTCTTCGCTTACCCAAGTTACATCAACATTTTGCAGAGTTGAATTAAAGAAAGTGGATTGTTTTGCAAGTTCAGCATTATTCTTTAATCTTAAAACTTGAACAAGAATATAAGCATTATCTAGATATACAAAGTTTCCATGATTATCACTATATAAATTATAGTTTACTGCTGCACCATTGATGGATGTTAAATAAGCTTTAACTTGGTAACTGGTGTTTGGAGAAATTGTGTTATTTGAAGTTACAACAATTTCATTAATTTGAAGTTCATCTTGAATGCTTTCACTTGTTTCAAGAGAATATAAGGTTATTTGATTTTTGTTATATCTATAAACTCCATTTTCTGCATAAAGAGTTATTGAGTTTACTTTGTTTTGATAGTCGTAACTTGCAAGAAACATTGTGTTTTGCAAAATATTTTTCCTTGTCACTCTGCGGTTTATAATTTCTTGTCCCAAAGAACCATCATCCACAATTTCTTCAAGTTGGTCGTCGCCATTAAAGTAGTTTGTTCCGCCGTAATATTCAAGATATGTATCATAGGTCCAATTTCTATAATCTCTAAAACTTGAAGGTGTTGCATTAACCATATTAAAGTATTTCATAAAGAGATATTCATAGGCTTGGTCGATGGTAATATCACTTGCACTTACATCAGTTTTTTGAATATAACTTAAAAGTTCGTTAAAATCGTCAAAGCCATTAAAAGTGTTAACCATTATGCTTTCTTCTGTCAATGAAACCAAATATCTTATGTTTGCAAGCCTTATGCTGTTATCATTTTCCCTGTATGCAACATCTGCCTTAGTAACATTAATAGTTATCAACAATGAAGTTTCGTAAATGTTATCTCCAAGGTTATAAACACCATTGAAATCTTCAAAAGTGTAAGCATCAGCAAGAATAACCCTTAAATTGAGATAATATGTTCCAACTGCACTTGGCACGAAAATATTATTGCTTTCGTCAACAGTAACGTTTCCATCTAAACCAGAAAATTCGTAAGAAACATCAACATAATCAAAGTTTGAAGAAATTTTAAATCCGTCTTCATCATTTGTAACAACCAAATTTCCAGTTTCATCAACAAAGTTTTCAGCGCTAAGCTCACTTAAATTAATTTCAATCTGCTTTCCAAGCCCAATATATGTCTTTGAAATTTGAGAGTTATAGTAAAGCGAACTTGTGCCAGCAAAACGCCATGTTGCATAAAGAACTAAACAAGGTTCACTTTGCTCATTTTCGTAAACACTATCTTGGAAAGTTGCAATGCTATTTCTTAAAAGGTCACCATTTTCAACTTGATTTGCTGACAATTTTTCACCATCAACAAAAACATAATAGCCATCAAATTCAAATCCGGCACGTGTAGGTGTGGCATCAAGCCCAGTTATTTCGGTGTTATATGTGATTGGTCCAACAAAAAGTTCAGTAACACCGTCACTAAATTCCCCACCATTTGCCACCAATTTAATATGATATTGTTTTGCCGTCCATTGTGCATAAAGATAAATTGTTCGTCCTGCGTTAGGTTCACTTATTATGTCACTTTCATTTGCCCCAGTCCTAAGGTTTTTCACTTCTTGATCCGCTGTGTAAGCTGTTCCACTTCCATTAACCTCAGTGTTCCAGCCTGCAAATTCATATCCAACAATTTGATAAGGATTTTCAGCAATATTAAATGCTGTGTCATAACTTACAACCTTGTTGTCAATGCTACCTGTGGAATTTCCAAAAATATTAGAATTTACTCTTCCATCTCCACTTGAATAAATAACAGTGTAATTATTTGCCTGCCAGTTTTTGTTTATTGTGATTTCAAAGTCAGCTAGTCCTGCATTTGCGGAGGTTTCTTTCATTGCATATCTTGACGAGAAATATAAATTATCTATTCTATAAGTTGATAATGAAATCCTTGCGCTGTTGTCTGCAACCAACCAACCATTTGCACTGTAACCTGTGCGATATCCAAAATAATCATTTAAAGCCAAAGTTTCATAATTGGTAAGCTCGCTGCCGTCTGCATCTTTCACAACAAGTGTGTATTCTTGATTTTCATTTCTTGAATAGTCAGCATTGAAATCAACACTGATGTTACTTCTATAATAATATTTCAAAGTGACAGTGTTTGTTGTTGTGTTTTCAACTTCATCTGCCCCTGTGTTATAAACAATTTGACTTTCACTATCACCAAAGTTTGTGTAACCAGAAGTTAAATTGATAATAAGTGACTTCTGTTCCATAACAGGCAAAATGTAGAAGGTTTTATTAACAAAGCCATTGTTTCCAACAAAGTTTTCATCTGCCATACAAGTTCTTAAATAGTCAACAATGAAGGAGCCTTTAATTGAAAGTGAATATGTTTGTTCACTTCCTGTGCCACTGCTTAAAATTTCAAAAGCATTTCCACCTTGCCCATCAAGGAAAAGTTGTGAAGCATAACTATTTGGGTCCACAATGCTGTTTGTTTGATAATTATCACTCACAACAATTGCAAAACCTTTGAATGCGTATTTTGTTGCATAAGTAGCTTTAAGGTCGTAAACAATTTTGACGCTTTCAAGTGTGTTGCCACCAGTTGTTGTGGATGAGTTATAATAATAGAATTGCCCACGATTTGCATTTTCAACTGATAAACCACTGTCATCCACTGTGTCCATTTTTGAGAAGATGCTTGCAGAGTCAAAGCTGAAACTTACATCCGCATTGTTTTTGCTTTCATCATAAATATTTCCATTATAGTTGTTTATTAAAAATTTTGAAGATGTGGCTTCGTAACTTATCATCTTACTTTGATAAATTGCTTGAATTGTGTAAGAATATACATCTTCATCACCTGCAATATAACTTTCAAAAGCATTTTGATAGTTACTTAAAAATTCCTGAATTGTCATTTCAAAACTTGAATTGTCATTTCCTGAAATTTCAATGTTCTGTTTAGTTATGCTATCTCCAGTGTTCAAAATAATTCTGTATCCAACAAATTCGTAACCTTGTGTTACTGGTTTTCCATCGCTTCCCACTTTTATGTTTGTTGAAACTTGCATTGTGTCGCCATAATTGAAAAGTGCATTTTGCCCTGATTCTGCTGTTGAAGTGTTGGAAATTGAAATTTGTGCAACATCGTCATTATAATATTCTGCGTCACTTGCGGTTGACCTTTGCCTAAACACTGTTTCCACATTGACCTTAAAATTAACTTTCTTTAAAACAAAGGTTAAATCATATTCATAAGCAAGAGGTATAATATCCCCGCTTGCTGAATACATAAGATTGAAATTAAGTGTAAATGAATAAGCTTTTCTTGTACTATTATCAGTTTTAATTCCACTAGAGGTTGTGCTTCCTTTTAATATATTATCAATGCCATCAACAACACTTTCAACACCACTTTCTGTTGTCTTATCTATGTTGATATCAAAATATAAAGCATATGCTGATGAGTCATGGCTTCCAACGGCCAAATTAACACCTTCGTCACTTGTTCCACGGTTTACCCACTCGTAATAATTGTTGTTTTCAATGGTGAACTTTATGTTGCTAGCATTATTTGTGTCCACTTGAACACTCTCTTGAACAATTGAATAATTACCTGTGCTGTTTATTTGTGCTCTTATTGTTGGTGCTTGATTTTTTGTTTCTTCACTGGTGAAAAGAGGATTTCCCTCTTCGTCCACAAAATGAATATTGAAAGTTGCCGTTGTCCTTGTTTGGGAAATTTTTAAATTGCTTGTACCATTTATATAAGAGGCAAGGTATGAGAAGTTGTAAACTATACTTTCTTCTCCTCCAACATTTACAGTGCCGTCGGCTGGATTATCAAAATAATAAGAAATCTTATAATATTGTGTTGATGTGTTTCCGCCTGATGTTATATTTTGACTATAAAGATAATTAACTCTGCCGTCTGGTCCAGTTTGATGGTTATTGATTTGTGCCTCGTTTGTTTCTGTTGAGAAAACCAAACCAAAATTAGCATTAGTGTAATATGTAACAGAAGCAAAAGGACGTGTATTATAAACTATTCCACCGAAATCATCGCCGGCTACCCTGTCAAAATTGTCGCTACCACTTAACTCTAAGGTGATTCTTGCAATCATATCAAGTTTTGTGTAAGAATCAGCAACACTATATTTTGTGCTTTCACTTGCAGAAATTAAATAGAGAGTTTGATCAAAGTATTGAATTTCCCCTTCAACTGAGGTTGTAAATTCAAATAAATAATAAACGTTATTCTCTGTGTCATAAATAATTAATTGTTTTCCAATCCCATCAGTTCCAGTGTAATAACTTGTATTTGCAGTCATATCAAAACAATCAAATGTTGTTTCCTGGCTCTTGGCTGAGGTTGAAATCAAATAATTGTCGAACATATTTAAGCCAAGGCTGAAATTGTTTGAATTGGAAACTGCCCTGTTAAATTCAAGATTGTAATCTTGCATATCAACAAATCTTTCAGTGTTTGGGGAAAGAACTTGATACCAACCTACGTTTGAAACAGTTTCTGGTAATGTCAAGCCAAAGTAAACGCCTTCACCAACATTGATTGGGAAAGAATAGTTCCCACGGATAATAGGAACATTAAGCGATACATTTCCAACAAATTCTGCAAGCGAAATTGTCATTGTGTGATTGGATACATCAGCTCCCGTTTCAGTGTTCATGTCAAGTTTTGCTTGTCCATAAACAGCATTGTAACTCTTATCAGTATTTGTTGACAAATTTAAGATTCCGCTATCTTTGAAATAATTTTGAACAAGAGTTTCATGGTCTTCACTGTCAAGGCCTGTATCAAAAGTGAAGCCATCTTTCAAAGTAATAACAATTTCAATATTTTCACTTATAAATGAGTAAATGTCTTCACTTGATGAAAGCAATCTATCAAAATTATCCAAATATTCCATTGAAAAGTTGATTAAAAGTTTATCTTCCACAAAATTTGAATAATTATATGTGATTTGATTTGCTGTCATCCCCTCAATTTCAGTGTCTGTGTTAAATTTCACATCAACATTTAAAATTGCATCCTTAAAATCAAAACGGCCTTTATATTCACTTGAATTATCCACCAAATTCAATGTTATAGTGTAATTTTCAGTCCCCTTCCATTGAATGAAGTAATCTTCATTTTGATTCAAGAAGAAACCAACTCCACTTTCACCGCTAAGATTAAGAGATGTTCCACCAAATTCTGCCTTTTCTTCATCAAATTCAGGGAAGATACCAGAAATTTCAAAACCTTGTCTTGCTGTTCCTTGCAATTCCATTTCTGCATTAAGGGAATTAACAAACTCAGCAATGCTCCAATAAGTGTTGTAAGGTGTTGAAATGGTTAAAACATTATCCCCAGTAATTTCCAAATAATCAGTTCCTGTTTTGTCTGCAACAGTTTTTTCAAACTTATTTGTGTAAACGGTATATTCAATATCTGCGTGTTCTGTCCAATAAGCATTCACACCGCTTTCAACAAGCTTAAATATATCATTTGGGCTACCATCTGAGCTGACATTTGATGAAAAACTTGCGCCTATGTCGGCAAATTTCTTTTCGCCGTCAAGCCCACCATCATCTGCAACACCTGCAATGGTGTATCCACTGATAATAAAGCCAGGTTTAATAATTACATTTGATGTGTTATTTTGATTATTTTCAACATTAAGGGTGTCCACCGGTAAACTTGTTAAATATGTTGGATCCAAACTTGACATATCAAGCAAGCCATATCCAGAAGTTTCGCCGTCACTTGCACCTGTCAAAACAAATTGGGAATTACCTTTATGAACTTCGATGTTAGAATCAGCAAAGCTGTCATACAAAGTTCCATTTTTTAAATTTAATGTAACAAGATAGCCTTCAATAAGTTGTCCACTTTCATTAGGCAAACTAATATTTGCTTTATAATTATTACTTACGTTTTCTATATTATTTTTGCCATAAATAACGTAAGACTTTTGAGTGGTATTTTCTCCTAATATAACTGTTTCCCCAACAGTATTTTCACTCCTACCTGTTAAATCTGCACAGTTAATTATGTAAGAATCTTGCATTCTTCCCACCAATGTGGCCTTAATTGGATCAGTTGTGCTTGTTGAACCAATATATCTAAAATCTTTTATCTTAACATTTCTTATAATAGAATTACTTATTGTTCCAAAAAGGCCAACTGCTTCATTATATTCCACTTGAAGTGAACAGTTAATTCCAGAAATAGTGAAATTATTTCCATCAAAAACTGAATTTTCAAAAGAACCACCATCTATACCAATTGGAGTCCAAGCCTGGCTTGACAAGTCTATATTATTTTGAAGTGAAAAGTATATAGGGTTATCTTCTTTTCCAGCGCCAAAGCTTTTTCCATTATTTACATCCGCAATTCTCGCCAAATCTTCCGCTGTATAAATTAAATAAGGAGAATCAATTGTTCCTTCCCCAAGCCACAGGTCTTCAACGGAAGTTTCAGTGTCCTTATCAGTAAAAGAAGAATCATAAATAAAGGTTAAATAAGGTAAACTTTCATTGTAATTTCTATTGATAGCCCATATATTTTGGTTGCTGTTAACATCAACAATACCTTTTTCGTCTCTTGTTTTATTCCATAAAAGTGTGTTTTCCAAAAAGTCTATATTGCTGATTTTTCCATCAAGTTGAGCAATTTTGCTTGCATATTGCAGGTCTGTTCCAGATGTGTTTGCTGTGTCATAATCGTAAAGAACAGTTTCTTTTTCAATTGAAACAGAGCTATTTGTTGTAAAATAAATCAAATCTCTAAAAGTGACACCAGTTGCACTTGTAAGTTCATTTCCATTGTTTGCGTCAATTAAATTTCCAATATTAAATGTTCCATAAAGATAGTATTTATTTGAATTATTTTCTTCATTTGAGGAATCTGTGTAGCAATAGAAATAATTTGGATTTGCAGCAGAGCCAATAATACCAGAAACATTGACATTTGAGAGCCCTGTGGAATTTGTTAAGAAATCACCGGCATTATAGGCATTTCTAATTTCAAAATAGTTTCTACTTCTGTTTGTTGCACTATATCCAAGAATACCACCAGCATTAATATTGCTTTTATCAATAACCAAATCGCCCATATTGAAAGCATTTTGAACAACAATGTAACTGTTTGTGTCACTGTCATCCGCACTGCCAACAATACCACCAATATATATGTTTCCGCTTGATTGTGCTGAACTTAATTCTCCATAGTTTGCGCATTCTTCAAACAAAACAGAATAATTTGAAATACCTGCAATACCGCCAACTTTTGTTCCACCTGAAACACTGGCTCTATTTACAACTTTACTTATATAGGTATCCCTTCCTGCTTCATTTTTTTCTAAATTGAAGGTCTTTGGGGTGTATTGAGCAAGTGGCTCACTAGACAATCTGCCAACAGCAGTTCCAACAACACCACCAACACCAAATGCTGAATTTGCTGAAATCGAGCCGTTGACACTTACAGATGAAATCCAACCACCATTGGAAACTTGGCCTGCAATTGCTCCAACATAAGCATTGTTAACACCATAATTTATGTTGACATTTGCCAAATGCAAATTGGATACTGAGCCACCTTGCCCAATGCTTGCAAAAAGTCCAACATAGGTGTCAGTATAAGAGTAACTTCTGCCATCAAAATATGTGTATGTACTTGAAGAGTCAATTTTTAAATTATAAATTGTGTGATTTTTTCCATCAAAAGTTCCAGTAAAAGCAGCAAATGAATTTGCTTGATTTCTTGAACCAATAGGAGCCCAATTTCTTTCTTTTAAATCAATGTCTGTTTCAAGATAAACCGTGGTGTTTGAATAAGATGCATTATTCATCGTTAAAGACTGTGCAAAATAAGCAAAGCCTTTTGCTGAGTATATGTAAGCCTCATTTTTACCTTCATCCACATAAAAATCATTTTTAGATACTGAACTTGGATATTCTCCATTCCAAACACTTGCATCATCGCTTACAGCACTTGCAACATTATTAAATGTTGGCAATGTCAAAGTATAGGCACCCATTATGCCACAAAGAACAAATAAGAATGAACATAACCAACTTCTTATCTTCATAATACTCCATACATTTGCCAAACTTATCAGTCATTATTATTATACAAAAAAATAAAATGAAAATGCAAATAAATTTGGTAAAAAGTATTATATATATTATTTAATATTAATCCCATTTTTATAAGCGAAATTATGAACAAAAATATTTTTAATTAAATAAAAATCAAAAAAATAAATTTTAATTAGTATTTTTTTGAATTAATTTAAAATTAAAAAATAAATAAAATTGTTTATTTTTATAAAAAAAATATTTTTTAAATAAAAAATGCTAAAAAAATGCAAAAAATTAATAAAAAAATAAAAAATAGCATGATTTTTTGCTATTTTTTATTTATATTTATTTTTTAAACAATTAAAGAAATTCTTTCTCTAACTTTTTCCTCTCCAAGAACGGACATAATTTCATAAAGGTCAGGAGAATTTTTTTGACCAGTAATTGCCACTCTTATAAACTCGCAAACCTTGGCAACATTACCCTTAAATTTTTCAGGTTCTTTTTTAAAAGCTTTATTGTCAACAGCATAGCCAAGTTTTTCAGCCATTTCTTTAACCTTTGCAAACCAAGCATCTTTACTTGTTAAATCAATATAGTTTTTATATGCTCTTAAAACTTCCTCAAATTTCTTCCTTTCGTTTTCTTCAACTTGATAAGCCTTTGGAGCACTGAACATGTAATCATAATAATCAAAAACCATACTCCACTTGAAGATGTCTTTTCTTGGTTTTTCTTTTTCTCTATCAATATTTAAAACTTTCAAAACATAGTTTTTGTCTTTTTTAAGATAATCAACATTTTCAACTGAATTTTCTTCTGCCCAAGCAAGCAGTTTGTTATAACAAGTTTCTGCACTGTATTTTGCAATAAGCTCTTTGGAAATATCATTTAATTTCACAATGTCAAAAACAGGTGTATTGGCTGTTATATTGAAACCATCGAATGGAAATTCATCAAGTGGCGCATTTGGATTTTCCTTTCTCCAAGGCTCAAAGTTGGAGTTTGCCAAATTGATTAAATATTCTTCAAGTGCTTGTGGCTCATACCCTTCTTTTGAAAAATATCTCATGTCGGCTTCAACATCAATTCTTTTTGAAATTTTTGTTCTGCCACCATTTTCACGAATTTTATAAATAAGTGGTGTATGAATATACTTAGGCAACTTAAATCCCAAAGCTTCATGAATCTCAATATGAAGTGGATATGATGGCAACCATTCTTCCCCACGCACAACCGTTGTGGTCCCCATCAAGTGGTCATCAATCGCATGTGCAAAGGCATAAGTTGGCATTCCGTCACTTTTCAAAAGCACAGCATCCTCGCCATTTTCTTGAATTTCAAGTTCGCCTTTCAAAATATCTTTAACTTTAATTTTGTTTTGTCCATTGCCCTTTGCTTTCAATTTAATTGCGAAAGGTTTTCCTTCTTCAAGATATTCCTCAATCTGCTCTATCGTGAGATTACGGCATGGGTCTTTATCTTCTGTTAAACCAAGAGCAAACATTTTTTCTCTTTTTTCTTTAACATCATTAAGCCCTTCTGTTTTTCTGCAAAAACATGGGAAAGCCTTACCTTCACTTACCAACTTTTTCGCATAAGCTTTATAGTATTCTTCTCTTTCGCTTTGAAAATATGGCCCATAATTTCCAACAACTTGAACACCTTTTTCTTCATACTCATCTGGCATACAGTCATAACGCTTCAAAACTTCAAGAATAATGGTGCTTGCGCCGATTATTTCTCTTTTTTTATCAGTGTCTTCAATTCTAAGCATAAAAACACCATTAGATCGCTTTGCAATGTTTTTGTCAATAATTGCTTGAAAAAATCCACCAATATGCATAAAACCTGTTGGGCTTGGTGCAAATCTTGTGACTTCGGCTCCTTCCTTTAAATTTCTTTTTGGATATTTCTTTTCAATTTCCTCAACAGTAAATTTGTTGTTTGGGAAAAGAAGGTCTGCTAATTTTTTGTTATCCATTATTGATTACTCCTTTAATTTGCTATACTTGCTCTAAATTCACTTAAATAGTTTGGCAATGTATAGTTTACAAATTGTTCAATTTTTTCTAAGTAAATAGCAGCAAAGTTGTTGTCTTCAACATATTTATCAATATCGTTTAAATAATTAACTGCTAAGTTTTCAATATCCAAACCTTGCAAAGCTTCAAAGAAATTATTTGCCTCGGTCATAAAGCTTTCAGCTTGATTTGTGATTGACTTTAATTCTTCTGCTGTCAAAGTTTTCAAACTTGAATCGTTGAGACTGACAATTTGAAGATAGGTTATGAAAGCATTTTTAAGGCTGCTTATTATTCCATTAATTTGTGTTTTTGTTGCTGTTTCACTTGATTCTTGCCAGTTAAAATTACCCATTTCAACTATAAAGAACTCATTGTAAACACTTAAAACTTTGTTGCAGATAAAATTTTTAATTAATTCAACATTTTCAATATCATTTAAAACACCTGTCGCATTAACCGCACTTGATAAACTTGATGCAAGCACAACACTTTTGTTAACAAAATTAGAATATTCTCTTTTAAATTCTCTTAATTTTGCTAATTTATCAGCTTCGCCCATTGTTTCGCCATATTCATTGAAAAAGTTTTCAAGGCTTTTTTTGCTTTCAACAAAAACTTTAATTTCATTTGTGAAACTTTCAATGTTTGAGTTGAGATTGTCTAATTCATTTTTTGTTGCATCATTTGCTTCTTCGTCTGTCAAATTGGTGATAACAGCATGGTTTTCTTCTATATAACTCATGGCTATTGAAAAAATGGAATTATAAATTTGCAAATCAGCATAGTTTTCTGCACCACCATTCACAAGCCCATCCACAACAGTGCCATAGTGAACTTTATAATAATTTATTGTGTTATGTGCTGAATCATCTTTTGTGAGCACATCTGTGTATTGTCCAAGTTCAGTGTTCATTTTGTCCAAACTTTCCTTAACAGTGGTAACCGATAATGCTCCACAACCAGCAAATGTCAGCACGCAAACCAAGCAGGTAAAAATGAGAAGTATTGATATTGCAATTTTTGATTTTGACGATATAATCTTTCTTTCTGTCATAATCTCTCCTTATTAAAGTTTTCCTGTAAGCAAAGAGTTGTAATATTCGTTTTCTGTTCCATTTTCATTAATGTATTTAACTTTTTCTTTTAAATCTGTGTTATAAACATAGCCCATAATTCTTAAATAATCATTTGTTAAATATGAATTTGCCATTATGTAAGCATTATCAGTGAAGTTTGCAAGTTCACTTATTTCATTTCTTGCTTTTCCAAAGTTATCATTAATTGCAGTAAGCACAAGGTTTGAAAATTCATTGTTTGAAAGGCTGGATGTCACAGATGCCTCAAAAATAACTTGCAATGATGTGAAAGCTCTGTTGTTTGCATCAACAAAAGTGAAGGCAATATTCCTTAAATCAGTCCAAGTTCTTGCCTTCCAGCTTGTGCTCTCACCAACTTTTTCTGCATTTTCTTGAATATAGTTAACCATTTCTTGCGCTTTATCACTTGCTTCGCTTAACCCATTTTTTGCATCATTTTTATTGCGTTTATAGGTATCATTATAGTCACTGAAAACAAGTTCTTTGCTGTAAAAATCAGCAACAAGAGCATAAGTTTCATAAAGTTTTCGAACATTTTTAATTTCATTGACTTCGCTGGCAGTTATTCCTTCACTTGAAACAACTGATTTTAAATAATTGTTAATTATGTTATAGGTACTTTCCGTGTCTTCTGCATCATCATTTAAGTATCCCTCTTGCACCGCATCAACAACTTGATTTGACAAATCTCTTGTGTCTCTTTCTTTGAAAAGATTGATGAAAACAATGGTAAGCACAACGGCAATCACAAGAAAAATAACTGTTATTATTATCCCCTTTTTCATTATTCCTCCTCTACTCTTTCTTGCTGACGATTTGCAGGCATATTGGTGTAAGTTGTGATTTCTTTTATCCATTTAAGTTTAATTTCACCAGTTGAACCGCTTCTGTGTTTTGCAATGATAAGATGAACAGTTCCTGGTTCTTCGTTTGATATAACATCATTGTAATTTTCAGGATTGTATAAGAAAAGCACAATATCAGCATCCTGCTCAATAGAACCAGACTCACGAAGGTCACTTAATATTGGCTTATGGTCTTCTCTTTGTTCAACCAAACGTGATAACTGCGACAAAAGAATGATTGGCACATTGAGGTCTTTTGCAGCAACTTTAAGCATTCTTGTTATATCACTAACTTCCTGAGTTCTGTTTTCACTTGTTCCTTTTTTATTGGCTTTCATAAGTTGAAGATAGTCAATAACAATTAAATCGAGACCTTCTGTCATTTTAAGTTTTCTGCATTTTGAAATGATATCAAGTGGAGTGGTCATTGACGAGTCATCAAGATAAATCATGCTTTCAGCAAGTTTTTTCTCAGCGGTCCAAAGTCTTTTCCATTCCTCTTGGTCCATGGAACCTCTTAAAACATGTGTTAAATTTACTTTTGCAACAGAAGCGAGTGCCCTTTGCATAAGTTGAGCCTTACTCATTTCAAGGTCAAATATTGCCACTCTTTTCCCTTCGTTTATGGCAACATTGGTTGCAATATTCATGGCAAAAGAAGTTTTACCAACACCAGGACGAGCCGCAAGCAAAATCAAATCACTTTTTTGAAGGCCGTTTGTGATTGCATCAAAATCTTTAAAGCCTGTTGGAATACCACGCATTTTTCCTTGATTTTCCGCAATTTCACTTAATTCTTTCAAAACTTCTGTCAATACCCCACCTGGTTTACCAACAAGTTCAAGGTCACTGTCTTGTTGCTTTTGAGACAAGTCGAAAATTGATTTTTCAGCAAACTGCATTGAACTTTTTTCATCACCATTCTTGAAAGCATCTTCAATTATAGATTGTCCGCATTTAATTAAATTTCTTCTCACCGAATTTGAGATGACAATATCACAATAATGCTTAAAGTTTGCGGCTGATGGCACAACGTTTGAAAGATATGTTATGTAATCAATTCCGCCAACTGTTTCAAGTTTCTTTTCAACTTCAAGTTCGCTTGTGAGTGTGACAAAGTCAACAGGTATGCTTTTTGTGAAGATTGTTTGCATTGCCTGAAAAATATTTCTGTGTGCTTCCGAATAAAAATCATCTCTATTTAACGTGGATAAAATATCGGTTTGTGCTTCTTGATCAATAAGAACACATCCTAAAACCGCTTGTTCCGACTCTAAATTGTTTGGTAAAACCTTATATTCAGCCATTTTCTCTCCTTAATCTGCAAATGGGTCTTTTTTGCCACTCTCTTTAAGCTTCTTTTCCTTCTTTTTGTCAATGACATTGCAAATATACATAAAAAGCAAAAATAAAACAATAAGCAAAACCACATTGACAACAATGTTCACAGCTTGTGAAACTCCACAACTTGCAAGCACAATTGCAACAACCATAATAGGAAGAAAAACTATAAGGCAAAATATCCCTAATTTTATCAACCTATCTTTTAAAACCATTCTTTCTGAAACTTTCATAATATCTCTCTAATATTTAAAGTATATCAATTTAAAATAATTTTGTCAATAAATGGCAAGTTTTCTTTAAAGTTATTTATGCCAATCAATAAAAATTGCTAAAATCAAAAAAAAGAACCTGTTTTTCACAGGTTCTTTTGCAAACAAATTTAAGACTCTTATTAAATTTCCCCTCTAAGCATTTTCCCACGTTCTCTTAAACGCATGTTGTGGTCTAAGATGATTTTTCTTATTCTTATTGATTTTGGTGTCACTTCCAAATATTCATCATCTGCCAAAAATTCAATGCAGTCTTCAAGACTCATAACTTTTGGAGGAGTAAGTCTCAACGCATCATCCGAGCCAGATGCACGCATATTTGAAAGGTGTTTACGCTTGCAAACATTAACAACAATATCTCCGCCCTTAGGATTAATTCCAACAACCATACCTGCATAAACAGGAGTTCCTGGTCCAATGAAAAGTTCCCCTCTTTCTTGTGCATTGAAAAGTCCATACACAATGGCTTCGCCTTCCTCATGAGCAATAAGTGCACCATAATCACGGCGATTGATTTCACCCTTATATGGTTCATAGTCATGGAAAATTGAATTGATTATTCCTTCACCTCTGGTGTCAGTTAAAAATTCGCTTTTGAAACCAAAAAGCCCTCTTGATGGAATTAAAAATTCCATTCTCATACGGCTTCCATGTGGAGTCATACCTTGAAGTTCACCTTTTCTCACTCCCATTTTGTTCATTACTGGTCCAACGCAATCTTCTGGGACATCAAGATACAAAAGGTCGATAGGTTCACATTTCACACCATCAATTTCCTTAATTAAAACTTTTGGTTGAGAAACCTGAAATTCGTATCCGTCACGACGCATATTTTCAATCAAAATTGAAAGGTGCATTTCACCACGGCCACTAACTTTAAACTTTTCAGCAGTTTCGCCATCTTCCACTTTAAGAGAAAGGTCTTTCACTGCTTCCTTATAAAGCCTGTCTCTTAAATGTCTGGATGTAACAAACTTTCCTTCACGGCCTGCAAAAGGACTGTCGTTAACCATGAAAGTCATTTCCACAGAAGGCTCTGCAATTTTAACAAATTCAATAGGTTCAACTGCAAACTCATCACAAATTGTGTCGCCAATGGTAACATTTTCAAGCCCAGCCACACAAACAATTTCACCAACTGTGGCCTTTTCAACAGGAACTCTTTTTAACCCTTCATACACAAAAAGGCTGACGATTTTTGACTTAATCTTTTTGCTTTCATCGTGATAGTTGCAAACAACAACATTCTGCCCAACTTTGATTTCCCCTCTTTCAACTTTTCCAACAGCAAGTTTGCCAACATAGTCATTATGTTCAGCAGATGAAATAAGCATTTTAAGTCCAGCTTTTTCATCTCCAACTGGTGCTGGAACATAGTCGATTATTGTTTCAAAAAGTGGCTTTAAGTCAGTTCCCCTTTTATTCATATCAGTGGAAGCAATTCCTTCCCTTGCAGAAGCAAAAACAAAAGGAGAATTAAGTTGTTCTTCATTTGCATCAAGCTCCAAGAACAATTCCAAAACTTCGTCTATAACTTCTTTGATTCTGGCATCTGGTCTGTCGATTTTGTTGATTACAACAACAACTTTAAGTTGTAAAGCCAAGGCTTTTTCAAGCACAAAACGTGTTTGAGGCATTGGGCCTTCAAAAGCATCCACAACAAGAAGAACACCATCAACCATCTTCAAAACTCTTTCAACTTCACCGCCAAAATCTGCGTGTCCTGGTGTGTCAACAACATTTATCTTAACACCATTATAAAAGCAAGAGGTGTTTTTTGACAAAATTGTGATACCTCTTTCTCTTTCAAGTGCGTTGCTGTCCATAACACGGTCTTCAACCACTTGATTATCCCTAAAAACATTTCCTTGTTTAAGCATTTCGTTGACCAAAGATGTTTTGCCGTGGTCAACATGGGCAATGATAGCCACGTTTCTTATATTTCTGTTTTCCATATTTCCCTCTCATAATCTAACGACATATTATAACACTTTTTTTAAAAATTTACAAGGCTATAAATAATATTTTGAAAAATTGTTTGTAAAAAATAACAAAAAATACGCAAAAATGTGGATAAATCACCCTTCAAATTTGCGTATTAATAAAAAATCTTGATAATATTTGCTATTTAAAACGAACTAATTGTGTGGATAAATCAATTTTTGTGGATAAATTTGCTTTTCAATTTAATAACAATAAAACAAATAACTGTAACCACCAAAGTTGCAACAAGTGCAAAGAAATACCACCAGCCTTTGTTAACTTTCACAGTGTAAAATGAAATATATTCATTTTCTTGCAATTCACTATAATTCTTTTCAAAAATGTTGTAAACAAGTCCATCTTTTTCAAATGTGTTGTCACTATGAATTTGCCCACTTGTTGAAACTAGCTCATACGTAAAAGAGGTATCTTCAAAAACACCTTCAATTTCATTTTTTGCTGTGTCATCAATTTCAAAAGTTGCCGCCCATGTGGTTACCAAATTTGAATACATTTTCCTGAAAACTTCCGCTGACTTTAAGGAAAAAGGAAACTTGATTTCATAGTCTGTCCTTGTCGTAAAAAGCCCACTATTTTTGATACTGCCTATATTATCTTTTGACCCATCACTTCCAAAAAACTTTGAATATGCATCAAGCGAACTAAATTCAATTTCAAAACCAACAGCATCATAATCAGTGTAATATTTAACATCTTCAACTTTCATATCTTCAATTTCTTTTGCTTTTTCTTCATAAGCAGCTTTCAAAACGGAAACGTTTCCTTTTAAATAAAACTTGAACCCTTCAAGTGATATGCTGTCCACACCAATTTCTTCAAGTTTTTTGGAATTAACTGGAAACAAATACACAAATGTGTTGTTTTGCCCATAGGAAATTTTGATTAATTCAATAGAATTGTTGTTATCAACACTTTCAGCAGTTACGGATAATCCACTTGAAAAATTAAATAAGCCTAAGCAGATTGATAAAGACAGAAAAATAAAAAGAAGAATTTTTTTCATAGATAAATTCTATTCATAAATTCTTCCTTTTATTCGATTGCGTTAATTAAATTCCGTCATAAATATCTGTCACAACATGTGCTTCTGTCACATTGTTTGCAACAGCACAGCCCTCATTTGTTGTGTTGCCACTTATTGAGCCTTTTCCATAAACTGCAAGCCCTGCAACATAAGCTCTGCACTGATTTGAATTTGTGCAAGTTATTGTAACTTTATAAGTTTCCCCAGCAGAGGTTGCAATTTGATTGTTTGCAAGAGTGCCAGTTTCTGTTGAGGTAACACTTATGCCTGCAATTTGGTGTGTTGTCATCATGTTGCTTCCAACGGTAAGGGTTATATTAGCTTCCAAAATACAGTTTCTTATTTCTCTGTAATTGGTGTAACAAATTCCGCCAATAAAGAAGTTTTGTGCATAAGCCTGACTTGCATTACTTCCAACCGCATTGGTATCAGTAAGAGCAATATCTCCTGTTATGTTGCAGGAAGAAATTGTTCCACTGTTAATGCTGGCAATTCCACTGTAAGCCCCAATTAATGACTGTGTGCTTCTGTATATAACAAGATTTGATGTCATTCCATCCACACTGACATTTGTTATTGTTCCACGATTGTTGATGACAAGCCCTGCAACCAAAACGTGCTGAGTAATTATTTCAGCGGATGTGAAGTTAGGTTTGATAATCAAGTTTGAAATTGAAGCATTTGAACTTAAGCTTTCAAACAGGCCAATTCCATAACTAAACCTTGTTGAGGACTGACCACTTTCCAAACTTTTAATTGTGCCATCTCTAACATCAATATAATTTGTTAAAGCTTCAACAGCCTTTGATGTGTAAGTAATTAAATTGTTATTTCCTTGAATAACTCCTTCAAAATCGCCTTTAAAATAAATTCCTTGGTCGTCATTGAAGGTGATTTTAAGTCCGTTTGTGATGTTGAAATAGAATCTTTCTGGCTCGATTTGTGTTAAGCCATCTTCATCAGTATAACTCGTTAAATAACTTGGCTTTGTCATTCTGTATTGCATATTTGTGAAGTGATTTTCATTTGAAATAACGTAAGGGTCTTCTTGTGTTCCAGAGCCACTTTCAAACAAGTCAAATCTTGCATAATCTCTGTTGTCTACTTCATTTTTGTAAGATACTGTTTTTGAAATAAGTCCTTGACTGCCAAACTTAATTGCAAGGTCAAGAGAAACATTTGAAATTACTGTTGGCATAAACTCTGTTCCAGTAAGTTCGTATTTTCTTGTCTCATTATCAAAAGTTGAATGATTATATCTCACGGTAACAACAAAGACAATATCTTCATCATTTCTCAATTCTTCCGCACCTTCTTGAAGTGCCCAACTGAATATATCTTTGGTTTCATCCCAAGAAATAACATAATTATTTTCTGGTCTTTCAAGGTCAAGAATGAATTGATCGGCATTTAAAATATTGTTTGTTCTGCCATCAGCATATTCACCTTTTGCTTCAACTGTTAAACTTAATACGTCAATAACGGATAAAACATTTTCTGTTGTTTCAATTATAACATCAGGAGAAGATGTAATAACAACTTTGCAATTTTCTTTGGTTATTTCAAAAGTTCTTAAAATGCTGTCTGCATCCATGTATGAAATTGTTAAGGTAACATTGATGCCAGCAGAATTTTTCTCGAAATATTTTGTGAAATCTAATATTTCAACAGTTTCTGCTTCACCATCGGTGTTATTTCTGGTGTCTTCATAAATTTCATAATCAATTTCACCATCTTCGCCGAAGTTATAAAGTTTATGAACTATTGTCTTGACACCCTTAGATTTAACAATGTTATATCCATCAGTGCTGTTTGCATAGACAGCTATTTCATGGTCACCAAAAGATAGAGCATTGTTGTCTGGTGTGAATGTGTAGGTTTCGCCGTTTGCGGTTATCTGTCCTGAAATTGAGTTACCATCGCTATCCTCAACTGTAAAGTTACCATTTCCTTGATAATCCCATTTGATTTTTCCATCCTCCACCCTTAAATTTGTGACAGGTGCGGAGAATTGGATATCGCTTGCTGTTGCACCATTTGAAATTAAAATGTAATTTCTAACATTTGAATAAAGGATATTTTTGCCTTCCGCATAGCCACCTTCAATAAGTGAAACATAATTTCCAGATGACTCAGCATCAAAAACTTGCAACACCATTGCTTGAATTGTGATTTTAAGGTAGTTAATTTCTACTGGGAACATATCTTCAACTTTTGATGTGTCAAAAGAGGTTTTTGCTGTGTAACTTACGATGCTTTCGCCAACAGTGTCATTTGTTGTTCCTGATGAACTGTTGTTTTTGTCATAGAATGTTAATGTAACTTTATAAACTAAATCATAGTTTTCTTCGTCATAAGTGTTTTCACCCAAAACATCAACATCACTCCATGTGATAATACCATTGCTTACCAAAATGTTTGTCACTGGATTAAGCATAGATGCAGAAATTTCTTTCACCGTGCTCATAACACAAATTGCAACATCTTCACTCTCTTTTCCAACCACTTTGAAATTATAAGTGTTGTTTGATATGTCATTAACATCAAGAACAGCATTGAAACTTGCTGTGCTTCCCAAACTTAAAAAGTTGAACTTTGTTGCAGTTTCTTCTGTTGCCTTGTATGCATAATCGACATCTGTTGTCAAATAATTGGTTATGCCTGGTTCATAAAGAGCAACCTGCTCGCCGGAAGAGAATGTGTAACTTAAACTTGATGTTGAAACATCATTATAAACATTAAACCTGTTAAATTCGTTATCGCTGTAACTTAATTCATAGAAACCTTCGTTGTTTGAATCATCAACTGCAATAAGGTTCAAGTCAGCACTGAGAGTTGGAGCAATAAGTTTGTAAACATTGCTAACTGTATAAACTTCACTATCTACCCTTATAACATTTCCTTCAACCTTACCGAGGGTGACAAATTTGATATATTCATACCTACCTGTGCTGAGTCCTTCAAGGCTGAAATAGGACATTTTGTTAACTTCTGGTTTCACCACAACCGTTTTTTCACTTGCATCATTTTCTGCTTTATAAACAATTTTTGTGTCGTTGTTTAAGTAAGATATCCAACTAAATTCACCATCTTCAATCTTGAAATCATCGCAAGCATTATAGAAGGAAATTGTGAATCTTGACGACTTACTTGAAAGGGAAGAACTGTTGCCCTGTGCATATATTTCAAAAGCAAAGTCTTCATCCTTAACATATTCGTTGTATTTTGATTTGATTGAATTGCCATTATGTAAGTTAAAGTAAATTACAAGGTAATTATATCCATCACTGCCAACTTCCTTATCAATATTGTAAGCAGCAATTTCATCATTGCCAGTCATCTTCAAATTCCAAGTTGCGCCACTATCTTGTGTGCTTATTTCAAAACCATATTTTTTGGTTTCATTGCTGTTTTTCATTTGAAGATAATAAGTTGTTGCAGGCATTTTTGTGCCATCTTTACCATAAACTTCGCTTTCTCTAAGTTTAACAAAATATTCATTTGAAATTTCACTAACTTTGGTGACCCCAGCATTTACTTTTGGAGTTGAATTAACATAAAAGTCTTTACTGCCGTCATCTTGTGTCAAGGTGTACCAAACAGAAGTTAAAGTTGATGAATTACCCAACAAGCAATATTCAATTTCATATTTTCCTTCTTGGATAAGTTCAAAGAAATCGTCAAATATGTTGATATAACTTCCAATTCCGCCCATTCTTTTCATGACTGTGTCGCTGAAAGCTTTAACAAGATTTTGTTCGGCTGAATCAACCAAGAGTTTTGAAATTTCATCTATTTTTTGCAAGAAAGTATCATTTCCAATATCTAGGATGCCAAGTAAATAAATTGCATTGATATCAACTGAACGGCGATAAGAAATGGTTTCTTTTGAGTCATCTAAATATGATGTAAATCTAAATCTTACCCTTGTGTTACCATAAGTTAAGTCGCTTATGTTGAAAGTGAAAGGATAATAGAAAGTTTCATTGACAAAATCATTTGCCATTTCCGTTGTGATTGTTTCTTGTGTCAACAGCTTATAAATATCATGGTCGGTTGTGGTTTCTGGGTCTTGAGACTTCCAATCTACATAAAGCGTTCCTGTGCTGGAAAGTTTGAGAGGATTATTAAATCTGTTTTTAACAACATTGATTGGTGTTCCTTCACTGTCCGCAACATATTTTTCATTGCCAGCGATAATTTTAGCATCTTCGCTTACAGGTCTAACTGAAATATTGTAAGCATTTGTTGAGCCTGCAAACAACAATCCACTGAAAGAATTTTGTGTGTTTGAAGTTGTTTCATATTTATTATAGTCATTTGTGTTTGATATGCTTCTATAATAGATGTAATATTTTGTTGTTTGCTCTAAGTAATTTTCATCATAAGTCCAATACAAATCACCATTATTCAAATATACACTTGTCATTTCAGGAAGCTTTGTAAACAAAAATTCTTCGCCATCTTTAGTCACCTCAACATAAGGACTAAAATATGTAACATAATTTGGGCTATCCTCTGAACCTTGATTTTCCACTTTGATGTTGCTTATATAAAGTTTGTATGTTCCCACCCCGTTATCAACATCGTTATCATTCAAAATTGTGGTCACATTAATGCCAATCTTGTTTTCAAAAAGATTATATTCAAAATTGACACCGCTATACATATATTTGAAAGTTTGAGTTTCTCCACCAGGAGCAGTGTAAAGAATTTTGATGTAAAATGCTGTGATTAAATTATTTTGTGTGTTTCTGTCAACCGTGATATATGAATTTACAAGGTCAACATTGTCACCTGATGTAATTTTTTCAATGCCAGAATATTCTGTGGTGGACTCAACCTTAAACTCATATTCAAATGGTTTTGAAATAACATAATTAGCTTCTTCCCCAGATTTATAAGAGAAGAAATAAATTTTTGTGGTAGTTTCAACATTAAACATATCAAAAATGCCGGTGTAATCCATGTTGTAAAGATAATATCCGTTTTCTTCAACAATGTTGGAGTAATCTATATCAAGTTTAACCACTTGATTATAGTCATATTTTGAACTTAAACTTGCGTATATAACTGAGCTTTGATCTTCAAGAGAAATGTAAATTCCACTTGCATCAATCTCATTTGGCCTTACCTCATGTGCCGTTGGTGAAAGCATAAAAGTTTTTTCACTGGCAACATAAGCAGAGTCAATTATAAGCTTAATTGTGTCGTCATTATATATTGTTCCTGCGGTGGTTGCATTTCCAACAGTTATAACTTGAACTCTAAATGTGTTTGCAGAAGTTAAAGCTTCAATACCAGTTAAATCTAAAACATAGGAATCTGCAACGGCTGTGATTGTCTGCCAACTTAAATACTCTGTTCCGCTTACATCCACAACACGATACATATAATCTTTTCCAATTTCAGTTGGGAAATAAAGTTGTCCATCTTCCCCAACGTTGAAATCAAGAACTGTTATGTTGTTTGCCAAAAATTCAGCATAAACATATTGAATTGATGAATTGTTATAATTTGTGTTTTGTGAGTTTGAGGCAATTATATCAAATCTAATATTTGCACCAAGAGAGATATATCCTGATAACTTTTCAAAATTTTCACCAAAAACATTTGACATCAAGAAAGAAGTTGAACTTGTTTCAAACTCGTTGATTAAGGTGTCTTGTTCACCTGTGACATAAGCTCTTATGATGTAATTATCTGCATTTGCCACCGCATCCCATGAAAGTGAAATTGCCTGCAAACTTGCATCTCGCTTGAAGGTTATATTTGTGACCTTGTCAAGTCTTTCCATGTCTAAGCTTACTGTCACAAAGTTTGAATTAATCATGCCATCTTCAATTGCCACAATGGTGTAAGAGTGGTTGCCATTTTCCCAAGTTGTTGGATATTCAAAATAGAATTTACCTTCGTCATTCAAAGTTATTTCATATCTTTCACTGCCCTTGGTGATAATGTATTTTGTTTCAGTGCTATTAATTAATGAGCCGTCTTCCTTTCCGCCAATTTCCACTCCACCTTGAAGTTTGTTTAAATAGTTTTCAGGGCTTTCAAGCACATTATACGCCTGACTTTCAATGCTTTCACTGGACAAATAATACTTTCCGTTTCCGTTGAAATTGTTGACAAATGCACTGTAACTTAGGCTTCCACCACTTGCCATGTTTTGGCCAAAGAAACTTGTTAGGTCATAAGTAATTTTGTTGGCATCAACATAACTATTAGTTGGCACTTGCAATGTGGCAGTTTTTGTTTCTTCACCGCTTGTGTAATTTATGTTCAATGTAATTCCGCCTGTTGCATATTGCAATGCTTCTTCACTTTCAAAAGTGAAAGTTATTCTTTGAACATAACCAATTTGGTCAGCATTAGAATTTTGTTCAATGGAAAGAAGAGGTTTATTGCGGTAAATAGCTGCAGAACTATACGATGATGGTAAATTGTTACTGCTTGTCACATAAATGTAAATTTCTGTTTCTTCACCAACAGGAAGATAATCACTAAATTCACTAAAAGCCAAGTCGATTTCATATGTATTTTCTTTTGTCATGGCAGTGGCACAATCAACTTCCTTAACATAAACATCAGTGTTTCCAATAAACACAAGGAACTTTTCATTGCTTGAATAATTTCCATTCACATGAATTTTCATGGTTGGTCTTTGAGCATTATCTTGTTCAACAAATTCAATATTTGAAATGGTTGGGGTTGTAAGTTTTGTAATCACTTTATCACTGGTATATTTAAATGCATTAAACATTTTTTCACCATTAGACAAGCTTATTTCTTCACCATAATAAATTTCACCATTTGCGGAAATATTATAAGGGTCAAGCACAGCATAAACCTCAATTTTAATATCGCCTGCTGTCAAATTGTTCAAAGGATTTAAATCGCTTTGTTGGTCTATTGTGTAGGTATTTTCAGTTGTTGGTATTTGAACCATATTATTAGATGCGTCACTAAACACAATTATGTATCTTAAACTTTGCAAGTTTTTGTCTTGTCCAAACTTTTCAAAAGAAACTGTGTTATCTTGAAATTTCACATTTTCATCACTAGGTGCAATGGTTGACATTGAGTTTACTAAATAGGTTGTCACACTTGAATCAATATAATATTTCCCACTTGCCTCTAAGCTGTCGGTGGCAACAAATTTAAAGTTGTAAGTTCCGTCTGTGGTGATTGTATGCTCAAAATTGCTTATTTCAATTTCAGGATTTTCATCAATAACAAGTGAAGTATGTTTAACAAAATCAACATCCTCCACACGAGCAGAAAACTGAATTTTGTTGTCCGCAAGTTTAACCGAATTAATTGGGCTTAACTTATGAATTAAAATCTCATTAGACTCACCAGATTCAAGATAATATGGATTTGTTGCAACAACAACATACTTATAATCAGTTGATAAGGTCAAAAGTGAAAGGTCAACATTATAAGCTGTTGCATTTGAAGAAGAAACTTGCACACGTTCACCGCTTGAAATGTCATAAACCACATAAACAGTTTCGGCACTTTCTTCGCCTACTGCTTGCCATGTTAAATTGCTGGTTGATTTTTCATAAGCTATAACAGGGCTTGCCATTTTTTCAACTGTAAGTCTATCTAAACCCGCATCACTCTTTAAGGTTGCATTATATGAAGAAAGATATATGTAAGAACTTAGCATTGTTTGATAAGAATACAAACTAAACTCAACCTTCACAGCTTGTGAATAATAGGTGTTCAAAGTTTCATTTTCTTTAATTAAAGAAAGCAAGGTGTTAAAGTCAATTTCAAAAGTACCATCCCCTGAAAGAACCTCTCCTGTAAGTTTGATATCTTCTTGTATCAACGCAATTTCGTCTGCAAGAACATCATAAATATCAACATCAATTTCAGGACTTGTCAAGTTGACTTTTAAAAGTTTTTGATTATTATTTACATCAACCAAGAACATGTCAAGAACAAAATATTCAACCCTTGTTCTGTCTGTCACAAATGTTAAATTTCCATCTTTATAACTAAACTCAGTTGGGCTTTCCAAACGTCTTAAATTAAATGTTGATGTTGCACTGTCAAGGTAAACTTTGTCGTCAACAACTTCAAATAATTTATCTTCAAGTTTACTGCCATATAAATTAACCGTCACTGTGCTATTTGTTATTTTTGAAATACCTAAAACAGCGTCAATGTTTGGGCTTTCAACCTTGATTGTGCCACTCTCAAAAATTCTTATTTTTGTAACCCCTTCAATTCCGCCTTTGACAGTCATGTTTTTTGTAAGTTCGTCAAAAATTAAATCTGCATATTGAATACTTTTTAACCTTGTAACTGTCAATGTGTAGGTCTCGCTATCTAAGTAAATTGTGGAGTCATTAGAGTGTGCAGTTACCATAATATCAACAGAAATTTCAGCACTAAAATTATCTGTAAAAAGATAAATTGTTTCATTTTCACCTGTGGAATATGAAGTCATTTGGCTTGCACCATTGACAACCGTCAAACTTTCCATATTTTCAACATTGTTAACTTTAAGAAAATAACCGCTTGCATCAGTTATTGCTCCTTGATAACTTTCATCATATCCAAAAGAAACAACTGGGGTATCAAGTGCCTTTGAAAGGAAGAAAACAGCTTTAAATGTGTTTGAGGTCAAGTTCAAACTTTCATTTTCTGGGTTAGCTGCTATTTCAATGTAATAATAATTTCCCGCATCAAGAGTTAAACTTGTTTCGCTTATTGTGGTTTCTGTGAATGACAAGCTCTCTGTTTCTATTCCGTCAACACCAAGTGAATATTGAACTTTATCTATAATTGCATATCTCACAAAATAATCATCAGCGCCGGCAACTGAATTAAAGCTATATGTATCACTTTCAATGTTTCCGCCATCACTTGTTGGAGTTTCTAAAACTGATAAAGTCTTAATTGCAGAAGAAGAAATTGAATTTTGTTTATTTTCATTTTCAGCCACAATTTTAAAAGTGATTTCATTAGAATTTATGTAATCACTAAACAAATTTTCAATTTTTCCATTAAATGTAAACTTTCCATTTTCATAAGAATATAAATCTGGCTCAACCGTTTCAAATTCCTCTGCATTTTTAACTAAGAGTGAGTAATTTGATGCAGACTCAACAAGGTTGAATTGCAAAATTGATTTGTCAGTTTCATAAGCATGCACAACAGCCTCATAACCAGCAAAATTAGAAAATGCATCAAGTTTAACAAAATTCAACAAATCACTCTCATCACTGTTAATAACAAAGCAATCATCGTTTTCAAAATTTATTGTTGCCTGTCCAGCTAATTCAAAAACTGAAAGGTTGTATGTTCCACTTTCTGCAACATCAACATTTTTGTTTAAATTACTTTCATAGGTGCTGAAACCGTCTTCAACTTTTTCAACAGTTTCTCCGCCTTTTAAAACAACTTTGACCTTTGATGTAACTTCATTAAAAGTCCTATTAACATCAAAGTTAAAACTAGTGGCATCCACAGCATTGTTTCCTGTTCCTTGCAAAGTTAATTTGTCAAGTTTATAGATGTAGCCAAGGGTAACTATATCACTGTCAGCATAGAAAACCCCAGGAGTATCGCTTTCTTCTGCAAACACTTTTGCTGTCACCATATATTTTCCAGCTGTCACTCCTTCAAAGGTTGTAACACTAACTTTTTCATTGAAATCAAAAGAAAATTCTTCGCCAAGTTTAACTTCAACTTTTTCAAAATTGTCAGGTGCAGTTATTTGAAATCTACCGCCAGAAGTTTCATCAAACAAGTTCTCTCCAACTGGTGCAACAAGTTTGTTGATTAAAATATCTTCACTCTTAACACTGATTTTTTCTTCGTTTTTATCATGCACAATAATGTTAAGCTGATAATCGCCTGCCTCCAAAGAAGCTAAGTTTTCTGTGAGATTGATTGAGTTTTCAGCTTGTTTCTCGCTTATAACTTGTCCGTTAAATTCAACAGAATAACAAGCATCACTCACATTTGACCATGTTAAAGTGTTGTTTGTCACATCAAAGGTAAAATCACTTTTTGCAAGTTTTGGCATATAACCAAAATAAACAGTTACACTTGCTGGCAAAGAATCGTCAAACTTGCCTTCACCAACAGCATAAAATGTTAAAGTGTATCTGCCGTTTTCAACAAGTTGATAACTATTTGTATTAACAAATTCATCATACTCTCTTGTTTCTTGGGTATCCATGTTGACATATGAAAAATGAATCTTATATTGAGAAGGAGAAGTAAAATTTTCTGTTTCATCAAATTTATCAACAACATTGTTCCATGTAACAAGCCCCAAATCATCCATGGTGATATTTGTAACTTGTTCAAAAGGCTTTCTAACAACTATTCTCATGCTGTCCAAAGTGTTGCCGTCATAAGTTGCATAAACAACGCTTTGCCCAAAACTATTTGCAGTTAAAACAGAAGAATTTTGCGAAAACAAAGCAGAGTTGGAAAATTTGAAGGTAATATCATTTTTATCCACTTCTTTTGCTTCAATGTAATCTGCAAGATTTATCTCATCTCCAACTGACACACTTATCTCATCTTGCGTAAAAGAAGCGGACTCCGTTTTAAAATTACATGCCGAAAGAAATGTTCCAACAAGAACAGTAAAAATCGATACTAACAATATGTTAATTTTTTTCATGACTTTACCTCTCTTTCCAAACTCAAATATCTAATTTTATTTTACCACTTAACAAAAGAATTTATCAAATAAAAATGATAAAAAATATAAATAAATATTATTTATATAAAAATATAGAATTTTTTGGAAATCATTTTAAATAAATAAAATGAAAAAAAATCATAAGAATCCCATCTTATCGCATATAGAAAAATCTTAAAAAATTAAATAAAAATGAATTAAAAATGCAATTTTTTATAAAAAAATTAAATTTTTAGCTTATTTTATGAAATTTAATTTATTTGATTTAATTTTAAAAACAAATTTTTTAAAATTTTTTCTTCTGCCTTTTTGATTTGTAAAATATTTTTTATTCTCGCTTTTATCTCCACATCGTCAATCTTAGAAATCACATTCTTAACATCAATCAAACTTTTTTCAATAAGTTCAATATCAAATTCAACTATATTCTTTAAGTTTTTAACATAATCAATGTTCATTCCACTAATATATTTTTTGTTGGCAGAAAAATATTTTGGGTCACCACCCATTGAAAATATCACTTTGCAAACAGATTCACATGCTTCAAGTTCAAGTTTGTATAAAGTTTGAAACTCATTAGAAAATTTCTCATAAAACACAAAAATGTTGTTATATTGATAGAAAAAATGCAAAAAATTTGAAAATAAACCATCATTTCCGCAATATAGGTCTTGCAAAAGACCTTCATAATATGAATTCTTAGTTAAAATTTTCTTTGTCATTATTTTTATTTATGAAAAAAAGTGGCTGTTTGCCACTTTAAAAAACATATTTACAATCAAATGTCAACTTTAACATTTTTAAGCCACTTAGGAAGAATTTTAAACTCTTTCCCATCCAATCCTGCAATTCCAACATTTCCAAAAACAAGCTTGTAGGCAAAAAGTTTTTGTTTGTTTTCTTTAAACTTTTTATAATCTTCACGCTTGCCATACTTACCATCCCCAATAATAGCATGACCTAAATATGCCAGATGAGCCCTTATTTGATGCGTTTTCCCACCTATAATTTCAACTTCAACCAAACTGCTTTCTTTTCCAACTTTAACAGATTTTATATATGTTTCAATTTTAACAGAATTTTCTGTTTTCTTAGGCAAAACCTTAACCAAGGCTTTTTCACTGTCTTTTTCTAGATAAGCTGTAAACATTTTGTTAACCTCAAACTCTCCCACAACCTCTGTCAAATAAAACTTTCTAATCAAATGTTGTTTAAAAGCCTTTTCAAGAAGTTTTTTCGCTTCAACAGTTTTAGCCAAAACAAGAAGCCCTTCTGTGTTTCTATCCAACCTGTGAACGGCATAAGCATTTAAAAGTTTATCTATCCCATTTTCAACCTCAACACCTGAAAACTTATTCACAATCACAACATCATCATCTTCAAACACAATTTCATAAGGCTTAATTTGAGCATCTTCTTTGAAATAAATCGTAACAACATCTCCTTCTTCAACTTTAACATTTTCCTTACAAGCCCTGCCATTAACCTTAATATCTTTATTTCTCAAAGCTTTGCGGGCTGTTGCGTATGAAAAATTATTATCAACAATGACATCCAAAAGTTTTTTTCCTTTACTAACCACAATATCTTTTTTTATCATAAGTTTATTTTAATATATTTTCAAGAATATATCAACAAATTATTCTAACTAAATTAAATCTTACATAAAATAAAGCAAGGAGAAAAAATGGAAGAAAAAGTTGTCTTAGAAAATAGAAAGTTATTAACAATTTATGGAGCAACAAAAGTGGTTTCATGCACAAGCACGCAAGCCGTTGTTGAAGTTGCAGAGTCAAACATTATTATTTCAGGAAGCAATTTGGAAGTTGTTAAGTTAAATCTTGAAGATAAAGAAGTGGAATTTTCAGGTGAAGTTAATTCAATAAAATATTCAACTAAACAAGAGAAAACAAGCTTCTTGAAAAGGATATTTAAATAATGTTATATGAAACATTAAGCCAACCTCATATATTTTTATTAATAATTTTATTCGGTTTTTTAACCGGATTTATTTTTGATTTATTAAATTTATTAAAAAATGTAATAAAAATTAAGTTTTTTAACAATTTTATATTATTTTTAGGTGTTTTTTTAAGTATTTTTATTTTTTATTTAATTAATTTAAATTTAAATTATGGCGAATTTAGATTTTATGTTTTGTTTTCATTCGCTTTGGCTTTTACCATCGAACGAATATTACTTGGAAATTTAGTTGCACAAAGCCTAAAAAAATGTTACAATAATATCAAATTAAAAGGGAAAAATAAATTTAAAAATGAAAGTAAATTTACAAAAAGAAATAAAAGAAGAAAAAAACAATAAAAATAATCTTGAAGGCGAAAAAAATAATAAAAAAAATAAATTTTTAAAAATTTTTTCTATTGTTTTATTGGTGCTTTTTATTATTGGGATAATTGTTGAAATCATTGTTATATGCGTTCTCAAAGATAAAATTGATGATAAAAAAGACGACATTGAAAACATTCCAAACACCAGCCAAGTTCTTGTGCTTGAAGATGAAAATTACAGTGAATACACAAATTCAAATATGGCCACAACAAAGTTTTGATATATATAATTTGAAATGGCACCCATATTCATAAAATTAGTTAGTCCTTCGCTGATGTTTAAGCTTGCAAGAGTTGATAAAATTAAATATAGAATTGAAGATATTATTATACCTTTTAATAAACCTAAAATCAAACCAACAGTTCTGTTTGCAAGGGACAGACCTGTTTTTTTAATAATCAAATTGACAACTAGATTCAAAAGTTTAACAATGACAGATAAAAGTAAAAAGACAATTACAAACAAAATTATTTTATATACTAGCATTGCCAAATTGGGTGCCAAAATCTCCCCTGCTGTCATATTGCCATCCATATAAACTCCTTTTAAAACAAGTTTTATAATAGGAGTTATAATTACATTAGAACTGCCAATTGCCACAATTAAATCGTCTATATTTGAAAATTGACCAGGAATCAAATTGTTAAAAATATCCTCGAAAATTGAATTAAAATAATCATATATGCCAAAAAGAATTTGACCATTTGAAAGCTTTAAAACAATCATATAAGCTAATATAGCAACAATCACCACACTAAACAATGACAAAAGCATTCTTACAAAACCTTTGAGAAAACCTTTAACGCCATATAAGCCTAAAATTGTTAAAAATAAATAGTCCATACATTATTTTTGACAATTTTTTTATAAACAAAATTTTATTTTTATTGACGTTATTATAAGTGCAAGTCTCTATTATTCATGATTGCTTTTACAAGCTTTGATTTTTCAATAATTAATACAAGAGTTGCACCTTTATTTCCCTATTAATTATAAATTTACTCACTTAAAATTTAAAAAAATACATGCCCATTGGCATGCGTTTTATTAATTATGATTTCTTTTTAAAGTGTTCTTCAATCATTTTTTTTATTTCATCAAACTTTTCATCGAGTAATTTAAGAAATTCCTTTTTTGTCATATTTAAAAACCTCCCAAAATATTCTCGATATTTTTCTTTGCCGCGTCACTTTCCGCATCTGTTGTTTTTGATTCTGGATTTGCTTCAAGTGTTTTATAAGTTGTTTCAATAGTTTCTTTAACCATACTACAAAAGTTCTCAACCCATTCTGCATATGCTTGAGGCACAGATTTAAAATTTTCAACATCTTTTCTTATCCCATTTTTAGCTGCTACTGTTGCAGCATTAATAAATGCTTTATCTGTGTAATCTTCTTTTTTCAAACTGAAAAAATCAGTTGGCTTATCATATATTTCTTGTAATCTATCCAATTTATTTGCATCAATAATATTCCCTTCTGGATCAATTGCCATTTTATCATTAAAAAGAACTCTTCCATAGTCTAATGGTCTTGAACCGCAATAATCTTGATAGGTTGCAAATTGATCTCCTATAACATTGTTTTTAGCATCAACAGCATACATATACCACTTTCCATCAGCAGATAAAGATTTTGGTTTCCCATCTTCATTCAAACTTGCAAAAAGATAAGCTCCTTCTTTTGTTTCTACGCACATATTATAAGGCATGTCATATTGTCCTTGGATAATTAAATAAATTTGACCACTTTCTAATTCCTTACCAATAGCAATCTCTAAATGCTCATCTATAACATATAAATTGTCAAAATTCAATCCACAATCAACCCATTTTTCACCATTAAAAAATTCTGCCCTATTCCCCATTTTTCTATATTTTTTACTATAAGTTTTCATTTTATCCTCCTAAAATACTATTACTTTTATTATTACATATAAAGAAATCAAAGTCAATATTTTCACAAAAAAATTAAAAAAAACTGAAAAAATTCAGTAACCTTTTAAAAATATGAATTTTGGTTGTTCTTTACCATCTGTTTTTTAATAAAATTTAAAAAATATACACCTGAACATATCAGGTTTAAATGATATTTGCAGACAAAAATAAACAGCACTTTAACCTTTTGACGTTAAAGTGCTGTTACTATGATAATCTCAAAACTTTCTTACCTATAATAAGACTTATTTTAAAAGTTTTTCCAATTCTCTACACCTTTCCTTGTTCATATCTTCTAAGTTTTCAAGCCTATATTTTATTCCCAGCTTTTTATATTTCTCCTTTGCCATGCTGTGGTATGGTAAAAGTTCAACTTTTTCAACATTTTGACACTTTGAAGCAAAATCTTTTAACTTTAAAACACTTTCTGGTGTGTCATTATAATGTGGCAAGATAACTTGCCTAAACCACATTTTAACACCCTTTTCTTGGCATTTGTTCAAAAAAACATAAAATTTATCAATCGGTTGACCTGTTAATTTTTTATACTTTTCTGCATCAAGCTCTTTAACATCCAAAATCACCAAGTCACAATAATCAAGGATTTCATCATAATTATCTCCAAAGCCAGAAGTATCTAAACAAGTGTTAATTCCATTCTTTTTACACTCCTTTAAGGCTTCAAGAAGAAATTCTGGTTGATGCAGAGGTTCTCCACCAGAAAAAGTAACCCCACCATCATCACCAAAATATGGTTTGTATTTAAGTATTTTTTTCACAAGTTCTTCTGGGGTCATTTGAATTTTTGTCTGGTCAAGCCATGTTTCAGGATTGTGACAATATGCACAACGAAGTGGACACCCTTGCATGAACACAACAAAGCGAACACCAGGTCCATCCACAAGTCCCATGGTTTCAAAGCTATCTATATTTCCTTTAATCATTCTTTTTCCTACTTTCAAAATTAAACTTTTGTAATTCATTGATGAGCTAATATTTAAACTAATCTAAAAATTTAAATTTATCTAGATGTGTGGAAGGTTCTTGCAATAACTTCTTCTTGGTGAGCCCTTGAAAGTTTGTTAAAGTTAACTGCATATCCAGAAACTCTTATGGTTAAATTTGGATATTTCCAAGGGTTGTTCATTGCATCAATTAAAAGTTCCCTATTTAAAACATTAACATTTAAATGTTGTGCTCCTTGAACAAAATAACCATCCAACACATTTACAAGATTTTTAACTCTTGACTTTTCGTCTTTACCAAGAGCATCTGGCACAATTGAGAAGGTGTTTGAAACACCATCTTGGCAACATCCACAATATGGGATTTTTGCAACTGAATTGAGGGAAGCAAGTGCCCCAGAGCAATCCCTCTCATGCATTGGATTTGCGCCTGGTGCAAAAGGCTCGCCTGCTTTTCTTCCATCTGGTGTTGTTCCTGTCTTTTTGCCATACATAACATTTGATGTGATTGTTAAAAGTGACAAAGTTTGCTTTGCATTTCTGTATGGTTTTTGTTCGTTTAAGCAATCCATAAAATATTGAACGAGTTGAACAGCGATTTCATCAACTCTGTCGTCATCATTTCCAAACTTAGGAAAATCACCCTCTGTTTCGAAATCAACAATAACACCTTCGTCATTTCTTATTGGTTTAACTTTTGCATATTTGATTGCACTTAAAGAGTCAACTGCAACAGAGAAACCTGCAACCCCAAATGCCATTAATCTTTCAACATGTGTGTCATGTAATGCCATTTGCGCTGCTTCGTAAGCATATTTATCATGCATATAGTGGATAATATTCATTGCATCAACATAAGTTTTTGCAACAATTTTCATTGTCTTTTGATAATTTTTCCAAACTTTGTCATAAGACAAAACTTTTTCGGTGTTTTTCTTTAAGCCATCCACAACAAGTGCGCCAGATTTTTCATCTACACCACCATTTAAAGAGTAAAGAAGGGCTTTTGCCAAGTTGCATCTTGCACCAAAGAATTGCATTTGTTTTCCAACTTTCATTGCAGAAACACAGCAAGCAATGGCATAATCGCTTCCATATATTGGACGCATCACATCGTCACCTTCATATTGAATGGCATCTGTGAGTATTGAAATCTTTGCGCAAAACTTTTTAAAGTTAAGTGGAAGTTTTTGCGAATACAAAATGGTTAAATTTGGTTCTGGTGAAGGGTTGAGATTGATTAATGATTGCAAATATCTAAATGAGTTTTTGGTAACCAAACTTCTTTCATCATCAAGCATACCACCAACACTTTCTGTTACCCAAGTTGGGTCCCCAGCAAAAATTTCATCGTATTCAGGTGTTCTCAAATGGCGAACAAGACGAAGTTTAATAATAAATTGGTCAATAAGTTCTTGTGCTTCCATTTCGGTCATCAACTTCTTTTGCATATCTCTTTCAATGTAAATATCAAGGAATGTTGAGGTTCTGCCCAAACTCATTGCAGCACCATTATCTTCCTTCACACCTGCAAGGTATGCAAAATATAACCATTGCACTGCTTCATAAGCATTCTTGGCAGGCTTTGAAATGTCGAACCCATAAGCTTTTGCCATTTCTTTAATTTTATTAAGTGCTTTTATTTGTTCTCTCACTTCTTCACGAAGTCTAATATTTTCTTCGCTTGAAACATCAATTTCAGCATAATCTTTTTCTTTAAATTCAATAAGTTTGTCAATGCCATATAGAGCTACTCTACGGTAGTCGCCAATGATTCTTCCACGGCCATATGCATCAGGAAGCCCTGTCAACAATCCTGCCTTACGTGCCTTCCTGATTTCTGGAGTGTAAGCATCAAACACACCATCATTATGAGTTTTTCTAAATTCTTTAAAATAAGCTTCAAGAGTTGGATTAAGTTGCTTGTTGTATGCAGCAAGTGCTTTGTCAGCCATTCTTGTGCCACCATACAAATTGACAATACGCTTTAATGGCTTGTCAGTTTGAAGGCCAAAAACAACCTCGTTTTTCTTGTCTATGTAACCTGGCTTAAAGTTTGTGATGCCAGAAACGGTATTCAATTCAACATCTAAGAGGCCTTTTTCCCCTTCTTCTCTTAAAAGTTTCTCACACTTAGCCCAAACTTTTTTTGTTTTTGTTGATGCAGAAGAAAGAAAAGAATCATCTCCCTTATATTCTTTATAGTTGCTTGCGATGAAATTTGCAACATCAATATTTTCTTCCCAATTTCCGCATTTAAAGCCTTTCCAATATTCTTTAAATTCTTCTTTCATATTATCTCCTTTAAATTTTTCTATATATTGTGTAAAGAACTTACAAAACCACATTATCTTGTGAGTTTCTTTGTTTCTTTGTCCATATATTGTATAATATCATTATGATAAAGTCAAACAAATATAAGCACTTTATAAAAAAATGTTATGTTGCCATAACACTTTTTATTTTAGTTAACTTAATTTAAAGTTTCAGTTTCATTATCACTTTCATTTTGATTTATATTATCATTAATTTGATCGCTTTCTAGGCTTCCATTGTCACTTTCATCAACATTCAAGTTGCCTTTTTCAACAATGCTTTTAATGACATTATATAAATTTGTGGAAGTGTTTTCTGTGTTAATATAGAAACATCTACCTTGGAAAACACCATCAACCCCACGATAAATATTAAAGCCTTGGTCATTTTCATTGATTTTTATTGTTAATTCGTCAAAAGGAAGTCCATTGATTTCAAAATGGCAATCAAATTTAAAATTTAGATAATAGCCATCTTTTATCATTTGATTATATAACTCTGGGAAAATCACTCCAAAGGCTGGCATCTCATGTGAATTTTCAAGATAGTTAATGAACTCGCTTTGAATATCTGCTTTTTCCTCGTCAGTTATTTCAATCACATTCCCGTTATAGATTAAGTTCATTTGCCCATAAGGAAAAACATCTGTAACATTTAATATTGCTGAAAACATCATTGGCACTCCTAATAATGCAAACATCATTCTACCTAACATAAAATTCCTCCGTTTTATCGAAGGTATTTTGTGAAAATAATAAAATTTTATTCACACTTTTTTAATTAAAATATCTATACTTCTGCAAATTGGCTGTTATATAAATCTGCATAGAAACCACCTTTTGCCATAAGCTCCTCGTGGTTACCTTTTTCAATAACATCGCCATTATTTAAAACCAAAATTATATCTGCATTCTTGATTGTTGAAAGCCTGTGAGCAATTATAAATGAAGTTCTGCCTTCCATAAGTTTATCCATTGCTTTTTGAATAAGTTCTTCTGTTCTTGTGTCAACAGAACTTGTTGCTTCATCCAAAATGAGCATTGGCTTATCTTCAATCATGGTTCTTGCAATTGTTAAAAGTTGTTTTTGACCTGCTGACAAATTAACCGCATCATCAATCACTGTGTCATACCCATTTGAAAGTGTTTGAATGAAGTGGTCAACTCCAACACTCTTGCATGCTTCAATAATTTTTTCGTCACTGACTCCTTCTTTGTTGTATCGCAAGTTTTCTTTGATTGTACCTTCAAAAAGCCAAGTATCTTGCAAAACCATACCAAAAAGGCCGTGAATATTTTCTCTTGTAAGGTCATGGATGCTTTTGCCATCAATTTTGATATCCCCTGAATCAATTTCATAAAATTTCATCAAAAGGTTGACAAGGGTTGTTTTTCCAGCACCAGTTGGCCCAACGATGGCAACTTTTTGACCAGCCTTCACATTGACTGAGAAATCGTGGATAATGATTTTGTCTTTGTTATATCCAAACTTTACATGGTCAAATTCAACATCACCTTTAACCTTTGTTAAAACTTCTGTTTTATTGCTTTCATCTTCAAGTTCTTGTTCTTCCAAAAATTCAAACACACGTGTGCTTGCTGCGGAAGTTGATTGTAAACTTGTGAGAGATTGTGCTATTTGAGAAAGTGGGTTAGAGAACATTCTTGCATAAATCATGAATGATGCGATTGGTCCCAAGCCAATTATGTTGTTTGCTGCAAGCACTGCACCAACAACGCACACAGCAACAAAGGCAAAGTTACCAATAAAATTCATGATAGGCATCATAGAACCTGACAAAAATTGTGATTTCCAACCACTGTTGTAAAGTTTTTTATTAATCTTTTTAAATTCTTCCCCTTTATCACTTTCAGCATTGAAAAGTTTAACAACATTGTGTCCAGAGTAAACTTCTTCAATATGAGCATTCATATCACCCAAATCTTTTTGTTGCATATTGAAGTATTTTTGTGATTTAGTAAGGAAAATAAGCATAATTAAAAAACCAATAAGTGTTGCTGCAATAACAGTAAATGCCATTATCCATTGAGTAACAAACATTGCAATAACAACACCAATAAACAAAATAATGTTTGAAAACAATGATGCAATAGATTGATTCAAGGTTTGGCCGATTGTGTCAACATCGTTTGTGACACGGCTTAATGTGTCTCCATATAAGTGTGTGTCGAAATATTTGAGTGGTAATTTATTAATCTTATTTGAAATGTCACTTCTAAATTTATAAACAACTTTTTGTGTTGTGGTTGCCATGATAAATTGTTGGAAATATCCTAAAACTGCCATAAGCAAGGCAAGCGTTAAGATTAAAAGTGCAACACTTGTAACTTTGCCAATATCTATTGCAACTCCCATTCCAATTGCGCCAGAAATTATTTCTGTTAATTCACCAATTTTGTTAGGAGTTATGATTTGGCAGACAACTGAAATTGCCCCAAGAAGAAGTGAGATTCCAATCATCCAGTAATATTTTTTGCAATATTTTATAAGTTTAAGCATTGATTTCTTAAACATTCCCTTTGCTGGCTTTTCTCCAGCTACTGCATGCATTCTCATGATAACTCCTCCTCTGATAATTGCGACAAGGCAATTTCTTTATAGACAGGACAATTTTTAAGGAGTTCTTCGTGAGTTCCAATACCCACCATATCACCGCTATCAAGAACTATAATCTTGTCTGCATCTTTAATTGTTCCAATTCTTTGAGCAACAATAAATTTTGTTGTGCCCTCGGTGTGCTTTTTAAGGGCTGTTCTTAATTTTCTGTCAGTTTTATAATCCAGCGCTGAGAAAGAATCATCAAAAATAAAGATGTCTGGCTTTCTTGCAATGGCTCTTGCAATTGAAAGTCTTTGTTTTTGACCACCAGAAACATTGTTTCCGCCTTGTGCAATTCTGGCATCAACACCACCTTCCATTCTGGAAACAAAGTTTGAGGCTTGTGCAATGCTTATTGATTTTTTAATTGTTTCATCATCTGCATTGTTATCACCAAAATCAACATTTGTTTTAACTGTTCCGCTGAAAAGCACCCCACGTTGAGGAGTGTAACCAACCTTTTTGTTTAGTACTTTTGAGTCATATTCTTTAACATTGACACCATCAATCAAAACTTCACCCTCAGTGGCATCATAAAGCCTTGGAATAAGATTGATAAGTGTGCTTTTTCCACTTCCGGTTGAACCTATGAAAGCAACCGTTTCGCCCTTTTTAACACTGAAATTGATGTTCTTTAAAACATATTCATTTGCATCTGGATACTTAAATGAAACATCTTTGAAAACAACATAGTTTTCTGTGCCGATTTCTTCCGTCTTGGCCTTTTCATCTTTGAATGTTCCAGAAACAATGGAATTGTGAGTGTCAAGAACTTCATTAATTCTCTTTGCAGAAACAAGTGCACGAGGAAGAATGATAAACACAACAATCAAAAGCATGAATGCCATAACAACTTGCATCGCATAAGAAGTGAACACCATCATGTTTGCAATATCAACTGCATCATCAACAATATAGGCACCAATCCAGTAAATTGCAAGGGTAAGGCCTGAGCTTATAAGGGTCATACCTGGTGACATAATTGCCATAATTCTGTTTGCTGACAAGTTGTTTTTTGTTAATGCAGTGTTGCTTTCTTTAAACTTGTTATTTTGATAATCTTCTGCATTGCTTGCACGAATAACCCTTATACCTGTCAAGTTTTCTCTTGTTACACGGTTTAAGTTATCTGTTAAAGTTTGTATTCTTTTAAATTTTGGAACTGCAAAGAAAACAACTATAAGTGAAATAATCAATAGTGCCACAACTGCACCCGCTGTTGCAACCGACCATTGCCACCCTTTGCCAACAATCAGTGTGATTGCCCAAATTGCAAGCACTGGCGCTTTGATTAATGATTGCAAGCCCATTGAAATGAGCATTTGAATTTGGGTTACATCGTTTGTTGTTCTTGTTATCAAACTTGCTGTGGAAAATTTATTCATTTCGCTTAATGAAAAACTTTCAATTTTGCCATATAATGCAGCCCTAAGCCTTGCAGAATAACCAGAAGCCATTTGTGAAACAAGAAGATGTACCACAATGGCAGAAGCAAGACTTCCAAGAGCACAAGCAAGCATGTAACCACCGTTGATTAAAATTTGATTAACCTTATCTGGCATATCGGCATTTTGAAGGTATGTGATAATTGTTGACATATAGTCTGGCAATTTTAAATCTAAGAATACCTGCAAAATGATAAATCCAATTATAATGAAGATATAGGCGTAATCAATCGCTTTTAAATACTTTAATAATTTAAACATAATATACCTACCTATCTCTATGCAAAAATTTGTTCAAATTGCGATAAGTAATGAAAAAGTATGCTGAAAATAAAATGCTATTTAATTGGATTTATATTAAATAATTTTATTAAAAATTCACAATTTAACAAATAATTTGCCTTTTTATTTTATCACTTAGAAAAAATTAACGCAACAAAACTTTATATGATTTATTAAATTTTTTATGTCACAAAATAATTTTTTTTGCTTAATTTTAATGAAAAAAACTTTTTAAGCAAATGCACTTAAAACTTTATTCAATAAAACATTGCAACTTAGGTAACATATTATCTTCAAAGAACCATATTTCGTTTGAAAAATCAAACTTGTTTATCACACTGTCAGCACTTGCAAAAAGTTCACAATTACTTGGCTCTGGGGCAATGGCAACATTCCTTGTCTTGTCGCCATACACTTCCATATCCACACCAACAGCAAAGCAATCTCTAAATATTCCTTCCGTCAATTTTCCAACAAGAAAGCCCACAGTTGAAACATCCTTTTTATAAGTCATAACAATGTTACTATATGATTTTTTAACTTCCTGCTCTCTTTTCTTTAATTCCCCTATGATTCCGCCAACAATGGAGTTGTCAACTTCATGCACGTCAATATTGCCGTCAGCATAGCAGTTTTCAACATCACTTAAATTAACACCAACAAGCCCACCTATTATGGAAGAATTTGGTGAACCAATCAAAACAAAATCAACATCTGCATAAGATTCGCTTATCAAAATATCTGTGTTGTTGCTTTCCCCAATAAGCCCACCATAAACTATGCTGCTTGCACTTGTAAGGGCCTTCACGCTTGAAATTACTTGGTTTTGATTGAATGTTGCAGACCTATGCTTTTCTTCAATCATTCCAACAACACCGCCAAGTTTCGCACTCTTTGTGTTTGCAATGTTCAATGTGAAATTGGAAGTTGTACCACTAATATCACCGTTTCCAAGAACAGCACAAACCCCACCAATAACTGCATCATCTTTAACAGATGAAATGGCAATGTTTGCAAAAATCTCACAATTTGAAATGACGCCATTGTTGTCTAGTGCAATAACACCAAAGTTTGAAACATCTTCATAAACTCCATCTTGAAGTTCTATTGTTATATTGTAAATTTCTCCACCAAAATTATCAAATAACGCAAAATTTCCATTGTTGCTGGCAAATTTTAGATTGTAAATTTTGTGCCCATTGCCATCCACAGTGCCATGAAAGTCCGCTGCCCACCAATCTTTGCCTTCCATATTGATATCTTTTTCCAAAACAATATCAACATAACCTGCGTTGTGAACAATTTTGTTTAATTCGTTTGCGTCACCAATTTCAATTTTTGGTGGATACAAATAAAAACCAAATAAAAGCAAAAACAAATTTACCATGGCAAGAATAAAGATAGAAAGCCTTGCAATCTTCCATCTTTTGTTGCTGTTTTTCTTAACTATATTATATATCAAATTGCCAAGGCCAAGAAGCACAGATAAGATTGTTGCAATGATGACACCATTTTGGCTGAAAGCCATATACATTGCTTTTGGAGCACAAATTACCAAAACTAAAAGTAAGGTAATCAAAAGCATTGGAGCAAGTTCCAGCACTCCAAACAAAACTCTGTTCCTTTTGATTTCTCTCTCCGCAACTTCAATTGTGGAAAGATATTTCTCATCTCTTTTCTTTGCTTCTTTTTCCAAAGTCTGTAAATTACTCTTTCTAACTGCAAATTTTGCAACATTAACAGATGTATCAAGAGTTAAATCTAAACATTCAAGCCTTGCAAAAAGCCTGTCAAAAATTTCCTTATATTGCTCGAAAGTCACAGCTTCATCAATCTTTTGAAAATAACTGTCAAAGGCCTTAAATTGTGATTTGTAATAATTGACGGATGCTTTGTCCTCAACATCATTTAAAAGTTTGTTGTTTCTTGAAATAAATTCTTGAAGTTTTTCTTTCAACACCACCTTATCAAGCATTTCCTGCCTAAAAATCTTCTTTGCCGTTGTGGTGTTTGCACTTGCAACAATTTGTGTATATTTTTCCGCCTGCGAGTCGTTTGCATAACTTAAAACCGTTTTAAATTCTTCCATTTCGGCAATTTTTACTGATGTTGTTGGCAATTCACTTTCACTTCTGCAATGAGTTTTAATTTGCATAAGTTGCCAATAAAGTTCTGCATTTTCCTTATCGTTTTTAATGGCAAGAGTAAGATATTTTTCGGCAAGGCTGAAAAACCCTTGGCTTTGAAGGTTGTTTGCAATATCTTTAAGCGTCTGTTGCAAAATTTCGTCATCATTTATATATGAAAGATAAAAGTCAAGCTGTGACTCCGTTTTCTTTATATCATAAAAATCAACATCCAAAATGATATCAATAAGGTCAGTAACAAAGCCTGTCCTTTGCTTTGTGTTGCAATATTTTAAAACATTTTCAAGCGCTTTGCCATCCCTGTATGAAAGTTTCTCTTCCACTGTGTCAAAGTTTTTCATGAAAAGAGCAAAGTGACTTTGAACATGCCCTTCGTCAAGTTCAAGAATCTTCTTGTAATAATTTTCATCCCCACTTTTTTGTGCAAGTTGAAAATAGAAATTTGTGAAACTATCCACATCTTCTGCGGAAAAGCACTTCAAAACTGCATCAATAAGTTTTTCATCCATTGTGTCAATGGCAAGGGCTTCGGCAGACTGAACAAATTTTTCTCTGCCGGTGTTATTATATTGAGCCAAAAATTCAAGATAGGTAAGGTAGGTATCAACATCATTAAGATTTATGATAAGGTTTTCCCAACGATTTAAAAAGTCGTCAGCAAACTCAGTTGAAGAATATTTAAGAATATTTTCAAGGCTTTCCTTATTTTGGAAGTTTGAAATATTGTTGAAAAATTCCTCTTCTGTTTTTATTTTTTTCTCACAAAGAATTGATGCAAAATAAAGTTCCCCATTTTTTTCATCAACTTCTTTTTCTTCTTTAATCAAATTTTCCGCAGTTTGAAAATCACCATTTTTGATGCTATAAAAAATCCATTTCATGCGGTTTTTGTTGGAAAGTGGCACACTTTCAATGTTGTAATGCCCAAGGTCACTTGGCACAACATTAACAACATCCACCTTTTCCTTTTTCTTTGGCGTCACATTTTCAACCACTCGCTTTTCAATTTTAACATCTTCGTTATAACTTCTTTCACAAGCACTTTTGATGTAAACCCCTAAGTCTTCAACAAAAGAAGCATCAGTTGTTAAATACAGTTTTGTCAAAAAAGGAAATGCCTTTTTTATGTCATCAATTTTAACTTTTTTATCGTCACAAACAACCACAAAACTTGAAGGAAACCTGTCCTTGATGTCAATGCGATAAATAAACCTTTGATATAAATTTTTAATCTTAGGTTCATTTAAAATATCATCATCTTCCAAAACAAGAATTTCTGTTTTTGCAGTTTGAGCTGCCTGAAAAAGATAGGCTTCAATGTTTTTTCTTTCTTTTTTAACATCTTCCCTTAAAAAGACATTAAGTTTCTTTTCCTTCAAATTTGCAATAATTTTCTTTGCTATATCTGTTTGATTTTTGATGTTCAAAATAACATCATAATTTGGAAGATTTTTTGCTTTTGAAAGCCACTCTTCCTTTAATTTTTCAACATAGCTTGCTTGGTCATTATAACTTTCAGCAATTTCTTTTGGCGCAAACTCCACCGCCTTTTTAAAGTCATCATCTTCAAAATAAGATGGTATTTCCTTGCCAAAAAAGGAAGGATATCTTTTGTTCCCCTCTTTGTTCGAAAAATACACAACTTTCTTTTTTGCTTGAAGTCTGCCGTAATAAGCCTCATGAGATTTTGGATAGAGAGATAAAATTTTATCAAATTCTGTGACTGCTTCATCAAATTTGAAATCTCGAATTTTCTCATAAGCATGCACAATTAAAATTTCTTCTTCCTTGTTTGCATATTCGTCGACATAAATAGTCCCACAGAACAAACATTTAACCATGTTCTGCCCAATTTCCTGATATTTTTTGCCTCCGCAATTATTACAAACTCTTTCTCTCAAATTCCCCTACTTTTTCTTTTTTAAAAGACTTTCAACATCTTTATTATAATCTTCAAACTGTTTTAATTCTTTAAGTGTAACACTTGGTGGAAAAACTTTCAAAACATTATCAAAATCTTTGTTTGTCACTTCCACAATTTTATCTGTTTCAATGGCTTTCAAAAGTGGTTCATCTTTTGCCCTGTCACAAAGTTCGTCAAGGTCAGCACCACTATACATTTCTGTTGCATCAACAATCTTATCAACATCAAAATCTTTGGCAACAGGAACATTTTTCATGTTCTTCTCAATCATAAACTTTCTTGCCTTAGCATCTGGCAAAGGTATGTATATTTTTTGTGAAAAACGTCCAGAACGTGTGGCAGCCGAATCAATATCCCAAGGTCTGTTTGTTGCACCAAGAAGCAATAAATTTGGATTTCTTCCTGCAAAGCCATCCATTTGTTGCAAAAATTCGTTAACTCTTTTATCGTTATGAGTGTCAACCCCACGTTTGCCAAGCAAACTGTCCATTTCATCAATGAAAATAATTGCTCTGTCTTGCTTGTTTGCCTCAGCAAAAAGAGAATTGATATTTTTCTCACTTTCGCCAACCCATTTGCTGACAATGTCCGAGCCTTTCACGGCATAAAATTTTGCACCAACTTCGCAGGCAATAGCCTTGGCAATCATGGTTTTACCAGTTCCAGGTGGCCCATACAAAAGCACACCACCACCTGTTTTCTTGTTATATAATTTATATTTATCTGGATAAAGCACTGGGTTAATCATGCGTATTTTTATGGCTTTTTTAACATCATCAAGCCCTGCCACATCGTCAAAATGAATATTTGGAATTTCTGCTTGTTGCCACTTCTTAACATCATCATCTTCTTCGCATTGACCTTCATTTTTCTTCTTTTCTTGCGTGGATGTTTCCATGCGTTCGCTAAGTTCCACAATGCGTCTTGCCCTGTCAAGTCTTGCTTCTTTAAGTTTCCCTTGGCTAATCTTTGCAATCTTCATCATGGTTTCGCCTGCAAGCAAAAAATTACGCTTTGCCAAAGCATATTTACCCTTTTCCTTGGCTTCCTTACCTTTTTTCATATAAAGTTCAAAAGTGTTGTTAAGAAGTTCCAAATCTTCCATAAATTCTCCTATTTGTCAGCGTTTTCGTTTTCTATTTTCTTTCTTAATGCTTCAATTTCTTTGTCTATATCAGCGCTTGCTGTTTCATCTTTTGCTGCCTGTTCCATAATGTATTTTTCAAAATCTTCGCTTGAAATATCCTTTCCATCTTTCGCCTTGCCTGCTTGGCTAAATGACTCTTGACTCATTTCCATGAAAGTATCCATTTGTTCAGTTTGAGTTTCCACCGCAGTTATTGCTTCTTCAAATTGAGCTTGTATTTTTTCAAACTCTTTTGCATCTGCAAGTTTTGTCATTTCCTTTGAGATTGAACTCATGCTTCTTAAAAATTCAGTTGTCATCATTGTGACATCTCTCATTTGAGCAGTGATTTCAAAATTAAGCATCATTTCTTGTGCTCTTTTTTGTTGTTGAACGGTCATTTTATAACCTGAAAGTGCCAAGTTAAATTGTGGTTCAAGCCCCTTTTCCTTTGCAGTTTTTGCAGCCTCAACAAACACTTTCTTTTGTTCTTCAAGGCGTGCAATTTGCTTGTTCATTGAATTGATTGTTCTTTTAACAAGCATTTTTTGTTCAATTTCCTTTTGTCTTTTTGATTTAAACCATGCCATAATTTTTTCCCTCCTTATATACAGCATTTATTATTCTTCAAGTTTTGCTTTTTTCTTTTTAATTTTGTTGTCAACTTTTTCTTCATACAAAGCTTCTTCGTCGGCAATTTGTTGTTCTTTTTCAAAAGTTGTTAAAAGGTCTTCATCATTCTTTTTCATTCCGTAAATCGACTCATTTTTGTCATAAGCCCCTTGAATTTCCACAAACAAATCGTCTGCACTTGTCAAAACATCTTCGGCAGCAATTCTTGTTTCCAATGCCTTATTTAAAAACTTTGCCAGGCCCTTTTGGTCCGCCAGAAGTTCGGAAAGCGGAACTTTTGTTTGAGTCTTAAAAAAGGTGTTGCTGTCATAAGCATCTTTAAGCTTGTTCATAAGGCGAATATTATAAAGAAGATACATCCCTTTTTGCATTGTGTTTTCTTTTTCTTCTTTAAGGTGATTGATTTTTTTTGCATAGAAAAGTTTCAACTCGTCTGTTTTTTCTCTCTTTCCCTTATCCATTAATGCGTCAATTTCTTTTTGCTGTTGAAAGATTTCTGCCTCAATGGTTCTTTCCTGTCTTTCAAGTTCGCAAATGGAATTTACCAAATCTTCCCTTTTTATATTTTTAAATTTATTTCGTTTAAATGGCCACCACATATTTCTCTCCTTTCACTTAATAATTATCCCCAGCATTCACCTTTAAGATTTCACTTAAAAGATCGTTAAAAATCGCTTTCTGCATTTCGTCGGCATATAAAAGAGCATTTTGATATTCTTTTAAAAAGATGATGTTCTTATATAAAGTTGCATTGCTTGAAAGCACATTTTCATCTCTTATTTGACATTTGCAAAGCATCAACCCCCAAAAAGCATCTGCATTATATGGGTCTGCCAATATCACAAGGTCAAAATTGGTTTGCGCCAGGTCGAAAAAGCCATCCGCTAAATTTATGTATCCAAGTTTAAGTTCTTTCAAAGTTTCTTCTGGGTTTTGACAGTCTTTGCTTACCTTTAACTCTCTTTTCATGCGTCAAGTTCCTTTATTCGCTGAGCAATAAACCCTTCAACTTCTTCAATCATGCGGAAGATTGTTTCAGCTTCTTTATCCTTGGATATTTCAATTTTGATATCATCAAGTTTATTGGCAATTTTCTCGTCAATTTGCTTTACCTTTGGATTTTTTGAAGGATTCAAAAATCTTATTTCATCTTTAAGTTCAACAAGCTTATTGCATAATCTGTCATTCCCATCAGCAAGCACAATCATGCTTTCAATGTTTTGCACTGATTTTTCAATTTGTCTTTTGTTGACCAAAACTCCTGCACTTTCTTTCTTTGCTTCTTCTTTTGGTTTTCTCAGTTCCTTAACTAAAAAGTAAATTGAAACCGCAACCACCGCAACAATAATTATGATATATAATGCAACTTCCATATCAACCTCCCACCATATTAAAGTTTTTCTCCGCACATAGCACAAAATTTTGCTTCTGCAACATTTTCAGCATGGCAATTAGGACAAATTCTGCTGCCACCAATCTTTTTGCCACAATTTGAACAAAACTTTGCATTTGCATCTAACTCTACTCCACATGCCGAGCAAACAATCTTTTTTGACTTTGAAATTAAGGCCTTATTCAACCTTTCCAAGTCTTTGTCGTCAAATATAATATTTGCAATATTGAAAGAATAAACCGTAATTCCATATTGAGAAGAAAAAATTGAGGAAAGTTTTGGAACAACAATATTTGAAATTTCTTGCTTAAAAAGGTAAACACTTGAAAATGTGACATCATTTTTATCAATGAAGGAAACAAGCACATCTTCAACTGTGGAAACAACTTTGCTCATAAGCCTATCCTGTAACCCTTCTGCCGTTAAAACATCCTCTGCACCAACAAGATACAAAAAACATTTTCTTGGATCACTAACCTGCACTTCAAAATCACCACTCATTCCCATTTTGTATGTTTCTCCAAGCACTGGGTCCTCAATAGTTATCTTGTTTGGAGTTCCCCACAAAAGTTTAAGTTTTGCCGTTTTACTTACATAGATGATTTCAAGGACAAGTTCTTCATCCTTTTCAACATCCAAAAGCTCGTTAAGTTTATATTTCCCCTTAGAGAGAGTTTGAAGCATCTCCCCGTCTTTCATGATTATGGCATTGTGAGTTTCTGGCACAATCAAGGTCGTTTTTGGTGTTACTTTTTCAACCACCATGCGTGTAAAAAGTTTTTCATTCGTGCCACTAAACTTAATTAAATCTTGAACCACAAATCTCCTTTCCCTTTTAAAGCATATAATACTAATTAAATTATAACAAATATAATTAATAAAACGCAACTAAACACAAAAGAAAAACAATGTTTATTTTTTATGTCAAAAACCAATTTGCAACCAAATTATAAGTTTTTTAGCCCGTTTGCATAATAAAAAAGGAAATCATACTTAGATTTCCTTTCATTTTAAACCTTTGATAATTAGGCATTATATAAAGCTGAAAAATCAATTGTGTAAACAGTGGTTGTTGCTTGTTCACCTTCTTCAACAGGTGAAGTGATTTCAATTCTCCAAACTGGGTTTTCAGCATGAAGTGGTGTTTCGCCATTAGATAAGCCTAAAACATACTCTTTAACCCCTTCTTCACCTTTGTAAGTTGTGTTTTTACCTTCGCCTTCGCCAAAAGCAACATCAGCTGTTTCAGTAGATTTCCAACCACTTACAATTGTTGAACCAACTTCCATTTTAATGCTCAAAATAACATATTTTGAACCTTCTGTAACTCCACCATAGGCAGCCGCTTGGTCAGCAGACATTGTCGAAGGTGTTCCTGTCACCTCGTATTTATTATCTCCTAAGTATTTAAGAGAAACATCACTTGAATTTTTCCAATCTTCTCTCCCGCCAAATTGAACCACCTTACTTGTGTCAGTCAAAACAACATTGTCATTTGTTTTTTCACCACAAGCTGCAAGAGTGATTCCTGCAACCAAAATCATTGCAATGCACGCAAAAATTGCAAGTAAACTTTTTAATGTAACACTTTTTTTCATTCTTACCTCCTATTGGCAATTTATCACGGGGGATTTTGTCAACTAATTTTTATAGGCATATAAAAATTTTTAATTAGCCCTCCCATGAATATGCTAAATCTATTTTGTGCTCAAATCAAAAATTTATGTATTAAATAATTTTCTTTTATGTAACATTTTTTTTATTTCCTAATAAAATGATAATGTGTGAAGCATCACACTTAAAAGTCGTTTACATAAGAAAAATTTTAGGAGGCACAAATGAACTTTTTTGGAGGCTCAAATTGTGGCGATGTAGGTAGAGATTGCGGAAATGATTGCTGCTCACTCATTTTCTTAATTATGCTTTTACAATGCTGTGGCTGTGGTTGCGGTTTTAACAAAGGCATAAATGTTGATTGTGGCACAATTTTATTCCTTTTATTACTCTCTAACTGTGGATGCAATAACTGCTGCAAATAATTTGCCAATAGCATAACTTTGAAAATTCATTAAAACAGGTCAAAAAAGGAAGGTTCACCCATTGGTAGCCTTCTTTTTTAATAAAATTTTAACAAAAATGGTTTACTTTTTGCTAAATATATAGTAAAATAAATTTAGAAAAACCAAGGAGGCTTTTATGAACGTTAAAAAAAGATATGGAGATAATGCTGTTTTAATTTGGAAAGACAGAAAAAGATTTTGCGGTCTTCCACTTTCTTTCACAAGATACTATTTGATTAAAAACGGAGATGCATGGTTCAAAACATTTAGAGATGTTGGTCTTCTTTCAACACATATTGAAGAGGTAAATTTATACCGTATGTATGATATTTCTTTATCTCAATCACTTTCAGACAAAATTTTTGGAACAGGCACGGTTGTTCTTTACAGTAACGACGAACGCCAACCACAGCTTGTTCTTAAAAACATTAAAAATCCTTTCCAAGTAAGAGATATGTTCTCTCAACTTATTGAAGAACAAAGAAAGGCAAATGGTGTTCATGTTGCCGAAATTCAAGGTTAATCTGGATTTATCTCTTAAATATAAAATACTGGAAATTTGAATAAGATTGATTACGCAAAACCTTTTTGCTGATGCAGAAAGGTTTTTTATATTAATTATTCAATATATTTATCCACATTCAACAGCACTCTATAACTTAATTTTTGGTTATTAAAAAATAAGTTATCCACATTTCCACAATAACTTATGTTGTTTTATTCTTAATTATAACTTAAAATTTTTTATTAAATTATTCCTATTACTGTTTTATTTTTCAGCAAAATAAAAATTAAGACTATCAAAAGAAGAAAAATATTCGAGTTCTATTTTAAATAAAGAATATTCAAGCATTGAAATTTAAAAAAATAAAATTTTTATTAAAAATTCTTGACAATTTTTTTTAAATATAGTAATATTAGAAAGCAACGTGGGGGTGTGGCTCAGTTGGCTAGAGCATCTGCCTTGCAAGCAGAGGGTCAGCGGTTCGAATCCGCTCATCTCCACCACAGGCATTGCCTGTTTTTGAAAATCAACCGCTTTAAGCGGTTTTTTTATTTTCTTTTGGTTTGTAAAAATAACGCAATTATATTTTGAAATTCAAAAATTTATTTAATGCACTTGAAAAATTTACAGAAAATATCTATACAAAAAGCATTATATATAAAACACTGAATATTTTAATGAATAATAGAATTTTCTACATTTGAAGACATTTTAAAATATGTTTAATAGAAAAAACATCTCAAATTGAGATGATTTTTTTATTTTTTCCCAGTTGAACCAAAACCTCCTGCTCCCCTTACGGTTTCGCTTAACTTATCAACAACTTTAAAATTTGCCTTGTAATATGGCATGAAAACAAATTGTGCAATACGTTCTCCATTTGAAACTACCTTTGGTTCGTTTGTATGGTTATGAAGCGCGACCATAACTTCTCCACGATAGTCACTGTCTACAACCCCAACTTTGTTTGCTGGTGCAAGTCCTTGCTTGCAACTGAGTCCTGAACGAGCAAACACATAAAGAGCATAGCCTTCTGGAATTTCAAAAGAAAGTCCAGTTTTTATGAAAGCAGTTTCATGAGGTTTAATTACAACATCTTCATCAACACAAGCATAAGCATCTGCCCCTGCTGCAAATTCACTTCCATAAGTTGGAATTACTGCTTTTTCGTTTAGTTTTTTAACTTTAATATCTAAAAAATTCATATCATTTTCCTTTTTATTATGTAATAAATCTAATCTTCAAATAAAATAACTTTTCCTTCTTTCAAAGATTTTTGAACATCTATAACTCTTTGATTTGAAGAACCTTTCCATTTAAGCGTTGGGTCATGAAGTTCTTCCATATATTGTCCATCCACCAAAACATCAAGATATTTACAAATTTCTTTATCCTTTAAATAATTATCAAACAAAAAGCCTGTCCAAGCCCACAAATTTTTGTTTGGAAATTTTTGTTTGAATTTCTTTGCAAGTTTGGTGACTCCTTCCAAGTTTTTGGGATGCATAGGCTCTCCACCCAAAATGGAAAGGCCCTCTACATAGTCCTTTTCGCAAAGACTCAAAACCTTTTCAATGGTATCGTCTGTAAATTCTTCTCCGCCATTGAAGTCATGAGTCTCTGGGTTAAAACAATTTTTGCAATTAAAAGTGCAACCTTGAACAAATATTGAAACCCTTACACCTGGACCATTTGAAATATCCATTTTTCTTATTTTATTGTATCTCATTTTATCCTCGAACAAATTTAAGCATCTTTGTTATCAATATGAAGCACTCTTTCTTTAATTTCTTGTGTTCTTCCCTTATTCCAGAAGTTTGTTCCAATGTATCCACAGGTTCTTCTTGCAACATTAAGTGTGCTGTGATCTCTGTTTCCGCAGTTTGGGCAATACCATTCCAAGTTGTCGTCAATTAAAATTTCGCCAGTATAACCACATTTTTGGCAATAATCGCTTTTTGTGTTAAGTTCTGCATACATGATGTTATCATAGATAAATTTAATGACTTGAAGAACAACTTCCAAGTTGTTTTGTAAGTTTGGAGTTTCAACATAAGAAACAGCACCGCCTGGGCTTAATTTTTGGAACTCGCTTTCAAGTTTAAGTTTAGAGAATGCATCAATTTCTTCAAAAACTGGAACATGGTAAGAATTTGTGATATAATCTTTGTCAGTAATTCCTTCAATAGTGCCAAATCTCTTTTTAAGATTTTTTGCAAACTTATATGTTGTGCTTTCAATAGGAGTGCCATACACACTGTAATCAATATCTTCTTTTTCTTTCCATTCCTTACATTTATCATTTAAGTGTTGCATAACCTCAATGCCGAATGCTTCCCCCTTGCCATTATCTGTGTGGCTGTGACCTGTCATATATTTAACACATTCGTAAAGTCCTGCATAGCCAAGAGAAATTGTTGAATAACCTCCATGAAGGAGTGGATGTATGCTTTCTCCCTTACCTAATCTTGCAAGCGCACCATGTTGCCAGAGAATTGGTGCAACATCACTTGTGCAGTGTGCAAGTCTTTCATGCCTTAATTGAAGTGCTCTATGGCAAAGTTCAAGTCTTTCATCATAGATTTTCCAGAATTTATCAAAATCTCCACCAGAAGAAAGGGCAACATCCACAAGGTTGATTGTTACAACACCTTGGTTAAATCTTCCATAATATTTTGGTTTATTTGTTTTTGGGTCAACATATGGAGTAAGGAAGGAACGGCAACCCATACATGGATAGCAGTTTCCATTTCCATTTTTATCTATCTTCAACTGCTTCATGATTTTTTCACTGATATAGTCAGGAACCATACGCTTTGCAGTGCATTTTGCGGCAAGTTCTGTTAAATACCAATACTTGCTGTTTTCATGAATGTTATCTTCTTCCAAAACATACAAAAGTTTTGGGAACGCAGGTGTGATGTAAACACCTTTTTCATTCTTCATTCCTTCAATACGTTGTTTCAAAATTTCCTCAATGATAAGTGCAAGTTCTTCTTTGTATTCTTCTGTTTCACCTAAATACAAGCAAACACTTAAAAATGGGGCTTGTCCATTGGTTGTTGTCATGGAGTTAACTTGATATTGAAAAGTTTGAACACCGTCCTTAATTTCTCTCAATGTGTCCTCTTTTGCAAACTTTACACACTGTTCCTCACTTAACCCACGATCTTTATATTTTGCCAAATATCTGTTATAACTGTATCTAACAAATGGAGCAAGATGTGTCATGGTGACAGTTGCCCCACCATATTGACTTGAAGTTACAGCGGTGATGATTTGAGTTGCGATTGTCATTGCTGTTAAAAATTTGTGAGGCTTTTCAATCATAACCCCATTGATATTTGTTCCATTTTGAAGCATGTCTTCAAGGTTGATAAGGTCACAGTTATGAAGAGCATTTTGAGCAAAATAATCTGCATCATGGAAATGAATGATACCTTCGTCATGTGCCTTAACAATATCTTCTGGAAGTAAAAATCTTCTTGTTATATCTGTTGAAGTGATACCAGCCAAATAGTCCCTTTGAGTGGTTACAATTCGAGCATTTTTGTTGGAATTTTCAGTGTTCCAATACTCGCTTTCTCCGTCAATAAGTTCTTTAATTGTTTGGTCTGTTGTGTTCGCTTTACGAACAAGAGCACGCTTATAGCGATAAATAATATATTTCTTCGCTAAGTCGAAATGCCCATATTCCATAAGCTTTTCTTCAATAATGTCCTGTATGTCTTCAACAAGCATACGATTTTTGTCAAGCGATTTAATGTATTCAATAATTTCGCTTATTTCTTTCTTTGTTGCTCTCTCCTTTGCATGAACTTCATGATTTGCCTTTGAAATGGCATTTTCAATCTTTTGTTGGTCAAAATCAACAATGCTACCATTTCTTTTAACAACTTGCATTTTTACACCTCCAAAATATGTATTCGTCTTCATTTTATAACATATATAGTGGCTTTGTCAAATATTTATCACTAGATATTGTGGTTTTTTATAAATTTTTAACTATTTAAAAAATTTTAATTTTTACGAAATTTTTACAAAAAATATAACCTATATATTATGAATATTCAAGTTATAAATAAATAACTTAATATCATTTTTAATAGTTAAAATTTTGCATATTTATCTATTCGTAAAATCATTTTTATCTAATTTTACGATATTTTTAACCATTAAATTTGAGCCAAATTTAACCATAAATATTCAATAATAAAAAATAAAAACAGGCATTGCCTGTTAAAATTTACGCATGGTTAATTTATGCATCTCTGCTTGTTCTTTTGTTAAAACAAAGCCCTTAATAAGGTCATAAGTCATTTCATTGATTGTGAAAGAAAGTACATAATTTTTTTGTAAAACAAGTTCTTTAATTTCAGGATTATTCTCATTTGCCCCCTCTGGAAACTTGTGTTCAGTTTCATTTAAGTCGTAAGTCCCGTCAAAGTCAATCCATTCTTCATCTTTTTCCCAAACCCTAATACCAATTTTGTCGTAATCAATAATTTCGCAAGCAAAAATGTTGTCAAGGTCAATTTTCAACAAATTATTAGGTAAAAACATATATATGTTACCAAATTGATAGCAAGGAGAAGCACTTAAAATTTGTGTAAACTTTTCATCCAACTTAACTTCCTTCAATTTGTCTTCAAAAGCCATGATTGCTTTGTGTTTTGGATGCTTAACCTTGCATTTATATTCACTTAAATCATGTATGACGATTGGTTTTTTAAGAAGAGTAATTCTATCTTGCACCACCCCTCTATGTTTAAATTCTTTTTGAATGTTGGATAAAAGTGAAAAATTATCTTCCAAATTGTCAGTCATTTTGATATTTTCAAATATTAAACTTTCATTAGGCTTTTCATCTTTAATAATATTCATTCTTGCTTCGTTAAGTTTTTCCGTCAATCTTTCATTGTTGAAAAGGCTGATAATTTTATCTATCTTTTTATTGTATTTATCAAAGATAATATTTGCTGTATAGTTGGATAAATGTTTTTTGTTATAATCTCTATAAAACGCAAAACCAATGATAACCACAAAAAACAAAACAATTAAAATAGTTATAACAGTTAAAGCGGTTCCCATAATAGCTCCTTCTTAATTATCTATAATGTATAAGTATATCAAACTTTATTATATTTTCAAATTAAATTCACAAAATGCAATAAAAAAAGAGCAACTGCTCTTAAATTACCATATCGTCTTTATAAAGTGACATATTGTAGTATTCAGCAACAAGTTTTATTAATTCCCCACAAGTTGGCTTATCATTGATTGTGAAAAGTTCCATTTTGAACATGCGATTAAGTTCCATAAAACTTTTGTTTATGTAAGTTTGTTCAATTGCATGACGAATACTTCTTTCAATGCACAAATCGTTATTAACCATAAATTTTTCGCCCACCTGTGCATAAACACCCTTGCATAACTTGTGAATAAGATTCGGCTCTTTAATGACAAGTTCAACTGCATAACATAAATATGCAAAACCCATAGTGTCCACACGAAAACCAATTCGCATAAGGCTATACTTAATCACCTTTCTCATCTCGCTTAAATTCTTCTTTGCCATTTTGCTATCCCCTTTTAAAATTCCCTGTGGCAAACAGCAATGATAAATTAAGCAAGACTCCCTTACTAAATTCATTTAAAAATCAAAAAGAAAAAATCCTTTTTTAAGCATCACTAAAATGGGGATTTGTCACTTGGAAATTAATATTCAGCTTTTAATTAAACTGACTTTTTTATTATATCATACGCATAAAAATTAATCAAATAATTTTAAGTAATTTTGAAAAATTTTGTAAGAAAAAATAAAAATAGGTTGCCCTATTTTTCATCGCTTTTTTCAAGATTATTTTCAGCATTTTTCTCTTCCGCTTTTCTATAAGAATCTGCACTTGCAGTGTTGTCAATTTTGTCTTTATTAGATTTTTGAACTTGAATTGCCGTGTTGTAATCTATTAAATACAGCCCACCTGATGTGATTAAAAGGATACAGCAAATTATATAAAAAATTATTCCTAAAACAGATTGTCCTGTGAAGATATCAATAAAAAGCAAAAATGCAACAAAGAAATCAAAAAACACAGTTGAGATGATAATACGTTTTCCCTCGGCATCAGTAAGGTCCTTATTTTTTATTGTGTAAGTTAAACACACAATGGAAAGTGCCAAAGCAACAGCAATAACAATAAAGAAAGCAAAATAAAGTGCAATTTCAACTGCTGTTCTGGTTGTGTCAACCCCTTCCTTTGACAAAGATATGCAAAGATATGTGATAAGATAAATTAATGCTATTGTGTGTGAGCCATTGACGATTGTTCCTATGATGGAAGCTAAAAACGTATTACTCTTTTTCATTTAAACCTCTTAGGCTAATTATAACCAAGAGCACAAAAAGTTGTCAACCAAAAAAGTGATTTTGCAAAAATATTAATTTTTTTGCATATATTTACATTTTTAAAAATAAAAAAATTGGTTGTGAAGTGAGCCTATAAGCCGATTTAATAATTTTAAAATTTATTAACCCTTTAAAATAAAGCCCTCAATTGAGAAACTGTTTGCATAGACATGGGTTCGTGAGGTAATTATCCCATGGCAAAATTCAAGTTCGCCACTCTTCACTGCCAAAATCATAAGTTTTAGCGTGAGCATATTTTCTAAACTTATCAGTGACAAAAAGCAATTACTTGGATTTTCAATATTTTTAAAATAGAAATCTCTCTGGTAATTGAACTTATCCCTAAACTGTTTTTGATTGCATGCAGTTAATTCCCTCAAAGTTGTGCAATCAATGTAAGATTTTAGTCTATCTAAGGAGGCATTAATTTTGCAAAAGAGAATTGCTATTTCGTCAAGTAATAGGGAATACTCTTCCTCTTCCAACTTAATGAAAACGAAGCCCTTATTTTTTAATGATTTTGAATATGCTCTTGCCATCTGTTCGAAATTATCAGTTATTTTTTCATCATCATATTTTTCCATGGCATTATTTATGATAAAAAATTTAATATTGTTACGTGACGCCGAGCAATAAAATTTTGAATTTTTAAAAATAATTCATAATTGACACCGCATGTTTTCTATGATATAATGAAATAAAAATATGGGAGAAAGTATGAAAAAAATTTCAAATTGGCTTGATGCAATAAATTTAAAAGAACTTGAAACACACTTAAAACAAGTTATTCAAGAAAAAACAAAAAAAGAAATAGAATTTTACAGCCCTGTAAAAATTAATTTATCTAATGGAAAACCAGTCATCTTGTTTGGATATTCTCAACTGGATTATTGGCGTGATGGTATTTATGGCATAGAGGAAATATATCTTGACACTTTATATATATTAGGAGAATTTGGACTGTCAAAAATAGATGCGACATTTTTAGATGGAGCAACACCATTGGTTTTTGATGATTGTAACTTCCAAGAATTAATTTTGGAAGGATATATTCGTCCTGACTGGGCTACACAAGAAGATCGTTTTTGGAAAAAACCAACAATTAGGGAAATTCTGGAAAATTTAGATTTTTTAAATCAAAATGATATTCAAAAAATTGAAGATATTATGGAATTAGAGTTGCATTGTTATGATAACCTAGTAACTAAAAATAAATGGATAAAATATGTTGCCGACAAAAACAGTGAACTTGCTGGAAATGGACTTGTTGGAATAATATATTATCAAAATGCCTTAGAGCATTTAAATGATAATGAAAATGCTTCTATTTCTCAACAAAAAAGATTGATTGAAAAATTTGCTTCTCAATCTAGTGAATTTGAAGAATGGAGCAAAAGCAAAGAAACAAAACGAGTTAATTTTGAAAATGAAGAAAATAAAAAGTTAATAAAAAATATTTCATCAAAAATTTTGGGTTACAAATCAACTGATCTTACAAAAAATTAAAACACAAAATGTAAACAAAAATTAAAAAAAGATATACGACGATGTATATCTTTTTTATTATTAAAAATTAGAAATCGAATGGATTTGTGTTTTTCAAAATCTTTCTATTTCTTTCTCTAATATCATAGTAAACTTTTTGTTTATCCAAACTCTTCATAATTCCAATTTGTGGTTTAACATCATTAACATGGAAGAATGGCACTTTATCAACTCTTGTAAGTTCCAATTTCATTGGTTGAAGTCTGTAAATTTTAACAATTACTGTCCCAAATGGAAGCTGTCCAAGTTCATAAGGAGTGATAAGCGGTCTGGTTGTTCTTTGAACTGAAATACTCTTTGAGTTTCCATCGGTATTTTTTTCACTTTTTGTTTTATTTACTTCTTCATACATCAGTTGAACATCACCGCAACGTTTTGAGAAATCATCTCTTGTGTTTTGGTCATCAGTTCCAATAAACACTTGAATATTACAGTTACCCTTTATGGTTTCACTGGCTTCTTTGCCGTATTTTGATTCAAGCTGTGTATAGGACTGAATGGCAACTTCGTAAATAATATTTCTTGAACGAGAAACTGTAATCATACTGTCGAACTTTGGAATTGGTGGCATGTTACCAAACTCATCCAAAATGAAATAAACGTGTCTTGGCAATTTCTTTGAATTATATGAGTTTGCTTTATCAACCAAACGCTTATAAAGTTGAGAAATACAAAGATTTGCAAGTGTGTATCTTTCCTCTTTATCATCTGGAATACAGATATAAAGAATTGAAGGTTTTGAAGTGAAATCACTGAAATCAAAATCGTTATCACTTGTCAAATATGAAATACCAACGTCCTGCATGAAGTTAATCTTACCTGAAAGCACACTGAAATATGATTTTGATGTGTTCACAGCAGTGTTAACAACACCTGATGTAAGTTGCGAAACTTCACTCTTTGTCTCATCACGGCCTTGAAGAAGATATTTTTTCAAGGTTTCAAAAGGATTATCTGGGTCTAAATCTCTATACATACAAATTCTGTATAAATTATAGAAATTAAACTTTTCCTTTGTCATTCCAAGTTCTGGAATTAAACTGTCTTCAAGCATTGCAAGCATAACACCATAAAGGAAATCTTTTGCACCATCCTCCCAAGTTGGGTCGTTGGCTTGGCTTCTTGGGCAAAGAGTGCTTGCAATTTCTTTAAGTTCACTGTAAGCAAGATCTCGATAATATTCTTCTGTGCTGGCAACAGCAGTTTTCACTTGGTCAAGGTCTGGATAAGCCACACCGTTGAAGCCATACCATTCTGCACCGTATTTTTCACCTTGTATTTTTTGATAACCAGATTTTTCAGGAGAAACACCATTCGTGCATTTTTTAACCTCGTTTTTGAAACTCATTGCTTTGTGATAAAGTTCGTAAGCATGACTCATTGGGTTCCATCTTGAAGAAGTGAAAGGTTCTCTTAAATCATATTTAAACACACGATAGCCTTCTTCTTTAAGAATGTTTGCGGTTTTTTGATATAATTCGCCTTTTGGGTCGGACACAACCATATCTGGTTTTTCACCTGAGTGTGCCAAAATCCTTATGGTTGGCAAAATTGTGAGTGAGGTTTTACCAGAAGCTGTTGCACCAATAATCATTGCGTGAAATTCATCTTTCATGGCAATGTTATATTTCCCATTGTGAATGGTGTTTTGGAAAACAAGTCCTGTGTTTTTCACCGATGGAAGTTGCGCCCAGGTTGTGCTGATAATGCCATATTGGTTTTTAACATCATCTGCCTTCAAAAGTTTTGCGTTAACTGACAAATCCATCTCAATGCCTTCTGCTGTTTTACCAACAGTTTTGCCTGAAACAGACGAAGTTGGTTTCTTTTTGGACATAAACAAGAAAACAATTCCAAGCACGGCACCGCAGGCCAGCCCAACCCAAGCATAGTCAGTTGTTAAAGCCTCAGTAAAATCCATGCTTTCTTGGTTGGTGAAATAGCAAATGCAAACTCCGGCAATATATCCAACCACAGCCATAATGATTATGGTTATTAAATATTTTTTAATATTAGATTTTTTCTTTTCTGCCATACTCTCCCCTTATATAAAAGTATTTTAAGTCTTATTAGAAAAAAAATCAACTAAAATAGAGTAAAAGAATATTAAAAATAAAAAATTGACAAAAAACAAGAAAAAGAATATAATAAGCAAAGCAACAGACATTGGCAAATTTAATATGCTCCCATAGTGAAATGGATATCACATAAGTCTTCGAAACACATATTTTGGGGTTCGATAATCCCCATAAAAAAATTATCAGTTTTGCTCCCATGGTGAAATGGATATCACAATCGACTTCGGATCGATTATCGAGGGTTCGAATCCTTCTGGGAGCACCATTAAACCTTTTATTTTAAGGGCATCTAGTGATTTTGATAATCGCTAGAATTTTTTATTCATGACAAAAAATAACCCACAAATCAAGACTTAAATCTCAACTTGTGGGTTCGATTTTTATGAATTAATATTGTTTATTTTTTTAAAAAAACACTAAAAAATTGGCAATGTCTACGAATTTGTCACGAATTTGTTCCAAATTTTTGCATAAACACAGTAAATATCGTATAATATTGTTTGTTGTTATGTTATTATGTTTTAAATCTACAAACTTTATAATGTTTAATTTTTAGCTTTTAATATTGTATCGTAAAACTCCGAATATAAAAAAGTTGAAGTATTTAAAATTAGCATTTTTTTGCTTTTTAAAATTAAATCTTTTTGTTTTTTATTAATAATGGAAATGTCAATTAAATCAACGTAATCAATATTGTTTGGTTTTTTAAATTGACCATTAACTAAGAGGTTCGCTTGCATTAAATGTGCTAAGGTTATGTTGTAAAAGTCT
>CALWQM010000005.1 GCA_944383685.1 uncultured Clostridia bacterium | reverse complement strand
TATATAGAGATGTGGTAGGGACAAGCCCAATGACCACACTCCAACCTATTCAAAATGAACAAGGTGGAAATGCTTGTACGATAAGTTAAAACATATACCTATCGTGCATCTCACGGTAGGTATTTTTATTTAAAAGAATAAATTTTAAGCAAAAAAAGTCGATATATCAAAAATTAGACTTACGGGAATATTCCCGTTTTGTTATTTGAAATTTTAAAATAAAAGTGTTATGATTAAAACATAACAAAAGGAGAAAGAAGATGAAAGATAAAAATCCAAAGTTAAATATACTTGAAAATGCCTATGATGACCAAGATACTCCAAAAGGTAAAAAAGATAGATTTACCAAGTTTTATTCAATTTATGTCTATAAGGTTCTAACAGAAGATGCTTCAAAAGATGAACCACTAAAAGTTTTAGATATTTTAGAGATAATTAAAGAGAAATTTAAAGTAATACTTAGTAAGGACACCATTCAAGAATATATTAGATTGTTTAAAAATCATCTCTTGCCTAACTACACACTTGAAGGCAATCCTTATGATGGCTATTATCTAACAAGTGATAACGAAGACATTTTAGTGCCTGGCGAATTTAGACTTGATGACATAGAAATCAACATTTTAATTCAAATGCTAAGAAAATCAAGGCTCGCTTCTGATGGTGCTAAAAAGAATATTATTGAAAAACTGTCTTATTCTGCTGGTAGTGAGTTAAAAGAGTTTTTAAATAAACATTCTTATTTTTCAAAGGATATAAACTTTAATATTCAAAAAAATTTATTTGCAGAAGATATGATTGAAATTATCAACCAAAGACGACCAATTATGTTGCAACGCAAACTTTCTAATGGAAAAGTGAATTCGACTTTTAGAAGATTTAATATATATGCTTTTATACCTTTCCAAGACACATATTGTATTGTTGGAGCACCAAATTGTGGAAATGTAGCAAACTTCCTTACACTAAACCAAATAAATAAGTATTATGTCTTGGAAGATGAAACATTTGATAAAACACCACTTCATATTAGAATGAGCACAATGTTTACTACCGATGAAGTATTAGAAACACTAAAAACAGAGCACCCAAACGATTTTATATTCCCTACAAAAGAAGAGATGCAAAGACATAAGCAAGATTTCGCAAATAGATTAAAAAATCGTAAAAAAGAAAAGGAGGAGAAGAAGGAAAATGATTAAGATAAAGAATATCTCAATGCTAAGAACTGTTGATGGTTGCTTGGAATTTATAAAAAGATATGACCCTGAAACAGTTGTTACATCGTTTTATATAAGACAATTAATTAGACAAGGCACTATAAGTGCTAAATACTCTGGCACAAAGATTTATGTAAATTTACTTCAACTCCTTAAATATTTGGATTTTGAAATCGAACAAGAAGAATTCCCTTCTGTAGAAGAAACTTTAAAAGATATTGATAAGAATTAAGGATGGTTATATGGAAACTTTAAGAAAAAATAGAAACGAAATGTATCATTTAGCGAATTATGATAAAAATGGAAATCTAATATCCTTTCGCATAAAATGTAGCATTAAAAATCCAAAAACTAATAAATTTGAGCAAAAATCTAAAACTTGGAAAGTTCCAGAGTATCTAAAAGGCAAAAAAGAAATAATGAAAGCCTTGCGAGAAGAAAAAGATAAATTCAAAAAAGAGCAAGAAGAAATTTTAAATGGAAAAAGAGCACAAAGTGGAGTTGGATTTATAGATTATGCAAAAGAATGGCTTAAAGAACTAGAAAGAACCAAATCAAAATCATATTGTCATAGGGCTATTGACGCAATAAATCTATTTGAGCAAGAATTTCAAAAAATAACCTTTGATAAATTGACTCCCGATATGGTGAAGGCATTTTATAATAAACTACAAAACAAGGATATTAGTAAACCAAAAATCTATCTAAAAAAATCTTTATGGGATGAAATTATAAAACAATATAAAACAAAAAATATTTTTTGTAGTCAGTTTAATATTTCTAGAACAACATTACTTGAAGCAGAAAATGGTAAACCACTCAATGAAAAGAGTGTAAATATAATTTGTGAAGCATTGCATATAAAAAAGAATGATTATTTTACTTTCATTGACTTTAAAGAAAGACATTACAAAAGAGAATCAATCTTAAAATATAAAAGGATTATGAGCACAATTTTTAATAATGCTGTAAGAGATAGAGTTCTTGAAGACAATTACACTTCAACAAAATATATTAAACTTGTATTCCCAGAAGATGAAGAAGCAGATGAACTAGACGAGGATAAGGTTCTAAGCAAAGAAGAGTCAATCTATTTCCTTGATTGTCTTGATAAAGTAAGTGATATTAGATGGAAAATATATTTTGGGTTAATTTTAGTGACAGGGCTTAGATCTTGTGAAATGAATGGGCTTAGGTGGCAAGATATAGATTTTGAAAAAAAGACAATGAAGATAGAAAGAGATAGATTATATAATTCTACTTATGGTGTATATGTTTGTAAAACAAAAAATAAGACATCAAAGAGAGAAATTCCACTATCACAGACTGCACTTAATTATCTTATCGAATACAAAAAGTGGTATGATAATTATGTAAGCGAAAGACCAGGTCTATATGATGAAGATTATTTAATGATAAGTCTTGAAGGTGGGAATATGCACCCTTGCACACCTAAAGGATGGCTTGATAAATTTAGAAAACAATTCAATATAAAAAAGACAACTATACACTACTTGCGTCACACATTTATCTCTCTTTGCCTTGTAGCAAATATACCTATTATAACTGTATCTAAATGGGTTGGTCACGCAAACTCAAACATAACTTTAAAGACTTATGCACACTACATAAAACAAAGTGGATTCGAGTCTGTTAATAAAGTCGATTCTTTATTTATTGCATAATATGATAAACAATAGGTTTTTAAATAAACTTATGCTATAATAAAAAAGGAGAAAGAAATGTCAAACATAAAAGTATTTGAAGAAAAGAAAATAAGGACACAATGGAATGCAAATGAAGAAGATTGGTATTTCAGTGTGGTTGATGTGATAGCAGTTCTAACTGATAGCCCTCGCCCACGCAAATATTGGAACGCATTAAAAACAAAATTAAAACAAGAAGGAAGTCAGTTGTCCCAAGATGTGGGACAACTGAAATTGCAATCTTCTGATGGAAAACATTACTTAACCGATGTATTAAACACAAAAGGCATTTTAAGGCTTATACAATCAATTCCTAGCCCAAAAGCAGAACCATTTAAGATGTGGCTTGCACAGATTGGAAATGACCGCCTAGACGAAATAGCAGACCCACAAAAAGCATTCGAAAGAGGTGTTGAACTATATAGAGCAAAAGGCTACACTGAAGGATGGATAACAGAAAGGCTAAAAGGAATAGAAATAAGAAAAAAATTGACAGATGAATGGAAAGACAAAGGAGTTAAAACAAGCCTAGAATTTGCAATACTCACAGATGAAATGACAAAGGCTTGGTCTGGAATGTCAGTAAAGGAATATAAAGCAGTAAAAAACTTAAAGAAAGAAAATTTAAGAGATAATATGACAGATATTGAACTGACACTAAATCAACTTGCAGAAGTAATGACAACAGCAATATCAAAAGAAAGCAATCCACAAAGTTTTAGTGAAAATAAATCTATAGCAAGAAGAGGTGGAAACATAGCAAGAAATACAAGAGAAGATATAGAAAAGGAACTGGGCAAATCAATCATTTCCCCACTGAATGCACAAGACAAAGATTTATTAGAGATAAAGAACAATAATGAAGATGAAGAGAATTGAAAAAATAAAATCAATTCTCTTTTTTTCTTTACTTCTTACAGCAAATATGCTATAATATATTATATAAAAATAAGGGCAATATATTAGATAAAAACCTTATTGTTAGTGGAAAAATAACTGGAAAAATTTATCATCAAAAGTTGTAGTTTTTTGATAAAATTATGATACCTAATAAAAATTACAGAAATTGCAAAAGTTATTAAAAATAGTTATTTAATGGCACAAAAGATACGCAAATTGATGCCTGAGAAGGAACTAAAGGAAGTTGAAAAATAAAAATTATTGCCCCTCCTAAGGCTTTGCTTTATCCGGAACCTAAGAGCCTTTAAACCCTTTGAAATAGGGCGGTCAAGCAAATCTCAAAATCGTGCAACTTTCAAAAAACCATACTTTCGCCATTTTTACCCCTAAAATTTAATATTTTTTACATGTTCCCGTGGCGTAACTGTATAACGCAGCGCCCTCCTAAGGCGAAGATTCCCAGTTAGAGTCTGGGCGGGAACACCAAAGATTCTAAAACGTTATTTCTCTCTAAAGAAGTTTTTTAAAAACCATTTTAAAATAGTGCAATTTTTAATAATATATGTTATACTAAGATCAAATTTAAAATCTATACATTAGGAGTGATTGATGGATAAAATAATTAGAGAGAAATGCAGAAACTTATTAGATGAAACACTTAATTCTCTGTTTTTAATGGAACGAAACTTTTTATTACTTAAATCATCATTACTTGATAAAGTTGAAAGTATACTTGATAGACAAGATGGGTTTGAAATTATCGGAGAAATATACTCATTATCTAGCAAAAGTAATGATGATGAAAAAAGAGAAATTATAAAAAAATTAGAAAATTTCACATATAAAGGCACAGCGTTAACTGAATTACTTGAATTTATAGAAAAGAATGGTTCAATTATAATAAAAGAAAAAACAAACCAAAATATAATAAAAGAATTAAAAGATAATGTGAAAATTTTTTTTACTAACAATGCATCTATGGATTTAAATGTAGCAAATTATTGTAAGAACCTATTTACTTTATACGAAATTTTTTATACTAAACTTTACAAAATAAACTGTTACCTATATCCACATAAGTTTTTACATACATGTGAAATATCTATAAAAGAATTAGAAAATTTAAATTTTGATAGAAAAAAAATAATTGAAAATATAGTGGAAAACGCTGGAGAAGAATTGACATCTGGATCAACAAAATTATCAGATGTGTGCGAAAAACTTCAAATAAATAAAAATTTATTTTCAGATATTAATGAGCAATTTGATGAAATATATTATAGAAGAAATATTTTAACACATGGGGAAGGGAATGTAAGCAAAGCTTATGAAAAACATGTGTCTCAAAAATTAAAAAAGAATTATATAAAAAATGGAAAATTAGACTTCCCTAAAGACTACGAAAACACCATTTATGAAACCATTGTATTAGTTATTTTTAAACTTTTTATGGCAACAATATATAGAGAAGAGACAAGTGTTACAAACGATGATATATCATTTATTGAAGCTATTATTTTCAAGGTTTTTTATCAAACTGAAAAATGGAATATAGCAAAAATACTTTATGGTTATTTAAGAAAAGTTAGATTTTCTGAAAATTGTGGTTATAAAGAAATTTTTGATGTAAATTACATGTGTTGTTTGAAAGCTCTTGGAGAAAAGGATGAGTTAAAGCAACATCTTTCTAGATTTAATGTCCAAAACTTAAGCCCTATATTTAAAGTTGCTAAGTCCCTAATAAGTGATAATTATACAAATATTAATGACCAGATAGAATCAATTTATATTGGTATTAAGGAAAAATCAGACTATATATGCGCTAAAGATATAATGGAATGGCCACTTTTCAGAGATTATATAAGGACAAACGAATTTGCTAAATTTAAAGAGTCACATAATGATGACTTTAAATTATATGACACTAATGATCAAGAATTTAAAGATGGGGAAAAATATAAATCATACATAATTAAAAATACAAGGTCAGAAGATTAAAATCAATTATCAATGGTAGGCTTTTAGACCTACCATTTTTTATGCAAAGATTTTTTCCATTGCATCTATTGAATTATCTATATCTTGGCAATAGTGCGTGTAAATTTTGAGTGTTATATCACTATTAGCGTGTCCCGCAAGTTTCGAAACAACATTCACAGGCACGCCTTGACTAACCATTCTTGTTATCCATGTGTGCCTTATCTTATGACACGACACCTTTTTACAGCCCGCTTTCATAAGATAAGTTTTGAGCAGTTTATTTAGATAGTGCGGAAAGCGTGGAGTGCCGTCCGTATTACAAAAGATAGCACCACACTTATCAAACTTTTTATCGTTTTCCTTTAACATATCATACAACTCTTTAAACTGCACAAGTTTATCACAAAGCCTATTGCAGATATGCAAGGTTCGTTTAGAATACTTCGTCTTTAACTCTTTCGTAATAACTCCCTTATTATTGATATAAAGACGGTTTCTTCTTATTTTTATCAAGCGATTTTCAAGGTCTATATCTTGCCATTCAAGTCCGCATAATTCACAAGTTCTTATTCCAGTGGTCGCCAAGATATAAAGCGGAATGATTTTCCAAACATCTTTTTCTCTATCTAAGGCTTTCATAAAGTTATCAAACTCTTCGGCGGTTAAAATTTCTATCTCTTTGGACGGCTCGCCACCTATAACATTATTAAGGTAGGCACTCGTGGCATAGTTTCGATTTACAAGTTCAATAGACATAGCGTAGTTATAAATCGTGCTTAAAACTCGCTTGTATTTCATTATCGTTTCTTTACGATAGTGCTTTTCAATTGTAATCTTTTCAAAATACTCAAAGGTGTTAAGATTAAAGAACTCGCAGATAAGTTTCGCAGAGTTTAACTCAATCATTTCTCCCTTTCGTGCATAGTAAAGTGTAGGACGGTTGAAACCACTTTCTCGGCTCGCTTTCTTAACTCCATAGGCTTTTACTAACTCGTCAAATTCGACCGCTTTATTCGGCTTGATTTTAGCCCTTGAAACCTTATAAAGACTCTCATTCATATTTACAAAAAACTGTTGAATATCAAAAGCCTTCAAATCGACAAACCTTTTATTTCCAAAAAAGTTTGACATTCTCTTTATGCACTCAATAGCACGCAGATAATAGTTATCTGACATGTTGTATTTTCTAGTGTTCAGCCAAACATTCGCAACCTGCTCAAAGGTAGCCATAGAGAGTTCGTGAATATGACCTTCACGATACTCCTTTTCCCATTGCTCAGCGAATGCATTGGCAGCCTTTTCAGCACGCACACCCGAAAGATTATTCTCGTTCTTCCAAGTGGTGCAAACAAACTTTGACCGTCCGTCCGCACCTTTAACCTTGATTTGAATGCCATAATTGACTTTTCCGTTTTTCAATACTCTCTTGTATATCGTCGCCATTTTCAGCCTCCTTTACTTCATAAGGAACGAAATAGTAAATTCCCTGTGTTTTCAACTTGATGAATTTATAGAGTTCTTTTCGTAGCCACTCATTAAATTCTTCTCCCTTTAATCTTTTATCATTAGAAATACTTTTTCTATGATATTTATTTTTTCCAGTCATAGAATTTCTACATAAAATATGCAATTCCAGAGTGTCAGATATACCTATCTCGTAAAACCCATTGTATGAATAATAATGAGATAAATCTAACTTCTCTACAATTTTATCTAATACTTCCATTTATAAATCTCCTTTTAAATTATATTTTTAGTTAAGTCGAGTTGCAAGAACTCTCCTAGACTATTTAAATTTATCAATATTTTCCCGCCAGCATTCAACACTTGAATCTGACCAGTCTTACATAGACATCTAAGATAGTAAAGAGTTATAGAAGTATTCTTATCTAAACTCTTAATGATATCTAGCGTTTCGCTGATAGTCCTATACATAGTCATCACCTCCTTTAATTATCATGCCTTATCAAAATAGAAAAACCAACCATTTTCCCTAAAAAGGGCGTATATATGTTGCAACGCTAATATAATGTCATGTTTTTAACAATAATTCAATTTTTTTACTGAATTATTGTGTGAAAATTGTTTTAGATATGCTATAATAAAAAAACACGAAGTATTTATTCGTGTTTAAAAGAGGAAATTATGAAAGACCATGTGGCTGAATATTTACAGCATTGCCGATTGTATGCAAAATTATCACAAGAAAAAATGGCTAAATTACTTGGCGTTTCAACTAGAACATTGCAGAACTATGAAAAAGAAGGTAATAACTTGCCATTTTTAACGATATTTAATTATTGGAATATTTGTAGAATAGAATCAAAAAAGAAAAATATCAAATTTAATATACCATTTCTTAAAATACTTCCCGTTGATAATAAAAATGATTTATCATTATTAGATTATAAATATGAAGAATTAGTGCTTATATTAGATACTCTCAATTCATTAAAAAATGATTTTAACTTTACTAATTGTCCAGTAATGAAAGAAGATGAAATTTATGCATTAAAATATTTATTAAATGATTCTAATTTTAGAAGTTGTTTATCATGTATAAGTTCTGCGTTTGAAAAAATTAAAAAAACTAATAAAGAATTTGATGAGTCTTTGGAGAATTTTCGTAATGCTTCTTTTAAAAATTCAAGAAATAGAGATGATAAAAAAATATATCAAGCATTATACAATGGAAATATGGAAAAATATTTCGATAAATGTGAAACAAATGAAGATAGTGTTTATTATGAACTACAAAAAATGGCTAGATCTATCTTTAAAAAAGTGCAAGACGAAACACAAACAGATGCAGTGAAAAAAGCGGTTAAAGATTATATTGAGATATATGGGGTAGAAGAATAATAAATTTACCGAGAGAATGCTTTTTACCGCTTCCAAGCCTATTTGAAAGCCTTTGAGATATAAGTCAGCGTATTTTTGCAAGTGTAGGGTATAGAATATTATAAAGTAAGTTGCCTTTTCCTATTAAGTTGCTGTGGCTGTCGTATGTGTGTCTACCATTAAAACTTGCGATAAGATTTCCGCTTCCATTATATAGAAAAATATAGTTTCCGCTTTCTGCCATTCTTCCTATCTGCCTGCCTTGACTGTCAAAACAGAATGAAACATGCCCGTTAACTCTTATATAACCTATTCTTTTTCCGCTTTTATCAAATAAATACAACATAAAAAAATCTCCTTATAAATCTATAACGGAGATTTCTTCTTTTTATTGCGTATTATCTTCTTTTTTATCTTGTTCGAGTTTTGCCTTTATCTCTGGCGGAAGCGGTGGCATAACTCTTGTTGGTGGCGGTTGTGTTTCGTTAGCCTTTTCTTCCTTATACTCATTTTTTGTTTGTGGTTGTTCGTTAACCGCTTGAACATTTTGATTATATTTTTCTATAACTTATCCGTTTTCTTCTATACTCAAAGTGAATAATGCATAGCCAAGCCAACTGACGCCTACGATTATTTCTAAAATTTCGCCTGCAATTGCAAGTCCCGTTCGTTTTTTTATACTATTCCACCCACACATGCCCACATTTTTTGCATTGATAGGTATGTTTATCTTTCTCAGTAGCATTACATAGTCTGTCTAAAAAACTTCTTTGCAATTTCCCTAAATCTTGCACTGCATAATTTTTACATTTTGGACACTTCATATTATATATCTCCTTTATTTACATAGTTTTTAATTAAGTTTACAGCCCATTTTTCCACTTTCTTTTTTTCTTCAATAACGAACTCTTGTCCACGCACAGCCGATTGAAAGTAAGTCCACTTTCGGTTTGATTTATCATGATAACTTATATTTAACCGTCTTAAAGGTCTAGGTAGTTTCCATTGAGATATAGACTTTCCTTTTTTAGTTAAAATTAAGTTTTCATTAAACTCAAACACTCCATAACCCTTGATGTTTTCATCAAAAGAACACTTATCTCTTGCTACATAAATGCAGTTGTTTTCTATGTCTTTATACTTTTCAAAATTCCAGTGTGGTTGAGTCGTAATCCACGGGTATTTTTTCTCATAGAAATCTCTTTCTTGCTTTGTCAATTTGTTTGGGTATATAATTTCGCCTATTTGAAGATAGCCGAACATAACATGTTTGTCTTTCATTATAGTTTCTACGCTGTCAGTTGAAATCTTTTGGAACTCAAATCTGCCGAAAAATATAAAAATATCTCCAACTTTTATTCTTTGATTTTCTAAATGCGTTTGTGAAGAGCCGACTTGACCCGCTGAGCCTAAGAACTTTAAATCTTCATAATAGTTTGTCAGATTCGGGTCTAAATGGCAGTGTGAAGAAATGTCAATATTAAAACTTTTTAGATAGCCTTTTGTATATAAATCTCTTTCATAATTTCTTGAAAAAATTATATCTTTGTAGGCTATTTTATCGTCATCATTTGGAATAGGAATCATAATTACTTCGCTTTGACCAAGATTATTAAATAACACTAGGTTTGAAGCCTTACAATTTCCACTATCAACACCTTTTCTGCTTAGAATTATTTTCAAATTACACCTCACTTGTAAAAATAATAGCATATTTTGCACTTATATGCAAGCGAATGCACCTATAAATGCAATAAATCTTTCATGATATGTAATTTTTACAAGTTATATAAAAGGGGTTAATCTGGAATAATCATTTATAATTTTTTATATACGAGGTGGCTGAAATGAATAAGAATGATGTTGTTTTTAGAATTGGTCAAGCGAGAAATAAAGCGGGCTTATCTGCTCGTGATTTAAGTTTAAGAATTGGAAAAAATGAAGCCTACATTTCAAGGCTTGAATCTAAGAATGATAGTTTTGAGCCTTCCGTTTCGGCTTTGCTTGAAATCATTTCTGCCTGTGGAATGACTGAAACCGAATTTTTTTACTATGATATAAATCAATATAATAAAGATAAAGAAATCATTGACTTACTCAAACACTCTTCACCTATAACTAAGGAGTCAATTATAAACCTTTTGAAGAATAGATAAAAAATACGAGTGCAAGGCTCGTATTTTTATAATCTAATTTAAAATTTTTTTGTCAAACTTATCTTTTAAATCTGTTAATCCAGATAAAGAATTCTTTGCATATTCAATGCTCAATACTTCTAAAATTAAATCGTAAACTTTATCATAAATCTTTATCAATTCTTCATCTGTCAAACTTGCAATATATGCTTTCTTTTTTGTCCCTGTTTTGTTATTATGGCGAATATGAAAGTTATTAAGTGCAAAATCAAGTATATGATATAAATCATATATGTCCCCTGCTTTTTTCTTATAAGTTTTTGTAATAGGTTCAGTTATAGTTGCTAAATAGAATAATATTTCTTTTTTCTTTTCTAAATTGTTTTTATTATCTATTGCGTTATATTCATATAAGCGAATTGCAACATCCTTACACGATTTATCTGCAATTTCTCGAACTAGTTGTTTGTTTTCAATTAACTTATAATAACCCTTTGATTGATCGTAAGTAAAATCAAGATTAACTTGATTTACTATTGACTTTATCTTAATTTCCAGAGCATTAAATATTTCTTTATAATTATTTTTTAAATACTTTTCTAAAAAATTTAAAGAGTTTTTTAAAAATTGCAAGAACTTATAGCATTGCATTTCATCTTTAATTATAAAATTGCGAGTATCACTACAATCATTTAAATAATAAACTTCTTCGTGATTTAATATTTGCATATCACATAACATATCATCTAAGTTTTTATAATTATTATTTAACTCCCAATAGTGAAAGACTCTATCAAGTAGGTCATAAAATGATATATAATTGCCATAAAGATTTATTTCTTTTTCTTCAATTATATAATTACTTAAATTTCTAGTTTTTTCTACTATGTTAAATTTCTTATTAAGTTCTTCAAAAATATCTATCATTTGTTTCTCCTTGTATGCATTATATCATACTTTTCTCTAACTTTATATAAAAAATTAAACATTAGGGGAAAATTTTGAGAATAGGTAGCGTCGTTGCGGTTGCTTTGTATCTTTGTAGGGCTTGAAATCGTGTTAATAATATAGCCATATAATGATTACATTATATGACTATTTATAGATATCATATTGGCGTCCGTTTGTGCGGTTTTGAATCGGATTCTTTCGGCTGTTCTTCCGCTTTTATATATTTCTCTTTGCAGTAGTAAAGATTATTACCACGATAGGTTTGCATAGGGTTTTTATATACTTGTTCGCTTTTGTAGATATACGAGTTTTCTTTGAGATATTTCTTTACATTCTCGTAAGTGTCTGTATAGATTGTCGGTTTCTTTATGCCTTTTGAATAGTGATATAAGTTCACGCCCGCTGGCAGTTGCATTTGCATAAGGGCTTTGTTGTGCATGTGGCTGTTCTTTTCGTTCACTTCTTTTGAAAGGTGTGGAGTGAGATAGAAATAGACTTCTTGTTTTCCTTTTGGCTTGCCCACACTTGTATATCCGTTTTTCCACGCGTCATTTAGGGTTTGAACGGGCAGAAAGACGCTTCGGGTAGATTTATTAAAGAAAAGTATTGCATGTATGTGAAAGCCCGAATTCTCGTCTTTCTTTTCGAGTGTGTTGATATACTCAATTTCGCCGTAATCAGTGAAGTGCTTGCGGAGATACTTAATGAACACCTTAAAATCTTCATTGACTTTCTTCGTGTCAAGTATTTTCTTTCGATAGGTTAGCGTAATTAAAAGTAGTTTTTGAATGTCAATTGTGTTTTCTTTGATTAGGTCTTGCAGTCTTAAATTGCTTTCAAGTAGGCTACGCATACTCTCGCCACGAATAAGTGTCTTTTTGTTTTCGACTATCTCGCCAGTGGAAAGATTGATATGCCTATTTCCAGAAATTCGTTTTATACTTGCTTTTCTATTGCAATTTGTTATGTTGTGTAGTATAATTTGATTGTTAACCTTTTTGACTTTGACTAAGTCATTCGGTTTGATTAAACTTGATTTCATTTTTTAACTCCTTAACTGAAACCCCAATGCTTTATTTTTTATTCAAGTTAATTAACTGAAAGATGTTTTGTTTTTTATAAGCCAATGAGCGAGACAAACGAAAAATCGCTTTTTCACTTGCGAGCGAAGAAGGCTTATATCTTGATATTCAAGTTAATATAACTCAACATGAACTCAGCTCATTTAGGGTAGATTTATAGTTAAGGGTAAAGTGGCTAATGAAAAACACATACGAAAAAACCATACACGATTTCGTAAGTTATTGAACAAACCTTTTGATTTTTGAAATGATTAAAGTAGATTATTTAATATATCGAAATATATTTAATAACAGAGCATAAAAAACAAACTACTCAATGGTCACCAGGGTTCTACGGAACGGAAGGTCTTGGGTTCGAATCCCCACGAGTGCACCAGTAATACAGGGAACACTTAAAAAAGTGTTCCTTTATTTTTTTATTGTTAAATAAAGTTAAATTTAAATTAAATCTAACTAAAAAAATATTTATATTATTTCAAGAATATATTAGTACTTTTTGATTATAAAACATAATGCTAATGCTTAATTATTATCGTGTAAATAAATTTTACATAAATTGTTTAAACACTAAAACCTTTATGTCTTTTATTTTATGCTCAAACTTGCATAAGGCTCGCCCATAAGCAAATGTTTTGGATTTCCCTTATTGTCTTTAAGTGTTAAATCTTTTACCTTTACATGTTTTTGGAAAATCATCACAATGTCACTTCCTCCAAATTGAAAAAATCCCATTGGATCTCCCTTTTTAACAACAGTGCCTTCCTTCAAATAATTCTCAAAATTAACAGAACAAACTTGAGACATTCCAATTGGAAGTACTGCAACTAAACCAAATTTTTCCGTCTGCAAAATAACACAATGACGAGTTTCAATCATTTGAAAACCGGTTTCATTATAATATACATATTTTTTTTGCACTTTATCCCATTCAGTTATTCCGCCACCTGCATTTGCACCCTTTATTTTTCTCATTTCAACAATTTTACCATCTATTGGAAAATGATATCTGTGATAATCATTCATATTCAAGAAAGTGTGAGTTAAAGTTCCTCCGCTAAATGCCTCATAATATTTACTATTCTTTCCTATTAAATCACCAACATCATTTAAATTGGCAGATTTGATATTGACATTATTAATAAGCTTGTTATTTTTATCAATTTTATAAAAACCCATTGGCAAGGAATCAGCAGGTGCAATTACATCAACTTCACTTATTGGTCTTTGTGTTGGGTTTATAAGTTTTCTGCAAAAAAAGTCATTATAAGAATGCCAAATGTTTTTACTTCCGTACCAGCCTTTTTGCAACCCAAATGCTTCCTCTTTTAAAGCAAGTTTATAAAATTTTTCATTCCAACTTTTTCTTTTTGATAAATATTTGCCCCATACTGTTGAATAGTCTTTAATCCAGCTTGCAATCGGTTCTAAATATTGTAAGGATGGATAATAAAATCCTCTATCTCTAAGTTCATCAAGTGGTTGATCAAAAATATACCAAAAATATCCTGTCGCTTGATCCATAGCATTAAATAATGTATCATAGTTTTTTTCTCGCAAAACATCCCACGGCATGCATTTGACAGACCAATCTATAAAATCATAAAGTTCTTCAAGAGATTGTGCAGGATTAGTTTTTTTATCTGGATTAATACTTCTTGCTATATCCAAACTTTTTTCAACTAACCTTTTCAAATTATCATCTCTATTTAAAAATGAAATTAATTTTCTTGTTATTTTCTCGTGTCTCACAATAATCTTCCTTATTTTAAATATAACACAAAAAAATATTATCTCAAATTAAATTTCAAAAATTGAAATAAAAAACAAAAGAGCTTATACTCTTCTGTTTAAAAGTTTTTTCAATTAATTTCCACAAAAATAAAGGAAAAATTCAAAAGGATTGCAGATGAACCGTTTTGAAGATAATTTAAAGTTGTCCCCGCAGGGAAATTGTTTACAACCAAGCCGTTATTAAGGCTGGTGAATGCACCGATAGAACCTTGAATGCCAGGTTGATTTGCATTTGTCAATTTACTTAACCCAAGGGTATTGCCAATAAAAACAATTCCACCCCTGGTTATACTTGAAAATCTTTGAATAAAAGCCACGTTAATCTCCTATTGCATACTCTCATTTTATTCAATAAATTTTATTGTGTGGAAAATAAAAAGCTTTAAATAAAAACCTTTAAAAAAATTTATTAAATAAAAATTAATTAAAAATATAATAAAAATATTAAAAATTTGTTATTTTTTTAATTATTCAAATATTTTTTGTTTGTTTTTGAAAAAATTTTTCCATGGGGAAATTTTTAAATATTCTTTAAAATTAAAAATGTTCACATCATTCGGTTTTATCTTTTCCAAATCTTTCCATTGTATTGGCATGGAAATTTTTGCACCTTCCCTTGCCCTAAGTGAAAAAGGACAAACGCATGTTGCCCCTTTGCCATTACGCAAATAGTCAACAAAAATCTTTTTATCTCGATTTTCTTTTCTTATATTTGTTGTAAAAATGTTTGCCCACTTTTGCTCTGCAAGTAAAGCAACATTTTTTGCAAATTTTTCAAATTCTTCCCAGCCACAATTTGAGGCAAACGGAACCAATATATGATACCCTTTTCCTCCGCTGGTTTTAAGGAAAGCTTTTAAATTTAAACTATCAAGTATGGTTTTTAAATTTAATACAGCATCTCTCAACTTGTCTATTGAAACATTTTTATCTGGGTCAAGATCAAAAGTCATTATGTCAGGCTTATCTATATTTAAAACATTGCTGGCCCAAAAATGAAATTCCACTGTTCCCATTTGCGCTTGATTGACAATTCCAACTTCATCATAAAGATAAAAATATTCTTCCTTATCTCCTTTCAATTTAAAAGGCTTTATATGTTCAGTTTCTGTTGTTGGATGCTTTTTAAAAAAACATTTACCATCAATTCCTTGATGACACCTTATCACACTTATAAGCCTTTTATCCAAAAATGGCAACATAAATTTTGCCACACCTGCATAATAATTTGCCACATCAAGCTTAGTCACTTTTTCTTTGGGATAAATAATTTTTGAAGGATTTGTTATCTCAATGCCTAACACTTTTTTCATTAAGTTCTCCTACTTGTTAATTATCTTCTTCCAAAACAATTTCCTTAGCATCTTTATCCTCCCTAAATGCAATAAAACTTGCCTGTCTTAAAAGTTTTGAAGGAGTTATTTCAGCAAATTGAACTTCTGCAACAATTTTAGGTTTAACAAATTTACAAGTTTTGTCATCATAATTTGAAAATGGGGATTTTGCAATTTCAATTTTATTAAGCTTATTTAATATTTCAATCTTTTTATCTTTGTTAAACCCAGTTCCAACTTTGCCAATAAAAATTAATTTGTCATTATCATAATACCCTAAAAGAAGGGAAGCTAAGTTGTTGTTTTTAACAATATATCCACCAACAACAAATTCTTGCCTATGAAAACACTTAATCTTTAACCAATCATCATTTCTTGTTCCGCTATATATTGAATCTTTCTTTTTTGCCATAATTCCTTCAAGCCCTAATCTGTTTGCAATTTCAAAGCATTCTTCTCCATTACTTTCCACAAATTCACTCAAAATAATGTTCTTAGGAAAAAATTTGGAAAGATCGTTTAACAATTTCTTTCTATCAACAAGCGGTTTATTTCTTACATCTTCTTCGCCCAAAGCCAAAATATCAAAAACAACATAACAAAAATTATTTTTCCCTTTTCTTAAACTCTCATGAAGTAAGGAAAAATCACTTTTTCCATTCTCATCAAAGACAACTATTTCGCCATCAAGAACCAAAAGTTTATCTTGCAAAGAATCTTGCAAAAGGTCTGCAATATTTTTAAACCTGTTTGTGAAATCCTTGCCATTTCTGGACACAAGTTTCACCTTTCCATTTTCAACAAAAGCCAATGCTCTGTATCCGTCATACTTAATTTCAAAACCAAAAATTTTTCCTTTTGGAATTTTCTTTGACAAAACTGCAAGTTGAATAGATGCTGTTTTAAATGGCAATTTAAGGGTTTGCTTTACTTTATCCTTTTTAATTTCATTAACCTTTTTATTATCTATATTTTCATAAATTACAAGAAAATTATCATCTTTGAAATGCACAAATGCCCAGCATCCAACAAGTTTTTTTCCATAAAGACAAACTTTAAATTCACCATCTTTAAAACCTTCATCTAGATCTTTTGAAATTTCATAAAAGCCTTTATCCCAAATTTCAACTGTTCCTGCGCCATACTCACCTTTGGGTATTCTCCCTTCAAAATTAATATAATCAAGTGGATGGTCTTCAACATGTACCGCAAGTCGCTTATCGCGGCTATCAAATGAAAAACCTTTTGGAATGGCAAAACTCACCAAGACCCCTTTATACTCCAATCTAAAATCATAGTGGTCTCGCCTAGCCCTATGAAATTGAACAACAAAACGTTTTTGTTTTGATTTTTTCAATTTTCCTCTTGGCTCATCCGTAACACTAAAATTGCGTTTTTCATTATATTTTTTAAGCCTCATTTTTTAGTTTTTCCTTTCCCTTCTTTAAACTTTTTTGCAGTGCTTCCATAAGATTAATAACCTTACTTGGTTCATCCCTATCCTCATGCACAACAATATCATTCCCTGCAATTTTAGATTTAATTGCCTTTTTAAGTTTTAAGTTATACTCATCTTTAAAATTTTCAGGCTTAAACTTTTCTGTCATTTCGTTTATAAGTGAAACTGCAAGTGAAATTTCTTTGCTTAGGACTTTAACTTTTTTAATTTCAGGTGCTTTGACAACTTCGTCATAAAAATATAAGGTGTTAACAAGCATATTTCCGTTTTTAGCTCTAATTAAAATCAGCGATTCCTTGGTTCCCAAAACAGCTTTTGCAATTCCGGCCTTATTTTGTTTTTCCATTGCAGACAACAAAACTTCAAAAGCTTTTTCTCCACCAGTGGGACTGACATAATATGCTTTGTCAAAATAAATTGGGTCAACTTCATCCAAATTCACAAACTGTTCAATTGTGATGTTCTTATCCTTTTCAGTTTTAATTTTTTCAAAATCTTTGTCAGTGAAAATGACATATTTGTCTTTTTCGTATTGAAAGCCCTTAACAATATTTTCGTTTTTCACTTCCTTATCATCACAATCAACACAAGTTTTTTTATACTTCACCCTGCTCATAGTTTTCTTGTCAATAAGATTAAAACCAATATCATTATTTTTAATGCTTGCAGTTAAAACAATAGGAATATAAACAAGTCCAAAAGATATTGCGCCCTTATATGAATATGCCATAATTTCCTCCAAGTTAATTATTGCAAAAATATTATTTTTTATAATCATAAATAATTATAAAAAATTTATTTTTAATTAAATAAATATAAAAAATAAAAAAAACTGAATTATTTATCAGTTTTTTAAATATTTTTTTAAATATTTTTGCAAATTTTTTCTTAAATTAATTTCCGTGTTTTTTATATTTTCTTCAAGTGATAAATTTTCATCATTTATGCTTACAATCTCAAAAGCATTTTCTTTTGAATTATTCACCCCACAAAAGGCAACAAAATTTTTGCTTCCACACTTTTCTTTAAGGGAATAAACAACTTTTCCAAATTTTGATTGGCTGTCAATTTTCCCTTCCCCTGTTATCACCAAATCTGCTCTTTTTATTTTACTTTCAATATCCACAAGGTTGAAAAATGTTTCAACTCCGCTTTTAAGTTGTGCATTTAAAAAGAACATTGCCCCTGCTCCAAGACCGCCAGCAGCTCCTGCTCCTTCAACAAATGTAAAATCATGTCCGTAAGATTTGCAAATAGAGTTAAAGCTTGCAAATTCTTATCTAATAAAACAATATCGTCATCAGTTGCTCCTTTTTGCTTTGCATAAACAAAAGCAGCTCCTGTCTTTCCATATAAAACATTTTTAACATCACATAAGGCAATAAACTTTACATTTCTTATATTTTGCGGAAAAGTGATTTTTTTAATCTCTTGCAATGTTCCACCGGTTGGAATAAACCCATTTCCCTTTTCATTAAAAAACTTATACCCAACACCAACCGCCATTCCACAACCTGCATCATTCGTTGCACTTCCACCCAGTGTCAAGTAAATTAATTTTGCACCATTTTTTATTGCATCAAAAATTTGTTCTCCCATTCCAAGAGTGGTTGTCTTTAATGGATTTTTAAATTCTGTCTTTAAAAGTCCAGAAGTTTCTGCACACTCAATAAATGCGACATCATCTTTAATTGCATAGCAAGCATCTATTCTTTCAAAATTTGCATTTGTAAATTTTTTTGGATAGTTTTTGCATTTAGATTTTTAATAAAACAATCTAAACTTCCCTCTCCGCCATCTGCAAGCGGACAGGTTATGACTTCAATATCTTTATCAAATTTTTTTATTTCATCTTTTGCAATTTCACAAAATTGCTCCGCCGTTAAACTTCCTTTAAATTTATCTGGCGCAACCAGAACAGTTTTTAATTTCATATTAAAGTCCTTTGTATTCTTTGCTTAAAACACTTGTTTTCTTATTCCAATAATTTTTAAAATATAATCCACCTTTTACGTGAATTTTCTTGTCCTTAACTTTGTCGAGATAAGATTCAACAAAAGCATTTTCTTTTTCAAAACAATATTTTGAAATACGTTCAAGTTCAACTTTACTTTTTGCATTGAGTGCCAAGTTAATAAATTCTTCCTGCAATAGTTCTGCATTTTGTGAATATTCCTTAATATTTATATTCCCACTCATGATATGCCTATTTAATTTTTCATGTTTAAGCCAATATTTCAAAGCTGTTTCTTCGTCTTCTGGCAAAATTTCTGCATCTTTTGTGAGTGGTTTATAAATTGAAAGGCATGGAAAAGATGAACCTGTGACAAAATAGCATTTATTTATTTCACCAAAATAACTTCCCGTTGTTTGGTCACCAAAAAGATTACCCGCATGCATACAAACACTGTCAGTCGAACTTTTGTTGACATTAACTTTGTTTGAACTATGGCAACTTAATGCTTTTTTCATCAAATTAAATGGCTCACCTTCACCAACTAAAACATTAAATGTTGCTTTTTTTCTCTTTTCCGCACCTGCCACTAATGTGAAAAGGTTGTTTTGATATTTCTCTTTAAAATCCCCTTCAAAATTTGGCGAACATCTGTCAAAGTCTTCCCTTATGCTTAAACAGTTGGAAATTGTTGCTGTGTCCATAACCTTTTTTACAACATAGTTTCTTCCAGCTGTTTCAAGAATATATGCTTCACTGTTGTCTGCAATTAAAAATGCATTGTCATAGTAAAATTTTTTATCAAATCCGCAGTTGCCATGTTGCCCATAAATCTCAAGCAAGGAGATAATGTAATCTACCGCTTCGCTTGAAGTTTTACACCTTTCCAGTGCAAGACGCAACATATCCATACCAATAAGTCCATTTTGTTTTTCTCTCTTAACATTTGTAAAAACTGCTTCATTGCCAATGTTGAGCCCAAACTCATTCCACCCCATTTCAGCACCCCAAATCCAGTGTGGTTTTAAAAGCACACAGGCGTTTGTGTGTTCCACTTGTGGAATTTCAATATAAGTCGCCTTTAACATCTCACCTTTTTTGAAATCTTTTGCAGGCTCCCTAATCATAAGGTGTGCTTCATTTGGAGATCGGTCGCTGTTCTTTCCAAAATAACTTTTGCCATTCCTTTTTAAATAAATTGTATCACACATAATTTTATCCTCCTTTAAATTATGTTTTAAAACTTATCCACATAAACCTGGCTTCTAATTTTAGTAAAAGTTGAAAATTTTAAATCATCAAACACTTTTTGTTTAAAAATTTTGTTTTTCCTTAAAAATAAGCAAATAAGTTATCCACAAATACACAATTTACAAGTGGTTTATTCATCCTTATTAAGTTTATCTAACTGAACACGATCCATTGATTTTGCAATTTTTTCATCAACTAAGGCATTACCTCTTTTGATTATATTATGTCCAAACTTATCTCTAATTTTAAGCATAACTTCATCAAGCACATCTTTGTTTCCTGCACTGTCAAACATACTGAGCTGATTTTCCTCTTGAAAACCACTTACAGAAATTCCCAGCAATCTCACTTTTTTTATGTTTGAAAAACTTTCATAAAACAATTTTATTGCAGTTTTTGCAAAAATCTCACTGCTTCTGCATGGCTGAATTTTGGTTTGCCTTTGGTAGAATTTTAAATCGCTGTCCCTTACAACTATTGCCACTGTTCTTGCATGCTCAATTCCTTTTTTTATCATGCGTTCCACAACACTTTCTGCAATAACTGTGAACGCAAGTTCAATTTCTTTTTTAGTTGTCAAGTCTTTATAAAAAGTTGAACTGTTACCAATGCTTTTGGGCATAACTTCATCAGTAACATATCCAACTTCATCATTGTCCAGCCCATTTGCTTTAAGATAAAGTTCTTCGCCAACCTTTCCAAATTCCTTGCTTAAAAATTCTTTATCTGTGTTTGCCAAATCTCCTATTGTGTTGATTCCAAGTTTTAAAAGTTTTTCCTGACTTTTTCTTCCAACACCAAACATGTATCCAATTGGCAAATTCCAAACCTTTTGTTTGAAATTTTCTTGTGTGATAACAGTTGTTGCATCTGGCTTTTTCAAATCACTTCCAATTTTTGCAAAGGTCTTATTAAAACTCACCCCAACTGAAATTGTCAGCCCGATTTCCTTTTTCACTCTTTCCCTTATTTCATTAGCGATTTTAATTGGATTTCCAAAAATTTTGCTGTGTGTAACATCAAGCCAACATTCGTCAATTGAAAACACTTCCACTTGGTCGGTATATTCTTCATAAATATTTCTAACAAGTTTTGAATATTTGTTATACACTTCAAAATGTGGTTGACAAATTTGTATCTCTGGGCAAAGTTTCTTTGCTTGATATGTGGTAACTCCACAACGCACACCAAATTTTTTTGCCTCATAGTTTGCCGCCACAATCACACCGTGCCTGTCTTCTTCATTCCCACCAACAGCAACAGGCTTTCCTTTAAGTTCCTTGTTAATTAAACATTCGCAACTTGCATAAAAATTGTTCAAGTCGCAATGCAAAATGGCTCTTAGTTCACTCATGCTTTTTTCTTATCTTTTTTTGGATTTTTCTTTGTCTCAGCTTCTTTTACTTCAACTGTATTCACTTCTTCAACAGTTTTATTTTGTGTATCCGCTTCGTCAAAGTTTTGATTTTCTGTTTGTTCAAGCTTTTTTAATTTTTTATTCTTTTTCTTCTCTTGTTTTCTTTCCTTCCTGGTCATTTTAACCTTCCAAGAAGTTAACATATCTAGCTTCTTTTCTGGTCTAATTTTTTCAACTCGTTTTGGTAAAGCTTTTCCAATAACAATGTTTGGCACTTTATCTTTGCGTTCCCTAACTTCAAGTTGATTGTATGGAACAGAAATTTTGTTTCGTTTAAACTCGTTATAAACCCATTCCATAACATAATAATAAACATCCCAATAATCTTCATTGTCACACCAGCAATTTGCGAAGAAATCCAAACTTGATGCATTCATTGTTTTAAGGCGGCAAAATGGTTCTGGGGCAAGATAAACTCTGCCATCACTCTTCATCACAGCAATAACAATTTTTTTAACAAGCTCAACATCACTTTCATAGGCAACTGAAAATGTGAAATCAACTCTCCTTTTTGGATTTGCGCCCAAGTTTGAAACACTGCTGTTAACCAAAGTTGAGTTTGGAATTGTCACCTTTTTATTATCCGAAGTCATGAGAGTTGTGAAAAGGAAATTGATGTCTGTGATGTTCCCCTCAACTCCATCAACAATTATGTAATCACCCTTTTTAAACATGTGGTTAGAAACCATAACAATGCCATTTGCAAGGTTTGCCATGTTACTTTCAAGTGCCATACCAACAGCAAGAATAAGTGCACTTATTGTTGTCAAAATACCTGTAATCTCAATACCTATTTGACTTAACAAAAGTAATATCAAAACAAGCCACAAGCAAAATTTAATCGTTGTGCAGATAAATTGCTGTGCAATTTTTTCCATCTTGGTTTTGCTTAAAACCTTTCTTATCACTGTAAGCAAAATTTTAATGATTATGATACCTAAAATTAAAATGACAAAGAAAAATAAAATGTTCCAAGCATTAGTTGAAAAATAGTTAACAATGTCATCCCAAATTTTTCCCCAATCCATCTTTTGTACTCCTTTGGAGAAATTATAACTCTCTTATTTTTTTAAGTCAATTAATATAAAATAAAAATTAATTAATATATACTTTGAAAAAATTTTAAAAATTGTTATAATTGAAAAAGAAAATATTGGAGGCAAAAATGGCAAATTTAGATATCATCGCTGAACTTTTAGAGACCACAGCAAATGCATGTGACTCTTTCATAAAATGTGAAATGATGGTTAATGATGGAGAAATTCAAGAATCTCAAAAATACAGTAAAAATGGTCAAATTTTAATGAAAGCATTAATCAAAGATTGCTTTAAAGAAATTGAAGAGGTTATTGGTGAAAATATTCAAGAAACCAATGACTATGATTATCCAAATAATATGGAATTAATTAAAGCATTAAATCAAATTTCAATGTATTTAGGTTCCTATCTTTCTGCAAGTGAAGACCTTGTGAAAAATATTGCAATTAAAAACCTTTTTAAAGCAATCAACACTGCAAAAGAAATTTATGAAGCCTTATATGAAAATTAAATTTTTTTAATGATAAATAGCTATTGATTTTTCAAACAAAAAGTTATATAATTATTAATATAAGGAGAAAAAAATATGTGGTTATTTGGAAAGAAAAAGAAATCTAAAAACGAAGAAAAAATTGAAAAGGCACAAACACAAGAAGTTGAAGAAAAAGAAAACGATAGTTCCGTAAAAGAAGAAGAAAAAACTGTGAAAGAAACAAAACAAAAAAAGACTGCTGCAAAAACAGTTAAAACAAAGGAAAACAAAACTCCAAAAGAAGATAAGGAGGAAAAAGTGGAACAAAAAGAAAAGAAGGGTGTTTACAGAGTTATTTACAACAAAGAAGATAAAACTTGGCAAATTAAGAAAGATGGAGCAAAGAGAGTTATAACCTCTTACCCAACAAAAGAAGAAGCTCTTAAACGAGTTAAAGAACTTTGTGAGTCTCAAAATTTAAAAGTTATAGTACATAAAAAAGATGGTAAGTTCCAAAAGAAAAAATAATTAATTTTATATTATCATAAAAAAGTCTTTAAGTCTGTACATAAATATTTAAAATAAAACATATCATTTGTTAAATTTTAATAAAAAGATAGTGTAATCATTTTAAAACACTATCTTTTTACTTTTTATATTTTTTATGTTTCAATCATTCTTTATATAATCTTGTGTATGTTTATTTAGTTGACCAAATGAAAATAAATATGTTATAAAATTATAAGGAGGATATTTTATGAAAAAAAAGCTTTTAGGGTTTGGACTGGCATGTGCAATGGTTGCTTCAGTTGGTGTGATTTCTGCGGGTTGTTGTGGAGAAAATCAATCTAACATTGATGCTCAGAATTTTTATGCTATGGCAGCTGTTTCAAGTGTAAGTTATTTACAAGAATCTGGAACACAAAGTTTAAGTTCAATGAACGAAGTTTCACGACCTTCAACTATAAGTGAAACAGATGTTAACAGCATAGCAAGTTATATGGATATGTTTCAAGGTCTATTATCAAGTGGGAATGATTATTTTTCAAATGGTGAAGTCACAGAAAACGATGAATATTATGGAACATATAATCTTAAAATGACAATGAGTATCCCTACAATCACTGGAGAAACAGAAACTTTTGTTATGTATTATAAAGAAATAAATACAGAAACAAAAGAAGAAATTGATGATAATGAAATTGAACTTGAAATAAACACAACACTTGAAGGAGTAATTACAGTTGGAAATGAAACCTTTAATGTGTCAGGTATGAGAGAGTATGAAAAGGAAGGAAGAGAAACTGAGGTTTCTATTGAATTTAAAACTTGGTCAATGGATACTCCAAATGATTATGTGGAAATCGAACATAGTGCTGAAAATGATGAAATTGAATATGAATATTCTATTTACAAAAACAATAGATTGTTAAATAAAACAGAAGTAGAATATGAAAATGAAAGATCTGAAAAAAAATTGGAGCTTGAATTCATAGATAATTCTACAGAGATTAAAAGTGAAGTTAAATATGAATTGACACAATATAATAATAATCCAAATAAATATAGTGTTGAAGTTAAAAATTCAACAAACGAAAATGAAATTAAAGAAACCTTTACTATTACAGTTTTAGAAACAGGATATTTGTTTGAATATAAAAATGGATTTACCGAAACCATTGCGTTATAAAATAATCGTAAAATTAAAAGGATAGAGTAATTAATATCTATCCTTTTTTCTAATTCAAACTTTAAATTTAAAATCTTTAATAGTAAAATTTAATTTTTATATATTATTGTTTATCAACTATTCTAAATTTTTCATAGCATCAAAAATTTTATCCATAACAGCATCATCTTCTAAGCCATGCCAAACTTTGATTTTCTTCTTATGTTTAATCAGCCTGTCAATTCCAATGGCAACTGCAAGCATAACAAAAGCCGCAAGTGTAAAGCCAATGATATAAATGATTAAAAAGACAGGATAAGGCACAACTTCATAAATCATACTGAGAATTGGCAACGTGCATGGGAAGTATGGACTTATAAGGAATAGATTGCAAGTTTCTGTTCCACCTGCAAAGTGATAAATAATGTTGAACACATCTGCAATGCAAACAAGCACAGCAAAAACACTCAATGCTTTGAAAATTGTTTTCCATTCAAGTTTGACCATACCAGAAAACAACAGATAAATTCCCATAACAACCATTCCACCATGGCAAACCATTGTTTGAATGTTTAAGCCGACTGTTCTTGTGAAAACATCACCTGGATAAATCATAACACATAGTCCCGCAAACAAGGCAAAGGTGGCTAAATATGAATATAAATATTCTTGAAATTTACCTTTTTTAAGACACCCTGCAATAAGCCCAATATACATAGGAGTGGAACAAAATTGAAAAGGAAAAGCATACCAACGATAATCCCAAACACCACCATATTCGGTTGGAGTAAAAGAAAAATTAAGTTGTTTATAGATTTCAAGAATTATACCTAAAATTGAATAAGTTAAAACAACTATTCTGGTTATTTTTGCAATTTTTGCATCGTCTTTACGATACCTGATTGCCAGCATAACCAAGATAACTGTCAAAACAATAACCAAAAACCAACACATTAAATGGAACCATCCATAGGCAAGAGGCGTTTCCATTTTACCATTAAGCCCTGCCAGTATTTTTTCAAACCAATTCATTTTTCACTCCTTAATCAAGTTTTATTGTGTGCATAATAATTTCAAAAGAATCTTTTTTCTTTTTATTTTTATTCACTAAGTATTTTACCAAATTTGAAAGCCCAACAGCAAGCAATCCACCACCTATTCCGCATAAATACATAAAAATTGTATAAAAAACCTGCCCAACTTGAAGCCTAATTGCTTCTAAGAATGGCACAACATTTGTTAAAAGCGAACAGAAGTTAACATTAAGTATATGAGCAAGTGGAATTGCAACAACTGCATAAACTGTGATGCCAATAAAAACATAAAGAAAATCAAATATGGTAGGCTTATAAATTTTTGATAAAAGCATAACTAAATAAAAAAGAGTTATCAAATGATGATATATAAATGTATGAAAAGTCGAGAAAGAAGTAAAGATATTTGCACATGCATCCCCAATTATTGATCCTGGATTTATGTAAAACAAAACAAGAAATAGAGTACCACAAGCAAACGACATTGTTCTTCCAAAATCACCTAATTTTCCTTTTGCAAAACTTGCCAATGGAAAAAAATAAAGAAATAAACTGCAAAAATGAAGTGGAATACTCCATAAACTATAACCGTTAACAATGCTTATGATTTGCTTTGCAATTTCAAGTGCCAACATAATTGTTGAAATAATCATAAGTGGAATTTGTCTAATTAATTGACTTTTGTTTCTTGTTATATAATAAGTTCCCACTGCTAAAACAAGTATAATCAATAAAGAAATTGGCAAAACAACTCCTTCTGCCTTTGACCAAACAAACATAATTTATCTTTCGCCTCTTTTTATTATAACACTTAAATTTGTTATTACAAAATAAATTAAAGCTTTTGCAATTTAATAATTACTAACTATATAGGTTCATAAAAATTTCTTGTTAATGCATATTTAATCTTATTTGCAATAAAAAACACATTGATTTTCAATGTGTTTTTAGTTATTTACTTCTTTTTGCTTTGAAGTGAAAACATGCCAAGCACAAGTCCAATAAATGGAAAAACAGCAAGCAAAACAAGTGACCATACTGTTGGATTTAAAAGTCTGTAATCCCCAACCAATGTTGTGTCATTGCACATTGAAGCGATTGCAATTGTGTAAAGCACTGCACAAACAACCATTGCAATTGCACTTACAACAAAGATGAAATTAACAATCTTTGATGCGGACTTGCTTTTAACCATTTTGGAATCAGTCACAAGTTTGATAAGCCCAAACAAAACTGTAAGCCCAACAAAAATGCAAGTTAAGATAAGCATTGCTTTCATAAAGTCACTTCCGCCTTCATACAAATCGAAACCTGTTGTTCCAATTGTGTGATCTCCCTCGCCCATGAAAACATTTTCAACGGCAAAGAAAACATAAGTAAGGCCAGCAAAGACAACCGCAGCAAATGTCAAAAGTGCTTTTTTCATTCCTTCTTTCATATCCCTCTCCTTTTAACTATTTTCATTTTAACCTTTTAAGAAAAATTTGTCAAAGGATTTTAAGCAATTTAGAAACAAACAATAACACCTTTTTCAAGGGCATAGTAACTTGTGAGGGCTTTCATAGGAATAATGACAATATTTTTATCTTCACAAATTTTCTCAATTTGTTCTTTTAATATGTTTGCTTCTTCCTCACCATGGCAATGACTTATTATTATTTTTCTGTTTGTGTCACCCTTTAATTCATCTTTAATCATCCATGCAATTTTTGGAAAAAGTTGTTTACTTCCAATTATCTTTTTAATTATTTTAATTTCGCCATCCACAGCCTTGCAAATTGGTTTTAAGGAAATTGTGCTGGCAATAATTCCTGCAATCCTGCTCATACGCCCATTGTTGACAAGGTTGTCAAATCTTTGAAGTGAGAACAGTAGTGTGCAATTATCTCTAAACTTTTCAATTTCATGCACAATTGTGTCAAAATCAAGGTCTGCTTTAATAAGTTCCACAAGCTTGTCAACAATCAAAATTTCAGTTCCTGAAACTGCTTTCGAGTCTATAACATGAACATGTGCAGAATCTGCATAGTTGTTTTCTGCCAATAATGCACTGTTGTAACATCCAGAAAGTTTAGATGTTATTGTCACCACAAAAGTGTATTCTGCATTTTGAAATTCTCTTTCAAAACTTTCTGGGCTTGGGCAAGCACTTGAACTTTTTATTTTAGGTGTTTTAAGTTCGTTTAACATTTCATCAATATTAACACCTTCTAAATCAACATATTCTTTATCCCCAACATTGATTGTTAAAGGAACAATTTTTAAACCTATACCTGTGCCATCAAGATGGTTGTTGTCCAAATCTGCACAACTATCCACAATAATTTGATATTTCATTTTTACCTCCAATAAACAAAACACTAGAAAACTTCTAGCCAATATTTAAAATTTTAATATTATAAAAACAGCATATGATTAATAAACTTGAATTGTTCAAGCACCATAAAATTATTTATTCAAATCTATCTCAACAATTTCAAACTCTGCTTTATATAGCCTTGCCATTTGAAAACGCTTTTCTCGAATCTGTATCCGTTGCAAAAAATATGCATCAACTGCTTCCCAAATGAAAACCCAAGAAGCGATTTCTAAGATAATTGACAAAACCATTTCGTCAATTAAATATTGTTCCAAAATAAGAAATCCTAAAAACAAAATACCAAGCAGAAGCATAATAAAAGCAAACCTTGCATTTTGTTTCAGCTTTCTGTCATAATCTTCAAACTCTTTTTTAAACTTGCTTCTATATGCATTTTCAACTTCTTTTTCATCAACATCTGTCTTTGTGAAAATTTTAATTCTCAATTTACTTTTCAAAGGGATGGTCTCTGCTCTTTCCACAAGATAACCTGCAAGTTCTTGATTCAAAACTTCGTTTGTATCATAATTATAGCCTGAAAAAATTTCAAGTGAAGACTCTGCTTTCACATTGATTGTTTCAATATCATTAAAATCTTTTTTAGATTCTTTTTTGATTTCTTCTTTAACTTCTTTTACGCAATCATTTAATGGCATTTTTGATACCTCAAAAAGATTATATCATGTAATTTAAAAATAAGAAAATGATTTTACCTTTTTCTTTACTTTTTTTGTCATTAAAAGTATAATAATTTAAACAACTTTTATTTTTGTTATATTTTATTTGGCAGATAAATATACTTTTGGAGAGATAAGATGTTAAATGCTGTTTTCACTTTCTATGATTGGCTTGTTGAAAACACCGAAGTGATGGGAGATGGTCCTGGGCATTGGTGTCCTTTGCACATCACTTTACTTGTCCTTCTTATTGCTTGGATTGTCGGCTCATTTTTTCTTTTCAAAAAATATAAAAACTTTGCCCTTAAACTTACAACTGTGCTTTGCTTTGTGATGGTGTTTTTTAGAATTTTTAGAATGGCACTTTTACTTATCAGTGGTAAACAAACCTTTGTGGAAGTTTTGCCTTGGCACCTATGTCACCTTATGAGTTTTGTTTTTCCAATTTTTTACCTATTCAAAATTAAAAAGGGGTTTCTTGCAATCTTAACAGTCACATTCTTTGGTGGTTTTTTAACCTTCCTTTTTGGTGATTATTATTACCTTTTAACTTTATCCTTCCTTCATATTGAAAGTTTACTTCTTCATTTCATTATGCCAACAGTGGTTATGGCTTGCATTGCAACTGGCTATTACAAAGTTAGAGTTAAAGATTTTTGGCAGGCATTTTTAGGTATTTTCCTTATTGCTTGTTGGTCAATGATTGGAAACTTATTGGTGGAAGATGCAAACTATTTATATCTTATGGAAAATGGGCTTCCTTTTGACATCTTTGCCTTCTTAAATTGGGAGTATTCATATCTTCTTGATTACGTCATTTTGGTGGGAGTTATTGCGCTTGTCAGCATCATGCCTTTCTATATAATTGACAAAGTTAAAATGAAGAAAGAAGACAAAAGTTTTAATATAATTATGAACTGTTTGCGTGACAATGAATTTACATCCTAAAAATTATAAATTTCAATTAAAAAAAGAACCTTTAAATTAAGGTCCTTTTTTTATTTTTTATTCTTTAACATTCACTTTTGAAATGTTTTTTGTAATGATTGTCATATTGTTTTCATCTTTCTTAAAAGAAAAACCATTTTTTGAATAAAAAGTGCTTGCTCCGTGCCAAAAATTTCCATTGGGATAAAACCAACCATAAATCTCATTACAATTTTTTGAAATCGCAAACTTTTCCATTCTCTTAACAAGTGTTGTTCCAAGCCCAACCTTGAAAAACTTTTCATTTGAAATTTCAATTTGATTTAATTTACAAATATTTATTTTTGAATTAACTTTAATATTATTTGCTTTTAAAAAATCTAAGTTAACAATTTTTGAAGATATATTTCCGTTAAATTCATCCTTCTCTTTAAGCAAAAATTTATCTTGACCATTTTTAAAAGGTATAACTTCAAGGGTGCAAATTTCAAAAACACATTTTCCAACAATCTCACCTGTTTTTGTTACGGCACTGAAAATATAGTTATCCTTTGTTTTGATAAGGCTAACAAAAACAACTTCTTGATTTTTTAAACTTATTTCTTCTTCAAACATATTTTGTTTATATCACAAAATGCTTTAAAAGTCAACGTGGCTTTTTTAATTACCCTTTTATATTTATTCATTTGCTGTTATCACTATGTCTGCACCAGTGTTAAGCACATTATGAATAACAACATCTCCAAACTTAACCTTTTTAAGCCTTAGTTTTTCAATTTCTTTCATGACATCAAAAATCATTGCTTTTGGAACTGGTTTGCTGGTTTTGCAAGCTCTTACTCCCTCAGCAGTTTTCACAGAACTTGTCACAATGCGCATTGGGCAGGTAAGCTCTTCTTTTGCAAAAATAACTCCCCTTTGACAGTTGTTGCCAGTGACTTCAATTTTGTCGCCATCTTTTGTCACCACCAAACTGCAACCAAGTGGACACATGATACATGTCATTTCTCTTTTTTCCATACTCACCTCACTGAACCACAAACGTCAATTCACCTTTGACATCTTTCTTTGAAAGAGTAAAGGTCATCATTTCACCAGGCACACCAGCAAGCACAAATTTTTTGGCAATTTCTTTTCCTTGGCTTTTTGCAACTATCCATTTTCTTACAATTTTGTTCTTCAAGCGAAATTTCATTTCAACATCTTCTTCCCCTTCAAAAAGTGTGTAAGGCAAAATGTAAGCAAAATCTTGTGAATGGCTTACCTTAATCAAATTTCCTTCATTAAGTTGTTGTTTTGCATACAAACTTGCAAAAAGTCCAACTTGTTTCCCTTCAAGTGCCACATTATCCACAAGGTCATGCACATGTAAAATATTTCCACATGAAAAGAGCCAAGGCTTGTTTGTTTGATAATGCTCGTTAACAAAAGCACCATTTGTTTTTGGGTTGATTGGCACATCTTGAAGATATTGCATTTCTGGGATAAGCCCAACCGACAAAATGACTGTGTCACATTTCAAAAATTTTCTTGTGCTTTCAATGTGGTTAAAATGTTCATCCACTTGCCCATAGTAAATACCTTCAACTCTATCTTTGCCAACAACTTCAAAGATTGTTGTGTTATATAAAAGTGGAATGTTAAAATCATCTAAGCACTGCAAAATATTTCTGCGAAGCCCACTGCTTGTTGGGTTGATCTCAAGGACGGCATGCACTTTTGCTCCTTCAAGAGTCAATCTTCTTGCCATGATAAGCCCAATATCTCCGCTTCCTAAAATCACAATATCTTTGCCCACCATTTTGCCGTCAATATTCACCATTTTTTGTGCAGTTCCAGCAGTAAGCACCCCCATTGGTCGAGTTCCATTTAAAGAAATGTTGCCAGCAGTTCTCTCTCTGCAACCCATGGCAATAACACATGCCTTGCAAGAGATTTCTTCTGTTCCATTGGCTCCCATAACAACAACTTTTTTATTTTTAAACTCTGTTACCAAGGTGTTTGTTAAGACCTTGATGTTTTTGTCCGCTTCCACCATTTTCCTGAAACGATGAGCAAACTCAGGTCCAGTTAATTCTTCATTAAAATAATGTAGCCCAAAGCCATTGTGAATGCACTGATTTAATATTCCGCCCAAAATTGCATCTCTCTCCACAATAACAACTTTGCTTCCATTTTGCGAAGCAGAAAGGGCTGCACTCATGCCAGCTGGGCCACCGCCAATAACCAAAACATCTGTTCTCATCTTACACCTCTCTTATGTCACCAAGAGCAACTTCGCTTCCACGGTTTTCTTTCAAAACATCTTCATATCTAATCTTTCTTTGCTCTTTAATTAAATTGACAACTTTTGTGAAACAAAAACCGCCTTGGCAAATTCCCATGCCAGCATTTGTCCTTCTTTTCACACCGTCCACAGAACGAATTTTAAGAGGTCTGTTAAGAGCCTGAATAATATCCCCTCTTGTTATCTTTTCACACTTACAAACAACTTGTCCATAATTTTTATCTTTTTTAAGCACTTTTTGTTGTTCTTCTTGGGTCATGTCCTTAAACATCTTATATGGTTTAAGTTTCTTTAAATTTTTTCTTTCTTCTTCATTATATCCCAAAAGCTTTGCCACCATATTTGCAATGGCAGGTGCGCTTGAAAGCCCTGGCGAACAAATTCCAGCAAGGTTGACAACCCCTTTCCTCTTTTTGCTTTTCTCAATAATGAAGTCATCACCACAAATTGTCCTTATTCCAGAAAACTCCCTTATAGCATTTTTGAAATTGACATCTTTTAAAATGAGTTTTGCCTTTTCTTTAATCTCATTAAGTCCAGCATCTGTTGTGACAGTTCTGTCATCACTTTCAATGCTTGTTGGACCAACAAGATAATTTCCATCCACTGTTGGGGTTAAAAGCACGCCTTTACCTCTTGCAGTTGGCAAAGGAAAAATTGTGCAAGGAACTTTGGTGGTTGAAGTCTTTGAAAAGACAAAATACTCTCCTCGTGCAAATTTAATGTCATAACTTTCACTGCCAAGAAGTTTTGCCACATCATTATAGCCAGCCCCAGCACTGTTGACAACATTTTTAACTTTAAAAACATTGTTTTCTGTTTTAATAACAAAATATTCCTTTTCTTTCTTAACACTTTTTATGTCTTGTTCAAGATAAACTTCTCCGCCATTTAATATTCCCTCATCACAAATTGAAATTGTGAAATAATATGGGCTTATAAGTGCGGCAGTCTTTGCTTGAAGTCCACAGGTTATATGCTCTTGAAGATCTGGAATAATTTTAAGAAGTTCTTTCCTACTTAAAATAGAAAGCCCTTCAACCCCGTTTGTTATCCCTCTTTCATGCAAATTTTTGATTTTTTCAATGTCGTCACCAACAACAAGTGCTCCCACTGTTTTTAAAGGAACACTCAATCTTTTGCAAATTGAAGGATAAAGTTTACTCCCTTCAACATTAAGTTTTGCTTTCAAAGTGTTTGGCGCTGGGTCATACCCTGCATGAATAAGCCCACTGTTTGCCTTGCTTGCACCTGTTGCAACATCTGCTGCTTTATCAATCAGCACAACACTTTTTCCAAGGCGGATAAGTTTGTTGAAAACTGAGCACCCAACAACGCCACCACCAATCACGGCAACATCATAAAATTCTTTCATTAACTCTCCCTTTCTTATAAAGAATACTTCTGTTGTTCTTGTTATCATAAATAATTTTACTTTTTTAAAAATTCTTTGTCAATTAAAACAAAAAGATAAGCAATTTGTTTCCTAATTTTTTTTAATTGTGCTAAAATACTTATTGAAAAGGAGCATTATGAGAAGATTTATTTTGGGGCTCGACGAAGGCACAACCAGTGCAAGAAGTGTCCTTTATGATATTGATAAACATCAAATTGTTGATATTCAAAACAAAACCTTCAAACAGTTTTATCCTGAAAGTGGATATGTTGAACAAGATGCTTTGGAAATTCTTAATGCCATTCTTTCCACATCAAAAACAGTTTTAACCAGAAACAAAGTTCAAAAAGGTGAACTATGCGGTGTTGGAATAACAAACCAAAGGGAAACTGTTGTTGCATGGGATAGAAAAACAAAAAAGCCAATTTATCATGCCATTGTTTGGCAATGCAGAAGAACAACAAAATATATAAAATCTTTGCCTCTTTCTGTTAAGGAAATGATAAAAGAAAAAACAGGGCTTATCCCTGACCCATATTTCAGTGCATCCAAAATGAAATGGATTTTAGATAATGTTAAGGATGCGAAAAAACTTGCAAAAAGTGGTGACCTTTGTTTTGGAACAATTGACTCATTCTTGGCATATAACCTAACAGGAAATTTTGTTACCGACACCACAAATGCAAGCAGAACAATGCTTATGAACATTAAAACTCTTGATTGGGACGATGAACTTTTAAACTTTTTCAAAATTCCAAAAGAGAGTTTGCCAAAAATCATGCCGAGTGATGCTAAATTTGGATTTTGCAAAAAATTCTTTGATGCACCACTTTGCTCCATGATTGGCGACCAACAATCAAGCATGATTGGACAAGGTGCAATAGATTACGGAAGCACAAAAGTGACTTATGGAACTGGTGGCTTTATACTCACAAATATTGGTGAAAAAATTGACAAAAAGCCAGAAAAACTTTTGCTCACTGTGGCTTCAACATTAAATGGCAAAACAGAATATGCCGTTGAAGGAAGCATTTACAGTGCTTGCAGTGGACTTAACTTTTTGAAACATAACCTTAACCTTTTTGATGAAGTGCGTGAAACAAGTCACATGGCTTCATCCCTTGAAGATAATGATGGAGTTTATTTTGTTCCCGCCTTCACTGGGCTTGGAGCACCTTATTGGAACAATGATGCTCGTGGGGAGATTTCAGGAATTACCTTCTCAACAAAAAAAGAACATATTGTTCGTGCAATGCTGGAAAGTATGGCATACAACACCAAAGCTGTTTTTGATGAGATGCGAAAAGATGGTCACAAATTTTCCATCATCTCGGCAGATGGCGGAGGAAGCAACAACGACTTCCTATTGCAATTTTTAGCTGATATGCTTAATCATGATGTGGTGAGAAGCAAAAACATTGAAGCAACCGTGATGGGAACAATCTTTGTGGCAATGCTATCTCTTGACCTAATTGACAAGCAAAAAATTAAAAAACTGACAAGTGGAAAAGAAGTCTTTTGTCCTAAAATGACAGAAGCGCAAAGAAAAAAATATTATGATGGCTGGCAAAAAGCCGTTAAAAAAGTTTAAGGAGGGAAAAATGGAAGAATTGGAAGAACAAAAGCCAAAAAAAGAAAGTGCTAAAAAGACAACCAAAAAAACTGAAACCGAAAAAAAGGTGACAACTAACAAAAAACCTGCAACAACGAAAAAGACAACTGAAAAGGCAAAAACCGAAACAAAAACAAAAGGTGCAACCAAAAGTTCAAAAGCCATGAAGGCTGAGCCAAAAACGACAGCAAAGAAAACAACCAAAAAGGTAGAAGAAAAAGCAGAGATTATAGTTGAAAACAAGGAAAATGTTGAAACATTGAATACTGCTGAAAATGTAACTATGGCAGCAGAGGAGAAAAAGGCTTCAAAGGCTAAAACTTCAAAAACAGCCGCAAAAAAAACCGATAACAAAAAAAATAAAAAAGTTGTTGAAGAAAAACAAGAAGACTTGAAAGAAGAAACAAAGCAAGAAGAAAAAGAAACCCCTAAAAAAGTGGCAACAAAGAAAGCTGCAAAATCAAGTGAAAAAAAGGCTACAAAACCAAGAGCAATCACAAAAGCAAAAACTTCAAAATCAAGCAAAAAGGAAGAGACTCCAAAGGAAATTAAACAAGAAGAACCTTATGATGTTTTGCTGGTTGAAGGTTATCACCATTTAAAACTTTATAGTTATGTTTATGATAAAATTCAAAATGCAAAAGCGGTTGTGCTTATTGTGCATGGAATGCAAGAACACGCAGGCAGATATGAAGAATTTGCAACCTTCTTAAATCAACATGGCTACATTGTTATTGCAAACGATTTAAGAGGTCATGGCCACACAGCAATAGATAAAAAGTTTGGGTTTGGTGAAAATGATATATATCAAGAAACTGTGCAAGATGAAATTGTTATGATAGAAAAAATCAAAGATGCCTACAACCTCCCAGTTTATCTCTTTGGGCATTCATATGGTTCAATGGTGTGTCAATCAATCATCCAAAACACAGATATAGTTGAAAAATGTGTGCTTTGTGGAACGGCAAATGGTTCAAGTGGAATAATGAAATCAGGTGGCTCATTTGCAAAACTTATTTCCCTTTTCAAAAACGACAATTCAAATGCCGGACTTGTTGAAAAAATGAGCATTAAAAAATATGGCAAAGGCTTTGAACATGGCAACTGGCTTTCAAGAGACAATGAAGTAATCAAAAGATATAAAGAAGATGAATATTGTGGTGGAAATTTCCCATTTGGTTTCTATAAAAGCATGTTAACAAACATGAAAAAAGTTAACAAAGGAATCAACAAAATAGGCAACAAGAAAATCTTCTTGATTGCAGGTGCAAAAGACCCAGTTGGTTCATGTGGAAAACAAGTTGTTAAGTTAAACAAATTATATTTAAGTAACAATATTGATTCAAGATGTAAAATTTACCCAGAATGCAGACATGAACTTCTCAACGAACTCAACAAAGACGAAGTATATCAAGATGTTTTGAATTTTTATGAAGATTAGGAGGAAGTATGATAGGAAGTATAATTTTTGCAGTTTTATCAATGATTTTTTGCATAGTCTTTTGTGTGTTTAGAAGTCAAAAAGCAACTTTTTACTCTTTAACACTTAAAACCTTGGCTTCTCTATGTTTTATATTTTCAGGCATAATTGCATTAAAACTTAATGGTTTTTCAACAATTGGAATTTTAATTTTGGTTGGTTTAATTTGCGGACTTGCAGGCGACATTATTCTTGACCTCAAAGTTATGTATCCTGAAAAAAATGATGCACTTTTCCTTTCTGGAACAGCATCCTTCGCAGTTGGACATGTTTTCTACTTTGTGGCAACACTTTTAATTAATCTTGAATCTAACCAAGCAAGTGTTGCATGGGCAATTCCTGTTGCACTTTTGCTTGCAGTTTTGATGACTCTTGTAATATTATTTTCATCAAAGAAAATGGGAATGGATTTTGGAAAAGTTAAATGGGCAGTTATTGGATACAGCATTATCTTAACATTTATGTTCTTCTATTCAGTTTTTGTTGCAATATACAACCCAATCTTCTGGATATTTGCAGCAGGTATGTTGGTATTCTTATTCTCAGATTTAATTCTTTCAATGCAATACTTTGGTGGAAAAGACCAAAAAATATTCATCTACATCAACCATATTGCATATTATCTTGCTCAAATCATGTTTGCACTTTTCATGCTTTTTGGTTTGTAATAGAAGGGAAGCATGAAGATTAGAAAAGAAAAAGAGGAAGATTTTAAACAAATTTATGATGTAATAAAAATTGCCTTTTCATTGGCTGAACATAGTGATGGAAATGAACAGAACCTTGTCAATAATTTAAGAAAAAGTGAAGCATACATCAACGAACTTTCCCTTGTTTGTGAAGAAGAAGGAGAAATTGTTGCATACATTATGTTCACAAAAAACAAGATTGGCAAAGAAAAAGGCTTATCCCTCGCCCCACTTGCTGTTCTTCCAAAATATCAACATAGGCGCCTTGGAACATTATTAATTAGGCAGGGCCTTAAAATTGCAAAAGAACTTGGCTACAATTATGTGGTGGTTCTTGGGAGTGAAAAATATTATCCAAAATTTGGTTTTTCACCGTCAAAAGATTTGGGTATCAATTCACCTTTCAAAGTTCCAAGCAAAAACTTTATGGCTTTAAGCTTACATCATAACAAGGAAAAACTTAATGCCACAGTGGAATATCCAAAAGAATTTTTTGAATAAAAAATAAAACACATTAAAATTAATTAATGTGTTTTTTAATTTATATTTTATTTTTTCATATATTTTTTAACACGAATATACAATATTTTCATAAATTTATTTTAATTTTATTTAAAATATTTTTATTTATTTTTTAATTATTTATTTTTTTATTCTTTTTAAGAATATTTTAATAATTTCTTCGTGTATTTCTTCAAGGCTTTTAGATGCGTCAATAACCACAAAACGATTTGGTTCTTCTTTTGCAAGTTTTAAATATCCTTGTCTTACTTTTTCATGATATGCCCTATCTCTTTGCTCAATTCTATCCAGATTTTTTAAGTTTTCATCTTTCGCCTTTCTTCCAAAACCCTCCTCATAACTTATGTCAAGAAGAAAAGTTAAATCTGGCACAACATTGTCTGTTGCAAAAGCAGTTATGTTTTTTAATTTTTTAATATCCAAATTACCTGCATAACCTTGATATGCCAAAGAAGAATCGTAATATCTATCAATCACAACAATTTTTCCTTCTTCAAGAGCAGGTTTAATAACTTCCTTCACATGTTCAGCCCTGTTTGCGCAAAAAAGAAAAAACTCACTCAAAGCACTCATGTCTTCTTTTGAATGCAAAAGAATTGCTCTTATCTTTTCACCAAGCACACAGCCACCTGGCTCACGTGACAAAATAAAGTTCAATTTTTGTTCTTCCAAAAATTTTATAAACAATTTAATTTGTGTGCTTTTGCCACATCCTTCACCGCCCTCAAAGGTGACCAAAAATCCTTTGTTCATATCTCTCCTTTAAATTTTTTATTTACAAAAAAGTAAGATTAAATCTTACTTTTAATTTTTATTTTTTTGAATGTTTTTTATCTCCGCAGTCACATTCTTCATGTTCGTGACAATGACAGTCATCGTGACAGCAACATTCATCTTCTTCAACTTCAAAAAGATAATCGTCAAGTTTGCCAAACTTATAAAAATTTTCTGGCATTAAATCTGTTGTGAAATATCCAGCTGGTGCCATGATAACTTCTGGAATCCTGTTGACAACTGTTGCGCAAGTAAGTTCCACAGTGCTTGGTCTTTCAATCACAACTCTGGTGTTTGGTTCACCCATGATTGTCCAATCGTTTTTATCGCACTCAGTTTTATCATACACCTTGCCAATGCATTCACTTTCGATAACAATCCCTTCTTTTGTTTCAGTGGTTACAATTGCACTCATGCCAGTTGCATAACCTTTTGGAATTGTCATATTTAAAGTTGAACTGTATAAGTCCTCTTTTGCAACATGCGGAATGCATTTTTGAGTTTGATTAACCACAGTAAGCCCAAGTTTGCTGCAAAGCCAACCATTAACATTCCACATATAACTTGGAACAAACTCACCCTTTTGAATAAGTTTTTTGCGTTCAACATTAGAAATATTATCAGCAGAAGCAACTTCTTTTTCAAAATCTTCAAGTGAAAGCCCTGCCCCATGTGCCTTTGCAAGTGCAATGCCATAATCTTCAACATTATAAGAACTTGAACCCTTAATTTTTGTTATTTTTTGAGTTGCCCCAGCAAGCACACTGATTAAATTTCCCCAAAAAACATCTTGGTAACCACTTCCACAAATTGTGCAGTTGTTTTCCACAGCCAAATCATCAATCATCTTGTATGTTTTTGGACTGCTGTTTTGTGGGAAAAATGCTTCTTCGGCAGTTGTTATTGCATTTACTCCACACTTTGCACAAATTAAAAGTGGTTCATACATATCTTTGATATATGACATGGTTGTCACAATCACAATGTCCACGGTGTGAGATGAGATATACTTCTCAAAATTTTTGGAATCTTGCACTTTAACTTTATAAGTCTTGCCGTCTTCAATTATATCTCCAATATCTTTTCCAATCTTATTTTCATCACAATCAAAAGCAGCAACAATTTTGCAACCTTTTTCCATGGCATAACGCATTGTGTATTTGCTCATTTTGCCACAACCATATTGAACAACATTAATTTTCATAAAATCCTCCTTTAATTATTTTATAACAAATAACAAAAATTACCAAATAAAATTCAAATTTTTAAAATTAATTTTTTTCTATTTTATCCCTTAAACAAACAAAAAAGACTTAGCATTTGCTAAGTCTTTTTGTTATTATTTCGCGCGGATCTTATCCTTTTCTTTTTTCTTCTTAACCACAACTATAATAATAATTATTATTACTATTACAAGTATGATTGCAAAGGCAATTATAATCCAAATCCACCAGTTGCTTCCGCCACTTTCTGCCCAAACAGCATACAAGTTAACATTGCCAGTAATTGTGAAGGTTGCACCATCTTCGTAGTCAACAACACCTTGGTTTGCCTTGTCAGTTGTTGTTGCCCAACCCATGAAGGTTGCACCATCTTTTGTGAATGTGTTTGGTTTAAGTGTTGCAGTGGCACCATATTTATACATACTGAAATCTGCATAAGAAGATGATGATGTGTCTGTGAAATAGTAAACATAAACTAATCTTCTTGAAGCTTTTGCTTGAATATTAAATTCTTCCGCAGGAATAACCATTCTGTATTCAGGATTTGCAGAGTTATCTTGAATTTCATATTCGCCGTCAACTAACAAGCCAATACCATCAAAGTCGTAACCAACTTCAAGCTCAACTTCAAAGTAAATTGTGTCAGTATAAGAAACAGTGTATGTGTAAACATTGTCAACAACTTCACTTTGAGCAACACTTCCAAATGTGCTGTAAACTTGAACATTTGTTACACCTTCACCATAGGTCAAATGGAATGTTATCGCATTAAGCATGAAGTAAAGTTTAACAATGCTTGTTCCGTCACCTTTGATTATTTCATCAGCATCAGTTCTTTCAACCTCATAAGTGTATCCTGCTGGTGCGGTTGTATATTCTTCATAGTTGATTGCACTTTCAGTTGTTCCTGTAAGTTCAATCTTTTCAGGTTCACCAAACACAATATTTAATGAGTTATCAAGAACTTGCTTATAAAGTTCAATGGTGTATTTTGCAGTTCCAAATGTGCTGTAAACTTGAATATCAATTCCACCATTTTCAGCAATTGTGTCTTCTGTGATTGTGAATGTGTAAGTTATTGTTTGAGTGTTGTCATCATTGTCAACAACCTTCAAGTTAGGTGAATCTTTGTCAAGTCTTGTGTCGTTAAACATTAAGTAATCAAAGATATAACCTGGGTTTGTGTTTGCTGTCATGGTAACAACATCACCATAAACATAATCTTTTTCACCATCAACATTTCCAATATGTGTGTCATCGTCAACATTGATATCAACATTAACAATAAGCCTGTTGATGTAAAGATTGATTACTGTTGTTCCGTTGCCGTCAACATAAATCCAATCTGTGATGTCGTCTGTGCTGTTAACGGTTGCACTTATCCAACCACCACCTGTTGTGAACACATCATCGGTTAAATCGTAACCAATAAATTTATCCTTAACACTATTGTATCCACTGAGAGATTCAATATTTGTGATAAATTGAGTTGTGATGTTTTCAGTTGTCAAGTGGGTGTTTGTTGGAGCAGTTTGTTCAACAGCCCAGTTGAGAACATCATAGTTTGCAGGGTCTTGATCATAGTAATTGTCAATATCAACAACTTTCTGTAAGAAGTATCTCACTGTGTATTTAGAATTTCTTGCAGTTAAAGTGATTGAAACATTGACATCTTCAACATCAGTTGTAAAGGTGAGTTTGCGGTTAGAAACATCTTCGGTCTTATCCTTAACATTTCCACTCACAACAAAGCCATCAAAGGTGTAACCACTCTTCATGTTAAAGGTGAGTTCAACCTTTTGTTCATAAGCAATGGTCCACTCTCTTGTTTGCATTGTTGGAACTTCAACACCTTCAACCTTAACAACAACATCTCCGTCAATACCTTGATTATCATCATGAAGTTCAACTTTAAGATTTTGTCTAAGTCTAAGGAAGAACACTTCAACAACAGTCTTTCCATCTCCACCAATTGTGAGAGCAAGGTCATCAATGCTTGTGTGGCTGAGAATAAATCCTGTTGGAGCAACAAATTCTTCGCCAAGTCCAATCATATCTTTTGTTATAACTTCACCTGTTGTTCCTGTAAAGTCATGAGTCTCATTAAGAGCTTCATCATAAGTGTTTAAGTTCTTAACACTTTCAAACTTATAAATTACAGTATACTTAGTGTCAGTGTTTGCAGCAACATTGATATTGATGTTGATGTTGCTTGTTGGCATTGTGAATGTCACTGTGTATTGTTTAAGTCCTTCTGGTGTTTCGCTTTCTTCAACTTGAAGTTCAAGAGAGTAATCACTTTCACCACTTGTAACTTTAAATCTGTTTTCGGTTGGCAAGTTGTATCCTTGATTTATAACAAAGACAACTTCAACTTCTGTTCCATGAATAACAGATTGTTGTTCAGGAATTTGTGCGCCATTGGTTAAGCTTGATGAGAATGTAACTCTGTATGGCACTCTTTGATAGTAAAGTTTGATAATTGATGAGCCATCACCAGCGATTGTTGAAACGCTGTTTGCAAATTCATATCTAGTATATGTGTATCCAACAAGTTCGTCTGTAAATGTGCTGTTTGCAATTCCTTGTGCTGTTGAAAGGTCGATTGCTTCATCAGTTGTTCCTGTGCCAGTGGTCTTCAAAGTTGTTGTATCTTCATAGCCACCAGTTGCGTCAGCAAGGTAAACCTCAATTCCATAAACTGTGTCTTTATCAGGTTCAGCAGAAACTGTTACAAACACATCCTTTGCAGGCATTGTAATTAAGTTTCCTTCTTCAATTTCAACATCACTTGTGTTTGAAACGAAGGTTGGAGGAACATCTTGATAGCCTTGTTTTGCAGTTGCAGTCATTGAAACTTGACCTTGATAGTAAATATTATATTTCATAACATTTCCATCTTGTCCTGCAAAGCTGTAATTTGTGTCTGCAATAATTGCTTCTGCACTTTCAATACCTGTTCCAAGAGTTATGTTAAGAGTATAAGTGTTTCTTGTGTAGTAAATGTAAACAGTTGTCGAACCATCACCTTTGATTTCGAATGATTCTTCTGCATTTCTTTCAGCGTCATAAGTGAAGCCTGTAATTTCAGCATATTCACTTTCAACAATGTAAGTGTCGTAAACATATTTAGCAGTAACAAAGTCACCAGTGATTGCATTTAATGAAGAACTGAACAAGATATAATTTTCAGGATCTGTTGAATCGTACTCCTCATTAAGCATCTGTTTCAAAATAATTGCTTTATATGTTGTTAAACCTTTAACCCAATTTACATAGAGGTCAACAGTTGCATTATCATTAAGGGTTAAGTTCATGAATGTCACTTCTTTGTCAGCACCAACTCCTTCACCAAGAAGAACCTTATCATCGCCATTCATGTAATACCAGCCATTGAAGTCATATCCTTCATTTGTCCAGCTGAGTGTGTTGAATGCAGGAATCTTTCCTTCAACACCATATTCAAAGTCGCCAATGTCACTTGTTAAATCAGCTTCTGTGTTGCTGTGAAGGATAACTTTATAAGTGTTAGCCTCCCATACAGGAGAAAGTGTGATAACATCTTTATCAGTAACAGTAACATTATAAACATAGTAAGTTGAATCTTCTTCGCAATAATAGTAGCCTGGGTTTACAATTTCTGCTTTTGTGGCAACTGTTTGAACAACATTTTCACCACCAGCAGATAATGACCAGCCAACAAAGTTGTGTCCAAGATATGTGAATACATTGTTTGAAAGAGCAGTGATAACATCATAAGTTACAGCTGTGTCTTCCATCATTTCGCCTTCACTTGCTTGATATGGATTATATTTGATTGTGTAAGTGATAGCTTCCCAAACACCATAAAGATCAATGTTATCTGTCCAAGTATAGTTATTAAAGCTTTGTGTTGGCTCATAAACTTTTGCACCATCTTCCTCTTCTGCCCAGCCCAAGAAGTTATATCCAGCATGGCTGAATGGAGTTCTTAAACTGAATGCATCAAGATAAGTTACTGTTTGAGTATCTGTGCCAGTTCCTGTTTCCAAGAAGTTTTCATGATAAGTGATTGTGTATGACAATCTCTTTGCAGTAACTGCATAGATTGCATTATCATTAATTCCACTTGAAGTTGTTAAAGTGTTGGTATCTTGGCCAGCACCAAGGTCTTCATGGTTCCAAGTAAAGTCAACATCTTCGCCAAAGTAACGAGCAATCAAATCAAATTCATAACCAGCCTCAAAGATAGGTTGAATTGTGAACTCTTGTCCAAATGCAACTTTAATAGTCTTATTTTCAGCACCTGTTGTGTATTCAAATGTATGTTCTTGCTTGTCTTCAATAGAGAAGTAGTTAACAACAATCTTTTCAACACCTTCACTGTCAATTCTAAATTCATTTGTCAAAATCTTTCTGTCAAAGTATGCATTAACAACTGTTGTTCCATTGCCGTTGATTGTTAAATCATCTTCTTCAAATCTAACAAAGTTGAAACCTTCTTCACCACGAGTTATTGTTATGCCAAGTTCTGTTAACTTGTTAATTAATGCAGTCTTAGCATTGTCTTGTGTGATTGTGGCACCTGTTGTTCCAGTCATGTCAGCAGCAGTTGAAGATGTGTAACCTTCACCGTTTAAGTTTTGAATGTGAACAATAATCTTGTAAGCAGTGTTTGTGTTTGGTGTCCACTCAGCAGTTGCTGTTACATTTTCAGTAAAGTTGTAAGTAAAGAGTTCATTATCTTGATATGTTTTTCCATTGATTGTCCAGTTCTTAAATGTGTAACCATCTTTAACAAACTTGTTTGCTGTTAAGTTTGCACTTGACATGTATTCAAATTGTTGTTCATAAGAAGTTGTTTCTTCTTCACCTTCAACATGTCCGCCGTTAGCTTCAAATGTCAATGTGTAAGTTTCAGGTTTTTCAACAACTGAAACAACAACATTGTCTGCTGGCATTGTTAATGTGTTGCCTTCAATGTCAGCCGAGCCAGAAGTTACATTCCAGCTTGCAAATGTGTAGCCTGGAACAGTTTCATAAGTAAGAGTTACAGTTGCACCATAAGTTACATCAGCGGTGTAAACACAAGTTTCTTCATCAAAGTTTTCGTTTGTTACATTTTTACTTGCAACAAGACCAAGTGAAGTAAATCTGTTGTTTCCGTTGATTGTTAACTTATAATTAATTCTTTCGTAATAAAGTTTAAGTGTTAATTGTCCGTCAGCAGTAACAGTTCCGCTTGTTGTTGACAATTCTCTGTTGATAACATAACCAGTGATTGAAACTTCATAATCAGTTGTTGTAACTGTGCTGTCTGTTAAACCAGATAAGTTCTTTGTTCTTTCGCTGTCAATATTGTAATCACCATTTAATTCTTCGAGATAGTATTCAATCTTATATGAAGAATTTCCTTGTGTCCAAACTGCATAAAGTTCAAGGTCATGATCAAATGTGTAATTACCAATTGAAAGGTCATTTTCGTCAACAAAGTCTTCTGCTCTGTAAGTTACAGTCTTTTGGTCAGCATCAACTTTGCTTGTTGCCCAACCAGCGAAATCCCAACCTGATTTATTAAAGTCTGGGAATTTATTAATGTTCTTGATTGAATATGGAGTGTTGAATGTAACAGTATCTGGGTCATAAGTTACATCAGCAGTGTTCCAGTATCTATAATATCTTACTTCATATTCATTTGCTGTGATGTTTGCAGTGATTTCAAGGTCATAATATGGCATAACTGAAAGAACATAGTAACCAGCATCATTGTAAATGAATGTGAAGAGTTTTGTGTCATCCAAATAGTAAGCATTTTCATCTTCATTAAATGTAAGGTCATGTTCTTCGCCAAGAACTGTTTCTTCTGTGCCATCCTTAGAACCGGTTGCCTCAATAGCTTTAATGCTGAATCCTTCAAGGCTATAACCAGGGTTCAAATCAAGATAAATTCTTACTTCTGCACCAAAGTCAACACGGTATTCGCCATCTGCATCATAGTAGTTAACTGTGCCGTCAACTGTGCCGTCAGCAGTGAATGTTGAATATCCAGTTGTTGCATTTAAGCTCATACCATAGTGATATCTGTTATATAAGATATAAACAGTTGTGTAAGAACCTTCTTCATCTTCCTCAGTGATTTCTTTGTTATAGATAATTGTGAATACTTGTTCACCTTCTGTCAAGCTGTTAGAGAAGCTTGTGTAGAAGAAACCAGCAAACTTAGTGTCAATATTTGAAATAAATTCATCTAAGTAAACTCTTGTAACAACCTTATCAGTTGTTGCACCACTTACAATTTGAGATTCTGTTTCAACATAAGCGGTATCTTCAATATTTCTTTGAGCAAACACAACTTTAAATTGTGAGTCATTTCTTGGGGTTGCATTAACTTTAAGAACAGTTGTTTCTGTCAAAACAAATGAGTATGTCATTTCTCTAATTGTTGTTGCACCATTGACAATTGATTCAAAATCATAACCATTCTTAATTGCACCTGAAACATCAATTTCAACATTGTCTTCATATCTCAAAGTTGCAGTGTTAACATCTTTAACTTCACCGTTAACTTTAAGAACAATATTTTCCTTGATAATTCCTGTGCCAGCATCAATAGTAAAGCTTATTGCATCCGCTGTCCAGATTGCATATAAGTTATATTCGGTTGCATAATTTGAGCTAAGTGTGAAATCAGCACCATTTGCATAAGCAACTTCGGTTGATTCTGGACTTCTTGCCCAACCTGCAAAACCATAACCAGCACGTTCAAAGGTGTTGTTATTTAATTTAACTGTTTCCCTATAAGTTGCAGTTTGAGTTGTGGTTTCTTCTGGCTTAGCACCATCATTCTTATGGAAGATAATTGTAAATTCTTTTGCTTCTGCGTTTGCAGTGATTTGGATGTTGCTGTCAACCATTGTGAACACACCGTTGTCATCAATGTCTTGTTCAGCATCAATTCCTGTTGCAGTGTAATTAACAAATCTATACCCTTTGTCGCTTATTGTGTAAGTAAGTTTAATTTCACTGCCATATCTTACACGGTAAGTGTTGCCAGAGCCTGTGATGTAGAAAGTATCTTGTTGTCCTTCTGCCACTTTATTTGCAGATGCAACAAAGGAGTCTATTCCATCAGTTGAATTGAGAGTTAAAGTGTTATAATCTCTTGAATAGTAAACTTTAACAACAGTTGAACCATCAGCATTAATTGTGGTGTTGTTCAAACTGTTACGGCTGTATGTGAAGCCTGTCTTTGTTGGCCATTGTCCGCTTGTTAAGGTTTTAACCATTGTTTCAGTGATTGCAGTGTCTGTTGTTCCTGTGCCAGTCTTTGTGTAAGATGCATCAATTTCAAAGTTTTCAGCACTGTCAAGGCTTTCAAAGTAATATTCAACTGTGTATGCTGTGTCAGCATTTGGAGTCCATCTTGCAAAGATTTCTGTATCTCTCAAAATTGAAACAACATCATCATCTGTAATCAATGTTCCAGCGCTATACTTGCTGTCAGTATACCAACCAGCAAAGGTGTATCCTTCTCTTGTTGGAGCACCAAGTCCAACTGGTTTGCCTTCTTGTCCTTCAACGTAAGCTGTTTCGTATTTAGCATCATATTTAACTTTAACTTTATCGTATTCAAACTTGTCAACATCACCTGTTCCAGTTGTGTCCATATAGTTAAAGGTTAATGTGTAAACATTAGCTGTGTAAAGAACTTCAACCTCAACATCATGAGCAGGCATTGTTCCAGAAACAGTAAGTTGGTCAGCAGTATATCCATTAATGCTTGGAGATGGTTGATTATATGAAGCATTAAATTCAACTTGGCTTGTGAACTCGTCATAAGCTTCTGTTTCATCTTTATCATTTCCGTTTGCGCCATACTTATATGTGATTGTGAGATTGTAAGAATTAATTCTCCAAATTGCGGTTAAAGTAACATTTCCGTAAACACCTGTAACACTTGGTGTTGCACTTAAAGTGATATCACCACTAAACTTATCAGTCCAGTTACCATTGATGTTTGAAAGTGAATAACCAACAAGCGTGTAACCTTCAAGAGTAAGCTCATCACCAGAAACAAATGTCACTGTATCCTCAATTGTGAAGGTCTTTTCATAAGTGCTTTCAGCTGTTAAGATTTCGTCAAAAGTTCCGCCGTTTGCCATATAAGTGATTGTGTAAGTATGAGCAAGCCATGCCACATAAATTGTCTTTGATGTGTCATCAGTTTCGCCAGTTGCTAAGTTGTAAACATAGTATGTTCCTGTTGTTGTCAAGTAGTAAATTCCGCTTGTTGTGATTTCATCTAAGCTGTCAACATTTTTAACAACTGAAACATTGTCATTACTCAAACTCCAACCATTGAAGTCATAAGCAGTCTTATTAAATCCGTTTGCTGCAATTGCATAAGGTGTGTCATATGTTGCAGTTACAGAGTCCATATTTCCACTTGTTGCACCATTGCCGTCAAACACAATTGTGTACTCGTTTGCTTCCCAAATTGCATAGAGAACAACTGTGTCGTTATCTTTTGCAGTAAGTGATTCAAGTTCTTCTCCTGCGTTAACACTGTCACCTGTGCCATCTGGTTTTCTGTTCCAGCCAGCAAATGTGTAACCTGTTAATGCAAAGTTAAGTTTTTCATCACTATGTGCAAGTGCGTTGAATTTTTCTGTGTAAGTGTAAACCTTATCTTCAATTTCAACATCTTCGTTGTCGCTATATTGTGAGTAGTTGCTGTTGTATTTAAGAGTATAAGTGTTTTCTTCCCACCAAGCATAAAGCACAACATTTTCGTTTGCTTTTGTTGTAAGGTTAATTGCAGTCCAAGTGCCATCGCTGTTTGTGAGTCCTGTTGTGTCAAGAGTCTTATCACTTCTTGACCAACCAACAAATGTGAAGCCAGTTCTATCAAATCTATTTTCAAGAAGTGTGATCTCTTCATCATAGTTAACTTCTTCACCATGAGGATAAGTTACAATTGGGTCACCTTCTTCTTGTTCAATGTAGCCGCCATTACCATTATAGGTGATTGTGTATGTGTTATTTCCCCAAACAGCATAAAGAGTCATATTTTCTGCATTGTCGAACATGAATGATTCACCATCAGTATATTCAACAGTTCTTGAATCAGCATTTTCTTGTGATGTTGCCCAGCCCAAGAATTCGTAACCAGCTCTTGTGAACTCGTTTGCTATAAGTGTAACTTCACGGTTAAACTTAACGCCAGTTTGTGTGTAGTAAGTATTGTCTTGTTCAGGTTCACTTGGTGTGTAAGTTCCGTTATTTCCTTGGAATGTGATTGTAAATTCGTTAGGTTCAGTTGTGATTGAAAGTGTGAATGCATCTTTTGGAACAGTGAAGTAATTTTCGCTTTCATCTGCATTAACTTGAACACCATTGAAGCTTACAAATTTATATCCAGCATCATCAGTAAGAGTATATGAAACATAAACTTTTGCTTCATACTTAATAGATATGCTTTCATCAGCAGTAAATTCTTTTGTTAATGTGTAATCTGTTTCGTTAACATTTAAAGTTATGCTCTCAACTCCTTCTGTTAAATCAACAGTAATGTTAATGTCGTTTCTTGTGTAGTAAACATTGATAACAGTTGTTCCGTCACCAGAAATCTTTTTGCCACTTTCAAATGTTGCACGAGTAAATCCATCAAAATCTTTTGGATTATAATCTCTAATGTCATCAATTTCAGTGTCTGTGTAACCTTGTTTTGTTTCAGTTCCAAGGCTTACTGTGAACACATCAAAGTTGCCACTTTCTGGGTCGTAATCTTTGAATGCTTCACCTAAGTAATTTAATGTGAAGTCAACAATAACAGGAGTTGTGTTAACAACAATGTTAAGGTCATCAGCTGGCATTGTCAATGTTCCAAAGCCGGTCAAGTCATTGTCATCAGCGTCTGTTCCAACTTGAACAAGAGTTTCACTCCAAGACTTGAATGCATAACCTGCGTTAAGAACATAATTAAGTGTCACGCTTGAATCAAATTTAACTCTATAAGTTGTTGTTCCTTCTGTTGTTCCATTTGGTGTGCAATAGTCACCTGTTGCAGTTAAACTTGCAACACCAGTGGTTGTTTGCAATGTAATTTCAAAGAAATCTCTATCATAATTGATATTAACTTCTGCTAAGCCATCACTTGTAACAGTTACATTTTCTGTGAAACCTGCATAAAGGAATCCAGGAACTTCAACAATCTTTCCAGCAATGTCACTGTAAAGCACTTTGCTGTCAACAAGTCCACTTAATGTGGTTGATTCATAGTTTTCATCATCAACATAAGCTGTTCCTTCAAGGTTTTGGAACTTGTAGTTGATTGTGTAATTAAATGTTCCACGAGTAAGGTTGATTGTGATTTCAGTGTCATTTTTAATTGTGAATGTGTAGCTTGCACCTGTTGTGTAAACTTCGCCATCAGTAACAGTATAATTGTTGAAGGTGTATCCAGCTTTAATATCAGCGGAAACAGTTACTTCTGTGTTGAACTTGAATCTATTTTCAACTTTATATGTTCCAGTTGTGTCAACACTGTTAACACCTGTTATTCCAGTTTCACCTCTTTCAGCATCACTCAAATCTGGAATGATAATATTAACACTGTATGTGTTTCTTCTGTAATACAATCTGAGTGTAAGAGAACCATCACCAGCAACTTCACCACTTGTCTTTGTTCCTGCAACAGATTTATCAAGTGTGAAGCCTGTGTAAGTCTTAGTTTCGTCAATAGTAACTAATGATTCTGTATTTCCATTGATTGTTGTTGAATTTGGAGTGAATGTGATACCTTCTTCCTCAAAAACAGTATCCAAAATCCAATCATTATCTGTGAGCCCTTCAAGATAGTATTCAACTTTATAATCAGCCTTTCCTGGTGTCCAAATTGCATAAACTGGAACTGTTGCTCCATTAGTTTCAGCAAGGTTGAACACATAATAATTTTCATCATATAAGTAAATTCCGCCTTCACCTAATTGAACAAGGTATTCAGTTAAGTCTGCGCAAGATGCACCTTGGATATCTTCGTCAGTAACTGTTGTCACTTCTGCACTTGTGCCATTTGTTAATGCGTAGCCTAAGAAGTTGTAACCAGCTTTTGTTGTGCTTTCTGTTATCATTGTTGGAACATCATAAGTAACACCATTCATTGGGTTCATATCTGTTCCGCCGTTTGTTACAAAGTTAACATTATATGTGTTTGCTGTCCAGATTGCCCTAAGTTCAACTGAACCACCATTGACACTTGTGAAGTTGAATATACCTTCTTCACTTGGCTCATAAGTTTCTTCTTCATAAGCCCAGCCAGTAAGTGTGTAGCCTGCCTTAACAAATCCTTTACCACTTGACAATGTAACATTTTCATCATAAGTTGCATCTGTTGGGTCAATTGTTCCGGAACCGCCGTTATTGTTGTATGTGATTGTGTATGTGTTATTTGCAACGTTGGCAGTAATTGTCATAGGTCCAACATTTGTGTATCTAAACTTATATGTTGCATTTTGTGAAAGTTCACTTGTTGCAGTGTAGTTAACAAAGTGATATCCTTCGCTTGGAGTTGCAGTGAGAGTGATTTCAGTGTCGAATGTTACCTTGTAAACTCCCTCTTCTTCTGCTGCACCAGTAACAGCAACTGAAACTTTTCCAGCTTTATTTACATTAACAGTTAAGTCGTAAACTTTTGCTTGCCAGTTTGCTTTTATTTCAACACTTGATGTTTCGTCACAAGTTGTATCAGCTGTAACAGGGTTACCTTGACTGTCAGTAAAGTTAACAAATGTGTAACCATCTCTTGTCAAAGTGTCTATAGTGAAGTCTGCAATTGAAACATATTCATCACTTGAAGTGCTTATATAGAGTTTGTCATATTTTTGTCCATAAGTTGCGTAAAGAGTTATCTTGCCATCAACAATGCTAAGTTCAGTGCCATTTGGTAAGGTTGTTAAGGTAGTTTCTGCTGTGGTTGTTCCGTTGTCATTATAGAAGTCATTAAGGTTGATAACAACTTCATATCTATTTGCAGACCACTGAGCAATCACTGTGCCATCACCTGCGCCAAAGGTATATACCCAGCCAGTTTCGGCATCATATTCAACATTTCCTTTGCTGCCTTCTTTAAGAGCCCAACCAGCAAAGTCAAAGCCATCTTTTGAAGGTCTGTTTAAAGTATATGTTGACATATATGGCATTTCAACATATTGTAAACCTGATGTTTCATCAACATCATCAATTCCGGCATAATTACCACCATTAGGGTCAATAAAGAGTTTGTAAGAATTAATGGTTGCCTCGGCCTGTAAAGTTACATCTCCAAGACCAATAATGATTGTTTGATTTTGAGTTGTTCCAACAAATCCTGTTTGGTCTTTTGTTGTTGGAGCAATACCATCAGCAACATTCCATGTTGACCATGTGTAACCTTCACTGACAACTGCATTGATTGTAACTTCTTGTCCGTAATAATATTTTCCTTCAACTGGGTCTGGTGTCATGCTTACACTGCCAATTCCAGTTCCTTTATTTAAGGTCAATGTGAATTGCATTCTATCGAAGTAAACATCAAACTCAGTGTCACCATTTCCAGAAATATAGATTTCAGTTGTGATTACAGTTGATTTTTCACTATTGAATTTCATTCCTGGATATGTGTAAGAAGTTCCATTGATTGTGAGAGTTGTTTCATTTGATGTGAATACAATCTTGCTGTCTGTTGTTCCAGTCATTGGGGTTTCAACAACATCATATTCTCCATCAGTTCCCATCATGTGGATGTTAACTGTGAATGTAGTGTCGGTATTTGCTTGCCATTGTGCTTCAAGAGTCAAATCTGCATCAATATTCCATGGAGCAAATGTGTAACCATCAGCATAAGTTTGTCCGTCAGCTGCTTTCCAGCCTTGGAATGTGTATCCAGCAACTGTCCAACCAAGAGTTTTAATTGTTGTGATTGCTATGTTTTGATTGTAAACAGTTGGAATTTCAACATTTTCAGGTTCGCTTGCAGAAGCAGAATCTGGATAATTTGGAACTAATATGATTTTATGTTCATTTGGTGTGTATGTGACTGTAACAGTCAATCCACCAACTGGCATAGTTGTTGGAAGTGAAATACCTCCGCCAACAACATAATCATGTGAGTAACCTTCAATTTTTTGAATTTGTAAGGTTGCTTCTGTGATTTCAGCACCATAAGCCATGCTAACAACCAAAGTTTCAGCTGCTGGTTTTTCTTGGTCAGCATACTTATAGATAACTGTCAAGTCATAATTATTAACTGTCCAATAAGCATAAAGTGTTTGTGGTCCAGTGATTGAAACAATTGTTTCGCTTGTGATTAATGTTTTTCCTTCAACAGGAGCATTATCATCAAGGTCTTCAACATACCAGCCACCGAATGCAAAACCGTCTCTTGTTGGAGTTGGAAGTGCACCATATTTTTGGTTATATGTAACAGTCTTCTTGTCTTGTCCTTCTTCTAATGCGTTACCGCCATTTACATCAAAGGTTACTTCATATTCATTTGCAGTTGCTTCTGCTTGATATCCAACATTTTGAGCAACATTTAATGTGAATGTTCCTTCGGTTGTATCTTGACCAACAGTGATATCAGGAGAACCTGACTCTGTCTTTGTCCAAACACCTTTGAATGTGTAGCCCTCTTCTGCCACAGCATCAATTGTCACACTGTCACCAAAGTAAACATGATATTGATTTTCACCTAATTCATCACCACCTGTTGCAACAGGATTTGAGATAGTTGCGCTGACTGATTTCACACCATTACCCAATGTGAGAGATAATGTGTAAACATTTCTTGTGTAGTAATATTTGATAACTGTTGAGCCATTTGCTTCAACCTTAACTGTTTGAGTTTCAGGAGCAGTGAAACCATAGAACTCATCAGTGCTTAAAGCGGTTGATTTAACAGCAGGAGTTACCATTGTGTCAGTTGTTGCACTTAATGTTTCAGTTGTTGGTGTAACACTGTCATAATTTCCTTGCAAGTTCATCTTGTAGTGTTCAACTTTATATTCTGCTGTGCCTGCTGTCCAGTAAGCGAAAACTTCTGTTGTGTTATTTGGGGTTGTAAATGTATCATCTCCATTAACCTCAGTTTTGCCTTCTATTGAAGCACCAACAGCAAGTTGTTCAGTGTAGAAGCCACCAAATACATAACCTTTTCTTGTGATTACACTTGCACTTGCAAAAGCATCAAATGTAACACTTGCTGAACCTTGTTCGTCAATATAAAGTGTGTTGTAATCAGTGCCATATTTAACCCAAAGAGAAATTCTTCCGTTTGAGATTGCAATATTTTGCTCACCAACTACCACGCTTTCAACACTTGTTGAACCATTTTGTGTTGAAGCAAAGTCATTCAAGTTGAAGGTAACTTGATAGTTGTTTGCCACACCTGTTGCAATGATTTCAACCGTTGATGTGATAACACCAGCATTGATTGTAAACTCACCAGTCTCTGCACTATATGTGTAATGTGTGTTTGCTTCTAATGTTTCAGTTCCGTTCTTGATTGTGATTGCGGACGGAATACTGTAACCATTAACTGCACTAATCTTTCCTTTATATTCTTCACCACTTGCAACTTTGTCTGCACCGCTATCTCTTTGAACATTATTTAATGTGTAAATAACGTTATTTGTGTTTGCAGTTGTTGTTGCTGTGATTGTGAATGATGCTGTAAAGCCAGATACTTCTGCGCTATAAACACCATCTTTAAATGTTACTTCACCAATTGTTGCGCTTCCTGCTGTCACTGTAAATTCAACATCACTGTAACCAGCATCTGCTTTCGCGTAAACTGTGAAGTTAACACCAGTTGTTGCATTATATTTTACTGTATAATCGTAATCATTTTCGTTAGTTGCACTCACTTGTGCGTGACCATTTTGTCCTGTGATTGTAACATCATATTTGTTTGCAACACTTGCGCCAGTAATTTCAACATTTCCGTTGATAACACCCTCTTTAATTGTGATTGTTCCTGTTGCTTGTTCATAAGTGTAATCTTCTGTGAGTGTAATTTCTGTTCCATTTACCTTAACTGTGATAGCCGTAGGTAAAGTATATCCAGCATTTACAGTGATTGTTGCTGTATATTCTTCGCCACTCAAAACAGTTTGTTCATAATCTGCTGTTGCATTTGTCACATTGATTGTAACTGTGTTTGGTTGAGCTTCCCATTGAGCTGTCAAGGTCACATTGCCAGTCTTGTTAAGAAGTGCATAATCAGCTGTGATTATTGCATCTTTTGTCCAACTGCCTTGTGATTCGCTTGTAACTTTCCAGCCTGTGAATCTATAACCTTGTAATTCAACAGCACTTGCAGGATAAACTGTTTCTGTGCTTTCAATTGTATATTTTTGAGTTGTCTTATCTAAGTAATCTTCTGTGAATGAACCAACATTTTGTTCATCGACTTGACCAGCATTATATGTGATTGTGTATTCAACTGGATTCCATTGAGCAACCAAAGTAACATCGCCATATTTACCAGTAAGGGCAGTGCCAGCTGCATAAGTTTCGCTTGCAAGCCAAGCATAGCCGTCACTTATTGGTCCAACATTTTGTGTTGGTTTCCAGCCTAAGAAATCATAACCATTCTTTGTGGTTGAAGGTAATCTTTCCAAGCTTTCAATTGTGTATGGCATTGCTTCAACATCAGCTCCACCATCTGCCACAAATGTGATAGTGTATGGTGTTGCGTCGAAGTCAGCTGTCAAGGTCATGTCAGCATCACCATTTCTCCAAGGAGCAGCATTCAATGTTCCTGTGCTTGTGATAATCAATGTATCAGCATTATAGAAACCATTGAAGGTGTAGCCAGTCTTTGTTGCTGTTGGGTTGCAAAGATTTGTTGCATCTTCATCGCTATAAATTCCATTTCCATCATAACGAACGTAAACCTTATCATGGGTTGCGGTTTCGCCTTCGTTTTCAGTTAATGTGAGAGTGATAATCTTTGTTGTCCAGTAAGCATAAAGCACTGTTGTATCTTCGTCAAGAGCAAACTTAGTGTCACCAGTAACTTGAACAGCATCGCTTGCTTTATTGTCTGCGGTATATCTTGCAGTAAGCCATTCACCAGTGAAATCATAACCTGTTCTTGTCAACGTTTCGCTTGTGAATGCGTCAAGGTCAATAGATACACTGCCATCTTTTGTTGTGTAAAGAGTGTTGTAATCTCCATTATAAACAGCCCAAAGCTCAATAATACCATTGTTGATGCTTGCATTTTCAACGGTTGTAACAGCATTTGTTGAACCGTTTAAGAAGTTTGCATCATTGATGTTAAGTGTAACTTTATATCTATTTGCAACACCGTCAGCGGTAATCACAATATCTCCAACAACAAGGTTGCCAGGTATTGTTATCTTTCCACTTTCTTTGTCATAAGTAACAGTTTGTTCTGTTCCGCCAATAGTAACCTTAATTGTTTCAGGTAAACTATATCCCTTGTTTGCAGAAAGAGTTGCAGTGTATTCATTACCACTAAGAACAGCGTCCTCACCAGTGTATGTTAAGTTAGTGAGCTTAAATTTAACATTATTTTCAATTTCACCCCAAATTGCAGTAAGTTTAATGTCGCCATAATTTCCTGCTGCAATAGTATCTTTAAATGTTTCATTTCCAACAAAACTATGTTCACCATCACCAACAAGGCCAACAGTGTAACCACCAAAAACATAACCTGCTTTTGTTAATGTTGGTAATGTGATTGCAGTTTCAATTGTGTAATTTCCTGCACCAGCACTTCCTTGTCCACCAGCAAAATCCCATGTGATATCGTAAGTGTTTGGTGTGAATGTAACGTTGTATGTGAAATCTTTATCTTCTGTGATTGCAACAGTAACTGAATTGTCACTTGCAGTGTATCCTGTGATTGGGTCAACAGAAACAGGTTGTCTTTCACCAAATCTCATTCCTTCAATCACAGTTGAAGCCTTGATTTGATCATTTTCATGGATACTGCCAGCACCATAGAGATAATTTACAGTTCCTGTGTAAGTCTTACGATTAAAGTAAACATAAACCGTGCTGTCACCTTCGCCACTGATGTAAACAGGACTGAATGAGCCATCAGCCTCTAAGTAACCAAAGTTTACATATGTAAATCCTGTTTCGGTTGGAAGTGTTCCAAGATGAGCAAGAGTGATAACATCTTCTGTTGTTCCATGTCCAGTTGTGCTTGGGTGTGCACCCAATTCTTCATATTTGTTGTGTCCAGTTAAATCTTGAATGTCTAATTTTTCAAACATGTATTTAATTGTAAATGCGGTGTTTGTATTTCTTGAAATGTTTGCAGTAAATGTGAAGTTGTCAGCAGGCATTGTGAATGTGTAAGAGTATGTAGAACCGCTTTTGACAATTCCTTCGTTGCCTTTATCTACATTTGCAATAAGTTCAGGGTTTGAAGAAATAAATCCTTCAAAAGTATAACCATTTTTAACAGTAACTGAAATTGTTACTTGTTGTTCATAAGGAACAGTGATATTTGCAAGAGTATCACCTTGGTCTACACTTCCAACAGTAACACTTAAATCACTGTAACCATTTGCTTGATTACTGTTAAATGTGAAAGCATAATCATTTCTTGAATAGAACAATCTAACAACTTTTGAACCGTCGCCATCAATATTGAGTGAAGAGTCTTCATCCTTTGTCCATCTTCCGTCAACATATTTACCAGTTTCATATCTTGATTCATAAGTAAAGCCAGTAATACTGTTGTCAACAAAACCTGTAACTGTGATTGATGTGTCAGTTGTTCCTTTTTCAACATCATTTGGCTTTAAGCCTGTGTTTTGCTTATGTGTTCCATCAAGTTGTTCAAAATGATGTTCAACAATAAATTGAGTATCAACATTTGGTGTTGCATAAGCGGTTAAGTTAACAGGGTTAACTGCATTCATAACGAATGAATTTCCACTTACAGAAACCTTTTCAACATCACTTTTATTTTGTGTCCATGTGCTGAATGTGTAACCTGCACTTTTAACATAACTCAATGTAACAGTTGCGCCATATTTAACTTTATAAGCTTTTCCAGGAGTAACTTCCGTAACAGCACCTGTTTCGCTTCCTGTTATGGTTGCACCAACACTTGCAATACCCTTTGATGTTGACAAGTTAAGGTCATAAGCTATTCTTGTGTAGAATACATAAATTACAGTATTTCCTTCACCAGTTATAGTTTCTTGATAATATTCATAAGCATAATATTTAAAACCTCTATAATTTTGAGAAGCAATATAGTTATAGACATTATCACCAGTCATAGCATTTGCAGGTTTATCAATTTTTTCTACCTTATATGTTAACTTAGGCACATCTTTATTTTCTTCTGTAGCATGAGGATCTTGATAGTTAACACTGTCACCAACAGCTAACATATTTTCTTCATCAGGATATTGATCTATATCTGTAAATTCTGTTGCATCTTGATTATATACCAATTCTTCTTTAAGATAAAGAATTGTATATTTAATATCGTTTTTACCTACCCACATTGCATAAAGGTTAAGAGTATTATCTGTCCATGTTGTTCCATCAACAACTTCATCACCTAAAATGAAATCATGGTCATCTTCGCCACTCGCACCTTTAATATCTGTAACTTTCCACAAAATTTCGTCAATTGAAGTTGCTTCATCCACACTTGGAGCATTAGTTTTCATAAATACAACTTTAACATTTTCTTTTTCTTGTGTCTCTTCATTTTCACTTTCAATTGTAGTTGTAAAGAGATATGTGTCATTAAGAGCATCAGCAAACTTAGAATAATTTGTTCTAAATGCTTCTTCAAGATACATATAGTAATCATTTCTTGTTGACCAGCCATAGAAGATATAACCTTCGTTCACTGGTGTTGGCCACAAGTTACCTTCGTCAAATGTTCCATCTTGATGAACAGTCTTGCTTGGAGTTTCAACTGTTGGATGGTCATTAGGATCATCAGGTCTATCGTTAACATTGAAGTTAACTGTATATGGGTTTGCATTATATTTTGCTTCAACAACAAGGTTATTAGCATAAACATATTGTCTATTTTTAATAATGTCAGTTGTTGTTTTAACATTTTCAACAAGTGTTCCATCTGCCGCAGCAAACATAACTTCTGTGCCTTCAACAAAGAAGCCAGAAAGTGTGTAACCTGTCTTTGTGTAAGTGCTTGCATTGTCAATAAAGTTTTCCGCTGTTAAAATGTCAGCATAATGAACATCTATAATCTTATTTTCATTTGCAGAACCTGTGTCTGTATCTTTCACAGTGATTGTGTATGGGTTTGCATTCCAGATTGCATAGAGAGTGAGAACCTCCCCTTCTTCTGTTTTAAGGTTTCTAACTCCTTCTTGCCCTGGTGTATAAGAAGTTCCATTTCCATCTGCTTGTGTGTTCCATCCTTTAAATGTGTAACCACTTAAAGTGTAGCCACATGCACGGATTTCAACATCTTGGCCATAAGTTGCAGAAGTGTATGGAGTTGAACCTGCGGCAGAGCCATAGTAATAACCACTTGTGTCATTTGCATTGTATTCAATTGAATAGTTGTTAGCCTTCCAAACAGCATACAATGTCAAATCTTCATCTGTTGTATAAACAATTGAATCTCCAGCATTGTATTCAACTTCTGGTGCACCTTGTGTTGTTGACCAACCTTGGAAGGTATAACCAGTTTTCTTGAATTGAAGATTTGTGTCTGTGTTTGCAAGGAATGTGTAATTTGCATCATAAGTTGCACCATCAACTTGTGTGTAACTGTCGTCTAAACCATTGTCAGCATTATAGATAACATCATATTTAAGTGCTGTCCATTGTGCAAACAATGTCAAATCTCCAACTATTTCATGTGTGTATGATTGTCCAGCTGTATAAGGGGTTCCACTTCCATTTTCTTGAGTATTCCAACCAGCAAATGTGTAACCTGTTCTTGAAATTGTGTTTGCTTCTTCGCCAGCACCATAGATATTTACTGTTTGGGCATAATCAACAGCTACAGAATATGATGTGTCTCCATTGATTCGACCACCATTACCATTATAGTTGATGTAGTAACCAATAGCTCTTGCATAAGCAGTAACAGTGATATTGTTAGCAGGCATTGTTAAAACATTATCACTAATAGTTGCAGTGCCAGTTGTAACTGTCCACTTGTCAAAATTATATCCACTTTCAAGTGTGTAATTTAATGTTACAGCAGTTCCATAAACAACTGTATATTTATTTTCACTTCCTTCAACTTTTGTCACTTGTCCAGCAACTTCTTTTGCAGAAACAGAAGCGATTCCTGTTGCTTTTTCAAGTGTCAATTCATATGATTGAATTTCCCAAATTGCATAGAGTGTAAATTCAGTGTTTCCACTTGCACCTGTGCAGAAGTTAGGTTTTGTTAATGCTTGACCTTGTGTGTAAGATGTTCCATTTCCATCTGCTTGTGTGTTCCATTCTTTAAACTTGTAACCAGTTAAAGTATATCCGTTCATTTGAAGTGTAACATTTTGGTCATAAGTTGCAGGTGTGTCATGAGTTGTGCCAGTTGCTGTTCCAATTAAAGCATCATCATTTGCATCATATTTAATTGTGTAAGTGTTTGCAGTCCATGTTGCAACCAAAGTAACATCACCATATCTTTCACTTGTGTCAACAGGAGATGAAATTTGTTCATCTTTTGTCCAAGTTGTCACTCCATCAACAACAACATTTTCTTTAACAATCCAGCCAGCAAAGGTGTAACCAGTTCTTGTTGCAGTTGCAAGTGTAACTGAACTATCTGTTGTGTATGGCTGAGAATTAACACTTGGTGTGCCATTTGCACCTTCATAAGTGATTGTGTATGAAGTTGCAGTGAATTTAGCATCAAGTGAAGTGTCAGTGTAACTATATGTCCAGTTGCTTACAAGTTTTCCAGAAGCATTGATAACTTGTGTTTCGTCTTGATAGAACCCGTCAAAGGTGTAACCAGGTTTTGTTGCAACAGGAGCATAGGTCGTGGATAAAGTATTGTCAGCATAGATGACATTCTTATCGAAAACAACATAAACTTCTGTGTCAGTTAAGGTTGTTTCAGCATCAATATTCAAAGTAACTTTAATTGTGTTTGCTTTCCAAATTGCATAAAGCACTGAACCATCTTGTCCGTTTGTTGTCCAAACTTCTTTCAAAAGTCCGTCGCTTCCAATTATGCAATCATCAGCAGTTGCATCAGGAGTCAAAGCCCATCCTAAGAACTCATAACCATTTCTTGTAACTTTCAAGTTTTCAATGAGGTTATCAGGATTTACTGTGTAAGGATAAGCATCTCCACCCCTTGTGCTATAAATGTTTTTACTATCATAAGTGATATAAACTTTTCCGCCATTTGGCAAACTGTCAATTCTTGTTGAACCAACACTGTCATTTGCCTTGAGTGTAACCTCAACAGTATTAACATTCCACTTTGCAGTTAAGGTAACATTTCCCCACTTACCAGCAGGAATTGTTGTTGATGTGATAACTTCTTCTGTCCAGTTACCTTCATTATTTGAAACTGCCCAACCACCAAAGGTGTAACCAGTTTTTGTCACTTGCATTAAGTTAATAGGGTCTGTCACATCATAGCTTGCTGGTGTTTGTTCTTCACCATTAACATAGGTGATTGTGTAGCTTTGTGTGCTTGCATTAGCGAGAAGTGTAACATTTCCAAGTCCAATAACAATTGTTTGAGATTTTGCTGTTGCAATAAATTCTTCTTCATCTTTTGTTGTTGGAGTTGTTCCACTTGTCACAGTCCAGTTAACAAAGTTGTAACCGTCTTGAACTGTTGCATCAATGGCAACTTCTTGTCCAAAGATAACACTTTTTGCACCATTTGGTGTTACAGAAGAAATTCCGTTACCAGCATTTACGGTTAATGTGTATTCATTTCTTGCAAAATAAACATTGATAACTGTGTCGCCGTTTGCACCAACTGTTGCACTTTGGGTGTTAGATTGAGTGGTGTCAACATGGAAACCATCACGGCTGTAAGTTTGAGATTTATTTGAATCTGTGATTGTTACAGCATTAGGATTTGTTACATAATCAATTGTGATTGTCTGCCCTGTTGTGCCATATCTTTGACTTGTTTCAAAGGTTGTGTAGCCTTTGTCTAAGTTTTGATAATAGATATGAACTTGATATTCTGTGTCTGTGCTTTCAGCCCAGTTTGCAGTAAATGAAACATTACCAAATTTGTTATTAATTTGTTCGCCAATTTGATATGTTGCATCTTTGTTCCAGTTTCCAACCGTTTCATCAACTGTCCAACCTGTGAATTTATATCCAGCTTTTGATACAGTTGGCATTGTTAAAGTTGATTTAATGTCATATGGAATAGGGTCAACTGTGCTTCCACCATTTGTGTTAAATGTTGCGGTGTATGGTGTTGCAGTCCACTCAGCAACCAAAGTTATATCTCCATACAAGTTTGATGGAGCATCAATTGTGCCTTGGTAAACTTGGTCAACCACCCAATTTCCAATATCACCTTCATTTTTAACTTTCCATCCACCAAAGGTGTAACCATCACGGGTTGCAGTTGCAAACACAATTTCGCTTACATAGGTGTATTCTGTGTCGCTGACAGAAGGGTTGCCATAATTTCCTTCATAAGTGATTGTGTAAGTATGTGGCTTAAATTCAGCAGTCAAGGTGATTGTTGGACCTTCACTTAAAGTCCAAGGAGAGGTGAGAGCACCAACACTTGAAATCACCAAACTACCATCATAATAGAAGCCATTGAAATCATAAGCAAGTTTGCTTGCTGTTGGAGGTGTAACAATTGGTGTTTCACATCCAGCATCTTTATAGATAATGTTGCTGTCATATTTAACATAAACAGTTTCAGTTGTAACACTGTCACCTTCACCTTTATCAAGTGTAACAGTGATAATCTTTGCATCCCAAAGAGCCTTAACCACAGCATTGCCAATTCCAAATGTGAATGTGTTTTCGCTTACTGTTCCTTCACCACTTGTCTTTGTCCAGCTGTTAAAGTTGTAACCAGTCTTTGTCACTGTTGGCAATGAGTAAGTTGAACCGTGACGTTGAGTAACAGTCAAATTGCTTTCACCATTATCTTTATTGATTGTCAAGGTGTAAGTGTTTCTTGTGAAGTAAATTCTTACAACTCTTGAACCATCACCATCAATATTAAGTGAACCATTTTCAACTTCTGTTCCATTTGCACTGTTTAATGTTGTGTATCTTGCAAATGTAAAGCCGTTGATTTCAGTTGTGTAATAAGATTTATATGTTTCAATATTGATATTAACATCAGTTTGTCCAGTCAAATCATCAAGTGTCAAGCTGTCTTGTTTATCATATCCATTTCCAGCAATATTTTGGAAATAGTATTCAACAACAAATCTTGTGTTTGTGTTTGCTGTCCAAACTGCATACAATGTAACAGCTCCATCAACTGTTGAAGATGTGAAGTTTGCTTTAAGTTGTCCTTCACTGTCAATTAAAACATCAGCTTCTGTTGCAGTCTTGCTTGTTGCCCAGCCTTTGAATGTGTAACCATCACGGCTTGCAACAGGTTTAATTGCTTCGCCAACAGGCATGTAAAGATTTTCTGCTGAACGATTTGCATAAATTTCTTTTGTGTTGTATCTAATGTAAACTTCATTGTTTGTTAATGCATCAGCTTTTGTTGCACCAACTTCATCATTTGCGTTCATGTTAACTTTAATCAAGTTAGCAGAAGAAATCATGGTTAAAGTTAAATCTTGTGATGGCATAGTCAATTCATAACCACCGCTAACATTATTAATAACAACACTTTCAACTGATTTGTTAAATCTAACGAAAGAATAACCAGCTATATTATTAAATGTGATTCTTACTTTTGATTCATAAGCAACTCTATAAGTGTTGCCAGAAATATTTTCAGTGTCATTACCAGTAACAGTTAAATCACTGATTTGTGCACTGTCTGTGTTGATTGTAAGGTTGTAAGAGAGAACTGTCCAAATAGCAAACAATTCTGTGTCAGAGCTAAATTTAGAAGCACTCTTCAAATTACCTTGATTGTCAATTACACAGCCAGCAGCTGTTGTAACTCCTGCACTTGTTGCCCAACCAAGGAATGTGTAACCTGTTCTTGTTGCAATAGGTTTAACAGCCACACCACTTGTTTCTGCATTCATAATGGTTGTGGAGTCAAATGTGATGTAAACTTTTCCATCAGTAATTGTGTTTGCAGGGTCGCTGTTATCAACAATTTGAGCTGTTGTTTCACTTTCTGGAACATTCAAGTTAAGAGTAATTTCATAAGTATTTGCTGTCCATAAAGCGTAAACTGTTTGGTCGCTTGCTGTGTGATAAATTGCTGTAAGCACACCGCTTGCATCAATCAAACGGCTTGATGCTTGATTTTGTGTTGTTGACCAACCGCCAAATTCATAACCTTCTCTTTCAGCAACTGGTTTTGCTTCAACAGAACCAGTTTTGCTTGTATAAAGTTTTTGAGTGTTAAATTCTGCATAAACTGTTAAGTTTTCAATGTCACTTCCAACAAGAGAGCCTTCGTTTTCATTTAAATTAATTGCATATCTATTTGCAGTCCATTGAGCATAAAGAGTCATTGATCCTGTTTCAAGAAGTGAATTGATACTTTGATTTTCATTATATCTTGTTCCTGTTCCGTCAGCCTCTGTTGTCCAGTGACTAAATGTGTAACCTGTTCTTTCATAAACACTCTTTAATGAGTAAGATTGTGTATATTTCAAAGTTACAGAGGCGCTTTCCCCGTCAATAAGGCTTGCTTTTCCAAAGTATTCACCATCATTGCCATTGAAGTTGATTGTGTAAGTGTTTTCTTCCCAAACAGCATAGAGAGTAACAACATCATTATCTTTTGCAGTTAAGTTTCCAGGTGTTGCACCATCTGCAAAATTAACAGTTCCAGTTGAAGTTGTTGACCAACCTTTAAATGTGTAACCAGTTCTTGTAAACTTATTTAAAGTTAAAGGTTGTGGATCATTATATGTGAATGATTGATTATCCATTTGTCCGCTTGTTGCGTTGTTTCCATCGAACTTAACTTGGTAAGTGATAGGTCTCCAAGTTGCAGTTATTGTTGCATCAGTTGCAGCAAATGTGTAAGTGTATCCATCTTCGGCAAGGCTACCTGCTGTTGGATCACTCCAACCTGTGAACACATAGCCTGTCTTTGTTGGGTTAACAAGAACATAAGTTGTGTTGTAATCTTGTTTAACATAAGGTCTGTTTTGTTCATCTGTGCCTGTAACTGAGCCTGTGTAAGTTCCACCTGCAAGGTCAATTGTCAATCTAAATTGCAAAATTGTTGCAGTTGCAGTTAAGGTCGCATTTCCTGCACCCATTTTAAGATTTGCTTGGTCTTTTGTTCCAGCAGCAAAACCTGTGAGTGCTGTGCCAGAAGTTTGTTCCCAAGTATTCCATTCGTAACCTACTGCAACAACAGCGCTGATGCTTACATCTTGTTCAAATTTATAGCTTCCGCCACCAGATACAGAAGAAATTCCAGTTCCATTATTTAAGGTTAATGTGTAAGAATCTCTTGAAAAGTAAAGTTTAACAACCAAACTGTTATCACCTAAAACTGTGATTGTGTTAAGTTCTTTATTTCCGTTTTCTGCAACGGTCTTGGTGTTGTCATAGCTGAATCCAGCTTTTGTATATTGTTGGCCGTTAATGCTGATGTTTTTACCAGTTGCATTAACAACAAGAGGTGAATCAGTTGTTCCGCTGTTTGATTTTGTTTCATCGGCAGAGGAATTATAAACATCATCTGTCAATGTTTCATAATAGATTTCAACTTTGAAGGTTGCAATTCCTGCTGTTGCTGAAACTGTGAAATCTCTGTTTCCTTCAATTGTTAAAGATGAAGTTGTGACATTTGAGTCGCCTTCTTTAAACACAGGGTTGCCATAACCAGCCTTGGTTTGTGCAGTTATTGAAATCACTTCTTGATAGAAGATTGCATAAGTGAATTTCATACCTTGTTGTGAGCCAGTGATTGGTCCTCTGTCAGCATTTGTAACAGTTACACTTTGAATGCCCGTGCCAAGAGTTACTGAAACATCATAAGTGCCACGTGTAAAGTATAGGTTAACTTGTAATGTTCCGTCACCCAAAATTGCCAAACTGTTATCTTGTCCATTTGTTGTGTAACCTTTAAATGCAGGTTTTAAAATTCCATTTGTTGAGATGAAATTATCTCTATAAGTTGTATAGTTTACGTTAGTTCCAGTGTCACCTTGATAGGTTTCTGCTTGGCCAAAGAGAGCATAATCGCTTGCATAGTTATCACTTTGTCCAAGGCTTGCACTTGAAACTTTTTGATAGTAATAGTTAATTGTGTATTTAACAGGATTAGCCTTCCAAATTGCATAGAAAGTTTTTGTTCCTGGTTCTGTTAAAATTCCAGAAGCAGTTGCACCAACTTTATACTTAACTTCTCCTGTTGGCTCTTCCGCCCAACCAAGGAATGTGAAGCCTGCTCTATTGAAGATTTGTTCAAAAGTAACTTCTTGTGTAAATCTAATACCGCTTAAAGTGTCACTCTTTCCAGGAATTAAAGTTGCTGTTCCAAAGTATTCTCCGTCATTGCCGTCAAACTTAATTGTGTAAGTGTTTTCACTCCAATGAGCATATAAAGTTAATGTGTCATTTGAAAGTTGGCTTGCACTAAAATTGAATCGAACTGAAAGTCCATCTGAGCCAAGTTCACCAGTTGCATATTCAATGTCGCCACCTCTTGCAAAGCCCCAACCAGCAAATGTGTAACCAGTTCTTATAAAGCCAAGTGCTTCGTTGCTGTTAGGTAAAATCAAATAATTTTGGTCGAAAGTTGCTTGAACACCATTTACATATTCATTTTCGCCAACTGTTCCATCATTTCCATGGTAAACAACATTATATTTCTTTGCAGTCCAGTGAGCAGTTAAAGTTAAACTTAAAGTTAAGCCGTCATCATAAGTTGCAACCAAATGACTGTTTTCAATCTTTGTGTCTCCAATATACCAACCATCAAAGGTGTAACCATGTCTTTGAGCCTCAGGAAGTCCTGTTGGAGAGTTAGGGTCGGTAACATAAAGACTTGCAAAAGTAAGAGAATATTTAACATTCATTGTTGTTGCGCCAGATGTAAGAGTTGCAGTTGTTGAACCATTACCAGCACTTGCATCATTAAGGTTGAATGTAACAACAACTGTTCTTGCTTCCCAAACAGCATAAAGGTTAACTGTGCCGTTTGCTTCTTCTGTTAAGTTGCTTACTTCTTGTTCATCTTCATAATTTTCAACAGTTGCTTCTCTGCTTAATGCCCAACCTTTGAAGATATAACCATTACGAACATAGTTATTTTTATTTAATTTTTGTGCCACGTCAAAAGTGAAAGGTTGATTTGCAACACTGCCACTTGTTGAGCCGTTTCCGTTAAACACAACAGTATAAGTGTTTGCTTGCCATTGAGCAACCAAAGTTGCATCATCATCACTAGACAAATTCCAATTATTAATTAGAACACCTTTGTTGTCTGTGATAAGTGTGCCTGTGTCAGTTGACAATGCCCAACCTTTGAAGGTGTAGCCACCACGTGTTGGAGCAAAGTTTGAAATAGGGCTTGTTGCAGTTGTTGTACCTGTTCTTCCAGCATAGAACTCTTTTGTTCCATACTTAACATAAACACCATTTGTTTCATAACCAAGCATTGTGTCGTCTGTAACTTTTGTTGAACCGTTAGATTCATCAGCATCGTTAAGATTTACATTAAGTTTATAAACATTGTTAAGCCATTTTGCATTTAAGGTAACATCGCCGTATTTTCCAGCAACTGAACTATTTGCTTTATAAACAGCATCACTTGTTGACCAATTTCCACTGTTTGCAGCAACTGTCCAGCCATCAAGTGTGTAACCTGTGCGTGTTGTTCCAGAAATTACAGCAACTGTTGTTTGTTCAACATAGCTGTTTCCAACCTTTCTGTAAGAACCACTTGTTGTGCCTTCAATGTTATAATAAACACTTGCTACATCTTCTCCACCATTGGCATTAAATGTCATAGAATATGCAAGTAATTGCCATGATGTTGTAAGAGTAACATTTCCATAAGTTCTGTTATCTAAATCTAAACTGAATGATGAGCCTTGTTCAATAATTCCATTTTTAAGGAATTTATTCCAACTTCCATTTGTTGCCCCAGCTCCACTGATAGTGAATCCTTGAAGTCTGTAACCATTTCTTGTTGCATCATTTTCAGTTAAGATTGAAATTTCACCGCCAGCAGGATTTAAAAGTCCATAAACGTTATAAGAAACGCTTGTTGTAACCCCGCTACCAAATGCGCCTTCGCTTGCAACATAGTTAATTGTGTATGTTACAGGATTATAGAAAAGATTAATGTCAAGAGAACCGTCTCCAACAAGCACAAGAGAATTTCCCTCTTTGTTTGTTGTGTAAGTGTCATAACTAAAACCAGCAACATTAACGCCACTTTGAGCTTCTGCATAAGCTTTCACAGTGTCGATATTTAAAGTTGCACCAGTTACTTCCCCAGTTGTTACACCAGTTAAAGTTGTTAAAATTTGATCTTCACCACTTGCTGTTCTAACTTGAATAACAATATCATAAGAAACAGCAATTGCTTCCCAAACAGCTTTCAAAGTAACATTACCATACATTCCAGTTAAATCAATGTGTTGATCATTCTCAATGTTGATATTAAGGTTGCCACTAAGTGGGAATTTTTCTTCCCAGTTACCTTGGTCATTAGAAATTGTGAAACCTAAAAGTTCATAACCAGATTTTGTGATGTTTGTGTGCAATGTGAAAGTATCTTCAATATCAAAGCCTTGGCTTGTTCCATCTGCATCCACACCGCCATCTGTGTTATATGTGATTGTGTAAGGATTTGTTTCCCAGTTTGCTGTCAAAGTAACATTACCATACATTTTTGTTAATGGCGCACCTTGTGTTACTGTTGCAGCCCAGTTACCAATTGAAGTATCAGGAGAAGTTGGAGTAACTGTCCAACTATTCAATGTATAACCAGTTTTTGTCACTTGTGTGCTAGATAAAATATTGAGAGAAGTATTGAAATCATAGGAAACTGTTGTTTCTTCCGCAGTTGTTCCACCATTTAAAACATATGTGATTGTGTAAGGAACAATTTCCCAAATTGCCTTCAATTTAATATTATTACCGAAAGCACCAGAAATTTGTGTGCTTGGAGAAATATATGTTGAAGTACCATTAATCCAAACATTTGACAAAGCATAATTTCTGTCATAATCAGTAACTTGCCATCCTAAAAGGCTGTAACCATTCTTATAAACCTTATCATTTCCATAAAGGTTAAAGGTTTGTTCAATTGTGTAGTTGAATGTGTTTGAAACACCTTCTTCATCAACAAAGTTACCATTATCTAAGTTGTCATAAGTAACTTTGTAATTTCTTGCATTCCATTGAGCATACAAAGTTGCATCTGCATTTGCAGTGTAAACTCCGCTATAAGGAGTGCCTTGTCCATCGGTACTTGTGTTCCAGCCAGTAAATTCATAACCATTTCTATAAATACCAAAAGTGGTATCCCCTGTTGTTGTGTCAGCAATAGCACCTGGCAACTCATAATCTTCGCCATATAATTTTCTTGTGCCATTAACAAGAGTTCCACTGATTGTTCCGCCTTGTGGATTGAGTGTAACAGTGAAAGCCTGTCTAACATAAAGGCTTGTTGAGCCATCTGCACTTGGTGTCCAAGTGAGGGTTATTGTGCCATTACCGCCGAGGGTTGAATTTGTTGGAGCAGCACCTTCACGAACATAGAATGTTCCGTCTGCGCCAATAACATTAATAACAATTGTAATTGCATCTGTGCCATAATCTGCACTTACAATAAGGTTAGCAGTGCCATCTGCATTGAAATTGGTTTCAGCATTCAAGCCAGAAACGTTTGAACCACCAGAAATTGAAGAAATTTTAAGTTCTGGGTCACCGTTTGCTTGTCTATCTGCGTAAGAAATTGTGTAAGAAACTTGATTGATTCCCCAAATTGCATATAAGGTTTTTGGACTTGTTGAAATTGTCCAGTTTGTTACTGTTCCGTCTGCTTTAATAACACAATCATCTCCTGATGTTGCATCAGCACTTTCAGCAAATCCAAGGAACTCATACCCTGTCAAAGTTCCCTTTGGTGCAGTTTCACCACTTAAAACACCATCAGTGTTTGTTGTGTAAAATTTATTTGTATTATATTTGATATAAACTGTGGAACTTGTAAGTGATGGAGTTCCAATAAGAGCATTTCCAGTAATACCTTTTGTGTTAGGATCTAAATTAACTGTGATAATATTTGCATTCCAAACAGCATAAAGGGTTATTTTGTTGCCACTGTCAGCAAAGCCTTCAAGTTGATTTGCTGTAACACTTTGTCCGTCAGTATATTGAGCAGTTGTTGCCCCTTGGCTTGTTGCCCAACCAGCAAATGTGTAACCAGTTCTTACAAAACCATTTGTGGTAAGGTTAACAGCAGCATCGTCATAAGTTACTTCAACACTTGCTGTGCTTCCGCTTGTTGAACCATTACCATTGAAAACAATTGTGTAAGTAATTGGATTGAACACAGCTTCCATTTTAACATTACCAAATAAGCCAGCTTCTTGGCTACCTTGATAAATAGTTCCAATTGTCCAACCACCAGTTGTCTTTGTTGGAGATTCACCAGCTGCAAAAGTAACTTCCAAAACTTTCCATCCGCCAAATGTGTAGCCTGTTGGAGCTGTCACATTTTCTGCTGATGCAAGAGACACTGCGGTTTCAATATCATAGTCTAATGGAGAAGGAACTTTTGCCCCATTTTCTGTTGCAGTTGCTGATGCTGTGTAAGTTATAGTATAGTCATTTGCTTCCCAAACAGCCGTAAGAGTTTGAGCTGTTTTGATTGCTTGAATTTCAGCAGAATTTGCATTTGCAACAAAATCAATTTCATAAACAGTTGAAGTTGTTCCAAGTTTCCAGCCAGTTAATGTGTAACCATCTCTTGAAACATAGCCACTTGCAGTTGCCAAACTGAAATTTTGGTCAACATATAGGTTTTGTCCATATCTTGTGTTATCACCTGTCAAAACACCAGTATTAGAGAAAGTACCTTCGTTAGCATTAAATGTTATAACATATTTATGTGCAGACCATTCTGCTGTCAATTCATTGACATTTAAATAGTCAACATCCCAGTCATCATTTAATACCCAATTCTCGCCTTGTGAAACAACAACTCTTGTTGAATCTGTCTTATATCCAACAAAGTCATAATCAGCACGTACTGGTGTTGGGAAAGTTGTCAATTTATTTCCAGATGTTGAAGCATCATAAACATCCCTTGAATCAAATTGAATGTAAACAGTTTGTGTCTTAGTTCCTGTGCCAGAGCCAAATTCACCTTCGCCAGCATTTAAAGTTACCGTCATTCTTCTTGCTGTCCAATCTGCAATAAGTGTTGAACTTCCTGCATTTGTCCAATTTGCGTTCAAAACACCACTTGCATTTGTGATAACACTTCCGCCAGTTGTTGCTTTCCAACCATTAAAATCATAACCATCACGAGTTGCAAAGAAGGTGCTTGAGGTTGCATCGCCAAGTTTTGTGCTTCCGTCAGCATCTTGATAAACTTCTTGTGTGTCAAATTTGATATAAACGTTTGTTCCAAAAGTTGTTGAAGCCACTGTTGAGCCAAATTTTGTGGTTGAATTTGCATCATTCAAATCAAGTGTAACTTGAATAAGTTCTGCTTCCCAAATTGCATACAAGGTTGCCCCACCAGAAGCATTTGCGTAGTTTTCATTTGTCCAGTTGTTAAGAATGATACCATTTGCATCAGTGATAATCTCACCATCGGCAGATAATGCCCATCCCTTGAAATCATATCCACTGCGAGTTAAAACAAATCTGGTTAAAAGTTCATCACCAATGTACATATTCTTAGAATCATATCTAATAGAGATATTTGCAGGAACACTACCGCCATTGTATTGTGCTTTTGTTGAACCTGTTGAGTCATTTGAATTAACTGCAACTTGAATCAAACCTTCTGTCCAATGAGCATAAAGGTTAACAGTTGCTCCATTATTTCCAGCATCATATCTCCAAACATAACTGCTGTCTTGCAAATACCAATATGTTGTGCCTGAACCAGTTGCAACAGCATTACCTGATGCATCATAAACTTGGTTTCCACCAGTTACAGAATCATACCAACCAGCAAAATTATAACCATTTCTGGTTGCAATTGTCACACCAGAGTTGTTATTTGAAGAATTGTATGTAACTTCAACTGTTGCACTTCCGTCTAAACTGCCGTTATTTGCATTAAATGAAATTGTATATTTTTCAGCAGTCCATTGTGCAATCAATGTAACATCACCATACATTCCTGAGATAGTTTCTGTTGTTGAATAAGTTTTTGCTATATCCCAGTTTCCATGTTCTTTTGAAGTGTCAACTTTCCATCCGCCAAAAATATACCCATCACGTGTTGCAGCTGACAAATTAAAGGAATCAGTCACTTGATAATCTTTATTATCAATAGCATTTCCACCATTTACATTATAGGTAATTGTATAAGTGTCAAGAGTCCAGTAAGCATATAAAGTGTCGTCTGCTGTTGTGTAAGTTGTAAGTCCATTTACAACACTTCCATCAGCATTAATTATTTTAGTTCCAGCGCCATTGACATCTGTGTAATATCCATTAAACACATAACCACCATAAGTTGGTTTAACAAAATTGCTTGAATTTACAGGTGTTGTGCAGCCTTCGTTCATATAGAAGCCATCATTATATTTCAAGTAAATTGTGCTTGTTCCACCTGTTCCATTTTGCTTATCCAAAGTGATTGTGTAAACTGAGTTTTCCCATTGAGCAAGCAATGTAACATTGCCATATTTACCAGCTTCTTGAGCACCAGTATAAACAGCTCCAACTGTCCATCCACCATAACTTCCAGAATCTTGCCCGTTTACCTCTGTAACTTTCCAGCCAGTAAATTCATAACCGGCAAGGCTTGCAGTTCCAAGTGTCACTGCATTGGCAACATCATAACCTTGTGCACTTGGTAAAGTTGCCCCACTATGTGCAGCATCTGTTGTGTAAGTAATGGTGTAAGAAATAGGAGTAACAGAAGCATCAAGTGTCAAATCTATACCAGCCTTCAATTCTTCTTGGGATTTAGAAGACAATAATTCACCAAAAATTGTTGACCATTCGCCAGCTTCAAAAACAATACCAGTAGAAGCTAAAATGATGTTTGTATTGTTATATCTATAATAAATGTTATAACCTGTTAAAGTTGCAATAGGATAATCAATAACATCACTTCCATTTGATTTGTAAAGGACGGTCTCACCATATCTTGTCCATGCACTAGTTACTTTTGCGGAAATGTTTTCATTAGTGCTATTATTGAATGTAAAGTTAAATTGAACAGGTGCAAAATCTGCATACAATGTCACATCTGCGTTACCACTATATGCTGAACCACTTGCATAATTTGTTCCTGTTCCAGCGGTGTTAGTATTCCAACCATCAGCATAATAGCCCAATTTTGTGAGATTGTTTGTTGCAAGATTTGTGTTTATATCATGCAATTTATAATCAATAGTTGGAGAAACTGATCCTGTTCCACCATTTACATTATAGGTAATGCTATAAATACTATAAACATATATATTTATAGTTACACCATTAGTAGAATTCATTGTAACTTCATAAGTCTTATTATTATCTTCAGTATTTGAATTTAAATTAGGGTCAGTTTTTACTTCTGCATTATTAATGTAATATTCACCAACCACACTGAAATTCAAAGCAAGTGTTGAGTTATAATCAACACCAGTAATTTTAGTTGAACCATCTGCATTCAAGGTGGCAGAACCATCAGTGCCATATGTAAGGTTCAATACTGGTGCAGTTCCAGAACCTGTGAAACCAGCATAGTTTACTGTGATTGCATATTTGTTTGCTGTCCAGTGAGCATACAAAGTGGCATTAGCATTTGTTGTGTAAGCTTGACCATTTGTGTAAGCCCTGTCTCCATTTGCAGATGTTGCCCAGCCATCAGCTCTATAACCTGTTCTTGTCAATGTGTTGCTTGCAACATTAACATTAGTTCCATGAACTTTATATGTAACACCAGGCAAATCACCAGTTCCGCCATTTGCATTATAGGTTATTGAATATCTTTGATATACATTTACAGTTATAGTAAAGGTTGAATCATTTTCTCCATAGCTTGTTTGGTCAAATTTATATCCATAGCTATCTAATGAAGAGCCTGTTGTTGGTGTTGCACTGCCAGTTGTAATATAGAAATGTGCACCTGCTGTGTTAGTAACCGTAATGTCGAATTGAGCTCCGGCTTTCAATGCGGTGTAATTAACGCTAAATACCCCTGTATTATTTCCAGTGGTCGCACTTTGAGATGAGCCACCATAGGTAACTTTCATTGTTGCAGAATCAACATTTGCCCCCTGTCCATTAAAGTTGAAGATAACATTATAGTTGTTTTCTGTCCATCGAGCATAGAGAGGAATTGTTGCACCATTATTTCCAGCATCATATTTCCATTTTCCTGTCGCACCTGCTGCTGTCCAATAATCCCCAGCCACCGCATTGCCTGACGCATCATAAACTTGCTTTCCACCAGAAGTTGCTGTGTACCAGCCCTTAAAGGTGTAACCTTCCCTGCTTGCCGTTGTCACACCAGTGTTGTTTGTGGTTGCATCATAAGTAACTTGGCAAGAATTTGCACCATTTAATGTTCCACCATTTGCATCGAAAGTTAAAGTATATTTTTCAGCAGTCCATTGTGCTGTAAGAGTAACATTTCCAAAAAGATTGGCATTAACCTTATCAACAGTGCTATTATCTGTGTTTTGTGCTCCGGTGTAATTTGTTGTTTTCACCCAGTTACCATTGTTGCTTGTTGTAACGCCACTTCCAGATGCATCGCCTGGTTTCCAACCATTGAAAACATATCCCGGTTTTGTTGCTGTTGGCAAGGTAAATGTTTGGTCAATATAGTATGTAATTTTTCCAGAACTATAACTTCCGCCTGAAACAGTTGCTCCATCAATTCCTTCAAAACTAATTTCGTAAGATTGGTGATTCCAAATTGCATTTAAAGTAACATCGCCATACATTCCTTCTACATTATCTGTCGCTGAATAAGTTCTATCTTTCACCCAAGAGCCACTTGTTGCTGCAACTCTCCAACCACCGAAAGTGAAACCTGGTCTTGATACCGCAGCTCCAACCAAGCCTGTTGTGGATGTTCCACCCAAAGCTGTGGCACTTTCAGTTGAATATTCAACTTTCTTAGAGGTGTTATAAGCCAAACCAGAAATAGTTCCGCCTACTGGTGCAAAAGTGATATATTTAGTAGCTTCTTCCCAATAAGCATACAAAGTCATATCATCCTTAACTGTTATGCTTGTTGAAGGAGTTCCAATTTGATCAGGATAAACATACCAACCTGTTTGATTATAACCATTTCTGTCAAGTTTATATGTATCACTTAAATCAATAGTTTGAGAACTTGTTCCACTAAAAATAACCGCAATAGACCTATTGACTTCTTGATTGTCATCTCCTTGTCCTGGTGCGATTTCAACATTATCTAAATTTGTGTAAAGTGTAACAACTATATATGCATCATCATTGTTGTTGATATAGTTTTCATAAACATAACTATATGGCAATGGATAGATTTTGCCAGTTCCTTGAACTGAACCACCAACAACTTCATCACTTGCAAATGCCCAGCCACCTTCACCAAACAACCAAGCACCTGTCCAAAGGGTGTCAAGCGTTCCATTATCATTAACATCAAAAGAGTTGCGTGCGAAAAATCCCACTCTTGATGTCAAAGTGCTCAAATTGATTGAAGATGTAACACTTGTGCTTCCGTTTGGTCCAATACCGGTGGTATTGCCTGTTTTACTGCTGTAATAGAAGCCCTTAGTTGTAACAGCACTATTTGCGGTAAATGAAACATTACCTTTTGTTGAAAAGAAAACAACATTTTCTAGGTGAATATTGGAATTGGTTATCGTGTTATAAAGTTTAGCAGTTCCAGTTCCTGTGTAAACGAAAATACTATTCGTCACCTGAATCGTTTTCCCGCTAACCGTGTTGCCAAACAAATTAGTACCACTAAACTCAATCAATGAGTTATTGATTGCAGTTGTAGTTCCAAGATTTAAGGAACTAACTCCTGTCACATATTGGTTGTCATACACTTGATCAGCAACAAACCCACTTGTTTCATCATCCATCGACTCATCTTCAACAGATGTAGATGCGGATGCAGTGTTCACAACAGTTAATGCATTGACAAGAGAACTAATACCCATGCCAAATGTGGTTGCGAACATGCAAATCCCAACAAAAAGAATTAATCCAAATTTACGTTTAAATCTATCCATTGATTTACTCCTCAAAATTTGTCTTTTGGTGCAAAATGGCTATGTAACTTTTAATACGCAAAAACACTCTCAATATCTATTTTTGAACCGAGAGCAATTAATTTATCATTTGCGAAAAAGACATAACAATTTTTCTCACGTAATTATTATAATATATATGTGCAAACAATGTCAAATTTAATCTTTAAAAATTAAAAAAATATTTTAAACCATAAAAAAGCTAAATGTGCGATAAATAAAGAGATGTACGTTTTATAAATTTTCCAATTTTATGCAAAAAATTCACTTTTTATTCACTTTTTTTAATATTTTTTAAGATTTTTTCATATTTTTATTAAAAAATCATTTTTTAACCTGAAAAATTAGTAAAAATTTCACAAAAATAATAAAAAACAGCTTAAAAAACTAAATTTTCTTGTATTTTTTTAGGTTTTTTATTATTTTTCATGTTTTTACAAAAAAGTTTTCAAATTAACAATCTACCACTTTCAACATAAGATAATAATAGCGGAGTTTACGAAAGAAGAAATGAATGACATTTTTTATATCATTATAGGTTTTAGCATCATCTTTGTGATGACAACATTGGGTGCAGTTTGCATCTATTTTTTAAAAAAGCCTTCCAACTTTGTCAATATGATAACGATAGGCTTTGCATCAGGAATAATGCTTTCCGCATCAATTTGGTCTTTACTTTTACCGTCAATAGATTATGCAGAGAAGCAATATTCTCAAATTTTCATTTTGCCTGTTGGGTTAGGTCTGTTATTAGGCGGAATGTTCATGGTTCTTTTAGACAAAATAACAGGACATTTTAGCAATTTAAAAAAAGATAAAAGCAAAAATAAAGCCTTTAAACTCTTTACCGCAGTCACAGTTCACAATATTCCAGAGGGGTTATCTGTTGGTTTTGCCTTTGGAGTCGCTTTTGCTTCAAGTGGCGATTATTTAGGAGCTCTATTCATAGCCTTAGGCATTGCTCTTCAAAATTTTCCAGAAGGATTAGCCGTAGCTTTACCAATGAACCAAACCTTACACAGTAAGCATAAAGCTTTTATTTTTGGAATGCTAAGCGGTATAGTGGAACCAATTTTTGCAATACTAGGTTTTTTCTTAGCGAGCCAATTAACATTTCTAATGCCATGGCTGTTATCTTTTTCTGCTGGTGCCATGATCTATGTAGTTGTAGAAGAACTTTTACCAGAACTTCACATCAACGAAAAAACATCAATTGGAACATGGGCATTTATGATTGGTTTCTTATTAATGATGGTATTAGATTTATGCTTATAATTTAATTTTTAAAATAATTAAAATTTATTTTTTAATTATATTTTTATTAATTTTTACTGTTTTTTTAATAAAAAATAAAAAATATTTTAAAATTCCATAATATGTAACCAAAAAATAGTTGAAAAATTAATTATTTTATTATTTTTTTAAATTTTGTTTTATTTTTAATTTATTAAAATTAATTAATCCAAAAACACAAAAAATTAATTCACTTATTCCACCAACAAGAAAAATATATCCACCCATTTCTCCATTTTCTAATGCCAGGAGCCACAGAATTATAAAAATAATTTCATACACCAAATAGCATCCAAACTGCCATACACTTCGTTTATATGAATAGAAACATTTAAGCAAATAGACGACTGTTGCAAGACCATTTAAAATTGGATATTCACTGTTTATAAACCACAAAACAGCCGTATAACCTACAACACCTATTATGCTTATTACAAGACTTGAAATAAGCATTTTTTTAGATAAATCATCAACTACCACAACACCATTTTCTTCATGCTTTTTCCACTGAACTAAACTTAAAACATGTAAAACTATGATTACCACAGAAAGAATCATTTCTCCATAATATAGTTGTGTTAAACACGTATAAATATAGATTGCATAACTAATTATATCAAAAACAAACCCGAGCCATTTTCCTTGACTTGAAAAGAAAGAAGATATAATGCCAAATATAGAACTAAAAAAGATTATCCAAACAGAAAGGCTTGAATAAAGAATCGCAATAATCAAAGATATAATAAAGCTTGCTATTAGCACTATATTTTCTAAATTTAGATATTTTTTCATAACTAATTTAATAACTTACCATATTACTATATTAATATGAAAAAAATATAATGTTGGTCACTAAAAGTTTATCTTTTACCTATCTATTGCTTTTTGGGTCTTTATTTCTACTCCATTTCATAATATACTCAATTTCATTAGTCGCAGCTTCATTTTGGATAAAAATTATTTCAAAGCCATTATTTTTATAAAACTGAATCGCAGCAACATTTTTCTCATAAACACTCAATTCCAAAGAACTCTTAATGTTCTTTACATAATCTAACAGTTCTCTTCCTATTCCTTTGTGTTGATATTTAGAGTCTACAAAAATTCCCTCTATATAATCACCCTTTAAACCTATAAAACCAAGGACCACACCTTTTGATTTAAAGCAATAAACTTCTGTATCTAATAAAGCTTCTCTAACAGCATTGTAATTATTCACCCAATAACATTTAGAAATAAAATTATGGGCTTTTATATTTTCATCTAGCCATATTCGCATAATATCTTCAATATCATCAATAGTCATTTTTTTAATCATATTTTATACCTTAAAAAAATAAGGAGGCCTCCTCCTTACTACTAAATTTTATTTGGCGGCACCAACACTATCCAAATTGAACTTTTCATTTATAAAAACTTAGTAAATTTAAATATAAAAATATGTTAAACTTATTTAAAATATAATGTTAATTACTAATACAACTATGATTGTTGTTTGTTTAATAAACTTTTTAATGCTTTTAATTCTTCAGAAACATGATTTAATTTATTATTCGCTTCAATTATATTTTTAATTACAATCATATTTGAAATAACGCAAAAAAGTTGCAAACAATCTTTCTGACTAATTTCTCTTGTAAATAAGCCATGCATAATTCGATTTCTATTTATAATATTTGGTTCTGTTGTTCTATCTAAAGATATATTGAAATAATGATTTTTTGCTAAGTCATTGAATTGCTTTACTATATTTATATAGTAAGATATTTTAATATTATAAATTTGATGAATGTTTTCAATTTTATTTTCTAAATTTTCTAAATTTTCTTTTATTTTATAAAATCGATTTTCATTAAAATTGTTCATGAATTGATGATATGATTCAATTATTGGGAATAGCGATACAGCACAAGAATAATAACATTTATTTTTGTAATTAAAGATTGCTTGTTGATAATATCTGTGTATTCGAGAGTCTTTTTCTCCGATATTGATATTAAACAAATTATCAAAATATTTATCAAAATATCTAATATACAATTCTTCAGTTGATATTTTAACACCGCCCGATGTTGTAATGCGTGAATGAATAAAAGCTTGTGGAAACATCCATCCATTTTTTTTCATTTCTTCTTTTTGATAATCAGGGAAAGTTGTACTGTCTGTATAAATAGCTTGGTCAAAATATCTTTTAATGTATAACCAATAATAAAGGCATTTATTACTCATATGATTAATCTTTGCAGTAAAATATTCGTTTTTATATTGTTTTTTGTTTTGATTATAATCTTTTTTAATTTTTTCTAATAATATAGAATCTGTAGCTATTTTTTTCTTCAATGTAATCAAATTGTTTAAATCTCCCAAGAGATATTCTGGTTCCATGTGGAAAACTGTTATTTCTCTCATAATGTACCTCGATTTCTATTTTCGATATTATGATAATTTAAGTTAAGCAAAAAATCTGTAATCAGACAACTCTCTTAATCTTGCCTTCTTTTTATATTCTATGTATTTATTCTTTCTCTCTTTTATATTTGTAATATAAGAAAGGTTTTCAGCCGTTATGATTGTGGATGCTAAAAAAGCATCAACGATTTCAATCATTTTTTCATATATTAATACATCGCTACCAGACCAGATTAATGGATGCCCAAATATATCTAAATCTTTAAAAATTTCAATATCTACATTTTTTGATATCAAAGTTTGAACATAGATTAATTGCCATTTGCTTTTTAATGATGAAACATAAGTAGACATATATTGCAAATCTTTTTTTTCTGAAATATATTTATCAATAAAAATTTGTGAAAAATCTAGAAAACTTTCATCATTTAGATTGTTTGACATTATCTTTTCGATAGCATAAATAGGGAATGAATATTTACTAATTTTTTTACTTCTGTCATATATAACAAGTAAATTATTTGCTATATTTGGTAGTTGTTTTAAGACATCTATGTCTAAATAATTTGAAGAAAAATATTCTTCGTGAATAAAAAATAAATCATAATATCTATACAAATATTCAATATCTTTTTCGGCTAAATAATGAATAAATTTATCTGATGTATGCAAAATATTTTTCTTTATTAATATAAAGAACATTTCATAATATACAGACTTTAATTCTTCTCCAAAAAATGATTCTATTTTTTCTATTTGCAAATCTTTATAAGTCCATTCATTTATTTTCATTTCAATAAAGAAGTCATCTATTATTCTATATTTATTAAGGTTTTTATTGTTAGATTCTAAAATAAATTTAAATATTTTGAGAATAAAACCAGATTGAAATTTTTCAAATTCAATAAATTCACTTACATATAATACACTATTTGTTTCGTTCTTAACGCAATATTCATTTTTAAAAGTTTTTAAGCATAAGTTATAAAGTTGTAATGATATATCTTTGCATTTTAGGTTTTTAAGTAATTCTAATATCATAATATTTTTATTTATCATTGAAGACGTTAGAATGAAATCTATAAATTCGATTGTTTTATCATTATAAGAAATAATATTAGCTATTTCTCCACAGTTAATGTCTAAATAGCTAAATTCAACAATAAACTTTTTTAAATATTCTTCAAAATAAGAGGATAAATTTTTGTTTACATACCTAAAATATGCATTTACTGCATAAGAAATTACATCATGACTGCATTCAAGTGATTGTAATGCAATTATATATGAATGGAAATCTTCAGGTATATTGATTAGATTAAAAACATTATCATATTTACTAGTTCTTGAGCGCCAGTCAAAATTTTCTTTTCTTCTAGAGAATGCTTCATTGTATATTTTAAATTCAATAGATTTTTCTTTTAGTTGATTTAAAATATTTTTATATTCATCATTTCTATCCGAACAACAACATTCTAACATGTTATTTAATATTATCATTTGCTCAAAGGTAAGTTGATTGTTTAATTGACTATTTACAAATGGTAAAATTGTCTTTTTGTCATTATCAAAAAAAGCCTTTAATTTACCACTTTTTTCGCTATTAGGAAAGTAGCGAAAATATTCTAATAATTGCCTTAAATCTTTATAAAAGCAATTTTCATATAAAATTTTCAAACCTTTCCATACAAGAGTTCGTGTTTCTAATAAATATTTATAAGGTTGTGCTTCAATAGTAAAACAAACCATAGAATTTTTATTTAATTCAGTTGTATGAAAAGAAAAGCCCAACATTTTTTTAGATAATCCTAAAAATATTTTTCTACAAACATCATTATTTACGATTCTATCTAATAATTTGTTCAGAAAATATTTTTGACTAACAAATTGATTATCAAACGAATCTCTTCTAACAGAAAAAGATTCAATTAAGTTTGTAATTATATTTTCTTCAATTGAATAATTATCTATGTGGTTAAATAATAAGTCAATTGCTATATTATGATAATCGCTTGATTCATAGTTACATAGAATATTTATGAAGTCTTGTCTTAATGGAATTCCTTGTCCTTTGATATATTCTAAAGATTCTAAAGGAAGTAATACGAAGAAAACTGATACAAATTGAATTGTTTCGTTATTATTTATAATTTTATAATATTCATTCCATAGCTTTTCTAAAGGTTGTCTTATTAGGTCATCTTGATATCCATATGCAGGTAAAACTGAGTTAAACATGTCAATAAAACATTTACGATATTTAGGAAAAAATAATTTAAATATTGTGGCTAATGATATTTGCTTATCTTCAATAACTAATTTATAAAATAAATATGTTGACAATATTTGATCACCAATTTCGCACACTTTCCCTTCATATGATAAATTCACAACTTCTTGCACATCCCAATATGCAATTGCATCATGGAAAATATCGCACGATATTCCTATTTGATTTAAAGCAACTTTTATAGATTCCCAGTTATTATCTCCGTCTTCCATAACAATTCGATGGAAAAAAGCTAATACAACAAGTGATTTTAAATAATTTATATTATCACCCTTAGTGATAGCATTTTCTAAATCAGTATTAACACTATTAAAGTGATACTCCATTAGTTCTTTCATTTTTGTTGGCAAATATCCATGATTTTTTAAAACTTCTGCCATCATTATAGCAAATCTTAGATTTTCATGTGCGATATTTTGAATAGAAACTAATATATCATAACTAGCACCTGGTATTATCGTTTTTAAAACTTTTTCTTGTTCTTCTTTGGATAATGGACTAATTGGTATAAATTCTAATAATTTATCTAAATTATTATTTTTTAAATCCACAGCTATTGTGTCTTTAGCATAATCTCTAACGGTCGCTAGTATATAAACATTCTTATGTTTTTGAGCATATATTATAAAATCTTTTATAAATGGTAAGCGATTAACATCATCTAAAATAATCGCCACATTATTTTGTTCTACAACATTACATATTGCTTCAAAGAAATTGCTAAAAGCATTTTTGATATAATAAATTTCATTTATTTGGTTACTAATTTTAAGTTTTTGAGCTAAATGTATACATAACCTCGTTTTGCCACATCCTGCAGGCCCATAAAGTAAAACAATATTTTTTTCAAGAAGTTTATTTTGTATTTCGCACAATTCATTTTCTCTAAACAAAAATTCATGTTGTTGAGAAACATCATATTTATCGTTTTGTAAATATTCATCTAAAGTTTCAATAATTTCGTATGTAAATTTTATATTCAGTTCAGATACCGCAACTGATTGATATGTATGTAATAGTAGAGCACTTAGTTTATCTAAGCCTAAAAATTCAAAAGGAGTATTAGAATTAATACAAAACTCTTTACATAAATTTTGACATTCTTGCAATTCATAAGTTTCTATTTTCCCAACACATGCAAAGATTACCTTTTCAATATTTGCATTTTCTTCTAGAAGTTTCTTAGCATTTTCTTTACATTTTTCTATATCTGATTTTATTTTATTTAATAATCCATTTTTTTGAATGGTAACTTCAACAAAAATATAATTTCCATTGGATAATTGAAGAAAGACGTCTGGGGTTCCATATCTTGTGGTTTGAACTCCACTTGCACTTCCTAGATTTACTATATTTGTAGGTTTGTATCGTTTATCCATAATTTGAAAAACAATATCCTGCATTTTAGCTTGCCCAATCCCAAGCAATTCTTTTTCTATGGTTTTATATTCGTTCATTTTATTCTCCTGTGATTTATAAATTACTGCAGTTTTTATCAATATAGACATTATAACATACGAAACTAACTTTTCAATTAAGGTTACATAAAATTTTTATAAAACTAAAGAAAATAAACAAATTTAAATTTTGTTGTTTTTTCTTTTGCATTTTGACGCTTTTTAAAAAAGTATATGTTATAATAATTGTAAATTATAGGAGTAACTTATGATAAGTACCTTTTTTGATTTTTGTTCGGGAATTGGAGCAGGACGACTTGGATTAGAAAGATGTGGGTTAAAATGTGTTGGACATTCTGATACAAGTAGATTGGCAGATTGTTCATACAGATTGTTACATCAAACAGAGGATAGAAATTATGGCAATCTAAAAAAACTTGGTCAAGAGAATTTGCCAGATTTTGATTTGTTAATAGCAGGATTTCCTTGTCAAACATTTTCTGTTATTGGTAGACAAGCAGGTTTTAGTGACGATAGAGG
>CALWQM010000004.1 GCA_944383685.1 uncultured Clostridia bacterium | reverse complement strand
GTTATTTTAAAATAAGAAAAGTCCCTAATTTAGGGACTTTCGGTGTGGTTGGCTTGAGGGGACTCGAACCACCGACCCCCACCTTATCAGGGTGGTGCTCTAACCGACTGAGCTACAATCCTATATTAAATTTTTCTCGGAATGAGTGGAGTCGAACCACTGTCTCCAAACCCCAATTTTTTTCTTATCAGGGTGGTGCTCTAACCGACTGAGCTACAATCCTTCAAATAAACATTCTAAAAAATATTGGCGGGGATAAGCCCATATTTTTATGAATGCTTTTTTATTATACAAATTATGTCCTTATTTGTCAACTATTTTATTATAATTTTTTATTTTTTTATTGCTTTCGCGGGAAATAGTATTTTGACAATTATGAAATACGCTTTGTTACTTATTGTCAGTATGTTGATTCTTGGTTTCTGTTGTTTGATTTTCGGTTTTAGTTTCTTTATTGTTTAGGTTATCAGTGCTTGCTGTTGATACAGGTGAATTGTTTTCATTAACTTCTGCTTGTTCTTTCTCAATTTCAACAGGTTTTGTTGGGTCGCTTGTTGGGGTGTTAGGGGTTACATCAACCGCATCAGTTGGCTTTTTTAAATTTTCAAGTTGCTGTGTTTTTCTCTTATCATAAGCACGGTAGCAGACAACTCCAATCACCAAGCAAACAAGGCTTAAAACAGCATCAATTATAAATCCAACAGTAAGTTCTGTATTTGAGCCAATAACTTCAAACATTATAGAGGTTGTTTCAAAAAATGTGTAGCCTGAATCCATAAGCGCTAAATAAACAGAGATATTTAGAGTTAAGAACATTGTGATTAAAACTTCAACAACGGCAATTACACTTATTATGATATAATCTTTTTTCTCTAATTTTAAATTAAATTTTTTATATCCCCATGCAATTAAAAATACAATCACAAAGGCAGCAATCCAAGATATATATTTAAGGAAATATAAAAGTCCCCATAAAACACATCCAACCAAACCAAGGGCAATGCCAACAAGAATTGCAAGCCAAAGTTTTGGCTTTTCTTCAACAATGTCATCTTCTTTAACCATATTAAACTCCTATGTATTATATATACAAATGATTATATAAATATAACCATATATAAAAACGCATCGAATATTTTATGTTTTATATAATTTTATTAAATCATATATTTTTCTTTTAGTCAAGTAAACAAGGAAGATTGCATTCACAAATTTTAATAATTTTTAATAAATTAATAATGACGATAGCGTCGTCAAAAGGAGAAATATATGACCTGTTTTACAAGGTGTGGAAGCGGTTGTTGCCCAAACACTCCTAATCCTATTTGGGTTTTTGGCAGTTGTTCAAATAATAACAATGTTATTAATCCTGTTATTTTATCATCTTTTGGCTTTTTCCAAAACACATTAGGTGGACCAGTGGTTGTTAATGGCATTATTCCTGTTACTCTTGCAAATTCTCAGGGGAGCAAAATAACTGCAAGCACAACAACAGCTGGGGCAGTTAATCTTACACCAGGAACTTACGAGATAACATATTTTGTTAATGCAACGATTCCTGCTTCAACAAATGTGACTGTTGGACTTAGAGCCAATGGAATACCAGTTGTCGGGTCAACTGCAACAGCAACAGGCACTGCAACAAACCAAACCACAATTTCAAAAACTATTGTTTTAACAGTTACGGCAAACACAACATTAGAACTTTTTAATGCTGGTGTTGATACGCTTACAATTTCAAATGCTAACATTGTAGTTAAAGAACTTTAAAAGGAGAGAACTTAAAATTCTCTTCTTTTTTCATTTTTTCTTTGTTTAGTCAACTGAAAAGATTTTTCTTAATTTCTTTGACAAAATAAAATTTTGTTGTATAATATTAATATAAGGATAAAAAAAGTTCCTTATAAATAAGAATGGCAACAAGGAGATTTAAAAGATTTTATTATATAAATAACATAAAAAATTGGTAATTTCACATACTAAATGAGCCTAAAAGGAGGATGTTATGGCGTTTAATGATATTTTTGACGAATTGACATACGAAATGTTTAAACTTTCTGGCGGAAATCCTTATATTGCTCAGGAATGGGTGAAAGAAAGAAATAAAGAAAGAGAAAAAAATAAAAATAACAAAGGAAAGGATAGCGAAAGAGTTTTATAATGTCAAAAAAAATTAAAGCAATTGTTTTAAAAGGGAATAATGTGAAGGAGAAGGATAAAAACATTCTCCTTTTTTCTCTTGAAGAAGGAAAGGTTTGGGCAACCTTAAAAGGTGTGAGAGGGGAAAAGGCAAAAATGAAATATGCCAAAGAACCTTTTTGTTTTGGCGACTTTGTGATTGAGGAGGGGAAAGGTTCTTTGATTGTTACTTCTGTGGATATTTTGGAGTCTTTTCATGAACTTAGTCAAGATATAGACAAATATTTTGAAGGTAATGGACTTTTAGAGATTGTTAACGCTTTAAGTTTCAGTGGGCAAAATGAAAATTATCAAATTTTTGTGGAACTTATTAAGGCATTAAAAATACTTGCCTTTCATAAAGTGAGCAAGTATTCTGTCCTTTTAAAATTTCTTATTGATATTTTCACTATTTATGGCATGGAGGTTTACAGCGAAAAATGCTCTTGCTGTGGAAACGATTTTCATGACCATGTTTACATAAATTATAATGTTGGAGAACTTGTTTGTGCAAATTGCCAAACTTTTCAAAGTGAGGAGCTATCCAAAGGCGAGTTTGCAATTTTAAAAATTCTTACTCAAAACGATTATGATAAACTTGAAACAATTAAATTTTCAAGCGAGCAAGGGCTTAAACTTTTAAAAACTTTGGTTAAAAATTTCTATTCAAGGTTTGATAAAAGTTTAAAATTAATAGGAATACTTTCATAACTTATCCACAGAGATATCCACAATTTTATCACTTTTTAGATGAAAACGAACAAAATTTTTGTTTTCATTTGAAAGCACAATGAACTCCTGTGTGGATAAAGGCAGAAAATTGTTGATATTTCCAAGGAATTTGGATAAAGTTTCTTCACTTATTTTGCTTTGCAAGTTGCTGTCTAAAAAATATTTTGCAAAAGAAAAATCTTTAACTTTCAAGGCTTCAAGGAAGCGGTAAGGTGTCATATCTTTTTCAAAATTCTTTTCTTCTCTTGAATATTGCACACTTTCAAGTTTTACAGAAGCATCTTCAAACTTATATGTTGAATTTTTTACTCTGTTCTCACAATCATTAAGTTTGGTGTTAAGTTGCAACACATTTTTTTGCAAATCAATTTCATCGCCATAAAAGTGAATAAGTTTGTTGTTTTTCATGTTGAAGCAGTAAAGGTTATTGTTGTCAAACTCAACACACGCAAAGTCTTCCAATTTAAAAACTTTATAGGTCATGTAATTATGCGGACATTCATATTCGACTGCATAATTTTTATTTTCAAACTTTATAGCGTTTTGATAGACTTGAATTTCACAAGTATCATTTGGAAAACTTAAACTTTCTTTATTATAGGAGATAAGTTTTTCATTATCTTTTAATAGAATAAGTTTAAAGTCCTCAATATCAATAGCATCATATCTTTCACAAGATTGTGGATTAATTAGATTTATATAAAAAGGAATATTTCTTGAACTTGTGGAAATTGGGTAAACAAAAAGCCTGTCCTCATTTTCTATTTCCAGGATGTCATTTTCATCAAGGTCGAAAGAGTCTTTGCTTCCTTTAACTAAACAGGAATAAACAGATTTTAATTTAATTTTCATAAAGTAAATTATGAAAAAAGATTGATTATTATTCTTTTCTTTTTAATTTGTTTAAAGATAAATTTCATAAAAACTCATAAATATATTGTTTAAAAATCTATTTCATGGCAACAATTCATGCAAAGAGAGGTATGTATGAAATTTTCTATTTGGGCTGATGAAGAAGTGAAAAGTTTATTTGATGATGTTGAGGTTTGCAAAGAGAAAAATAAGTCTTTGAAAGAGGCTTTTAGTGAGCATGCAAAAAAGTTTCACAGAAAAACAAACAGTGTGAGAAATTATTATTATCATGAAGTTGATAATTTGCAAAATGATGATATAAGACGAAAAAGGCTTAATATTGATTTATCAAAGCATGTGAAAAACAAACTTATTCCATTTTCCAAGGAACAGGAAGATAAGTTTTTAAGTGATATAAAAAATTTGACAGAAAAAGGAATGTCTGTCCGTTCTGCCTGTTTCCAGTTGTCAGGCGGTGATATGACACTTATGACAAGGCTTCAAAACAAATTCCAAAATTTGAAAAAGGATAAAAAAGAAGAGCCTAACAACATTATTACATTCAGGAAAAAACAGAAGTTGTTGACGGATAATGATATAAACAGTTTGTTTTTGGGGCTTGTGAAGCTTATTAAAAAGACCACCACCGAGGAAGTGACTGAAAAATTTAGAGATGAGAAAGAAACAAAAGAGTATTTGCTTAAAAAAGCATATTTAGAGTTAAACAAAAAAGAAAAAGAATTATCTAAGCTTAAAGATGAGTTTGAACTTTTGAAAAGTGAAAATTTAAAACTTTCTGCCAAAGAATTTTTAAAGGATAAAAAGGATAAATTAAAAGAAAAGTTAACAACAAAAACCTTGATGTCTAACATAAAAGCATGAGATATTTTCATTTTGAAAATATCTTTTTTTATGCTAAAATATAGGTATGAATTTAAACTTCGTCACAGGTTGTACACTTTATGATGCAACAAAGCACACAATTAAAAAAATTGATTGCAAAAATTTGGAGCAAAAAAACTTGGTAGTTGTTCCAGATAGTTTTTCAATGCAAGCAGAAAGTCTTATTTTTGACATTTTGAAGGTTAAAAGCACGTTCAACATTTCGGTTGTGGGAATTTCAAGGCTTGCAGGTAAAATTTTGAGAGAGCATGATATTCCTTTTGAAAGAGTTAGCGGACTTGTTGAAATTCTTTTAACCTATAAGGCAATTAAACTTAATGAAGATAAGTTTCAATATTTTAAAAACTATGGTATTGATTTTTGCGTTAAAGTTCTTCAAATTTTAAAGCAGTTTTCAAATTGTTTTATTAAGGCGGAAGATATTGTTCCTTGTGACGACATTGTTTTGTCCTATAAAATGCATGATTTAAGGCTTATCTATGAAACCTATTTGAAACTTCTTGAAGATAAACTTGACTTATCAAAATTATTAAGTTTCTTTCTTGAAAAAAGTGAATTTTTAGATTTAAAAAATTACAACTTATACTTTGTTAATTTTGACAGTTTTTCCACAGAAATATTTGATTTCATTTGCAATTTGGCAGAAAAAGTCAACAGTGTTTATATTGCAATTTCCAAGTCGCTTGGCTATGGAAACTCTTATATTTATGAAGATGACACCACAAAAAAGATGTTCAATTTTGCATCTATGAAAGGGATAGGCATCAGTGTTGAGGAGAAGAAAGAAAACCTGCCAAAGGGGCAGGAGGCAATCATTAAAAATGCCTTCTCAGTTAAACCAGAGCAAGTTGACCTGGACTTTTTCACAAATGTTGAGGTTGAAGACAGGAATGAGGAAATAAATTTTGTTGCCAAATACATACGATATCAAATTTATCAAGGGGAAAGGTTTAAAAACTTTTCCATTGCTGTTCCAAGTGAAGAGTATTTTAAAGATATTGAAAATGTTTTTGCAAAATATGATATTCCAATTTATATGGATTACACTTTAAATTTGAAGGACGTTGCTTTAACAAATGTTTTTACAAAGATTTTTAATATTGCACTTGGTGGTTTTTCACGTGGAGATATTGAATATTTACTCTCTTGCCCGCTTTTTGCTGTTGAAAATAGGGATGAAAAACTTAAATATATAGATTTCTATGATGTTGAAAATATTGATGATTATAAAAAATTTGACAACTCTTTAAATGATTTAATTGAGATAATAGAAGATATTTCAAACTGCAAAACAATAGGTGAGTGTTGTGAATTTGGACAAAAGTTTCTTGATTATATAAAGCCTAACTTAGATGTCTATTTAAGCCTTATTGAAAATTTGCAAAAGCGAAGTGAAAACGAGCAAGCTTTTAGCATGATATCAAAAATATTATCACAGATTGCAGAGTTTGATATTGAGGAAAACATTTCTCTTAAAGATTTTATATTTCTTTTGGGAACAGTTTTTCAAAGTGTTAAAGTTGAAACTGTGCCGTCTTATATTGATGCAGTTTACGTTGGAGATGCAACAAAAAGTTATTTTGAAGACACAGCATATCTCTTTGTTTTAGGTGCACTTGCAGGAGTTTTACCAAAGACAGAAAAAGACTGCGGACTTATCACGGATGAAGATTTAAGCAAGCTTAATTACACCAAACAAATTGAGCCAGAAATAAGAGTGATTAACAGAAGAAACAGGCTTAAACTTTTTGAAGTTTTGCAACATGCAACCAAAAGACTTTTTGCTTTAACACCACTTTCACAAGACGATAAAAAAGCAAATTTTGTGGAAGATTTGATTAAAACCTTTGGCAAAAAAAGTGTGGTTAAGGCTTCAAGTTTCAAAAGGTTTGATAGGGCAGATTTAAGCGAAGAAGATGTGCTGAAACTTGTTTGTTTCAACCTTGGTGGCAAAGAAGTTGCAGAAAAGAACTTTAAAAAGATTGAAAACAATTTAAGTGAAGATATAAGCGGTTCAATTAACCTTTGTGTTGGACACGACATTTTTAATTTTGGTTATGAAAACTTAAAAAATAAAGTTTTGTTAAACAAAATTTCTGCTTCAAGTTTGGAAAACTATTTTTCATGTCCATTCAAATTTTTTGTTTCATATTTATTAAACGTTAAACAAAAAGAGTGTGCAAAAGAGGACAAAAGAAAAATTGGAATTTTTAAACATGACCTTGCAAGGCAGTTTGTGGAAAAATATCTTAATTTGAAAGTTGTTAATGAAGAAGATGTTGACAGATTTTTAAATGAAAATTTTGAAAAAAGTGCAAAAAAAGTTTTGGAAAATGTCACACTTGAAAACAAAATTTTTATGCATATTTTGAAAAATGAATGTGCTGTTATGCTTGGAAATATTGCCTATGAACAAAAGCAAAGTGATTTCAAGCCTATGTTTCTTGAAAAGTTTGTTTCAGGAACACTTGGCGGGCTTAAATTTGTTGGTGTTATTGACAGGGTTGATTTTTACAAAAATTACTTCCGTATCATTGACTATAAGACAGGGCAAACAGGAAGCATTTTAAAAGATTTATATTATGGCAAAAAATTGCAACTATTTTTGTATGCATCATGCATAGCAAGGCAGGAAAACAAGGAATGTGCAGGCGTCTATTATTTTGATTGCAAAAACAAATTTAAGAAAAAGAATGTTTCCACAAAACTTTTGGATGGGTTGTCTTTGAAGGATAATGATGTTGTTTATGCAACAGATTTTAGGCTTCAAGATGAAGGGGTAAAAAGTGACCTAATAGGCGCAACAAGAAAGAAAAAAGCAGGAGATGACGGCTTTCTTTTCAAGTATGGAAATTTTACGGATGATTTTAAAAAGTATTTTGATTATGCTGTCAATGTCAGTGAAAAGGCAATCAAAGAGATTGAAAGTGGATATATTGAGCCAAAACCTCTTGGAAATGAATGTGATTTTTGTGAATTTAACGCAATATGCAAAAACAGGGCTATGTCTAAAAGAAAGCAAACAAGTGAGGAGTTTTAATGTTTATTGAAGAACAAGAAAAAGTTTTAAAGAATGAAAAGAAAAATATGATTGTTAGTGCGTCGGCAGGAAGTGGCAAAACTTATGTTTTGATACAGTATATTTGCCGTCTTGTTTGCGAAAAAAGAGTTCCAATAAAAAAACTTCTTATCTTAACTTTCACAAAAGCTGCTGCAACGGAAATGAAAGAAAGGCTTTTGAAAGCACTTAAAGAGCAAAAGATGGACGACTTTATTTTGAAGCAAATTGACGATTTGTCAGTTTCAAATATTTCCACAATTCACTCTTTTTGTGAATATTGTTTAAAAAAATATGCGAATATTTTAAAATTAAATGAAAATTTTGAAATTGCAGATGAAAATGTGTCAAGAAAACTTAAAATTTCCGCTTTAAAAAATGTATTAAATAAGTTTAAAGAAAACAGGGAAGATGCTTTTGCAATTAATTATGCTTTTAAAAATGACATAAGAAAAATAAGAGAATCTATTTTTCTTATTGAAAGCATGGTGGCTTCTGTGTCAAATAAACAAGAGTTTATTGCAAAAGTTAGAACTTGCCAAGGAGAACTTTTTGCTGAGGCGGAAAAAATTGTTTGCGAATATGTTGACAGCCAAATTAAAAGCGACATAAACCTTTTAGAAAAAAGACATTTTAATGATATTGCTTTTGAAATTGAAAGAAAATTGCAAATTGAAAATCAAAATGATTTATTAAATAAAATTGAAGTTTTGCAGAATTTTTCTTTTCCAACTTTGCCCAAAAAGACAGAAATCACCGAAGAAGAACTTTCATTTTTGAAAGAGATAAGAAAAGATTTTGCTGAGTTAAATAAAAAGCTTTCTTCCTTATCGTTGGACGAAGAAAGAGTTGAAGAAGAAAAGAAGGGTGAACTTGAAAAGGCTCTTATCAAGCTCTATGTAAAATATGAAGAAGAATATAAAAGATTGAAGTTAAATTCTAATGTCTTAGATTTTTCCGACCTTGAACAATATATGCTTTCGCTTTCTAAGGAAAAATTATTTAATGAAAACTATGAATTTGTTTTTATTGATGAATATCAAGACACCAACAGTTTGCAAGAAAAAATTGTTAAGAAGGTTGCAGAAAACTCCAACTTTGTTGCAGTTGGTGATGCCAAGCAAGGTATATACGGTTTTAGACTTGCAAGTTCAAAAATATTTTTGAAAGATGTTGAAGAGTTTAATGAAAACGAGTCTTCAAATGCAGTTTTTCTTAAATCAAATTTTAGAAGCAGCAAAAAGGTTTTAGATTTTATTAATGATATTTTTAAGGATGCCATGACTGTTGAAACTGCTGGCATTGACTATCTTAACACTTCCATGTTGTCATATAAGAAAGAATATTTGGATGATGGCGAGTTTGCAGTCAATGTGGATGTGGTTGAAAAGGAAGAAAAAGAAAGAAAGAAGTTTGATATTTATAGTGTTAAAGAAGACGAGTTAATCGAGGATATTAATTACAATGAACTTAACACAATTAAGGCTCGAATAGAAGAAATTTTAAAAAGCAAATTCTTTGACCCCGAAATAAACGATTTTAGGCAAGTTGAATTTAAAGATATTGCAATAATCTCTCGTTCAAGAAATAACTTTTTTAATGTTTTGGCAAACTTTTTGAACGAAAACAATATTCCTGTTAATTCAAATTCAAAAAATCTTTTGCTTGAAAACCCAGAAATACAAATTCTTTTAAACATCTTAAAACTCACACTTGTTTTCAATGACGATGTTGCGCTTTTGTCTGTTTTAATGTCCAACTTTGGAAAGTTTAATCAAGATGAAATTTATGATATTGTCAAAGGAAGTGAAAAAACTTTAACCCAAATTGTGCTTGAAAATGAAAAAGGCATTTTTGATGAATTTTTAAAAAACCTTTCAATATTTAAAACCAATGGATTGACTTATGGCTATAAACAGGCATTTGAAATTTTGTTTGATGACACTTTATATTATCCATATATTTTTTCACAACCTGATGCAGAATGGGTGAATGCATCTTTAAAACTATTCTTGGAAGAAATTGAAATATCTGGTTTTAAGTTTGATTTGCCAGCTTTAATTTCTTACTTTGAAAATGTGGATATTGAAGATGCGGGAGTAAGTTCAAGCGAAAACAACTCAATTATTTTAACCACAATTCACAAAACAAAAGGACTTGAATATCCTATTGTTATGTTAATTAATGCTGGAAAGAGTTTAAAGAAGGCGGGAAAAAATACAGAAATTAAAGTTGATGAAGAACTTGGTGTTGTGGTGAAACACTATGAGGATGACCATGAGGACAACACCGTTAAGATGCTTGCAACTGAACTTAAAAATGCGAAAAAAACTTTTGCAGAAGAAATGATGATTTTTTATGTTGCCTTAACAAGAGCTAAAAACAGGCTTTATATTATTGGCGAAAGACCAAGGGAAAATTTAAAGCCATTAAGTGTTTTTAAAATAGATTCTTATCTTGATTATATTTTCAACACACTCTCTCAGGATGAAATTGAAACCTTTTTAAGTAAGGAAGAATTGATTAAAGGTAATGTAAAATTTAACCATATTACAGAAGTTGAAAATATTAAATTAGAAAAAAATCAAAAAAAATATGGCAAAATTAATGAAAAAATTGTAAAAAATATAGAAAATTACTTAAATTTTGAATATTTATATAAAACAGAAGAAAATATTTCCTTTAAAAATTCAGTGACAGCACTTACCAAACAGTTTGAAGATAATAATGTTTTTTTACCAAACTTTGAAATGGTAAACACAAACTCAAATGTTGTTGAAGTTGGAAATGCATATCACTTGGCTTTGAAAATTATTGATTTTAATAAGGTTGAAAAAATTGAAGATTTATTGCCTTATTTTAAAAATAACATTAATCTTGCCTCCGTGGAAAGTTTGATTGATAAAAAGCTTTTGCTTGAAAATATTTTAACTCTTAAACCTTTTGCTAAATATAAGGTTTTTAAAGAACAAGAATTTGTTATGAAAGACACGATAAAAAATCTTATCAATTTTAATTTTGATGACAACATTATGGTTCAAGGTGTGGTTGACTTTTTTGCATTTAAAGAAAATGGAAGAATTGTGCTTATTGATTATAAATATTCAAAAGAGCAAAGGCAAGAAGTTTTGGTTAATAGATATAAATTACAACTTAAATTATATAAGAATGCAATTGAGAGTGGATTAAACGTTAAAGTTGATGAAATATATCTTTTAAATTTGAGATATAATAAATTAATTAAAATTGATAATTTTGAATAAGACAAATGAATTTTTCTTCATAAAAATAGGCTGCATTGCCTATTTTTTTAATTATTTAATATGGTATTTTTCTTTTAATTTAAGTGATTTTATTCATTTAAAAAAAATAAATGAAAAATATTTTAAAAAATAATTAAAAAATTATTTAAAATTATTAGTAAATATTTATTTGTTGTGTTATACTATGAATAAATTAGGAGGTTTATTATGTCTATGATGTTGGATATAGTAACAAGCATAATTAAATTTTTAAGTACTGCAAGCACATCTTTAACCCTTGATGTTCTTTTTATCATTTCTCTTGCAGTGGAAGCAGTGCTTGTTGTCTTCTTTCTTATTAAGTCTGCATTCTCTTATGAAGCAAGCTTAAATAGAAGTCTTGACAAATTGAATTATTGGTTATTTGAAAGAAAAGTTATCACGGAAGAAAATATCCAAGAGTTTAACACTTTGATGAAAACCAAGGCGCCAAAAAGGCTTTGTTATTTTTGGCAACAATACATACTTTTTAGGGAAGGAACTCCTTCATCATATATGTCAAGTGATAACTTGGTGGAAAAACCATTAAAGACCTCATCTTATAATTCTAACATCAAAAACTTAAATGTTATTTCCACTGTTTGGGCAATTATTGTTGCAGTGTTCTTCTTGGTGGCTGTTCCAGCAAGCAATGATATGCTTACTGTAAGCGCTGTTGCTGGGGCAATTATTGTTATTGCTTTGATTTATGTTATTAATCTTATTTTTACCATTTATCTTCGTGCAAGAAAAAATGCCCTTTTAAATTCAATTTTCCAAAATGTTTCTTTGTTTGGAAGATTTATGGATAATGCTTGTGTTGACTTGCCATCATATATAGATTATCAAATTTTGTTCACTCCACAAGAAATTGAAAAAGGTCAACCAGTTCTTCGTGAATTTTTGGATTATAAAGCTCGTAGAGAGAAAGAAGAATTTAACCGTGCAAAAGAACAAGATGTTGAATATGAAAAATATGATTTTTCTTCAACTGGTGTCAATGGTTCAGTTGTTTTGGATAGGGCTATGAAGGAAAGTGAAATTTTCCTTAAAAAGAAGGAAAAAGCCTATGTGAGAATTGCACAACTTGAAAGTGAATTAGACACAAGAAAGAAAAACTTTGACAATGTTCAAAAAGATTATCAAAATAAACTTCAAGCATCTAGAGAAAATATTGACAGACTTTTGCAACAACAAGAAGAAACAACTAACAGAATTGAAAGTAACTATTTAAGAAAACAACAAACTCAGGAAATTGCAAAGCAAGAACAATTAGAACAAGAATTTGAACAACAAAGAGCAAGATATCTTCTTGAAAAGAATGAACTTGAAGAAGAAATTAAAAAATTGCAGAATGAGCTTGACGAAAGCAAGCAAGAAGTTGAAAAAGCAATGCTTGGCGAATATCAAAACTTCTTTAATAATTTTTGCATTAGTGCTGAAAAAGTTGTAACAACCGTTATGGCTGGAAAAATGAACAAGCTTACAAAGGAAAATCAAGAGCAACAAGAGAGAATTACAGAACTTGAAATTAAACTTAAAAATTCTCATCAGGGTGTTTTTGATGCAACAAATGCTGAACAAGGAAATGAAGGTCAATATGACATGGAAGGAAACTTTGTTTATGCAAATGGGGCTTATTATGATAAAGAAGGTTTATATCATGATTTAGACGGAAAAGTCTATGATGCAAATGGCACATTTATTCGTCAAGATGAAAATTTTGAACCTAAACATATTGAAGTTAAAGAAAAACAGGAAGAAGTTGAAGAGCCTGAAACTGACAAACCTGTTGACTTAAACAGCCTTGACGCATTTGATTATATGACTGATATTGCTGAAAAGGATGACATTTATGGTGTTGCAGAAGATGTAATTAAAAATGTCGACAGTGATATTAAAGTTGTTAATAGCGGTGAAAAGAGAACAAAATCTGTTGAACCAATTCTAGACGAGACAAATGCGGTTGAAAACATCACAAATGAGGAGCCAGTTGAAAGTGCTAACGAAGGCGAAACTCAAATGGTTGAAATGGAACCAGTTGATTTGAACGCAGAAAGTGTAGAGACTGAAAAGGTTGAAGAAAAACCTAAGAAGAAAGCTGGCAGACCAAGAAAAATTGTTGCCGAAACTGTTCAAAAACCAAAAGGTAAACGTGGCAGACCAAGAAAGGTTGCACCAGCAACAACAGTCAGTGAACCAGCAAAGAAAAAGCCAGGTAGACCTAAGAAAATTGTGAATGAAACAGCAACACAATCAGCACAATCCAGTGCAAAAAGACCTGTTGGTCGTCCAAAAAAGATTGTGAATGAACAAGCTGTTCAAAAACCAAAGGGTAAGCGTGGCAGACCTAAGAAAAATTTGAACTCCATTGAAATTGAAGAAATAAATAAAAAAATCACTGAACAACAAAACAAACTCAGTGAAATGAGAGATAACTTAAATCGAGAGTTTGAAGTTGCTATGAAAAATTTAGATTCTTCTAAGATTGTTGATAATGAAACAAGAAAAAATGAACTTTTCAATGAAATTGAAAAATTGAAAGAAGAAGCTAAGAGTGTTAACAGCACTGACAGTGAAAGCAAGATTTCTTCAATAAATCAAAGGCTTGAAGCACTTATCGAAGAAGTTAAAAAATTAAATTCTTAATATGAAAAAAGACTATCTTATAACTGATAGTCTTTTTTTATTCTAAACAAATTTATTTGGTTTAACTTGTGTATTGCTTTTAATTATTTCTTTGGTATATTAAATTTTAGCAAATGAAAAGTATATTTTGATTTAGGTAATATTTTTAAATCATGACTAAATAAAAAAATGCATACTAAAATATGCATTAAGATTTATGTGGATAAATTACCAAAGAGAGATATAGCCGGTTACAAAGCCATAAATGAGAACTGCAATTGAAATAAGTATGAGTATTAATGAAAATGCAAGGCAAATTTTTGATGAAGGACCTTTTCCGTTGTCTCTTAAATTTACAGCATTGTAGTAAAGGGCTAGGCCAGTGAAGTATGTAACATATACCATGCAAAGCAATGCATCCAAATTTGAAATTACTTTGAATTGGAATAGAAGAAAAATAACAAGTGTTAAGACGCAAAACAATGCACTTACGATTATGTATTTTTTGCTTTCAGTGTTCATAACTTACCTCTTTTATATATGATATTATTATTTGAAATTTAAGTCAAATAATTTATCAAAATTTTTTATTCTGTAAAATTTGGAATAAAACTTTCATCTGCGCTGGTGTAATCTTGGATATAACCATTTGTAAAACCACACTCGTCCAGTTTTTTCAAAATTATTTTATATTCAAGAGGTTTTAATTTTCTTTTAATTGGACTAATTTTAGTGGGAGTAAATTGTGACATGATACTGATAATTCTTTCCTTAAAATTTCTTCCTAAAAATTCAAGGACATTCAGCGAATTTTCTATTTCTCCTGGTATCACAAGATGACGGACAATAAGCCCACTTTTTAAATAGCCCTCATTATCGAAAACATCTTCTTTATTTTCAGCACAAAAGGAAATAACCTTTTTGGCTATTGAGAAATAATCTTTGCAATTTGAGTATTTTTGCCCTAATGTGTCGCTGGCATATTTGAAATCTAAAAGGTAAACATCAATGTGGTTGTTGAGTTCTTTTAAAACATCTATATCCTCATATCCAGATGAATTCCAAATGATTGGAATTTTTGGTTTATATTTTTTTAAAGCAGAAAGGATGGTTTTTGAAAAGTGGGTTGGAGTGATAAAATCGAAATAGGAGTTTGACTTTTCTTTTTCTTTTAAAAGATTTATAAATTCTTCAACTTTGTATTCTTTTCCAACTTGTCCGGATGAAATTTCAAAGTTTTGGCAATACGAACACTTCAAATTGCAACCAGAAAAGAAAATGGCACAAACACCATTCTTTTTTGTTATGCAAGGCTCTTCCCACATGAAATTATCAATAATTTTGGCGATGCGAATATTTTTATTTTCATTGCAAAAGCCAAGTTTTAAATTTCTGTCAATTTTGCATTTACGTGGGCAATAATCACAAAACTTTTCCACTTTGGGTTTCCTTTTCTTTATAGGCATTTATTTTATCTTTAAGATTGAGATATTCTGTCAAATATTCAAAAGCTTTTCCAACGCCATAACTTTTTGTTGCAGTTCTAATTATTTTTAAATCTTTTGGAAAGTTATTGTTGTTCTCTTGCTTGAAGACGTATTTTGCATTTGGGTTAAAACTTAATTTGTAGGTAATGTCGTCGTCAAGTTTAACATGTTTTTTAGTTGGTGCTGGGAAGATGAAATATTTTTCTCTTGTGCCAACATCGGCTTCAAGCATTGGCAAATCAAGTTCTATTGAGTCACCAACAAAAACACAAGTCGAAATGTTTTTCTCTTTATCTAAAAAATTGAGGAAGTTTTGCACACCTTCTTTTTTTGATGTAGACAAGAAATTAATGTTTTCAACTGGTTGAAAGGTTGTTCTGTTGAAATCATCTACAGAAATGTTGTCTAATTTCTTTAAACTTGATTGTAATAAAAATTTAAAATGCCTAGCAATGAAGTTCGGTAAAATGGAAATAAGTGTTGTAAGCTCTTGCTTTAATTCAACTTCTGTTTTGTTCTTGTTTTCTGGCCTGTTAGCTTTTGCAGAAGTTATAATTCCAATGTCAACCTTACCATCAAAGTGCTTGATAAATTTAGAGATTCCATTATTAAAAACTTTTCCACCTCTATCCAATATATCCTCTATCGTTCCATTATAATCAAGAAAAATTACTGCCTTTTTCATGTTATTCATTTTATCACTAACTTGGTGTTTTGTCAAATTTGGTTGGCAAATTGTAGCGAACATAATTGTCAGCCTAATTTTTTGAAATTTGGATGTTTAACAAAGAGTGCAATATTTTCATATTTTGTAGTATGAAAAAATTTACCATAAGTGTGTGTTTTATTGTTAAAAATGAAGAAAAAGTGTTTGAGAAAATTTTAAAATGTGCGCAAAAATTTGCTGACGAGATTGTTGTTGTGGATACAGGCTCAACTGATAAAACTATTGAATTTGCAAGAAAATATACTGACAAAATATACAATTTTAAATGGTGTGATGATTTTTCAAAAGCCAGAAATTTTGCGTTCAGCAAGGGGACATGTGATTATCTTATGTGGCTTGATGCGGATGACTTTATTTTTGAGAAGGATATAAAAAAGATTTTTGATTTGAAAGTTTCTGGTAAAACTTTTGACATGGCATTTTTTAAATATGTGACTGGCTATGACGAAAATTTTAAACCAACTTTTGAGTTTGAGAGGGAAAGACTTTTAAGGCGAGAAGTTGGCTATCAATGGGTTGAACCAGTGCACGAAGTTATTGTTCCAAGTGGAAAGGTGATTCACGAGGATATTAAAATTTATCACTTTAAAGGTGAAAAAGAAAGAGCAGATAGAAATTTAAAAATTTATGAAAAGCGAATTGCAGAGGGAGAATTGTTGTCACCAAGGGCACTGTTTTATTATGCAAGGGAACTTTATTACAATGCTTTTTACTTAAAAGCCATAGCAGAGTTTAACGAGTTTTTAAAAAGAAAGGATGCTTGGATTGAAAATAAAATTGAAGCATGTTTGAATTTATCTTATTGTTATCTTTGTTTGGAGGAAAAGGAGAATGCCCTACGAAGTCTTTTTCAAAGTTTTGTTTATGACTTGCCACGTGCGGAAATACTTTGTCAAATTGGAAAAATCTACTATGACTATGATTATAAAAAATCAATTTACTATTATAGTCTTGCACTTAAATGCGAAATGGATATAAAAAAAGGTGGGTTCATTTTGCCAGATTACTATAAATTTATTCCGTATTTACAACTTTGTGTTTTACATTTTAGACTTGGTGATTACAAAAAGGCATTCTTTTATCACAAAAAATGTTTGAAACTTAAACCAAAGCATAGTTCAGTTTTATATAACGACAATGTGTTTAAAAATTTAGGTTTTAAATAATTTTTTCTTGTGTTTTCCTTTTAAATGTGCTAAAATAGGGCTAAATTATTTTAAGGAGCAGATTTAAATGGAAGAAAAAGTTATTAAGCCACATCTTGTTAAACCAATTTTGGAAAGAGTTGTTTTTGAAAAGTTGCAGAATCCACAAAATGGAGTTATGGTAAATATTAAACCAGAAGACAACCTTGATGTTAGAAAAGTTGGTGAAGAAATTGTTAGAGCAACGCTTACAAGAACCTTGCAAGTTTCTCCAATGAGTTTACTTAAAGTTGCCGTTTCAATGAGCATTGATATTCCTGTTGATTCAATAGAATTTTCAAGACTTCCTGACCCAAAAGATTACATCAAAAACAGCCAACCTGTTAGAATTTTGATTGGTTATGTTTCAAATTTGATTACCGAACTTACAATAAACTCAACAGTTGGTCCAATTGTTACCCCACCAAACATTCAAGAATAGGTGACATTGTCACTCTCTAAATATTTTTTACAAATGGGTTATTTAAAAAAATTTTTTGATAAGTGAGAATATATTTCAAAATCAAAAAACTCAAATTAATATCTATCTATATGTTTAAGGCATTTTGCCTTCACATGCGGGCATAGTACATCGGTAGTATGCGGGCTTCCCAAGCCTGAGAGGTGGGTCCGACTCCCATTGCCCGCTCCATATTGTATTTAAAAATCATGCAGTATACTAAATATTGTATGATTTTTTATTGATTTTGAATTTGTGAACTAATTTGTAAAAAAAGTTTCGTCAAAAGTTTCGTCAAACTTAGGGTATAAATCGCCGTAAAGTTCTAACAATTTAGACTTTGGTATGTTTTCCTCAATGTGAGTATATATGTCATTTGTTGTTGTTATTGATGCATGCCCGAGTTGCATCTGCCTGAATTTATCTCTTGCACCTAAAAAATAAAGGTTTGCTGAACAGGTATGCCTTAAACAATGTAAACATTTGTTTGTGCCAATTTGTTTTAATGTCTCACCTATAATGTGTGTTGCATATTGACTTGAAAACTTAAATTTTCCACCAGGAAGATTTTGTTTAAGAAAATCAATGAATCCTTGTGAAATATAAACTTTTCTTTTAGCATTTGCGGTTTTTGTGCCGTTGATTTGAATATAATGTTTTTCCTCATTCAAATCTTTTGCTATATCGAAACTTATTGCTTCATCTCTTCTGCAACCAACAACTAAAAGATAAACAGCATAAACATATAAATTTGTTTTTTTGATTTCTTTCAAAAAGGCTACTTGCTCATCATAAGTTAAGGATGACCTTATGTTCACATTTTTGCGTTTTGGTTTTTCAAGTGCCAAGGTTATATCTTTTTTGATTACCCCAGTCATATATGCTTTTTGTAGAACTTTAACAACTCTTTGGAAAACTTTTTGCCTTAATCTTTCCTTGTCAATTTTATCAATCATTACTTGGATTGATTCAGTTGTTAGTTTTGTGATTGCAATCTTATTAAAGTTTTTAAGAACATGTTGTTTTAAAGTTCTGTTCCATTCATCCAGTGTAGATTTTCCATAATTTTTATTTTTTATGTAACTGTCAATGTAAAATTGGAAATATTGTGCAAATGTTCTAATTTTAGAAGAAACTTTGATAACATTTCTAACTTGTTTAGGTTCTATTTTTTCAATTTTTGTTAATAATTCTCTATATGTATTTGCTATTGTGTAATATTTTAAACCATTGATTTGTTTTGAATATTCCCATCTTCCATCCGGTCTTCTGTAACAATTTTTTCTCATTGTATCTGTGCCTCCTTTTGGGACAGATATTTTTGAGACTTTTGACTTTGTGTTATCAATAAGCAGGAATGGACCATTCTTTTCATTCCTGGATTTTTCAAAGATTTCTATTTTTTCAATGCAAAGGCTTATTGCCTTTTGATGCTTTGCAATATTGCTTTGACTTTTTGCAATTTCTTGTTGACTTTGTTCAATCTCACTATTGTGAAATTTTATTTCATCAGTTTGTTTTTATATATTCTTCCATAAATTTCTCCTTTTACCAATCCATATTTTCATTTAGGATTGATTTTTTTAATTTTTCAGTTTCTTTATTTTTGGCTTTGATTCCAGCAATGTATGCTTCAACTCTGCCACAGTCATCTTCATTTAAGGCGAGAATTTCATTGCAAAGTTGCCTTTGCAACATTGTTGCTTCTTTTTGCCTTGTTGGGTCATTAATTTGATGGCCAAGTAAATAATCAACTGAACAGTTAAAGTAATCAGCTAAGTTAATTAATCTCGTTAAGCTTGTGCCACTTTTTCCAGATTCTATATCTTGATAACCTCTTAGAGTCATATTCAAATGGTTTGCTAATTCATATTGCGTTTTTTTGGACTCTTTTCTTAATCTTTTTACAGTGTTACCAAAGATGAAATTTTGCTCATTTATACTCATATTTCCTCCTTTCATAGCTAAATTTTAAATATTTTTTAAAAAATATGAAAAAAAATCGTGTTTTTTGTTGACAAATGTGAAAATATCGTGCTATAAATTAAATACAACGAAGTTTTATCGTGTAAAAAGGAGAAAAATATGCAAAATCAAAGTAATATCAAAAAGAGTTGGCAAGAAGAATATTTGGAATACTGCCAAGCAAATGGCTTGATTGCCAAAGAATTTAAAAATTTATTAAGATTTCAATCCGCAATGAAAAAAGAAGGTGCAAAATGACAAGCACTGATTTTGGAAATTGCGGATTTATTTTTTCCGTAAAATTTAAAGACATTTATGGCAGAAATGCTGAGATTGTTGAGAAAAAAGAATATGAGGCAAGAAAGCTTCAAACAATTTTGCGACGAAAGATAGATGCCAGGTTATTTATTCACTATGCAAACGGTTATTCAAAACAAATCGCTTAATTAGGAGGAGTTCATGGGATATTTTGCAGTTGTTCCAAATCCGGTCTTAGATTCAAAAAAAATCGCTGACAGTGAAAAGTTGCTGTATGGCAGAATTTCACTGAATTTGAATGACCAGGGTTTTTGTGAAAAAACAGATGATTTTTTTGCAAAAGCATCTAATGTTGACGAACGCACAATAAGACGCCGACTTAAAAATCTTGAAGAACAGGGCTATTTAACTAGAATCTATGAACGAAAAACAGCTGCAAGAAGAATTTACTTGAAAGAATATATACCACAATTCATGGAAGAAAAATTGCCTGAGAAGAGTTTTGCGGATATTGTTATGTTCAAAACTGCTTTTCCTGAAAGGCTTATTGATTTAACAACTATACCAGGGTATGTGGATATGGAACTTTTGATTAATAAAATCAAAGATTCCAAATGGTTATTAGAAGCAACAAACATGAGTTTGGCTAGTTGTGTTAATCACTACTTCCAGATAATCAATGATTCATATAAAGAAATTATTTCAGCAAAGCTTGTAAAGCAAAAGGCAGTTATCAATGGAAAGACAGTAACCTTACAGTTGACAGAACAGCAGCTTAAAGAACTTAATCAAATCAAAGCAGAGAAAGGTTTTATCCCAGAAGAAGTTTTGAAGAAATACATTTAGGGTGTTTTACATGAAAGGCTGTTTGATTGCTTTGATAATTAAAATCATAGTTGTTGGGAGTATTGTAGCAATTTTAATTTCTTTATTTTAGGAGTTAAACATGGAAAAATTTAGAAAACAAGACATGTTATTGACAAAAGCATTAATTATCTTAATGTTAATTTTATCATTGTTTGCTTCGGTGTTGACAGTTCCAAATGTAACATATGCAGAAGGAACATCTTATTCAAATGTGCTTGATGATTTGCATAAAGATGAAAACTTTAATGAGGATAATTACCAGGTAATTTCAAACGACCATTCTGTGCAGATAATACAGTTAGCTGAAAGTGTTGAAAATAGATTATTTATATACGTTTATCAACCAAGTGGAAGAGAAGATATAATAGCAACTTCAATTAACATATCAACTTCTTCCAGTGAACTTGATTTTGCAAATTATAAATTAACTTTAATTAATCGTGAAGGTGTATTTCATAAGTATATTGTTGAAGGATTTCAAACACAAGTTAGCAATTTAAGATATTATGAAATTACTTCCATTTACCGTGAGTGGAATGAAAGCTTAGATGTTGGACTTCCAGATTATACCGGGAATAATATTGATGAAGTGGCTTATCCAGTTTCTAAGGCATATACGTTGATAGGAGCAGGAGATGATTTGATAATAACATGCCAGGACATTGAAACTATTAAGGTGACATCAAAGTATGTTGGGTTTATTAGATATTACAGCGGCTGGGCTTGGAGAAATTTCTATGGTGATTCTCATTTTATTGCTTTTAGCACTGATAAAGATATGGACAATATACTTGAAGCAGAACTTGAATTTGTGACCTATGATTATGATACATTAGGAGATACACCATTAGGCGACCCTGATGACCGAGACCCTAGCAAAGATGTTAATCATCATATTACATTGACTAATGAAGATGTTGTGGATAATGAAACAGTTGGACTTTTTGGAGAGAATCACACATGGAACAGAATTGAAACAGTAAGTGATTTTATTCAAAAGGAAGAATTGACTGAGGAGACCAAGGCGAGCATTGAAAATGAACAATGGGTTTTACGTTTTTATGAAACAGAATTTACAAAACATGGTGGTTCTTCTGGTGAAATGTTTGGGCATGGAACCGCAGTTGCAAAAGTTACTTTATTAAGATTGAAGTATGAAACAGATGGTTATACATATAATCTTGGAGTTATTGATAATATTCAATCAGGAAGTAATACCCCTTCAAGCGAAACAAATAATTTATGGACAAGGATTGAAGACTGGTTCAGTGGTTTGGCTGAATGGTTACAAATACTTTTAATTGCCTTGATAGTTTTACTTAGCATTCCTGTAAGTGTTTTCGTAATTTATGCTGTTTGGAAGATTTTATCATTTCCTTTTAAGGTATTAAAAAAAGATAAAGGAGATAAAAAATGAAAAAAGCAGTGGTTTATATAACATTATTTGTTTTATTGGTTGGAACAGTCATAGGTGCAGTTTTTATTTATAAGTGGTATGAAAACGAACAATACATAAAAGAAAATTCTACTATTGAACAAGTTATTGATTTAAAAGAGCAAATTCAAATTTTAATTAATGACAAAAATGAATTAATAGTACAGGTAACAAATCTTCAAAATGAAATAAAAGATAAGTTAGATATTATTGCTAATAAAGATGGAGATATAAGTGACCTTAAAGATGATATTTCTAAACTTCAAGAAAACATAACAAATTTAAACCTTCAAATTGTAGAAAAGGATAATAAAATCAAATATTACCAGGAACTTTTGGAAGCATACCAGGATAGTGACAAACTGATTGTTAGTTTCATAATTCCTGGCATTGAAATAGACAATGTTTATGACGTTCAGGTTGTTGATGATGGTGAAACTCTTGGTGAAGTAGTAACTCCTGACTATGATAAAGGAGCCTTTTTGGGTTGGTCATTAGAACCATATGGAGAAATTGTTTCATTATCAACATTACAAATTAATGAAAATACAAATATCTATGCAGTTTTTGATTACACATTAGAAGCTTTTACATGGACAGAAATTAATAGTATTGCAAATAATGGTCTTGCAGAAACATATTTTGATGTAGGGGATAAAAAGACTATTGCTTTATCAAATGGTGAAAATGCAACGGTTGCAATAATGGGATTTAATCATGATGATTTGACTGATGAAAGCGGAAAAACAAAAATTACTTTCGGTATGGTGGATATTTTGCCAACACAATATGCAATGGAAGATAGTATTGCAAATGTAACAGGTTAGGAAGATAGTAAAATGCGAAATGAAACACTTACAACTATTTATACATATCTTCCAAGTGATTTGAAAGACACAATAAAGCAAGTTGATAAAATATCCAGTGTTGAAGGAAATTCACAAGTTACAACAAGTGATTTGTTATGGTTGTTTAGCTGGACTGAAATTTATGGAACAGGGGTTGAAGGCTCTCAATATGAGTATTTTAGTGTTATTGAAAATTGGACTGAGAACAATGAAATATTAATTAAAAATATTAATGGAATTAATACCCCAGCAGATTGGTGGTTAAGAAGTATGAGTGTTACAGGTTACAAATATAAAGGAATAACTTCTACGGCTGGCACAAGTGAACCATATGCAAATACTGAATATGGTGTAAGTTTTGGATTTTGTATTTAAGGAGGTAAACATGAAAAAATTTTTTACAGTTACTTACTTTGTTTTAACAATTTTGGTTGTGCTTGCATTTTCACTATTTGCTGGATTCAACTGGAAAACTGTAAAGCCAATTATTGGTGATTACTTTGGACAAGCAGAAAGTGAAAACCCAGGGAATGAACCAGGCGGAAATACACCTGGTGGGGATGAAAATCCTGGTGGAAATAATCCAGGAGATATTGAAGAACCAGATAATCCTGGGGAAGAACCAGGTATTAAAGAACAATTGAAAGATGAAGTGATTCGCCTTGAAAGTGAAGGTTACACAGTGTTCACCGAAAAGGAAATTCCAAGTATTACAGGTCTTGTTGAAAGTTTGAATAATAGACTTGTTCCGCTTATTGGAATTAAAGGTGAATATATGGGTAATAGCCAGATGATAACCATTAATGCATTTCCTGGTGATATAGAGCAGTATTCAAATTATACTGAGTCATACGAAATTGACCTTAATATATTTGATGATGTTTTAATTTCTAATCCAGCAAGTGAGGATGAGATTAAAAATTTCTTAAACATTTGGGTTGATAAAGTAACCAATTCAACAAATTTCAATTTGACAAACAAAGACAGTGAGGATGTAACAATCATCTACGGTGAAACGGTAAGAAACAACTTGATTACAAGTGACCCAGAGTACGTTGCACCTAGATACACAGTTTCTAAGTTTGAAGAAGGTGTAGCAGCTGGTGAAACAAATTTCTATATAGACACAGCAGAAGACTTAACAGCGCTTGCTGAAATTGTTAATGCTGGTAATTCAGTTGGTTCTTATTCATTTTCACTTAGTCAAAATATAGATATGTTTGGAATTGATTACACACCAATTGGAAATAAGTCGAGAAAGTTTTCCGGAACACTTTATGGCAACAATTTTGCTATTCAAAATTTAACAATTGATGCAAGTGCAGATTATGTTGGATTGATTGGGAATTTTAGTGGATACATTGAAAACCTTGGACTGGAAAATATTTCTATATCTGGAAACAGTTATGTTGGTGGTATAGCTGGTAAGATGAATTTCTTTTCATCAATTATCAATTCATATGTAACTGGAACAATAACTGCATCTGGTTCATATGCTGGTGGACTTGTAGGATATGCAGATAATTCTTGCACATTATCAAATATGTATAATACAGCTAATGTTAATGGTAATAGTTACGTTGGAGGAATTGTTGGACGTTCAAGTTCTATTTTTAGAGTAAATAATGTTTACAATGCTGGTTCAGTTCAAGGAAATAGCAGTGTTGGAGGTTTAACGGGATATGCCGGTGGCGGTGCAATTATTAAAAACTTTTTAAATCTTGGTTCTGTTACAGGTTCATCATATATTGGTGGTATAGCTGGAAGCACTGGTGGAGTTCCAAGCAATATTTCAAAAGAAAGAAATGTTGGTGTTGTGTATTATGGCGCCAACTGTGAAAACATTGGCGGTGTTGATGGAGTTGACAACGATGTTACTGAATACGTTGAGAACCTTGATACATTAGCAAAGACAAAAGATTTTTACAACGATGAAAAGTTTGGCTTCTTATGGAATGTTGGAAATGGTGAAATTTGGAACATAGACCCAGAACAAAATAATGGTTATCCAGTGTTCCAACACCAAAGTAATTACTATCCAGAAGAAGCAACAACACAGAAAGAAATTGGATATCTTGGAAATTCAAGAGTTTATGCAGAAGTGTATGCAAACAACAAAATCAAAGAGATTTGGGCTGGTAATGATGATATAGGATTTTTTACCATTGGAGTTTTTAGATATTTAGATTTTGATAAGCTTTTAACCAATGAAAACCAAGATGTGGCTTTAATTATGTATGCGCCATATGCAGACGGACAAGTTTCAATTGATATCTTATATGGTGAAAACTTAGGTGGAAATACATATACAAGCTTAATGGATGTTTCAAAGGTTGTTGAAGATGAAAACGGAATACAATTCTTTTCAAAGCAAGACAGCAAAAGTTTATATTTTGACTATCAAACATTAGAGTTAAAAACCATTAATGAGTGGGTTCTTGGATATCTTGGTGATGAAAAGATTTATTGTGAAATTGATGATGGATATAACGTAATATCTTCAATATTGAAAGGCAACAAAGAAAGCCTTAACAATAATGACTATATGGGGTTATATTATCCAAACTTTATGTTTAATCAACCAGGGGAAAACAAACCAATTCTTGTTTGGGGAAAGATTGACGAAACAAACAGTTTAATCACATCCATTTATTTAGATGAAGGAAATGTTGAGACTGCAAAATATGAATTTGCCGGCGAAGCATATCAACTTAATTATGATGATAATGGCTTTACATTTGAAACAATAGGCATTGACCAAAATATTTATTTCTCATTTGATACTTTCCAATTTTCATTAATTGAGAAAGCATAGCATTAAAAGTCGAATTGCATATATAAAAATTTTAATTAAAAGGAGAGAAGACAATGGCTAAAAATAGTGAAGGAAAAGCTGGTAAAGTTTGGACTTGGATATTTGGTATTTTGCTTTTTGTTATCAGTGGGCTCTGTATCTTCTTTACTGTTGATAACTGGGATACAGTTAAACCAATCCTGGATGGATACATTCATGGTGAGCAACAGGAAGAAAAAGATTGGACAACTGAAACTATGAGCTATGAAGATTTCAAGACCGAAATGGTTGCTGATGGTTTCATTATCATTGATGCAGAAACTGAAACAAGCATTGCATCACTTCAAGAACAATATCCAATTCTTCTTGATTCCATTGCACTTAAAAGAACAGGTGACGGAAATGCAGAAGAAAGGACAGGCTCTTTCAAGTATGAAGTGTATGCTTTCTATGGTACAAATGAAGAAGCTAAGGTTGTTGAGCTTTGGAGTTTTGATTATGATTTGTCAAAGTATGAAGCAACATCAATGGAAGAAGCAGATTTTGCTGAATATGCAAATGAATTAGCAGAAGGTCTTTGCAATATGATACTTGACAACAGCGAAGATGCATACATAGAAACCTTCGACGGTGAACAGGTTTTGTATTTAAGTCCAAATGCTGTTAATGAAATGTTAGCATCCTTGGAATAAATTAAGCTTTAACTTTTGCCAAAAAAGTAAAGATAAAAGCGATGGTGGAAACTTTACTATCCACCACCATAAGCGAAGTCTTTTTAAACATATTACTATCCAGATATGTTGAATTTGTCTTCTTCGCTTAAAACAAAAACAGGTTGACGAAGAACCTGCTTTTGTAAAGTGGACTATTTGCATATTATCCTCCTTTTCTTATTTTGATAAACGTATTAGTCCACTTTACAAAGGTTAATTAAATTTTAAGGAGAGAAAAATGAAAGTAAAAAATCAAAAAGAAAGAAAAAGAGATGAGTTTCGAAAAAATAAAGAGAACGGACATCCTGCATATATTTATGCTAAAGTTGGAAATAGATATAAGTTTATTGGGATAACTCATTCTGAAATAACAAAAGGAATTAAAAATATTAAATTAGATAAAAATCCAAATCCTAATGATAAAAAAACTGCCTATGCAAGAAATATGACAGAAGCAGGAAATACAAATCAATTTAAAAATAAAGAAAAAGATTGGAAACTATCTAAAGCAGATAAATTAAAAATTGAAAAAATAAAAACTCAGTCAAAAGATAAACCAAAAAGGAAATCTTAAAACTGAGTTAAGAATAATGCATCTAGAGGAACGGGTTATTATTACTGATTGGGAAACTAAGTCCTTTTCACCAAACTTGATAAACAAGAAACAACACAGCCATTTATAAGATGCTCATCATTCAATATAATTATATACAATAATACTAAAAAAGTCAATACCTTGGAGAGAAAAATATGAAGAATATATTTAAGCGGAAAAGATAAAAAAAAGATTACAATTCGAACCTTTCGTTCATATCTTGCTAAGCAAGACCAAAGTAATCTTTCATTGTTAATATGTCACAATATAATTGTATTTGTCAATACTTAAATAAAAATTTTTAAAAAGGAGAAAAAATCATGAAAGAAACCTTTATACATTATTCAAAAAATGGGAGAGTTTATAGAGATAAGGATTTTGATACTATATCAAGAACTGGAATTTTAGTTGATACGAGCAAAGGAAAAACTACATATTTAGCTAATACATTAACTGAGTTTAAAAGATACAAAACTTTGCGTGGGGCTCTTAATTTTATGGAAAAGACTGGTAGAACCCCTGTGGCAATCGAAGATAATGGGAAAATTATAAATCTTAATGGTGATAAAATGTCAGTTTCAAAATCAACAAAAGCACCTGCAAAAAAATGTGTAAATACGCAAAAAAATACTGCAACTAAGCCTAAAAAACAGAGCTCGAGAAAAGAAAAAGTTATTAGAAATTATACTGAAAAAAATGGAACTAAAATACGAATTATAAAAGCAGCCAATGGGAAATATTTTAATGAATATACTTCACATAAAGCAGGAGCAGGTCCATTTGAAACTTTTAAGGATGCTGAAATTATGTTGAAAAAACATCGACCAACAGCTATTAGGTCTATTAAAAAACAGGTAAAAAAGAATAAATAAAAAATCCAAATAGGGAGGGAACATATGAAAGAGATAATAACAAAAAATATAGATAGATTAAGGCTTGGAGATGTTACTTGTGTAATAAGAGATAAAATCACTGGTAAAGAAAGAACAGCAGAAGGAACAGTTGCCAGAGTTCCATATAAAAAAGATGCTAGTGCAGAGGTAAGGAAAAAATATGGCAAAAATTTGGTTTATGTAATTTATAGAGATACCGAAGATATTGTGCAATATAGACAACCAGCAAAAGCAAAAACTAATGTAAAACAAACTGGGAAAATAAAAACTATTAAAAAATCTAAATAAGGAGAAAACATATGTTTGAGTTTTTTAAGAAAAAAGATGGAAAAGGTAAAAATGTCAAGACTATGAAAGTTGTAGATTCCAAAGCAAAAAACAGTGATAGATTGACAAAAGAATTATCACATCTCAGCAGCAAAAAAGAGTTAAAAGTTGGCAGTCAATATGTTGCAAAAAATGATGATGGAACTTTTACAGTAAGAACTCCATATAAAGGTTCAAATACTTATTCGCATGGGTGGAATGAAAAAACTATTGTAAACCAATTACAGAAAGCAGATTATTTTGAAGATGTTAAAAGGAATATGCGTCCAAAACAATTTGCATTATCTAATAAAAAACCTGCTGCCAGAAAAACAACAACCAGGACAAGCTATAACAGATATTGGAGTAGATAGTTGATTATTCAAGTTACAGGAAAAACAAGAGCCGGTAAGACCTCACTTGTCACTGCAATGGTGTTAAATGAATATATGTCTTTTATGAATTCTCAATATAAAGCGGCATGTGAATATATTAAGTTTCAAAATAAAGCATATAACAGAAATTTAACTTTACCACCACAGCGTCATGTAGTTTCATCTAACTTTGATATATATAGACGTTTTCCATCAATGCAAAGTTACCCAATGTCTGGCTTTGAATTTGGTGTTCCAAACAAATTTCAAAAAACAAAATCACTTATTCCATATGGGGTCTATGTCTTTGATGAGTCAAATAAATATTGGGACTCTAAGGACGATAAAAAGCTTCCACCTTGGGTAAGTCAAGCATTCGAATGGTCAGGTCATATTTATTTAAAAATTTTCTTAATTACTCAAAGATATATTCGTTTGCATCCAGATATACGAGGTATAGTTGATAAATTTATTTTTGTAGAAAAATCAATACATACATTCATTGTTAATGGTAAGAAAGTCAAAAGTGATAAATTTATACCAGGTAAACTTATTAAAACTGAATGGTATGGACGAGAATTTGAGTATGAGGGAGAACTTGAAGCATATCTCAAACATACAGAAAATTTCAAAAAAATTGGACAACCATTTTATTATAGATTTGATGGTGATATTCGTAAACATTATAACCCAACTGCTTTTGCGGTTAATATGGAAAATTTAGATAATGACTATGACTATTACGAATATGGTGCAGTAGAACGTCCACCAGAATGGGATAATTACAAACAAGAAATTAAAAAAGAGTCAAAAGAGAATAAGAAAGCCAAAAGTGATAAAGAAGGAAATAAAGATAAGGAGGTGGCTTAATGGATAGCAATCTATACGACGAGTTCAGCGAATGCACAACTCACTATTATGACGAGCTAGGTAAATTAGATGAGTGTAGTGAATTCTTTACAAAGAAGCAATGTAAACAATTAAGAAACCGAATTATCTCTCTTTTATTTGATAATATAGATACTCTCTTTAAGAAAGAAAACGTATCTAATAAAGTGGAAAAGAACGAGATTAAGAAAATGTTTAATAAGTATAACCAGGAGAATAATAAAGGGTTTACTCAAAAAACAAAAAGTCTGTTAACTATAATTAAAGACAAAATAAACACAAAAAAACTCGGTCAAACAAGCCAACAAGTGCAAATCGAAGTATCCAAGTCGGTTGAGCAATTACCACCTTCTTCACAGCAAGATACAACTACTCAGACAGAGTCTGATGTAGTTGTTGAAGGTGAAAACTCTGAAACGCAGGAACCTGAAAAAAATTCACAAGAAGAGCAAAATGGGGATGCGTGACGAAGTCCGCCCCTTTGCTTTTGGGAATTTTTAGGTTCCGTGTAAGTTAAAAGTCAACATATTAAAAAAATCCACTTAGGCAACGACCCACTTGCGACTTCACCATTTGCAAAAATGCAAATGGCTTAAAAATTAAAAAAATTTAAAAATTTCGAAAAATTTTTTTTCAAAAAATTCTAAAAAATTGCAGGAGAAAAAAATGAAAACACACAAAATTGAAACAAAACAGATTAAAGTAGTCGCCACTATATTTGATGAAACTAGGGATGAGGATGACTATGACGAAGTGGAATTTAAAATGATGATACCAACAGATGAATGGACAAGACTTATTGAAGAAGGAATGTTCAGCTTTTATTTTGATAATGTAATTCAAGGCTATAAAAAGTGGTTGGAAGAATTGAGTAAATGCGAGGTCTATATTTGCTTTGAGGAGGTGAAGGAAAATGGGAGCGAGTGTAAGTAATCAGGTAAATACAGATAGATATTTTTCTATCTCAACAATCAACAAAGAAAAGATGATAAAAGCTGGATTAAATATGACGGTAGCAGAGCTTAGAGAGAAAGCCAGGCATTCAGCACATTATCAAATAATCTATACGGGAGAACCTGGTGAGTCCGGACATAGAAAACAAACCAGGGTTTACAAGTATGAAGATTTTAAGGAGGTGTAAAATGTTTATGGTAGAACAAGAACCAATATATTTACAACCTTGTGTAAGAGAACACTTTTTTAAGTCTTCAAATAAAGTAGAGTATCGTCAAAAGTTTATTTTAGATGAAAAGAAAAGGCTTGAGAGAATTATAACAAATAAAAACAATTTCAAGTTAAAACAGTATTTACAAAGTTTAAGTAAAGAAAAATTAATAGAATTAATTTTGCAGATGAAGTTTGACTATGAATTGCAAGATTGTTTTAAAGGAGAATACATATGAATAAACTACCAAATAATCTTGAAGCAGAACAGGCTGTGTTAGGTTCTGTTATTATCGACCAAGAATTACAAACAGATATTTTATCAATGTTGAATGTTGAAGATTTCTATATGGAAACACATAGAAATATTTTTCATGCAATGCAGGTGATTTTTTCAAAAAATATTCCTATTGATTTTGTGACGCTTACAAGTGAACTGGAAGTTGAAAAACAACTTGAAGCCATTGGCGGAATTGATTACATAACTTTCCTTTCAAATGTCGTTCCATCTGCAGCGAACTATAAACACTACTGCGACATTGTTTTATCCAATTCAATGCGAAGAAAGATAATTAAATGTAGCAGAAGCATTATCAACGATGCAATGGAAAATGGCGATGATAAAAGTTCAATGCAGTTTGCTGAAAAAAGTATTTTTGACTTATCACAAAAGCAACAAGACAGTGATTTAGAACTTATTGGAAAGCCAGGCGGAATATTAACAGAAGTATTGAAAGAATTGAATAAGGCGGCTGAAAATAAGGGTAAAATACGGGGTATTTCAACCGGTTATCGTGAGTTTGATAAAATCACAAATGGATTACAAAAAAGTGATTTAATCTTGCTTGCGGCTCGTCCTGGGGTTGGTAAAACTTCTTTTGCAATGAACATTGCAACCAATGCTGCGCTTAACAGTGGGAAGAAAGTTGCTATATTCGATTTAGAAATGAGCAAACTTCAACTTATCCAACGAACCATATCTTCTGTGGCAAAAGTAAACCTTTCCAAAGTGCTAAGTGGTGAACTTAACCAGGAAGAATGGAAAAGAATTTGGACGGCCGAAAGAGTGCTTGCTGAAAGCGGTATCTATTTAGATGATTCTCCAATGACAACTCCACTTGACATTATCTCAAAGTGTAGGAAGTTAAAGATGACAGAGGGGTTAGATTTAGTTGTAATAGATTATTTACAACTTATGAAAGCATCCAATAGGACTGACTCTGGAAATAGAGTTCAAGAAATTAGTGAGATAACTAGAATGCTTAAAGTTGCTGCAAAGGACCTTAATATTCCAATTATTTTGCTATCTCAGTTATCACGTTTAGTTGAACAAAGAGAGGACCACAGACCAATATTAAGTGACCTAAGGGAATCAGGTTCAATTGAGCAAGATGCAGATATTGTTCTGTTTTTATATAATCCGGGAAATTACAATGATGTTATTACAACGGATGAACCAGGTACAGTGCATTTGATTATAGCAAAGCATAGAAGTGGCGCCACTGGTGAAGTAAAGTTGCGATGGGTTAAAGAGATAACAACATTTGAAAATTTAGCATAAAAAGCCGGAAATTTTAGAAAAAATTAAAACACCGTCTATCTCAGCGCATTCTAGAAGGTATTAAAAGGGGTGAAATTATGGGTTATCAAGAAACGATGATTAATATTAAGTTTCTAGATTTTAAAAAGTTAAAGCAAGATATAGAAAATAACAACTTAATGTTTTTTGTTAATTTAATAGGATATTATAAAAATCCACTTGAAGAACTTAAACCAGAAACTGAAATATTTGTTATTGTAACTGGTGAAAGGCATCCACTTGCAGATTACTTGATGAAAAATTATGATGCAAAACCAATTGAAGAAGTAACAGCAAGATTATTGAAACTGTTATGGAACAATTTTGAGTTTATAGAAGACACAGAGTTGGAATACCCAATTTAAAAGGAGGTGATTTATGTGGAAGCCATGAAGTTTAAAGATATAGTGCAGGGTATAATGGACTATAATGGTTGGAGTCAAATTGAGTTTGCGGACCATTATAAGATTATACCAAGCCAGGTTTATCGCTGGTTAAAAGGACAAAATCCTAAACCAGATGTTTATATCAAGTTCTATAACATTTATCAAGATTTAAAGAATGATAGAACTACACAAACCAAAGATGTAGTTTAATAAAAAGTTACTGTCCAGGGTGAAATTCCCTGTTTAATATAACCACTCTAAATAAATTAAAAAAGAAAGACACAAAGTGCCTTGCATTTTTTATTGTAAAAAAATTTTTGAAAAGTCAATAAAAGTTATTGACAAAATCAAAAATTTGTTTTACAATATTAATGTCAACAATAAGTCCTATACTTGTGCCGTTGTCTAGGTAAGTGTCATGTGTTGGCACCACAAATAGGCTATTGATAAAGGAGGGAGGGCTGTAAAGTTCTCTCTCTTTTTGTTTAGGAGATTTATAAAATGATAAATTTGTTTATAGATGAATCTGGTTCTATGACCTGTGACTATGTTAATGGAGATAGTAATTTTATCATTTGTTTAATTTATACTAAAAACAAGGATTTATTAAAACGTTCATATAAATATTTTATTAAATCACATTATCAAAAATTAAAATCAAGTGATAAAAGAAATAAAATGTTTAAAGATAACAAATTTTGTGAGCTTAAAGGTGCTGCTATGCCTATCTCTTTAAAAAAGGAATTTGTTGAGTTTTTATCAAAAGAACCAAATTTTGAGTTATATTACATAATTACCGATAATAAATATATCGAAGAAAAGTTTTACAAAAATACTGCAAGAGCTTTTAATTATTTATTAAGAATTGCACTTGAAACCCTAATTAGAAAAAGATTTTTACCTAATAAGGAAGAAATAGAAATACAAATTGATGAGAGAAATGAGAGAACTGGGGCAAAACAAGTTTTACAGGAATATTTAAATATGGAATTGCAATTAGACCAAAAATTAACAGAAGAAATACATGTTAAATATTTTGATTCAATTGACAATCAAATAATACAAATAGCAGATTTTTTTGCAAATTTATGTTATTCACATTTGATGAGTAACAACTATACAGAAGATATAAAAAAATTAAAGAAAAGTGGTATATTGAAATATGTATTTACATTTCCAAATACTAGAAATCTATTAACATAAGAATATTGACTTTAAAAGTTGTGTATAATAAAATTGAAATGTCAACAATAAGTCCATATAAATCGCCTTATATTAGGTAAGTATTTTGTTTTAAATATCGAATTATGGCAATTGACATTTTAAAGCAAGGGTGAAACCTTGCTTTTTTATTATTCCAACAATGAGCATAGGACAAATTTGTCCTATGGTATGGACAAAATTGTCCTTTTACGAAAGAAAAAAGAAGCAAAAAAGAAAGCTTATAATTTAAACTAAAATAAAAAAGAGAGAAAGTAATTAATATTAAATTACTTATACTATAAGCATAGTTTATTATATAAATATAGCAAAAGCTGATGAAAAACATTAATAAGTTGTGTTTTTTTGATAACAAAAAGTTTCGTCAAAAGTTTCGTCAAAAAAATCTGTCCATTCGATTTTTAGCGGTTTGTAGAAATTTGTTGTAAGGTCTTCCCAAGCCTGAGAGGTGGGTCCGACTCCCATTGCCCGCTCCAAAGAAAAATTTTATGCTTTTGCTCATTTTCAAACAAGTTTGAAAAGTATCGTCTTGATGCTTGAATTTTTCTTAATGCGACCAAATGCAACTTGCACAAATTTGGCGAGATGGTCGCAACTCTATTGCTAAGTTAGTCGCTGAAATCCATCTTGATTTAAAAATAAAGTTTTGTTAAAGGTATTGACTATACATTTTTGCTAAATTATAATTAAAGAAAAGGATAAAAGTGCTTCAAGTTCAAATTTAGATGGTCCTAAATTATAATTATTAAATTTTTAAATACTTATTTAGAATAAAAGAGCAAAGTTTATTTTGAAATACTTTGCTTTTTTGTTATACTATATAATAGTATTTTTCGAGATGTAGCGCAGTTGGTAGCGCGTACGGTTCGGGACCGCAAGGCCGTGGGTTCGAATCCCGCCATCTCGACCAGCCATAAAGAAGATTATGACAAACTTGATTAGATTTTAATTTAAGGAGGATAATTATGAAAAAAGTTACAGCTGGAAGAGATAGTTTGGGGCAATTTGCTCCAAAATTTGCGGAATTAAATGATGATGTTTTGTTTGGAGAAGTTTGGTCAAGAGAAAAGGAACTTCCTGTTAAGGAAAGGTGTATAATCACAGTGACTGCCCTTATTAGCACTGGAATAACTGATTCTTCACTTGATTTTCATATTCAAAATGCAAAAAATAATGGTGTGACAAAAGAAGAAATGGCTGAAATTATCACACACATCGCTTTTTATGTTGGTTGGCCAAAAGCATGGGCAGCATTTAACAAGGCGAAAGAGATATATAAATAATCAAGATTAAAAGATAAAATTTGCTTTTGCAGATTTTATTTTTTTTGTTATAATAGTGTTAGGAGAATAATATGAAAGAAAATATAAAAATAAATTGCCATAGTTCAATTTGCATAAATGATAAGATCTATTTTGACCCTTTTCAAATTCATGAAAAAAGGAATAATGCAGAGGTGATTTTTATCACTCATTCTCATTTTGACCACTTAGATGTGGAGTCTATAAATAACATTAGAAATGATAAAACTAAAATTGTTTGCACAAATGATTCTGCAAAAATTTTAAGAGAAAATAAAATTCCAAACGATTTATATGTTATTAAACCTTTTGATAGTGGAAAAGCGGATAACATTGAATTTAAAACATTCCCTTCCTATAACTCTCATCACTTAAAGAAAATGGGTTTTGTGGGATACACTGCAAAAATTGATGGTGTAACTTACACGGTTTGTGGTGACACAGATGCAACAAAAGAACTTGAAGAAGTGAAAACAGATATTCTTTTAATTCCTATTGGTGGCTTTTACACAATGGATGCGGTGGAAGCTGCAAAAGTTACAAATATAATTAAGCCTAAACTCGTTATTCCAACACATTACAACTTTATCAGTGGAACGGCAACCAAGGAGGCGGAAAAAGATTTTATTAAAAATGTTGATAAGGAAATTGAAGTTAAGATTTTAATATAATTAAAAAACTAATTTATGATTGAGGGGTATTGAATAACTCTCAATTATTTTTTTGCTTTTTCATAAATATAAACAAGAGGTGTTTATGTTAAGGGGACCTTATGATGGTATCTGTGTTAAAAAGGAGGGAACTCTTGAAACGGCAAGTGAGAATATTGAAAAAATTTTCAACTTAAATTTGGAACTTTTAAGTGTTTTAAAATATTTAGGCCACAATGACAATGACTTTGATAAATGGCATGAAGATAAAACTAATTTAACCCTGAAAGAAACCTGCGGGATAATTAAAAACACAGTTATTCCATGCCTTAACAGCCTTAATTTTGACTTAAATGAATATATGCAAAAATTGGGACTATTCTATTACAAAGAAAGAAAAGATGAATTGCCCTTTAAAAGTGTGGATATAAAAAATAACACCTTTTTAAATTTTATAGATTTATATTACATATCAAAAGAAGACAAGTTTTTAAGTTTATCTTCATATTTTCGTTATAAACTTGAAAACATTATGGATACAAACAAGAATTTATCAAAAGATTGGAAGGATGACCAATATCTTGAATATATGCAACGTTTTAACAGCATTGTTGAATTTTCTTTGGGAAAATATCCTCGTATTTTTAAAGAATATTCCAAAGCTTTGGATGGGAATTTTAATAATCGTGAAGATAAAAGTCTTTAATTTTCGACATTAATTTTTGTTGAAGTAAAAGAATTACGACATATTTACTTTACTTTTTTTTGCCAAAATTTTATACTTATATTGTTACAAAAAGGAGTGTGATAATATGAAAATTAAACCTATTTTTGATAGAGTAGTTTTACTTCCAAAGGAAGCAGATAAAGAAACAAAAAGCGGAATTATTCTTCCAACTGCATCACTTGAAAAATCGCAAGTTGCCACTGTTATTGCCGTTGGCGAAGGTGGAACCATAGATGGAAAAGAAGTTAAAATGCAAGTTAAAGTTGGACAGGAAGTTTTGTTTAGCAAATACAGCGGAACAGAATTCACTTTTGAAGGGAAAAAATATATTGTCATCAAACAAAATGATATTTTGGCAATATTAGAAGATTAGGAGGATAAATTATGGCTAAAAAGATATTAGAAGGCGAACAGGCAAGAAAAGCCTTGGAATTAGGCGTAAATAAGCTTGCAAACACAGTTAAAATCACCCTTGGCCCAAAGGGAAGAAATGTTGTGCTTGGCAAAAAATTTGCCTCACCACTCATCACAAACGATGGCGTTACCATTGCAAAGGAAATTGAGCTTGATGACCCATTTGAAAATTTGGGTGCAGAACTAATTAAAGAAGTTTCGGTTAAAACCAATGATGTTGCAGGTGACGGAACAACAACAGCATGCGTGCTTGCTCAGGCGATAATTCGCGAAGGACTTAAAAATTTCACAGCTGGGGCCAACCCAATCATCCTTAAAAAAGGCATTTTCAAGGCTGTTGATGTGGCTGTTGAAGAACTTAAAAAGATAAGCAAACCAATTTCAAGTTCAAAAGATATTGAACAAGTTGCAAGCATTTCTGCTGGTGATGAAGAAGTTGGAAAACTTATTGCTGAGGCTATGGATAAGGTGGGAGCAGATGGTGTTATCACCGTGGAAGAAAGCCAAACCATGCACACTGAACTTTCTGTTGTTGAAGGTATGCAGTTTGACCGTGGCTATCTTTCCCCATATATGTGCACCAACACAGAAAAAATGGTTGCTGAACTTGACAATGCATACATTTTGATTACTGATAAGAAAATTTCTTCTATTCAAGAATTGTTGCCAATTTTGGAACAACTTGTTAAGGTTGGCGGGAAAATGCTTATCATTGCTGATGATGTTGAAGGTGAAGCTCTCACTGCGTTAATTTTGAACAAACTTCGTGGCTCACTTAATGTGGTTGCAGTTAAAGCTCCAAGTTTTGGAGATAAAAGAAAGGCAATGCTTCAAGATATTGCAACTGTCACAGGTGGATATTTTGTAAGCGACGAACTTGGCATTGATTTAAAAACTGTTTCTCTTGAAAATTTGGGCAGAGCAAAAATGGTTAGAATTGATAAGGATAAAACAACCATTGTTGAAGGTAATGGCAGTCAAGAGGAAATCAAGGCAAGAATTAAGTCTATAAAAGAACAAATCGGCTTAACAACAAGTGAATACGACAAAGAAAAATTGCAAGAAAGATTGGCAAAACTTTCTGGTGGTGTTGCGGTTATTAAAGTTGGTGCAGCAACAGAAGTTGAAATGAAGGAAAAGAAACTCCGCATTGAAGATGCTCTTTCTGCAACCAAAGCAGCAGCCGAAGAAGGCGTTGTTCCTGGCGGTGGAGTTGCTCTTTTAAAGACAACAAAGGAACTTAAAAAACTTGTGGATGAACTTTCTGGTGATGAAAAAACTGGTGCAAGCATTGTGCTTAAAGCTGTTGAAGAACCAATTCGTCAAATAGCTCAAAATGCTGGAATTGATGGCGGAGTTGTTGTTAATAAAATTTATGAAAATTTGGATAAGTCTGCTTATGGCTTTGATGCTTTAAAAAATGAGTATGGCGACCTTATTAAAAAGGGAATTTTGGACCCAACAAAAGTGACCCGTTCAGCTCTTATCAATGCAGCATCAGTTTCAGCAACACTTCTCACAACAGAAGCACTTGTTGTTGAAATTGAAGATAAAAATAAAGTTGAACAAAAAGATGTTTATTAATATAGTTTACAAATAATAACTAAAAAGGCAAAGATTAAAACTTTGTCTTTTTTTATGCCTAAAAAAAAGCAAAATTCAATCTTTAATTTGACATATAAAACATATTGACATACTTAAATGAAAAATGTTAAAATAAACTTGTTTTGGGGGTTATATGAAAGAAAGCACCAGAAGAGAGAAAGAAGCAAGACAAGAAGTTATTGACAGTGAATTAAGAGAATTTTTCATTGAACATATTTTAAGAAATAAAAAAGTTCCAAATTTAGAGCTTTGTGAAGATAAAGATTTTAACTTAAATTCTTTTTTGAAATGTTTGGAAAATAAATATAACAAAAATTTTGAAGATTTAATTTGGGCAATTTATAAAACATATATAGATTATAAAGATGCTAAAACTGTTGATGTTCAAAAAGAAAATGCGACAAACAAATTTTTGGGTATTTCTGCAAGTGATTTAATTTCGGATAAATTTTCAAGACAAAAGGCATTAAAGCTTTTTGGAAAATTTATGAAAGACTATCTTTATAAAGAAGGCGAAGAGCAATTTTCCAACTTTGGAAAAATGGAAGATTGCATGGTAGCTTTATATGGCTTGCTTGAAGACAGATTGACAGAAAGAATGGGGAATATTGTTTATTTTAATTTTAACAAATATTCTCACAACAGTTTTATGGCAAAATTTAAGTCGTTCTTAGATAAATCAGGCTATGTCATTTTTCCAACTCTTCCAGATATTATTTTTGACCCAAGAACTGATTTTATGGCAATGCCAAACAGACAGCAAAATTTAAATGTCAATGTGCAAGAATATTTGGCAAAAGCATATGTTGAATTTGGTAAAAAAATAGCATTATATTATAGAGAAGAAGCAAATGGCAAAAATTCCGTTTTAAGAAAAAAAGATGTTGCAAGAGATTGGGAAATTTTGAAGCAAGCAAAAATTAACTTTGAAAATCTTTTAAGCGAAGAAATGTTAAAAAGAGAAGATGTTAAGCATGTAATTGAAAACACAAATTATTTGCTTTCAAATGAAGAAAAAAGAATTTTCATTGAAAGAACAACTTATGAAGGTCAACATGGGGATTATTATGTTTTAGTTCAAGACGCTTTAAAAAATCCACATAATGAAGAAAGTAAAAGGGTTATCAAAAACTTTATTGCAGACATGAAAAAGGTTGTTGAATGTTTGAAATATAGGGATGAAGAGGGGAGATGTTATCCTGTTAATTATTTTAAAATAATAAGGAACAGCCCTGTTGACACTTACACTTTGATTAACAGTTGCAAGGGGATTGTTTCAAGCGAAGACGAAAGTTTTTTGGAAGAAGCAAGACAACTTATGAAATGGAGCTTTGGAGAACTTAATAATTCAAAACAAGGGATAAAAAATTATGTTCCAGCTGAAAAAGGAAATTGTGTTTTAGTTCAAGATGTGCAAAGACTTTTAGGCCTTGATAAAATGACCTCTTATAACGGTCTTAGTCAGGAACAATTGGTTACAATGCCAAGTAAAGTTGAAAAGATAATGCAAAAAGAAGATTTGCCTTACAATTTAACTTGCATTAAGTTGGTTTATCAAGCATGTTTAAACGATGTGCCAGCCGTGAAAATGCCTCCTTCATTGATTGAAAAGGGCGAAATTGTAAAATAAAATTTAAAAATAGTAACTTTAATTCTATTTTCATAATAAAAATGTCCTAATTTTGGACATTTTTTCGTTTAAAAAAAGGAAAAGTTATATTTTTGTAGTATAATAAGGGTAATTGAGTTTATTTTTAGGGGAGAATATTTTGCAGAGTAAAGGTTTTTCTGTTGAGTGGTTACAAGAACTTAAAAGAAAAAATGATTTGGTAAGTATTGCATCAAACTATATCCATTTAGAACAAAAAGGAAGAAGATTTTGGGCTTGCTGTCCTTTTCATAATGAAAAAACGCCTTCGTTTACAATCAGTGCCGAAGACGGAATTTATTATTGTTTTGGGTGCAAAGAAAGTGGGGATGTTATAAAGTTTGTTGAGAAAATGGAAAATATAGATTTTTATGGCGCTGTTAAATTGCTTGCGGACAGAGTTGGAATGCAATTACCTGAACTTAAATCCACAGAAGAAATTGCAAAGAAACAAAAGCTTAAAGAAAGGTTGCTTTTATGTTTAGATTATGCTTACAAACACTATCAAGAAAATCTCTATTCAAAGGATGCTAAGGTTGCACAAGATTACATAAAGTTAAGAAAACTTACAAGGCGAGAACTTGAAGACTTTAAAATTGGTTATTCAAAAGATTGGAATGATATAGTTAATTATTTAAAAAGCAAAGGGTTCAGTGATTATGAGCTTATAACAGCTGGCATTTGTGGAAAGAAAAATGAAAGACTTTATGATGTCATTGGCAAACGTTTAGTGTTCCCAATTTTCAATTCCTTTAATGAATGCATAGGTTTCAGTGCCAGGGCTTTGGAGAAAACAGACTTTGCAAAGTATTTAAATACAGCAGAAACGCCTGTTTTCCAAAAGGGTAGAATTGTTTTTGGTATCAATCTACTAAAAAAATATAAGCAGCAGCAAGGCTTAAAAAACATTATTTTGGTGGAAGGTCAAATGGATGTTGTTGCAATGCACAAGGGTGGTTTTAAACAGACTGTTGCATGTATGGGCACGGCATTAACAAAAGACCATGTCAGCGAACTTAAAAGATATAGCCCAAATATTGTGCTTTGTTTTGATAATGATGGAGCAGGAACAAAAGCCACTCTTCGTGCTATTGAGATGTTTAGAAATGAAGATGTGAATTTGACTGTTGTTAAACTTGATGGAGGAAAAGACCCTGACGAAGTTTTAAACAATCTTGGCCCAGCAAAATTGCAAGAGATGATTGATAATGCAATGCCATATATGGAATATTTAATTGACTATCATTATCATCAATACGACTTAAACAAAGCGGAAGAAAAGGGAAAGTTTGTTAAGGCGGTGCTTGGTGAAATTAAAAAACTTGAAAGCAGCACTTTGCAAGAACCATATTTGGACAAGGTTCGTGATTTAACAAATATTCCAATTGAAATTTTAAGGCGAGATTTAGGCAGTGAAGTTCAAGGAAGTAAAACTTTAAAAGAAACGCCAAAAGTTGAAGTTAATGTTGAAAAAGGTAATCAAAAAGCAGTTGAGTTTATATTAGCTTCCATGTTACATCACAAAGAATATGTCAATAATGAAATTGATTATAGAAAACTTTTAGATGGCTATGGTGATTATTTAAGTATAATAGATAAAAATTTGCCACTTTCTTCACTTTATGACTTTGATGAAACAAGTGAGGATAAATTGCTTCTTAATATGATAAACTATAATTTTAATCTCTATGCTGGGGTTGAAGAAAGGTATTTTAAGGAGTGCTTGTGGCTTGTTGCAGAAGAGAAATTGAAGAAAATGCAATCAAATTTAAATGCAGAGTTTAAAAATTGCACTGATTTAACAAAAAGAGCAGAAATTGCAAAGAACTTAGGTAAAATTGCAAGCAATTTAAAAAATAAAAATTTGGAGGTCTTTTATGTCAGAAGAGAAAATTGATGAAGCAAAGTTAAAATTAGTCCATGAAAAACTTCTTGGACTTGCTATGAAAAAAGGCTCTATCAACGAAGATGATATATATTTTAGTTTGTTAAAAGTTGGCGAAAACGCAGATGGTATTCAAAAATTCATTCAAAGTCTTTCAAAAAAAGGTGTTAAGATAATTAAATCAAGTGATGAAGATTTGTTGAAAGATAACTTTGCAGATATTGCCTTGATGCCAAATGTTGATGACCCTGTTAAAATGTATCTTAAAGATATTGGAAAGGTGCCACTTCTTTCAATGGAAGAAGAAAAGGAATACGCACAAAAGGCAATGCAGGGTGATGAACATGCAAAATCTGTGCTTTGCGAAAGTAACCTTCGTTTGGTTGTCAGTGTGGCAAAGCGTTATGTTGGAAAAACATCAATGTCTTTTCTTGACTTGATTCAAGAGGGAAACTTAGGCCTTTTGAAGGCGGTTGATAAATTTGACTACACAAAAGGTTTCAAATTTTCAACTTATGCAACTTGGTGGATAAGACAAGCCATCACAAGGGCAATGGCAGACCAATCAAGAACAATAAGAATACCTGTTCACATGGTTGAAACAATCAATAAGTATGTGAAAGTTGTGAGAGCCTTGATGCAAAAACTTGGCAGAGAACCTTCTATTGAAGAAATTGCAAGCGAAATGGGAATAAGTGTTTCCAAAGTGCTTGAAATTAAAAGAACTTCACAAGACCCTATTTCTCTTGAAACTCCAATGGGTGAAGAGGATGATGGCAAGATGGCAGATATTATTGAAGATGACTCTGCTCAATCTCCAATTGAAAGTGCTTCTCAAAGTTTGTTGCGTGAGCAACTTCTTGCTGTAATTGACACATTAACTCCAAGAGAACAAGAGGTTATTCGTCAAAGATATGGGCTTATGGATGGTAAGCAAAAAACCTTGGAGGAAGTTGGAAGAGAATTTTCTGTTACAAGGGAAAGAATAAGACAAATTGAAGCTAAGGCTTTAAGAAAACTTAAACACCCAAACAGAAGTAAGCGTTTAGCAGATTTTGTTGAATAGAGTGGCGGAAGTTGCAATTTTTGGAACAAAAATTGCTCCAAAACCGAAGGTTTTGTTTGGGCTTTTGCCCAAAACTTCCGCAGGTATTTACAAACAGCCAAGATATGTGCTAAAATAAAAAAGGGGAAAATATGGATTTAAAAAACTTATTAAAATATCAAGAACTTGATGCAAAGTTATATAATGTTGAGCAAAAACTGACATCAAGTCCATATAAAAAGAAAGCAAATGAACTTTCTCAACTTGCAAAGAAAGCGCAAGCAAGGTCAACTGAACTTGAAAATGAAGCAAACAATATTCTTAAAGAAATTGACGACATGAAAGAAAAGTTCAATCAAAACAAGAAAAGTTTAGATAGCATGCTTAAAAAAGATTTAGAAAATCTTTCAGTTGAGGAATTAGATAAAATTGCAGTTTTAAAGGGTAAGATTTTAAACAATTTAAACTATCTTGAAAAGATGCTTCAAAAATGTGCTGAAAATATAAATAACACTTTGATGGAATTTAATAAAACAAAGAAACTTTATGACGAGGCGAGAAATCAATTTTTAGCTTGCAAGAAGAAAATTGAAGAGGAAACAAACGTTTTAACTCCTGAGAAAGAGAAACTTGAAAAAGAACTTTTAACTCTTGAAAACGATGTTGACAAAACACTTATGGCGGAATATAAAAAGCGCAGAAATGACAATATCTTTCCGGTTATTGTTCCTCTTGAAGGAAAAAATTTCTGTGGAAGATGCCGCATGGAACTTCCAATGGCTGCAATATCTAAAATGAAAAATACAGGGGTTATCACCTGTGAACATTGCAAAAGATTAATATATCAAAAAGGTTAATTGGTGTTTTATGAATGAATCAAAATATCGTTTCATATATGAAGATTTTAAAGATGTTGAAGTTGATGGGGAAATTTACAGGGCATACCGAATTATTTCATTGAAAGAATTTGAAAACTTAGGCACTAAAACCAATGGTTCAAAAGGAGTAATAATTCAAAAAAATGAGCTTGGTGGCTATGTGACTGAAAACACTTTGGCGCAAAATGGTTCGTCTTGGATTGATGAAGGTTCAATCGTTGTTTCAACTGGAAGTGTTCCTTGTGTTATTGATGATGCCTTTGTAAGCTATTCAAACATTAAAGGCAATTTCTTGTTGAGAGAAAATGGAAAAGTTTCCTATTCAACCATAGTAAGCGGAAATAAAAACTATACTGAAATTTCAGGAAATGCCCTTGTTGTGGATAGCTTTGTTGGTTGTGGAGATGAAATTATGACAACTGCAACATTTGAAAAAAATAATTTTAGTGGTGCAAGTTTTAAAGCATCAAATAACGCCAACATAAGTAACTGCAAAATTTCTGGTAAGGTTGAAATTTTGGGAAAAAGTCAAATTCAATCTTGTAATATAAAAAGTGATAAGAACAATATTCTTACAATTAATCTTGCAACTGAAAATCCTTGGAACTATTTTATAAATGATAAAACAATAACTGAAAGTGTTATTATGGATAATACAAAATATCAAAAGAAAAACAGAAATCCAGATTTATTTGGAACACCAAGAACTTTAATATAAAATAAAAATAATTAAAAAAATACGAAATAAGGTCTATAAACTTTGAAACTAGCAGAAAAAAGATAGTGGAAGAATTTGTTTCCACTATTTTTTTTGTATTAGTTTGAAAAAGGATTGACTAAAGATAATGTTATCTAGTTTTTGAAAAAATAAT
>CALWQM010000003.1 GCA_944383685.1 uncultured Clostridia bacterium | reverse complement strand
ATAAAAATCCTAACAAATGGCGTGATATTCCAAAAAGTTGTCAAGTAGATTACAACAAAATACAAGAAAAATTTAAAAATTAAAGGAGAGGAAAAATGGAAAAAACAAGATTAGATGAAATTATATTGGAAATTGAAGGAAAGGTGCAGGGTGTTGTGTCGTCGATTTATCAAATCGATGACATCACAGATTGCTATCGAAGCACCTTGGTTGGTGGCGGTGTTGAGCGCGAGTATGAAGACAAGGGAAAGTTTTTAACTTCCACCGCCTATCAAATTGCCTATAGCCAAAAGGAAATGCTTGAAGAATGCATTAGGCTTTTTTACGAATATTTGGAATATGCAGCAAAGGAAAAAGATGTGACGAAGGTGCGCAAGTTTTACTATGAAGATGTTAAAAGAAATTTGTATACCGCGCTCACGCATTGCGATGTTAAAGGATATCAAGGCCTAGCCAAAAAGTTTGTGAAAATTTGTTCCAACAAGGTTTTTGCGACCGGCATCAACGACGCATATCTTATTGAGCAGTCAATTTTGAAAATTATTCATGGGTATGCTAAACGCGGCATAGTCAACGGCGATAAGTTTGGCGAATATCGTCAAAGGGCGGTTGATGTTATTGAAGATGTCCGCCTTGGAACACTTGGCAATGTTGCAAAAAACAGGCTGACTGTGGAAGAAATGTTAAATGCTTATAACAAAACGAAAGTAAAGATTAACGGAGTAAATTATGGGGTGGAAAATCCTATCAAAAAGAAGGAACTTGTTCCAGAAAATAAATTATAAGGAGGTAATATGAAAGAATTGAAATTGTTCAGAATTTGGGCTAATGAGTTTGTTGATGGAAGAATTCATGAATGTCCGACAGATATGTGTTTATATTGCGTCCGGAAGCGGATAAAAAAATAAAAATAGTTATTGACTTTTAAGTTTTGAAGTAGTATACTGAAATCAACAAGGAGGGGAAAATGGAAGAACAAGAATTGAAACAAAAAATCAACGAATTTTTAGTGCAAGGCGAAGGTTTTAAAAATGCAGATGTGAATGAATTAAAATTAAGTCCAATAACATATAATGCTGTAGCAAGAAGAGGTATCAAGTGTTTGGAAGATGCTAATGGCCTTCCTGTGAGAAATTTAAAAATGGTCCGAGGTGCTGGAGAAAACAGTGTGCGTGAATTTTTAGATAAAGCAGAAGAATACGGATATTTTGTTGAAAATGGAATAATAGTAAGGAAATTTGATCTTGAAAATCAACAGGCACCTAAAGATGAAGAAAAAATTTCAATCGACGATACGGAACTTTCCGATAAACTAAAGAAAAAATTGAAGAAATATTCTTGGATCCATTATATCTCCGATATAGTCAAGCTACCTCGTAGCTTTTGGGGGAAGCGTGACTTTAAAAAAACATACATTGAAGAATTAGAAAACGAAATAGAAAAATATGGATACACTTTCAACAAAAAAACAGGATATTATGTAAAGGTACAACCAAACATTATATTTGAACAATTAAAGGAAAAAGGGATTAAAGCACTAAATCTTATCGACACAACTTATTTTAAAAAAGATAGTTATTCAATGGTGAAAATAAACAGAGCTTTTGAAGCTTATTTAAATTTTGTTGCTGAGGAAAAAGCGAAAGAGATTAAAGATTTAAAGCAAATTGGAAAATTAGAGCAAATCGAAAAAGAAGTAGATAAATTAAGAGAAGACTACAAAGCATATGTTGATGAACAAAGAGAATTAATGGAAAATGGAGGACAAAAACAACAAATTTCCAACGTAGAACAAAAACAACAAAACGAAAATGATGAACAAAAACAACAGATTGGCGATGAAGAACAAAGACGACAAGAGGAAAAAGCTAAAATAATAAAAGGCTTTTTAAGCAAAACGGCTAGAGTAAATAGAGAAGAAATAAGAAGATGTCATCACAAACCATTCGACTCTAACGAAAATCACAAAAAAACTCATTCATACAATCCTTTCCTTGATGAAAGAGAATTGTAAAAGGAATAAATATGTTATTAGAAGAGTTTGACGATAGCAAAACGGCGGTTTTGAACCCAGAGCATTTTGTTAAAAAACTTGAAAATATGCCAAAAACTTGCATCGGATTCTTTTCAAAAACTGTTATGCATGATTTTATGGGAAAATATAAGCCGGAAATGATTGATGATAGCATTGAAAATGCCACTGCAAAATTCCCTGTATATAAAGTTGTCGTAGGTGGCAAAGAACTTGCTGTTACACATTTTCCTGTTGGAGCTCCTGCTTGCATTGGCAATGTAGAAGAAATTATCGCTCTTGGTGCAAATAATATTCTTGCTGTTGGTTGTTGTGGATGTTTAGACAAAAGTATGGAAGAATATTCCGTTATAATTCCAACAGCCGCCATTCGTGATGAAGGAACAAGTTATCACTATGCCTCTGCAAGCGATGAAACTATTATAGATGAAAAAATGATAAACATTCTTGAAAATGTTATGGAAAGAAATAAATTGCATTACCACAAAGGTAAAACTTGGACAACTGATGCGATTTTTAGAGAAACAAAAAAGAAAGTTACTGAAAGAATTTCACAAGGAGCAATCACTGTGGATATGGAATGTTCTGCCTTAAATGTTCTATGTAAGTTTAGAGGCGTAAATTTTGGTCAAATTTTCTATGCTGCTGATATGCTGGCAAATGAAGAATATGACAAGCGTAGTATTATGAAAAATGGAACAGAAGATAAAGAAAGAAAAGATAAAATTATAACTCTGGCTCTAGAATGTGCAGTTGAAATAGATAATATTTTAAAATAGGCATTGACTTTTAAACTTAAAAAGTTTATAATGAAAATAGTTAAGGAGAAAATATGAAAAAATTATTTGCAAGCAACTTGTATTATTACTACTACATTTAGATTGCTATATGTAGGAGTTTTTGCAAGCAAATAATTAAATATTTCAAAAAACATCTGTCATATAGCAAAATCGCTATGTGGCAGTTTTTTATTTTAAGTCTGCCACAGGTGAAATGGCAGATTTTTTATTATAAGGAATTTTTATGAAAAGGTTTATTTTTAAAACATACGCCCGTTTGGGCGTGAAAAAGAATTTGAAATGAAACAAAAGGTTGATATAATAAAGAAGAAAAGAAAAATAACAAGATAAGGAGAAAGAAATGAAATTCAATAATAATGCTTTTAATGAATTAAAAGAAAGAGGTTTTATTTTTCAAGCAACAAACTTGGAAGAAACAAAAAGGATTTTAAGTGAAGGACCTATAACCTTTTACATTGGTATAGACCCAACAGCCGATGACTTGCATATCGGACACTTTTTTGGACTTCAAATGGCAAGGATATTGCAAGATTGTGGTCATAGATGAATTGTGCTTATCGGCGGAGCAACAGCTCTTATTGGAGACCCAAGCAACAAAACAGATATGAGAAAAATGTTATCAAAGGAAGATGTCGAACGAAATGCCAAAGAGATAAAAACACTTCTTCAGCATTTCATCAAACTAGATGGCGAAAATCCTGCAATTATTGTCGACAATGCTGATTGGCTTAAACCTATTACATACATCGACTTCTTGCGTGATGTCGGTGTTCACTTTAAAGTGAGCGAAATGCTAAAAAAAGATTTATACAAAAATCGTTTACAGCAAGGCGGTTTAACATTTATGGAAATGGGATATATGCTTATGCAGGCCTTTGATTTTATTCATCTTAATGATAAATATAATTGTGTTTTGCAAATCGGTGGCTCTGACCAATGGGGAAACATCGTTGCAGGAACGGAATTGAGCAGAAAAATGAATTTTAAAGATGGTAAAGAAAGACCACTTATGATGGGCTTAACCTGTCCCCTACTTACAAATGCAAACGGAATAAAAATGGGGAAAACTGAAAAAGGTACACTGTGGGTGTCAAGAGATAAAACATCTGTCTTTGATTTCTTTCAACATTTTGTAAATTGTCTTGATGCTGATGTTGAAAGATTGCTCCGTTTCTTCACAAAGATTGATATTAAAGAAATTCAAAAAATGTGCAAGGCAGATATTGTTAAAGCCAAAAAACTTATGGCATTTGAAGTTACCAAACTTGTCCACGGAGAAGTTGAAGCAGAAAAAGCAAGAAAAACAAGTGAAGAACTTTTCTCAAAAGGTAAACCTGATGAAAATATGCCAACAGAAGAAATTAAACTAACTGGCAAGATAAATGTTGTCGACTTTCTTTCAAAACTATCCATTTTCAAATCAAAATCTGAAATCCGTAGACTTATTGAGCAAAATGGAATTATGATTGATGACAAAAAAGTTGAAAATATAGATGAGAACATCGACCTAACTCAAAAAGAAATAATTGTCAAAAAAGGTAAGAAAACTTTTTTAAAAGTAAATAATTCTAAATAACTATTGACATTTAATTTCAAAAGATATATACTAATGTTAATTAAGGAGAAAAACTATGAAAAATGCAGTAGTTTCACAACTTAATATAACCACCACAACCATATTATTTTAATATGGTGTTTTGTGCGTGCATTTAATAAGTATTTTCTAAGACAGCAACAAAACTCCAAGTTGCTGTCTTTTTTAAATATATCAAGCTTTGACAGCAACTAAAAATTAGTTGCTGTCTTTTGTTTTATGGAGGATTTATGATATATTTAAAATTGAAAAGAATAAAAATCATTACCCGAAAGGGTTTCGAGATAAGT
>CALWQM010000002.1 GCA_944383685.1 uncultured Clostridia bacterium | reverse complement strand
GAATTGCAAAGAACCAATACCGCTATTTCAAATATTATGATAGCAATAGAAAAAGGGATATTAACAGACACAACAAAATCTCGACTTGAAGAACTAGAAAAACAAAAGAAAGATTTGCAAGAAAAGTTAGTTGTAGAGCAATCAAAAGAACGCTTTGATCTAACAAAAGAAGATATTCAAAATTTCTTTAAATACACAATGAAAAAATGCCCAAATAAAGCCATAGAACTTTTCATAAAGCAGATTAGGGTGTATGACGAGAAAATTGAAATCTATCTTAATTACTCTATAAACCAGCCACAAACCACCGAGCAAGCATCTAAAAAACTTTTCACCGAAACCCACACCACCCAACGCACATTCAAAGGTGGCACAACAAGAATTTACTCCAAATCTTATGATGTGTATGTGGTAATATAACTATACAAACTTAATACAAAAAATATATGTAAATATTTGTTCCCCATATTAAACTTATTCTATTTTCTCTAGAGCAATAATAAAACAAAAGAAAAAGAGTATATTTTAAGATAAAACTTAATTTATACTCTTTTCTTTCTCTAAAAATACCGCTAGTTTCAAAATTGCTTGACTAAGCAATTCTTATTTTTAAAAGTTTTATTTTGAAATTTTTCCTTGATAAACAGCTTTTTTACCAAGTTCTTCTTCAATTCTTAAAAGCTGATTATATTTTGCAACTCTTTCGCTTCTGCAAGGAGCACCTGTTTTGATTTGTCCACAATTCAAACCAACAACAAGGTCAGCAATGAATGTGTCTTCTGTTTCACCACTTCTATGAGAAACAACAGCTGTCATTCCATTTTTATTTGCAAGTTTAATAGCTTCAATTGCTTCTGTTAAAGTTCCAATTTGGTTAACTTTAATTAAGATTGAGTTTGCAACACCAAGTTCAATACCTTTTTTAAGACGTTTAACATTTGTAACAAAAAGGTCATCCCCAACAAGTTGAATTTTCTTGCCAAGTTTTTGTGTTAACTTTTTCCAACCTTCCCAATCTTCTTCTGCAAGACCATCTTCAATAGATATGATTGGATATTTTTTGATTAATTCTTCGTAATACTTAATAAGTTCATCAGCAGTAAAGAGTTTTTTTGTTTTCCAGAAATAGTATTTTCCTTTTTCTCCAATTTTTTCTGCTTCGTCATACATTTCAGTTGAAGCAACATCCATTGCAATGGCAACCTCTTTACCTTTTTTGTAACCTGATTTTTCAATAGCTTCAACCAAAAGTTTTAAAGCATCTTCATCATCTGCAAGATTTGGAGCAAAACCGCCCTCATCACCAACAGCAGTAACAAAGCCCCTATTTTTCAATATGCTTTTTAAATTTTGATAAATTGTTGCAGACATTTCAAGCGCTTGTGAAAAAGTTTCAGCACCAACTGGCATAATCATAAATTCTTGGCAGTTGATGTTGTTGTCAGCATGTTTACCACCATTCAAAATGTTAAGCATAGGAGTTGGAAGAGTTGTTCCTTTGCCGAGGTATTTAAATAAAGACTTTCCATCAGCCTTAGCAGCAGCAACTGCAACAGCAAGAGAAACCCCAAGAATTGCATTTGCACCCAAATTCCCCTTATTGTCTGTTCCGTCAAGTTCAAGCATCTTTTTGTCTATTGCCTTTTGGTCAAAAGCATTCATGCCAACAACTGCTTTGGCAATCACAGTGTTAACATTGTTAACAGCTTTCAAAACAGATTTTCCATTATAAATTTTCTTATCACCATCTCTTAATTCAACTGCTTCAAAAGCACCAGTTGAAGCACCAGATGGAACAGAAGCTCTGCCCATTACCCCATTTTCAAGAGTAACTTCAACTTCCACAGTTGGATTTGAACGAGAGTCTAAAATTTGACGTCCTTTAATTTTTTTAATTTTTAATTCTTTCATATTTATCACCTCGCTTAAAATTATATCAAATATAATTAAAAAAACAAAATGAATAATAGAAGAAAACAAAAAAATAAACCTAATTATTTGTAGGTTTATTTTCTAAATTATTTTTCCTTTTCTTAAATATATATTTCCTGTCATCAATAAGATAAAAGGCATTTATATAGATTATCATAAAAAGAATATACAAAACCAAAAATCCGGCATAAGGAATGTTTAAAATTTCAGTAATATCGTTGCCCGGCATAAAATACATTGGGTCACTTTCAATTTTTAACACAAATATTTCTAGGAACGTATAGCCTAAAATGACAGCCAAACATATAAGTTCTTTCCAAATTGTTTTGTATTCAAACTTTGTGAATTTAAGTGTTATTAATGAAATTGAAGTTATAAGTAGCAGTGAATGCGTTGCAATAGAGTAAAGATTTTCAAACAAGATATAAACATTGTTGAACCCTACCCCAGGATATGCAAAGAAAACTAATGAACATAATAATGATGTGTAACATGAAACATTATATAAAAACCTTTTATTAAAAATTGCCGCAATAATTAAACTCCAACAAGAAATTGCGCACCAAGGACGAGGAAGCAAAATATACATTAAATTGTGAAAGCTATAATCATCTGTTTTACATAAATTTATTATCCTTCTTGCAATTTCAAATAATAAAATAAGCCCAACCAAAACCCATAAAATTATGCGCCTAGATTTTTCACTTCTTTTTCTAAAAATAAGTGCAATAGCCACAATAAGTGCAATACATAAAATTAAAACCGTGATGTGAAGCCAACCCCAACGACCATCTATGCTTGGATTAGGGTAACTGCTGGTTATCCAATCTATAAAACTCATTTCGACTCCTTGCTTATATAATAGCAAAAAATGAAAATTATTCAAAATAAATTAGTAAAAAAAATTTAAATATGTTATTATAAGTATATATTTTTAGAAAAGGAATAATTATGAACATAAAAATGTTTAATGGTTGGTATTTTTTGATGTTAATCGTCTGCATTGGTGCAGTAGTTGGTCTCTATTTTACCTTAAAAAATAGAACAGCAAAAACACAAAAAATTGTATTATTTTCAATTCTTCTTTTTGGACTTATTTTACACTTTTTAAAATGCTTTATTCCACCCTATTCAACAGATAACGATAGACTTCTAAGAGATATCTTTTTTATTAATATATGCGGAGCTAATATATTCCTATTTCCATTTATATTTTTATCAAAAAGCGAAAAAGCAAAAGATTATATGTTTTATATTGGCGTCTTAAGCGGATTACTTTCAATCTTTTATCCCGCTGAGCCAATGGCAAAAGTTAATCAAGCAAGTGAATGGCTTGATGTATTAAGATTTTATTTTCATCACACAATGCTTTGGGCTGTTCCTCTTTTGATGGTTATTTTTAAACTGCACAAATTGAATTATAGAAGAGTTGTCTATGTTCCTATTTACTTGCTTTCAGTAATGTTATTTATTATGGTAAATCAAATATTACAAAGTGAACTGGGGTTCATTCCACTTCGTGGAGATGATTTCTTCAATATTAATTATAAAAATACTTCAATGATTTGGGGACCAAGTGGAGCCATTGGAGATTTTCTTGCTATATTTTGTCCAGATTTCTTCAAATATATCCCTGTTGGCGATCATGCTGGTGAGCCTAAATATTGGCCATGGTTTTGGCTAATATTCCCTTCTTTCATAATATTAGTTCCAGTCTCATTTTTAATAAGTCTTATATTCGATTTTAAAAGATTTAAAAATGATATGCAATATTTAAAGTTCAAATTTAATGAAAAATTTTATCCAAATAAAATTGTAAATGAAGAAGGATATAGAACTCTAACTGAACATGATTCAAATAAAATCATAAAAAATGTTCTTAAAACACATAAATTTAATTAAATCATAAAAAAAAGATAATGATTCAACATTATCTTTTTATTTTTATTTGTTTTCATCTTTATTTTCGTTGTTTTCACTTGAAACTTCAACAACTTTTTCTTTTTTATTTTCTTTTCCTTTAACAAGTGCAATAATAGCAAAAACAGCATAAGTAACAATCTTACCAATTCCAACAACCGCAACTAAGATGGAATATATTGTGCCAACCACGCCACTGTAACTTGCACCAAATAAACCAGAAAAATAATTAAATAACGCCACAAAGGCACTTATTGCAGTGAAAATAAGTGTAACAATAAGGCAAGTTTTCACTTCCTTTTGCATATCTTCATCTTCTTTTTCTTTAAGGTAGAAATATCCACCCACCAAAATAAAACCAATTATATTTAAGTAAGCTGCTGCCCACATAAATGCTTTTTTCAAACTTTTACTCATAAGCCACCTCTAATAATTTATATGTCTCAAAAAGTTCTTTGACACTTACATCAAAATATTTTTTAAGGTTATAGTTTTTGTTTTTGTAACTTGGTCAAAGGTTGACATAACCCCTTCTGTGCCAATACCAGAATTTTTGTAACCACCAAAAGGCATCTCAAAATTTCTGTGGAAGCTTGCTCCATTAATAACAACTTCGCCCGCTTGCATTTTTGATGCAACATCTGCTGCAACTTTCATATCTTTTGTGAAAATGCAACTGCTAAGGCCATAACTTGATTGGTTTGCAATTTCCACTGCCTCATCAACATTTTCACAAGGAATAATGCTAACAACTGGTGCAAAAATTTCTTCATCGAAAGCAACATCAGCAGTTTTTGGAATGTTGGTGATGATTGTAGGCTCAAAGAAAGCACCTTCATGGTGACCACCATAAATGATTTGCCCACCTTGCTCAACCACTTTTTCAACTTGTTTAACAACTTTTTCGCATGCTGACTTTGTTATAAGCACACCAATTTCACTTTTCTTGTCAGTTGGTGGAGCAACAACAAGTTTGCTTAATCTTTTGGCCGCTTTTTCTTCAAATTCTTTTAAAACACCTTTTTGAACAATAAAGCGTTTGCTTGCACAACAAACTTGTCCTGTGTTATACATTCTTCCCCAAACCATTTCTTCAACAGCAAGGTCAACATCTGCGTCATCAAGCACAATAAACGCATCATTTCCACCAAGTTCAAGTGCAACATGTGCAAGATGTTCAGCCCCATTCAAATATGTTATCTTTCCAACACGTGTTGAACCGGTGAAAGTTATACCGTGAACATCAGGATGCCTTGATAATGCATTTCCTGTCTTGTCACCTTCCCCTGTCAAAACTTGAACAACGCCCTTTGGCAAACCTGCTTCATGCAAAAGCCAAGTAAGTTTAATCAAAATGCTTGGATTTTGATGAGGTGGTTTAACAATAACAGTGTTGCCTGCAAGAATTGCAGGTGCAACTTTTTGGTCAAAAAGGTCACATGGGAAATTGAATGGAATGATTGCCACCATAACACCAAGTGGTTCTCTTAAAGTTAATTGAATGGTTTTGTCCTGTCCGCCCTCTGTGCCAGCAGGAATAATATTACCGTATAAATGCTTTGCCTTTTCAATGAAAGCAGAAAAAGCAATGCGAATATTTGCAATTTCGCCGTATGCTTGTGAAATAGGTTTCCCTGTTTCTTTCATAAGAGTTTTTGCCAAGTCATCTTTATTTTCATCAACTAAATCCATGAATTTATAAAGAATTTCAGCTTTTTTATAAACAGGCATTTTCGCCCAACTTACTTGTGCTTTTTTTGCACATTCAACTGCTTTGTTCACATCTTTTGGTGTGCAATTTGGAACTTTATCAATAACTTTTCCTGTGTAAGGATTGACAATTTCAATAGTAGATTTATCACTTGCATCAACCCATTTACCATTAATTATGCATTGCATATAAAATCTCCTTTTTTAAAAATTCAATTTATAAGATTAAAAACTTATAATCAACTTAGGTTCATGTAAGTAATTATTTTGTAAATGCAGTAAATGAAAGCATAAGTCCACCAGTTGTGTTTCTTCCGTCATCAACATAGCCATATTCACCAAAAGTGAACTCCATAATAAATGGAACACCATTTACATTCTTTTTGATTTCTTCATAAACTTCATTAATTCTGCTGTCAATTCCAGCCCTTCTTCCACCGCAGTGAACTAAGTGATAGCATACAGCAGGTTTTGTGAGTTTTGAATTAAGCTTTTTCAAGGTTTCGCCAACAGATGCAATAAGTTCATCAACTGATGCTTCCATACGAATAACAGTTGTGCCTTCTGCAAGGTTTGCTCCTATATTCATTGAATAGTCAGCATTTGCAAACATAGGGTGACGAATTGCAATCAAATCGCCAAGTCTGTCCTTAACCCCAAGAGGACTTGTGATTGTTGCAGAAAGAAGTTTATCTCCCATAAGTTCACTTGTTTTCATATTGCGCCATTTTGCATATTTCTTAACCGCAGGTGTGCCATCAATAGAAACAAGTTGTCTTGCTCCTTCAACTTTTGTGATAATTCCCATATCACCCGTTTCACGATAAGCCCCTGTAAATTCGTTAACAAATCCACCTTTCATATAGATAAGAGCAACTGCAACACCTTCACTTGTTATCTTTCCATCAAGATACAAGCTCCAATTTCCAGAAATTGTGTTATCAGCAGCAGAACCACCAAAAAGAGGAACTCTGCCAACCACACGAGAAGCACCTTTAAGGAAAAATTCTTCTTCCGTTGGGCTTGCCGCCATATACATAAGGTCTGGCTCATCATTATAAGGCATCTTTGTCATTGCACGAGCATGCTTTGTTGCAGCCTCACCTGCATCTCTTGCACTTTGGTATGCCTTCCTGTCAGCAAAACCAACGCCAACAATCATGTTAGGATCACTTAAAACCATAATTCCAACGAATGGTTTGTCACCACCAACATAACCCTGTGGAACAATGACTCCTGTAAAGCTTGTGTTACCAATAACAGGACAATCATAAACTTCCTTAATGCCTTTAATAACATCCTTAATTTTGTAATCACAACTCATGTATGCAAAAACCAATTTTGCATCCTTTGATTTTCCAGCCATTTTGGCTGCTTCAAGCCCTGCCTCGTATGCGTTTTTGTTTGAACTATAACCTGTCAATGCTTTCATAAATTACCTCCTTTTCTTATTTAAGCAATGATTTATATAATTTCTTTATATCTTCCACACTTGTTTCTCTTGGATTGCCACCTGTGCATATGTCGTTATATGCATCTTGACTTAATGCATCAAGGTCACTTTCTTTAATTCCAAGTTCAGTAAGTGTTTGAGGAATATTCAACTTTTTACTCATTTTCTTAACTTCGCTAACGACCTTTTTAACACAATCGTCATCATTTAATTTCTTTGTGTCAAAGCCAAAACATTCAGCAATAAGCCTAAATTTTGGTTTTGAAGGTGATTCTGCATTATATTTCATAACTGTTGCAAGTAACAGTGCATTTGCAACGCCATGTGCAATATCAAATCTTCCACCAAGTGGGTGTGCCATTGAGTGAACAATTCCAAGCCCAACATTTGAAAAGCCCATTCCAACAACATATTGTGCAAAAGCCATTTTCTCTCTTGCCTCCAAATTGTCGCCGTGTTCATAGGCAATAGGCAAATATTTATGTATTGTTCTTATTGCTTCCATAGCAAACATATCACTAAATTGTGTTGCACCTTTTGTTATTAAACTTTCCATTGCATGAGTAAGTGCATCCATACCTGTGCTTGCAGTGAGTGATGGTGGCATTGTTGCCATAAGTTCTGCATCCACAACAGCCATAATAGGAATATCGTGTGGGTCAACACAAACCATTTTCTTTTTGCGGTCTGTGTCAGTAATCACATAATTGATTGTAACTTCCGCAGCAGTTCCAGCAGTTGTTGGCATAGCAATAAGTGGGAAACACTTGTTCTTTGTGTTTGCATTGCCGTCCAAACTCACAACATCACTAAAATCTTTGTTTGTTGCAATTATTGCGATTGCCTTTGCTGTGTCAATAACACTTCCACCGCCAACAGCAATAATAACATCTGCCTTAGACTTTTTAAGAGCCTTAACTCCGTCTTTAACATTTTGAACAGTTGGGTTTGGTTTAACTTCCAAATATTCAACATACTTAATATTTGCAGATTCCAAAACATCAGTTACTTTTTTCAGCACTCCGCTTTTAAAGATTGCGCCATCGGAAACTAAAAACACTTTTTTGAAATTTCTTGATTTAATTTCATTTGGCAAACATGAACGAGCATCTTTTCCAAGATAAACACATTCATTAAAAATATATCTTTCCATATTCCTCCTTTTTCGTATAAAAATATTATAAAATTTTTGTCAAAATTTGTCATGTAAAATAACACATTTTTTTAATAAGTTTCAAAAATTTTTTCAGTAAAAATGAAGTTTACTATTTATAAAAGAATTATAAAAAATTTTAAAACTTCAAATATAATTAAAAAAAAAGAAAGTGAAAACATTCACTTTCTTTAAAAAAATTAATTTTTTTCTTTGTTTTTATCATTATTTTGTTCATTTTTATCCAGCACTAAATTTTCATCAAGCACATTTTCAACTAAATCACTTTCAGCATTCTCTTGTTTTGAAAAAACAACTTCCTCATTCTTTTCAACTGCACTCGATTTTTTGAAAACAAATTCTTTCTCATAAAACTTAATACCAAAGGATACTTTTGTGTATTTTCCTAATAAATATTGCAAAACAAAAATCAGTCCACCGCAGAGATTGCAAAGCATATCTTCATCTGTGTCAGTAACAAGCGGTGCATTATATGGTGGAATAGGGTCACCTTGTGCAGTTTGTCCAAAAAATGAATCTCCGGCCCACTCCATAAGTTCCCAGCAAAGTGCAACACCCAAAGTGAAACAGAATGTAAAAAGTGCAATGGTCCAAGGTTTAAATTTATAATAATCATCTAAAAGAGAAATAACAATAAGTCCCAAAACTGCAAAAACATAACCAGCCAAAACGTGAATAAATTTGTCATAATACGGAATAATTCCATAAAAGTCTAAAACCGAACCAAAGCCAGCGAGAAACACATAAATTAAAAAGAACAAAACAATTAAATTTGGCAAACGCCTTCCAAAAATAAGTTCAATTATAATTGGTAGCAATGAAACAATCGCGATTGCAAAGCAGGAAAAAAGACGATTTCTTGGGTCGCCAATGCAAGCATTATAAATTCCAAGTGCAATACATACCAAACAAAAAGCCAACATAAGAATAAGATTAATAATTCTAAAAATCTTATCTTTTTTGTCCAAATTTTTAAATTTAACCCATTTTTTTCTCATTTTCTCCTCGTTTTATAAATTTTATACAAAACAAAAATTTATGTCAAACAAAATCACAATTCAATTACATTGCTGAATTTTGAAGAAATTTTATTATAGGTCTTTTTTGTATCTTTCAAAATAAACTGACACGAGCAAATCTTTTTCCTGACGATCTCAAAACTTTTATTGTTAAGTCTGTATTTTACACCCTTTTCGAATAAACAGTTAAGGCAGTTTCCGCCCAAATGTTCCTTAATTGGACAATGCTTAAAAAACATATACTCAGGATAATATTCTTCTAGCATAAATAAATTTGCACCACTATTTTTTATACTTTCAAAGTCAATTCTTTCCTGTGTCATTATGATATCTTTAAAGCCATTATCAACATAAAATTTAACTGCATAGGAATTATAAACATTCATGTTCACACCAACAATGGTTTTGTTTCTATCAGTCATTTCAAGCGCATAATAATTATTTGCCACAATGCCAAGATTTGAAATTTCATTAAGTAGCAATTTAGTCACATCATAATCTTGCTTACTTATTAACACCGGCATATCTAAATATAACAAACAATCAGGAAATTTTTTGCAAAAACTTTTAATTTCAAATGCATTGAAATTTTCAAATTTATAAATTAACTTTTGATTTTCCTTTGTATATTTTTCAAGTTCTTTTAATGAATTAGAAGCAAAAATTGTTGTTTTTTCATGATTTTTTTCAAAAATTTCAATATTTTTGCCACTTTTTTGCATATTTTTGCTGTAGGTTGAATTGTTGATATTTAAAATTTCTGTTTTCAGTTTATCCTGAGCCTGTCTTCTAATTTCATTAAGAACTGCTTTTCGCATAAACACATTTTCAATTTCAGCATCAAAATTTTCCAAATAAAAATCTTCACCAAGTTTTGAAATTTGCCTTTTTGCTTCTCCAAAAGTCAAAGGCTGATTTTCTGCTAAAACTAAACTTTCTTCACCATATGCACATATTTGCACATCACCACATTTTAAAACTAATTTTGCTCTTTCGCCAACCTTAGCAAAAAACTTGGCGTCAACTTTCAGTTTTCTTTTTCTTAACAAAATTTCATTTTCCAATGTTGCATCCAAAATTTTTCTAACAACACAATTTCTTGAAACTTTTGCAGTTGTTGTAATTTTATATAAATTCCCTTTAATTTTTTGAACATCTTGAACTCCGACGGATGCTATTTCCTTTTCATTTTCAAAAAATTTTAAACCATCATTTTTGTTTATTTCTTCTTTGCTTTCAATAAAAATTTCATTGAATTTTTTTCCTGAATTTATTTCAACAACTTTTCCAATTTGAACCCCAATATGATTTTGCGCTTTGTCATAAATAATTTTGTCATCATAAAAATATCCAGAAATATAATCACCACGATTAAACTCTTTTTTTAAATTTATTAAATCATTTTGAGTATATTTAAAATCATTCAAAACTGCATTTTTGTAAATATAAGTTGCTTCCCCAACATAGCCAGGCCTTCTTGCCCTTCCTTCAATTTTCAAACTTGTGACACCTGCATCAACAAGTTCTTTTAAGTTTGGCAACAAACAAAAATCTTTTGCACTTAAAAGATATCCCTCTTTTTTAACTTTGCTTGACGTTAAAGCATATGGCAATCTGCAAAATTGCTTGCACTTTCCCCTGTTTCCACTGCTGTCTGCAAGAAGGGAACAAAGGTAACAATTCCCAGAATAAGCCACACACAATGCACCTTGCACAAAATATTCAATTTCGATATCTTCGTTATCTTTAATTCTTTTAATTTCACTTAAAGGAGTTTCCCTTGCCAGCACAACTCTTGAAAAACCAAGTCTTTTCAAAAATTTAACACCTTCCAAGTTCTCAACACCCATTTGCGTGCTTGCATGAAGGACAATATTAGGATATATTGTTCTTAAAAGGTAAACAAGCCCAATATCTTGAACAATAAATGCATCAACCTTTGCATCCAATGCTTTACCTACAACCCTTAAAACATTTTCAAATTCATCGTCTTTAAAAAGAATATTTAAAGTTAAATAAACTTTAACACCAAATAGATGCGCAAAATTAACAGCTTCCTTCAATTCATCCATAGAAAAATTAACAAGATTGTTTCTTGCATTAAAATCGCTTACTCCTAAATACACCGCATCAGCACCATTGTTTACTGCACACTTTAAGCTTTCAAAATTTCCAACTGGTGATAAAATTTCAACATTTTTCATGTTTATAATTATATCAAAAAATCGCCCAATCGTCAATAAATAAAAACATGATAATCTAACCATGTTTTTACTATATTTTTATATTATACACAACCATATTCACTGACCTTAATTGTGAACTGAACACCTTGAATATTAGTGCAAAGGTTTTGTGTAGGCATTCCAAGTTCGGTATAAGATTTAATTGTGCTTGTGTTTGAGCCTAAGTTTCTTGTGAAATATTGGTTTATGTCATTCCCTAATATGTCTCTTACAAGGTCACTGAATTTAACCGAATACTTCGCTGAACCTGTCTTGTTGTTTAACACATTTGATATCTCATCAGCAGAAGCGATAAACATATTTGCTGACTGGCTCTTGCTTGTTGTTCCTGTTGGGCTGAAACTTTCAACATTTGCACTGAAATTTGCTAAATAGGTTGTGGATGTTATGTTTTTCTTAAACTCGTCTAAGGTTGTTGTGACATAGCCTTGTCCACCACCAAGCCTGCCTGATGCATATTGCCCTGCATACACAATAGTGTCTAATACTGCAAAGGTGTCTGTCGTTGTTCCATAACCTGATTTTTGTGAAGAAGAATATGCAAGCCTCCACCTGATTGGCTCTACCTTATACCATCTCACATCATTATTACCAAAATTATAGCAACAATATTCATTTCCATCTGTTCCTATATATCCAGTTAAAGCTGTTCCATTGATATAGTAAGTATTTCCTGATTTACTTGATGATGTTGAAACTGGCGCATTGTTCACCCTTGTCTGTGGCATATTGCCAATTTCAACATAATAGTAACCACCCGATGTATCATATTTTGCTACAAGGTTTGCTGTCCACTTTGCATAAAGAGTCACAGTTCCATTATTCGTTGCGGTTAAATTATTAACACTGGCTTTGTCTGTATAAGCAACATTCCCTGTTGGTGAAGTTGCCCAACCAGCAAATTTAAAGCCATTATTCTTAAATGCATTTGCAGTTAAATTTTGTGCTGTGCCATAGTTGAAAACTTGATTTGACATTGTTCCTGTTGCATTGGAACTATTTTTATTAAACACAACCGTATATTTAAATGCTGTCCACTGTGCAACAAGTGTGACATTACCATATTTACCTTTCACACTTGTTCCACTTTTATATGTTGTTCCACTGCTCCAATTTCCAGATGTTGTGCTTGGTTTCCAACCATTAAAAGTATATCCGGTTCTTGAACTTGAAGCAAGTGTTGACGTGCTTTCAATGTTGTATGTCAATTTGCTTGGGGTACTTCCATTGTTACCATTATAGGTTATGGTGTAACTTGTTGGAGTCCATTGTGCATACATGGTTTGGTTACCGCTTGTTCCTGCATAAGTTCCACCACTTGCATAGGCCGTCCCACTGCCATTCGCAGCAGTATTCCAACCATTTGGTTTATATGCAGTTTTTGTTAAGTTGTTGGTTGCAAGTTTTATGCCTGTCCCATGAATTGTAAATTGAGTGCTTGGCACTGTTCCTGTTCCGCCATTTGCGTTATACGTTATTGAATATCTCCTGTAAACATAGACATTAATAGTATCATTAGAATCTGGTTTCCAACTATATGTTTTTGTGTTAATAGAACTTGATGTGGTTGGAGTTTTTCCAATATCTATGTAATAACTTGCACCTGTGTTAACCCTTTCAATTGTTATTGTCTGTGCACTTGTGGAATATGTATGCTTCACTGTTGCACTTTCATTTACTGAAATTGGGCTTCCACTTACTGTATTCCCACTTGTTGCTGTAATCTTTAAATCTGTTGGATTTCCACTTACTCCTGCAAAAGTGTGGTACTTGATTGTAAGAGTATATGTGTTGATTGCCCATTGTGCAAAAAGAGTTACATTTCCATTTCCAGAATATGATGTTGCATTGTTATAATGTGTTCCTGTTCCAGAAGAATTTGTATTCCAGCCATTGGCAGTATAGCCTGTTCTCGTTAAATCGTTTGTTGCAAGTGTCGCATTTAACCCATGTGCCTTATATGTTACGCCTGGCACAGTTCCACCAGTGTTACCATTGCCATTATATGTAATTGAGTATCTTTCACGAACATAAACGTTTATTGTCGCATTTACTGATGTTGTCCAACTATAAGAAAAAGAATTTGTTGATGAACTTGTGGTCGCTGAACCATTACCCATGTAATAAGTGTAAGAGCCATTAACACTTGAAACAGTGATAGTTTGTGAACTTGACCTACAATAAGTTGTAAAATTATAAGAACTGCCAGATGCTATATTTGTTGAATTTAAACCAAGCGCAGAACACGAAGCCTTAATTGATGTAGCATGTGTGGCACTGCTACTTGTGTATTTAATTGTTAGCATGTAAGTCTTAGCAAACATGACATAAAGCGTGCTTCTGCTTGATGCCGTAAATGAATAAGGATTGTCAGTTGAAACTCTATTTTCTGTTTCATTTGTCGGTCTAGAAGAAAAGTATCCAATAAATTGGTAGCCAGATTTTGCTGTTGCAGTAACTTTAACAGTTGACGAATATGCTGCACCAATACTAGCACTTGTTCCAGTTATTGTTTGAGAAGAAGAACCATTATTGACACTATATTCAACCTTAAAGCTTCCACCGGCTTGGTTGTTCGCAACTGAATCCCAATTGGTTGTGTAATAATTATAAATTCTAATAGTCTGCATCCGGACGAATACTGCATAAACCGACTCATATTCCCCTAAACTTGTAAGTGTTGCAGTTGTTGATGAAGATATTTTTGTCCAACTTATCGAACCACCGTCGGCATCATAAGGATTATAACTTTCTCTCCAAATACCAGTAAAAGCATAGCCAGAAGGAGTGGTTACAACTTTGACTGTTATATAATCTGCCCAATAGTCAATTGATTTGGATGTTGTAAATGAACTATTCTCAATAAGTCCATAAGCAGAACTTGTTGTGTAAAGTCTTACACTTGCACTTTTAAAGTTAGACGTATTATCTGCCCAAGGTGGGGATGTGTTCCATGTATCATAATAGGACGCAGTTACAGGTGAATTTGTTGAAACTGCTCCTTTAAAATCTCCCTCAAAGTGGTTCCCCTTAACAAGTTTAACATAAATTGCATCAAGGGTTGAAGTTAAAGTGAAATGTCCTGTGCTTATTTGTCCATCACTAGCATTATTGTCATAACTCGAGTTGCTAGAAAATTGAGAGTTATAATTTGTTCCTGTGCAAGAAGCATTTGTGTAATATCCCATAAAAGTGTAGCCACTTTTAATTTTTGTAATAACTTCACCTTGGTCTTTTTCTTGAACTTCGTAAGCATGTTCCGTTCCTCTTCCTGCTCCCGATTCTCCCCAAATTCCTAGAAAGCCTGGCGACCAAACAGTGACAGTTCCACCCCTTGAATTGTTGGAACCTGTTGGACTTTGACTGTCAAAAGTAATAACATACGCATGCAATATATATCCTTGGGCAGAAACTTCATCATCTTCGTCTTCATTTGCGTCTTCTTGATTATTATCTTCACTTGAACTATTATCATTACTATTTTCAGTATTTTCATCATTCTGTTTTTCTTCGTCATTTTGTTCTTGTGAATAGGAAGAATCACAACCAGACAAAAGAAACGCACTACCTGCGAGTGCTGTTCCAAAAAATATTAAAGAAAATAAGATTAAAAACACCTTTTTCATATTTTGATTTTACCAAATTCCCCCCCCCGAGTCAACTTTTTTTGAGGATACTTTTATATATTTTAACTCATTTTTTTATTTTTATGATTATTAGCAGTATATAATTAAGTATTTTTAGGTATTTTAATTAAGAAAAATAACAACCAAAAAAAATAACAACCTTTGTTATATAATATATAAATAATAAAAAAAGAGAGGTTTTATCTCTCTTTTAATTATTAATTTAAATTATTTTTCTTCGTCTTGTTTTTTTGGTTCAATGCGTTTAAGGTCAATTCTGCCTTTATCATCAATCTTAATTACTTCAACTTCAACACTGTCGCCAACTTTAACAACATCTTCCACTTTATTAACACGCTTTGAAGAAAGTTTTGAAATATGAATCATACCTTCTTTTCCGGCACCCAATTCAACAAAAGCACCAAAACTTGTTATTCTTGCAACTTTGCCATCATAAACATCGCCAACTTCAATTTCTTCAACAATTGAAAGAATGATTTTCTTTGCCTTTTCATTCATTTCACTGTCAACAGATGCAATGAACACAGTTCCGTCATCTTCAATATCAATCTTAACACCTGTTTCAGCGATAATTTTATTGATTGTTTTTCCACCAGAACCAATAACATCCTTAATCTTTTCTGGGTCAATTTCAAAAGTGATAATTTTTGGAGCATATTTTGAAATTTCTTTTCTTGGCTCAGAAATGCAAGCAAGAAGTTTGTCCATAATATACATTCTTCCAATTTTTGCTCTTTCCAAAGCTTCTGTCAAGATTGGCTTATCAATACCTTTAATCTTAATATCCATTTGAATTGCGGTAACACCTTTTGCTGTTCCGGTAACTTTGAAGTCCATATCCCCTAAGAAATCTTCAAGGCCTTGGATATCCGAAAGGACAGCAACTTTGTTTGATTTTTCATCCTTAATAAGTCCCATTGCAATTCCAGCAACTGGTGCAGAAATTGGAACACCGCCATCCATAAGAGCAAGAGTTGAACCGCAAACACTTGCCATTGAAGAAGAACCGTTTGAAGACAGAACTTCACTTACAATTCTTAAAGCATAAGGGAAAACATCTTCCTTTGGAACAACTGGTTCCAAAGCTCTTTCAGCAAGAGCTCCGTGACCAATTTCACGGCGTCCTGTTGATTTAATCATTTTTGCTTCACCAGTTGCATAAGGTGGCATGTTATAGTGGTGAACATAACGATTAACTTCTTCATCATCAAGTCCATCAAGTTGTTGAACATCACTAACTGTTCCAAGGGTTAAACAAGAAAGAACTTGTGTTTCACCACGTGTGAAAACAGCACTTCCGTGAACTCTTGGAAGCACACCAACTTCGCACCAAATAGGGCGAATTTGTTCCAAAGTTCTTCCGTCTGGACGGATACCCTTTTCCAAAATTTTAGCTCTAACTTTTTCTTTTGTCATCTTGTAAAGCACATCGCCAATCTCTCTTTCCTTTTCTGGGAACATTTCAGCAAAGTGTGCTTTAACATCTTCATTAACCTTGTCTTGTCTTGCTTGACGTTCATGTCTGTCAAATGTGTCAAGGGCTTCATCAAGCATATCACTTGCATATTCTCTTACAGCCTTATCAATTTCATCTGGAACAACATAATATGAAATCTTTGGATTTACAGGTTTACCAATTTGTGCTTTAACATCTTTAATAAATCTAACAATCTTTTTAATTTCTTCATGAGCAAACATAATTGCATCCAAAACCACATGTTCTGGAACTTCGTTTGCACCAGCTTCAACCATCAAAACTGCTTCTTCTGTGCCTGAAACAGTTAAGTGCAAGTCACTTTTTTCTCTTTCTTCTTGATTTGGATTGATAATAAATTTACCGTCAACAAGCCCAACCAAAACAGAACCAGTTGGTCCTTGGAAAGGAATGTCCGAAATTGAAAGAGCAAATGATGAACCAAGCATTGCAAGTGGTTCAGGGCTCACATCTGGATCAATTGAGAGTGCTGTTGCAACAACCACAACATCGTTAAAAAATCCTTTTGGGAAAAGTGGGCGAAGAGGTCTGTCAATAAGACGAGAAACCAAAATTGCTTTATCACTTGGTCTGCCTTCTCTCTTTTTAAACCCGCCTGGAATTTTTCCAACGGAATACATTTTTTCTTGATATTCAACTGAAAGTGGGAAAAAGTCAATTCCTGGCTTTGGTTCGTCACTCATTGTAACATTGACCATAATAACGGTTTCGCCACAAGTTACAAGGCATGTTCCGTTGGATTGACCACACAATGCACCTGTTTCAAATGTTACTTCTTTACCTGCAATATCTAACTTAAATTTCTTTGATAATTCTGTCTTCATCTACTAAACTCCTAATCTAAAACATTGAAAAAAGGGAGCAAAAAAACACGCTCCCCAAAATTATTTAATTTCTCTTATGTTAAGTTCTTTGATAAGTTTTCTGTAAGCTTCAATATCTCTATCTTTAAGGTATTGTAAGAAGCCTTTTCTCTTACCAACCATTTGCAAAAGTCCACGTCTTGAATGGTTATCCTTAGGATTCTTTTTAAGGTGTTCAGTTAAGTGGTTAATTCTTTCAGTGAGAAGAGCAACTTGAACTTGAACAGAACCAGTGTCATTTTCGCTTTGTTTAAACTTTGCAATGATTTCACTTTTTTCTTGCATAATTCCCTCCATAAAAATAATAGTTGCTATAACAAAGTTAAGGGTCGAAGGTCTCCGCCAAACTGTGCTAAGCATTAATCGACTTAATTATTTTAACATAAACTTTCATAAAAGTAAAGGATTTTATGAAAATATTTCCTTAATACAACAAAAATATAACATAAAACCCCTTAAATTTAACTTACAATCTCTTATATTCTCTAATCTGCAAGCATTTTTTCTTTGATTGTAATTTTTTTGTTGTCACAATCAACTTCACACATAACTCCATAAGGAATTATATTTATTGGCTCAGCATGACCAAAATTTACATTATAGAATATTGGTAAATCTTTTCTATAATTTTCAAAGATTTCATGATAAACCTTTTTATATTCTTCGTAATAAACTTTACCTTGTGGTTTTCCAACAATTATGCCATTAATGTTATCTAAAATTCCATAATTTTTCATGGCAATTAAAATATTTTTTAAATTTTCTGGCTTAATTTTTTCTTCGCTTGTTTCAATAAACAAAATTTTATCTTTCCATTCTTCCTTGCTTGGAAATAGATTATATTTGTCATTTAACTCTTTTGTGCGTTGTGTATTCTCAACTTCTTCTTTTTCATCACTCATTGCCACTCCCAAAAATCTTCCTAAAATTTCCACACAACCGCCTAAAAGTTTTCCGCTAACTTTGCCTGTTCCTTGCAAAACTTCATAGCCATCATCTTTTAAAACTTTTTTCATTTTGTTTATGTTTTTCTCGTCCCAAGGAATAAAATCATTTGACCAATATTCACAAGGTTTAATTTCATATTCTTTTGGTGAATTAAAGAAAACATTTTTAACCGCTTCCACTTCATAGTCGTACATTTCACCATATTGTCCAAAATTACACATGATATTTGGTCCATAAAATGAAGTAACTCCAGCCTTATAGAACATCAAATGATTGGTGGTGCTGTCAGAAAAACCTGTAAAAATTTTAGGATTGTTTTTAATGACATCAAAATCAATAAAAGGAAGAAGTTTATATGAGTCACTTCCACCTATTGCACAAATTATTGCCTTAACACTTTTATCTTTAAGAGCCATCATCAAATCATCAGCCCTTGCCTTAGGATTGTTTTTCAAATATTCAATACCTTTTAAAGCATTTGGCATGGCCACAACTTGCAAGCCAAAATCTTCTTCCAATCTTTTCTTTGCAAGATAATATTTGTGTATCATATTAGGCTCACCTAAAAGTCCACTTGACAAACTTACAACTGCAACTTTGTCACCTTTCTTCAACTTTTGTGGTTTAATCATAACTTCACCCCCCCCATATTTTAACTAAAAAATTTTATCTTCTTTTCCACCATTTCATCAATGCGGTCAATATAGTCAGTTATAAACTTACAATTTGGTTCTCTTTCCAGCCTGTTTTCAAGGTTAAAAACTCTTTTTGAAATTGCTCCTGCACCAACTCCAATCACAGATGAAACATCTTCCATGCTGTCAATGTTAAATATGCACACATGTCCATCCCTGAAATACCCAACATTTTCTAAGCCACCAATTTGGTTTTTTTGCCTGTAAATGTAATAAGGTTTATATCCATTTTCTTGCAATGTTTTTTCAGCATAGTCCACCATTTTTGGAACATCTCTTTCAAACACAGAGGACTTATCATCTTTAAGTGGGGCACCATTTTTGATTGTTAGTGTGTGCACGGTGATATTCTCTGGTGAAAGTTCCAATAAAGTGTTGATGGAACGCTTGAAAATGCCAAGTTTTTCACCAGGAAGCCCAGCAATCATATCCATATTAACAACAAAGTCATATTCCATTGCCATCATGTATGCTTCAAAAATTTGTTTATTTGTCTGCTTCCTTCCAATGCGTTTCAATGTGCTTTCACAAAATGTTTGTGGATTGATTGAAATTCTGTTAACATTGTGTCTTTTTAATATTTCCAACTTTTCTCTTGTGATTGTGTCTGCCCTGCCACATTCAACAGTAAATTCCGAAACTGGATAATTGATTTCGCTTAACAATCTTTCAAGTTGTTCACAAGTTAAAACTGTTGGAGTTCCGCCTCCTATGTAAATAGTTCTTACAATATAAGATTTATCTGCAATGAGCTTTTTAACAGCTTTAAGTTCTTTCAAAAGGCAATCTAAATATTTATCCACTTTATCAACAACTTTGCAAAGTTCATTTGAAATGAATGAGCAATAATTACACCTTGTTGGGCAAATTGGAATGTTTATGAATAAATCCACAAGTTTATCGTTCTTAATTATACATTTTTGATTTTTCATAATTTCAAAAACAAGTTTTGCCTTATCTTCTTGAACAAAGTATTCCTTCATCATAACTTCGGAAACTATGTGTTCCTTAATTTCCCCGCGTTCAACCATTTCACGCATAAACTTGCAAGGTCTAACACCTGTAAGGCTTCCCCAAGGAAGTGATTTTTTTGTTATTGAGCTTAAAACCTGATAAAGGTGATTTTTAAAGTCACTTTTTTTCACACTTTTTTCTCTTAAAGGTGAAAGCCCTGTTGGAATAGTGAAAAACTTTACATATTCTTTTTTGTTTAAACCATCATCTATTTCAATTTTGCTTGTTAAAGTGTTTCCAATCATATTGTCGCTGTGATGTATAGAAAAAGGCTTGTCCCCCTCTGGATAGAAAAGGTTAACAAGGTCTTGCATATCTTTCTCGTAATCTACACTGTCACAAACAATTTTCATCATTCACTCCTAAACACTTTTTGCACACCTTTCACACTTTCAAATGTGCGAATTGCACTGTCAATTTCTTCTTTTCCCTTTACATTCAATATTATATCAAATATTAAATCATTTTTCACCTTTTTATATGAAAAACCTTTCAAATTTATCTTTAAATTTTTTGCCACATTGTTGATGTAATCAATAACATGCGAATCATCATCAGCAACCACCTTAACAACAGCGGTAAAATTGGAAACAACATCATTTTCCCATTTAGCTTCAATAAGGCGTTCTTTTTCAAGATACTTGATGTTTGGACATTCTTTCCTATGTATGGTAACGCCCTTACCGCGTGAAATATAGCCAATGATTTCATCGCCAGTAACAGGAGAGCAACAACCAGCATAGCGAATCAAAAGCCCACTATCTCCGTCAATAAGCACACCATCTTTACTCTTTTTAACTTCAATCACATTTTGCTTAATCTGTGGAGCATTGTCTTTATAATATAAGTTGATAAGTCTTCCAATAACAGAGTTAACAGAAAGTGTTCCGCCTCCAATTTCTGCATAAAGCATTTCTGGTGTTTCCATCATATATGTTGAGGCAATTTCTGTTAGGTATTTATCCTTATCCACTTTTGAAATATTCAAATTTCTTGCTTTTAAGGCCTGCTCAAAAATATTTTTACCCATGCGGGTATTTTCTTCTTTAAACTCACTTTTAAAGAAAGCCCTTATCTTTGAACGAGCAGAGGATGTTTTCACATGTTTAAGCCAATCTCTTGAAGGCCCCTTGCTGTTTTGGTTAGTGATAATTTCAACAGTGTCCCCGTTTTTAAGTTCTGTGGTAATTGGATGAAGTTTTCCATTAATCTTCCCACCAACACACTTGTTACCAATTTCACTGTGAATGCAATAAGCAAAGTCAATGACAGTGGAATGAACAGGAAGTTCAATAACTTTTCCCTTTGGTGTTTGAACAAAAATGCTTTCTCCATAAAGGTCGCTTTTCAAAGTTTCCAAAAATTCTTCTGGGGATAATTCATTGGAATTATCAAGAATCTGCTTAAATCTTGCAAATTTTGCGTCAAACTTATTAACACTTCTTCTTTCCTTGTAAATCCAATGCGCAGCAATACCATATTCAGCATGTTTGTGCATATCGAAAGTTCTTATTTGAATTTCAAGCGGTCTATTGTTATCCGCAATAATTGTTGTGTGCAAACTTTGATATCCGTTTGGTTTTGGGTTTGCAATATAATCTTTCACTCTCTCTGGAATAGGCCTATAAATTGAATGAATTTTACCTAAAACCAAATAGCAATCTTCAACGGTTGGAACAATAACACGCATAGCAAGTAAATCGTAAATTTTTCCAAGGGTTATGTTTTTCATTTTAATTTTTTTATAAACACTGTACAGGTGCTTTTGGCGTTTTTGAATCTCGCCTTCAATATGAAGTTCCTCCAAAATCTTTTCAAGTTTCTTTTCCACAATCTCCATTTGCTTCATATTGTCTTCGGTTTTAAGCAAGGCACTGTTTTTCAGTGAATTATAAGCATTTGGCTCCAAAAGTTCAAAAGTCTTTTCTTCAAAGGAAGATTTAAACTTGCTTAACCCTAAACTTTCAGCAAGTGGAGCAAAAATATCTGCCACCATTTTAACAAATCTGCGGGCTTCCTCTTGAAGTGGCAAGGTTAATCTATGAAGGTCATAATCAATTGTTGCAAACTTAATGATAACCATACGCATATCCTGGCAAATTGCCACAAACATACGCTTAATATCTTCCGCTTCCCCACTTTTTGAAATGGTGTTAACATTACGGAGCAATTTAAAAGTTTCATATAGTTTAAGTTGGTTTTGAGTTAGCTCACTTTCAAAGTTTTTTGCTTCATCTTCTCTTACCTTATAAAATTGAAAAAGAAGATAGGACATCAAAACTTCATTACCCATATAATACTCAGCCATAACATCAATAACATGGTTAAGCCTATCAAGATTTATATCTTCAACAACCAACTCGTTCACAAGTTTGTTTTCATGCTGAGAAAGTTTGAAGTTCTTTTTTATTTTTTCAAGGGTTATTTCTTTCATTTTTTACTCCGTGAATTTTTAATTAATGACAGCTTGTTATAAAGCATAGATTCTTGCAGTGACCTTTTAACATTTTTAACTTCAACAAAGTTGAAATAGGTTTCATCAACTCTTTTAATAAGCCCTAATTGCAAAAATGTTAAATACGCAACATAGAAAGTGTCAAATGTAACTTTACCTTTAAGTTTTGCTTCATAAAAATCAACAGGTGAATAAAATTTGGTGTTTTGCTTTGACACAAGCGCCTTAAATACTTTACCAAAATTTTCTCTTGAAAGACTTATATTATTATAGCGATTTTTGTCGTCCTGTGTCTCAATAGGAAGATAAATTTCAGCATTTGATATTTTTGAAATTTCACTTAGAAAGCCACTGTCAAGCACAGGTGAAAGAAAGACAATTTTGTTAAAGTTTTTCGCCCAATTAACACCTCTTGGTGAAAGCAAAAGGCTGTTATAGCCAATGCATTCCTTATCAAAAATGCCAACATGGAATATGTTTTCTTTTGAGTAATTTTTTGAAAATGAAACAAAATCATAAGCAGAATAAGTCACAAAACATGTGCCATAAACTCCACTTTGAGTTGATGCCACAAAATTTAAAAGCTCTTCTTTTGGATAATAGGTGAAATTGATTTCCTTGCCGTCATCATAAAGGTATTGCTCCATTTGAACTGGATATGTGAACATATGTGCATTGTCAATAATAAAACTTCCAGCATCAAAGTCACTTATAAGCCCCTTCTTTCCACTTTCTTGAAACTCAAAAATAAATGATTTGTAACGAGAAAAGAAAAGTGCATTATAATTTTTTATGAAATTAAAGTAAACAAGTTGCAAATCTCCAATGTTGATGTTGCAGTGCATAGGACAATATTTCATAGGCAAAATATCCACATGTTCTGCCGTGATTCTAAACTTTGGTTTTGGATTTCCACAGCCAAAAGGTTCCATAAGTTTCAATTCACTCAAAAATCTGTCGTCAATTTCTTCAAGTTTGATGTCTAAGTCATAATATTTAATTGGAATGAAAACCTTGTCGTTTATATGTTCAAAGCAAAATGCATTGACACGATTGCAAAATTCTTCATATTTTTCTCTTTTAAGTGTCAATCCTGCCGCCATAGTATGTCCGCCAAATGTTTCCAAAATGTCTTGCATAGAAGATAAAAGCTCATGAATATTTATGTCATCAATACTGCGCCCCGAACCATGTAATGTGTCGCCTGTTTGAGAGAATAAAAAGACTGGTCTATTATATTCCTCAACAAGCTTTGCACATGCAATCCCCAAAATTCCTTGATCCCACTTTTTTGAAGCAAGGGTGATAACTCTTATCTTTGAAAGGTCCATTTTTTTTATTGCTTTTTCACAATCTTCCATCACAACGGCGGAAAGTTCCTGTCTCTTTTGATTGTGATTTGCAATTTTATTAAGGTGCTTTTTAATTTCAACAGGGTCTTCACTCATATAAAGCACCAAGCTATCTTCCGCACATCCCATACGTCCAGCAGAATTGATTTTTGGAGCAACTTTAAATGCAATATCTGTTGCATTCGGCTCTTTAATAGAAACCTTGTTATCTTTAAAAAGTTGCTTCAAACCAGTTGGTAACTTGTCAAAAGATTGTAGGCCCTTTTTAACAATGTTTCTGTTTTCACCGGTAAGCGAAACAATATCCGCAATGGTTGCAATGGCAGCAATAGGCAAAAATTCTTCGGCTTTTTTCTGCCCAAGAAGTGCCTCACTAACCTTATATGCAAGCCCTGTGCCACAAAGTTCCCTAAATGGATACTCTTGATTTTCAATCTTTGCATTAAGCACCAAAGTGTTTGGAATTTTTTCTGGAATTTCGTGGTGGTCTGTAATGATTATCTCAATTCCCTTGCTCTTTGCATATTCAACTTCTTCATAACAAGAAATTCCACAGTCCACTGTGATAATAAGGTCTGGACAAAACTTTTTCTCAATCTTGTCAATCACAGCGCAAGATAAACCATAACCATCCTCGTAACGGTTTGGAAGATAAAAATCTGCATTTATGCCAAGCCTTTTCAGTGTTTTAAGCATAATCGCAGTTGCACTTATACCATCAACATCATAGTCCCCGAAAATCAAAATTCTATCGTCTAACTTTTTTGCCAAATTAATTCTTTCACACAATTCTTTCATTCCCTTAATTAGAAACGGGTTTAAAAGATTTCCAACTGATAAATATTCAGCAATTTTGTTCTCGTCAGTAAGCCCACGAGAAACCATAAGATACATAGTTGATGGTAAAACATTGAATTTTTCTGCCAAGTCTTTAACAAGGGCAGAATCTTTGTTGAAAAATTTTTTAAAAATCATAACTGTTCTACCTAACTTTAAGATTAAAATCTTTAAGTTGCAAAACCTAACTTAATTAAAATATTAAACTTGAAAAAAATCACACACTAAATAAAACATCTTCAATAAAATAATTAAAATTTTAACAACTTAAAAATTTTTTAATTCAAATAAATTATATTATTTTTCATAAAAATAATCAAGAGATTTTGTAACTAAATCAAAAAATAAGTGAAAATACTTGCAAAAAAGATAGAAATATGATAATATAGGCAATGTGATGTTAAAGTGTATTAATAAGATATTTATATAAGTTCTATTAGAAATTACTTTTGTTTTCAACACTTTATAAAAAATCATCTTTGCACAACTTGGCTTCCAATATTTAACCCAAAACAAACAATAATAATCTTAAAACAAATATAAATTAACAATCATTTAAAGACACTATGCCGGAATGGCGGAATGGCAGACGCACGGGACTCAAAATCCCGCGAGGGCAACTTCATGAGGGTTCGACCCCCTCTTCCGGCACCAAATCAATATTTTATTTTGTATTAAATCACATTGTTAAATTGTGATTTTTTATTTTAATTATCATTTAGTTGACAAAAGTGTTTGTGGAAGGTAAAATGATTTTATGTTTAAGGATATGCAAGTGCGATAGAAGAAATATTTCATCATCAAAACTTCAACTTTCATGTGGAATTAATTATTCACATAGTGAAGAAACGATAAAAAAGAAAGATAATGAAAAATTTATTGCTGATTTTTATGAACTAACAAAAGAAAATTATTTAAAACTTAATAGATCCCATATTAAAAATAAATAAAAAATAGGCAAAATTAGCCTATTTTTTTAAACTAAACTTAAATTTGGAGTTTCAACGATAATTAAATCTTGTTTTGCAATGTCTTGAAGACCAAAATATCCTAAATCTTTTTTCTTTTGTTGGCATAACAAGATGGAGTTGTTATAACAAAAGTCACTGATAAAATCTTCCTTCCCTTCCTTTTTCGCTTTTTTATTTATCGTTGCCAAAGCTTTAAAAATACTTTTTCTTGAAAATCTTTTTTTGAAAATATTATCTTTATATTCTTTCTCACTCATATAAACAACATCTGTAAAAGGTTTGCTTGTCAATTCCAAAAACGAATAACCATCAATGCTATTGTTCGTGTTTACAAAGTTCTTGTAATACCCCGCCTGAGCATTTTTTATTGCTTTAATATAATCAGTTGCAAGCAAGTTTCTGTATATATTAAACATTTTGTCAACTCGCAAGTTTAAATTATCTTCATTACATCTTCCATGATCGTATTCATCTCTTGTATAATCGTAATCAGCAAGAGCTCCTGTAAAATAATTTTCCATCTCAATTGCATTGCAAAGCTTATGTTCGCAAAAGCATGGAACAATATCTTTACTATGCAAACTTGCAACCACTTCCCACTCTTCTGGCGATTTATTGTCCTTTTTTTCAATATTTTTTGCAATTTCAAGCAAATTTTTATCTAAATTTTCCTTTTTTTCAAAAAATAAATATTTTGAAAGGGCATGCAACTCTCCATTTTTTGCAAGAGATACTAAATCATCTCTAACCCTGTCAAAATTATTTGTAAGCAAAAATCTTGAATAAACAACCACATAATTAAATAAAAATTTTTTACTCTTACTTAAACTTTTCATCATTCCCTTCCTTCTAAACTAAAAAACAACTTTTATAAGGAAAGTATAACACAAAAAATAGCAAATGTAAATATGTTATTTTTAAAAATTTATGTTTTGACTAAGCCATTTTTAGTTAACGCATAAACAGTTTTTCCCACTTCATCAATAAATTTTTTATCATGCGAAACTGCAATCAAAACACCATTATACTCTTTAAGAACTTTTCTTAAAACTGGATTAGTAAGTGGACTAAAATTTCTTGTGGGTTCATCTAACAATAAATAATCTGGACTTAAAATAACAAGTTTCAAAAGAAAAAGTTTACCCTTTTGCCCACCACTTAAATTTGATATTTTTGCATTCATTTCTTCACTTGTGAACTTTAAGCCACCAAGATAGGTCTTTGCTCTTGTTATATCCTCTTTATCAAAGCAAAAACTTTTTATATATTCATCAACCGAATCAAATTTATTAAGAATTTCATCATAATTTTGAGTCATATACACTGTATTTTGATTTTTCAATGTTTCATATAAACTATTTAAAAGTGTTGTTTTTCCAGTTCCATTTTTTCCAGTAACAACAACCCTATCTGCTCCAAAAATTCTAAGACTTACATTATTTGCCAAGACCTTATCTCCTGCAACTAACTTATCAGCATAAAAATCTAGCATACACTTATTATTTGGAATATCTTTATTTTTAAATTTTAAAGTTATTGCTTCTTCTGGTGCCAAGAACTCTGTTACATTTTCTTTAATTTTTTCAAAACGCCTTTCTTGTGCTTTAACAGATTTCATTTTCTTTTTCAAAAGTCTCCCACCTTGTGGATCCTGCCTTGATATTGAATTTAAATCATTATGAACTTGCTGATAAATTTTCTGCCACTTTTCTTCCCTTATTTTAATTTCCTCTTGCTGTTTTAATGCAATACTTTCTTGTCTATCAATTTGTTGTTTGCGTTTCAAGAGATAATCAGCATATTTCATTTTTTCAAAATGCCATATATTCTCACTTTTTCGCTTTACCTGCTCCAAATGTAAGACACAATTAGCGCAATTTTCAATCAATGTTTCATCATGAGATATAAAAATAACAATACCATTAAATTCGCTAATCAATTTTTCAAGAACTAACAAACTTTCTTCATCTAAATCATTGGAAGGTTCATCAAGCAAAATTATATCTGGTTTATTAAGTAAAATTTTCACTAATTGTAACTTTATTTTTTCACCACCAGAAAGGGTTTTAACAAGTTGATTATCTATATAAATCTTGTTATTTAATTTAACTTTTGCAAAAAGTGGAGTAATATTTGTCAATTTCTCAAAATTAAAGTAATCAATATTGTCTTTAACATCATCTTTAAGCAAATATTCTTCAACAGAAACATTTTCCCAACTTGAAGGCAAAAATTGTTCAAGAAAACTAAGCTTTGCATTCTCATAGTTCACAGTTCCTGAAATTTGTGCATATGTCAAATCTTTAATATTAAATATACATTTTAGCAATGTAGATTTACCATCACCCTCTTCACCTATAATTGCAAGTTTGTCACCATTTTTCAAAGAAAAAGATAAATTATTAATTAAAACCCTATCACCAATTTTTACATTCAAATTATTAACTCTCAGCATACGCGCCCTCCTCTTTTAAAGAATTTGCACGCACAAAACTAAGAAAACTTAATTATAAATGGATTATAAAAAAATCTGCTAAAACTAGCAGACTTTATAAAAACAAACAAAAGTTAGATAGTTTTATGCGTAAAACACACATAAAACAAAAGCATTTTATGTGTATTATAAAATGATTTCTTCTCTAACTATTCTCATTGCTTTTATCTCCTTTTATTTTAATTAATTAAATTATAACGAGAAAAATACTATTTGTAAAGACAATTTACTTATTTTTTTCAAGATTTTTTAAATAATCATCTATTTCTTTAAAAATACCTGAAAATTTTGCTTTATCATTTTCAAAAAAATATTGTTCAACCCTGCTTATACCTTGTTTATTCATTTTCAAAATTCTTTCATCGTTTAAACAAATTGGATTTGCTTTTTCTAAATTAAAGTTATTTCTATAAATATACGCCTGAATATCTGCTTCAAGTTTATCACACATATATGCAAACTTCGCTTCATTTGTGTTTCTGTCTTCATATTCCGCTATGATATTTAAAAATTTCTCTTTGTTTATGCAATCTTGAAAAATTTGCTGAACGGCTTTTCTCCCTGCCTCTTTTTTGTTTTTAACTTTTTGATATTCAAACATTGTGATATCACCAATTAAAATTTCTTCTGTTTCGTGAAGAGCAATCATTAAAGCCACTTTTTCAAAATCAAGGTCTTTGAAATCTTGTCCACAATTTGCATAGATTGAAACTGCAAGCATAATTGTTCCATAAACATGCTCTGCCACACTTTCAATTCTTGTGTTTTCAACATTCCAATGAAGCCAACCTGTTCTTAAAGTTGTTTTTAATTTATTCGCTAACATATATAAATTAAAAATTTTTTCAACATTATCCATAATATTCACCCTATAAATTTTTATTCAAACCACTTACACACGCACTTTGTATTCTTTTAATGTAGTTGTTACCTAAAAGAAATTGTGCTGCTTCTTCAAGTGTTAATTCAGCATTTTTATTTAAAAATTCTTTATATTTTTTTACAGTATTTTCTTTATCCTTTTTAAAATCTTTATAAAGTTCAGTTGCAACAACCCCACCAACAACATACCTAAACTTTCTCATACCTTCAAAATCTGCCCTTGGTTCAGCTAGGTGTCTAACTATATCCATGACCTTTTCATAATCAGGTCTATCTTGAAATTTCTTCTCGAAATTTTCAAGGCTATTCTTAGTCACTGGATATTTAAGATGTTGTGCAATTTTATTCTCATCTAAAATTGAGTAAGCACAAGAAAGATAATTATTTTTTTGTTGTGTAAGACTATTTTTGTAATTAATTTCAGTTAAAATACCAATATTTTTAAAGTAATCTACAACAACATGTTCAATAAACAAGCTTTCAATTTCACATGCTACATCAGCTTTCATTACCTTAAATTCTTGCACTCTTTGTGCTAAAGCATGAGCAAATTCATGAGCAATAACCACCAAACTATTAATATTATTTCTTGGATTTAAATTGATTTCTCTATAATTTTTTTCATCAAATGAAATAACACCGACTGCATTTACTCCACCATCCTGCGTTGGTTCACTATACTGAAAAATAGTTGATTTTCCTTCAAGTTCATCTTTATGCTCATCAAAAAAATTTTTGGACAAGTGGGATCTTGTTGGACTGTCAGTTTTATACACAAAGCTATTTTCCATTAAAGTGTCATTAAGTTTATTATATAATTCCTTATCAAAATCTTTATAAAATAGTAAAACTACATCAATAATTTCACGAGTGGACATTTCGATTTTAGCATGCTCCACAGGTTGCATTCGTTGATTTCTTATACTATCTTTTAATAATGGTAAAAATCTTTGAATGTAATCATAAAATTCGAAAAACGGTCTTTTTTTAAGGTTTTTATTTAAATTTTCCACAAAATTTTCATCAAAAGTCATTAAAGCTCCTTCTCTTTAAAGTTGTCATTAAAATCTTGTTTGTTTGCACAAATGATCATATCATCACAGTTTGAATTGCTTGCTTTATAATAACCAACACCAGCAAAATTACAAGACAAAATCTTATATCTACCACTATGGGTTTGGTCATCAAGTATTTTCAAACTCGCTTTTTGTGAAACTTCATCATCCAATATTATTGACAAATCAAAAGAATAAATTAATTCATTATTTTCTCTTTTAATTGAAAACTCTCTGTTTGGAAACATAGTTCTATATTGGTCAAGAAATTTCGATGCAGTGTCTCGGGTTATAATTATATTTCTATCTTTATGCTTAATAATTCTTCTTAATAATCCTATTAAATCATTATTATTTTCACTTAAAAACTTATATTCTTTCATGATACCCTCTTAGAATAATTTTAACATCTTGATTTTCGTTTGTCAATATAAAACTCACATATGAACTCATCTATATTTCAAAGTATGACATAAAAAATAACCCAATAATGGGTTATTTTTATTAAATAGCTTCGGTTTCTTCTTTTTCAACCTTAACAGGAACAACTGAACGATATTTTTTAAGTCCACTTCCTGCTGGAATAAGTTTACCGATAATAACATTTTCTTTGATACCAACAAGGTTATCAACTTTACCTTTAAGAGCAGCGTCTGTAAGAACTCTTGATGTCTCTTGGAAGGATGATGATGAAAGGAATGATTCTGTCATAAGAGCAGCTCTTGTGATACCCAAAAGCATTCTTCTTGCAATAGCTGGTCTACCACCTTCACGAAGCACTCTTTCATTTTCTTCATCACATCTTGAAATATCAACAATTTCGCCAGTAAGAAGCTCTGTGTCACCAGAATCTTCAATTTTAACTTTTTTAAGCATTTGACGAATAATAATTTCAACATGCTTATCATTAACCTTAACTTCTTGACCTCTATAAACTTTGATAACTTCTGAAAGAAGGTATTGTTCAAGGCCTTTAAGTCCTTTTGTTCTTAAAAGGTCAGTTGGGTTAATTGCACCATTTGTAAGTTGTGTTCCAGGTTCAACATGTTCGCCTTCTTTAACTTTCAAAACAACTGGCTTTCTTACTTCGTAATCTATATCACCTTCACCTGTGATGATTGTGATTGTATAGTTCTTTGCATCTTCTTTGATGTGAACTTTACCAGCAACTTCGCTAAGCAAACATTCACCTTTTGGTTTTCTTGCTTCAAAAATTTCTTCAACTCTTGGAAGACCTTGTGTGATATCAGCAGCAACAGCAGAACCACCAGTGTGGAAGGTTCTCATTGTAAGCTGTGTACCAGGTTCACCAATTGATTGAGCAGCAATAATACCAACTGCTTCACCAAGAGTAACCATATTTTTACCAGCCATGTTTCTTCCATAGCATTTTGCACAAACACCATGTTTGCAACGGCAAGTGATAAGAGAACGAATTTGAACTTCTTTAATTCCAGCATCAACAATTGCTTTTGATTGTTCTTTTGTAATCATTTCATTTGCATGAACAATGATTTCTTTTGTCTTAGGGTTAACAATATCCTCAACAGCAACACGTCCATAAATTCTTTCGTCAAGAGTTTCTTGAACAAAACCGTCACTGACAAGTTCACTAACAGTAACACCCTTAACCTTTTCACCAGCATCAGCGAAGCAGTCTTCTGTTGTGATAACAACATCTTGTGCAACGTCAACAAGTCTTCTTGTAAGGTAACCAGAGTCAGCAGTTTTAAGAGCTGTGTCGGAAAGACCTTTACGAGAACCACGAGAGTTAACGAAATATTCAATTGGTGTTAAACCTTGTCTAAATGAAGACTTAATAGCCATATCATTCTTTGTTGCAGAAGCTGTTGCTTTAATACCAATCATACCACAGTCACTGTTCAATTGCACTTTGTTACCACGAGCACCAGAAAGAACCATCAAACTGAATGGGTTGAATTGGTCTATTGACTTAACAACTGCATCTTGCACTTTATTAACTGCATGATTCCAAATGTCAATGTTAGCATCAAGTTTTTCATTTAAAGTGATAAGTCCACGACGAAGAAGTTTATCATTTTCAAGAACTTGGTCTTCTGCTTCCTTCAAAATTTCAGCTTTTTCTTTTGGTTCTTCAATATCATAAATATTAACTGAAATTGAAGCAAGAGTTGAATATTTATAACCAATATCTTTAAGTCTGTCAACAAGGTTAGCAGTGTCAGTTGTGCCATATTTAGCATAAACATCAGCAACAAGTTCTTTAAGTTCAGCCTTTTTAACAGGCTTGTTTATTTCAAGTTCGCAAATGTTGTCTTCAATTGTTCTGTCAACATATCCAAGGTCTTGTGGGATAATATTGTTGAAAAGCACACGACCAACAGATGTTGTAATTCTCTTTGTGTAAGTTTTTCCATTATATTCTTTTGTCATTCTAACAGTGCATTCTGCTTGAAGGTCAAGATTTTTTGTTTGATAAGCATAAATCATTTCGTTACGAGATGCAAAAATGCTTCCTTCACCCTTAGCACCTGGACGGATAAGTGTAAGATAATAACAACCAAGGACAACGTCCTGAGTTGGAGTTACAATAGGTTCACCATCACTAAGTTTCAAAATGTTGTTTGATGCAAGCATCAATGTTCTTGCTTCTGTTCTTGCATCAATTGAAAGAGGGATGTGAACAGGCATTTGGTCACCATCGAAGTCAGCATTGAACGCAGTACATGCTGCTGGGTGAAGTTTGATTGCCTTACCTTCAACAAGAACAGGCTCAAATGCTTGAACAGAAAGTCTGTGAAGTGTTGGAGCACGGTTTAAAAGAACTGGATGGTCTTTGATAACATCTGCTAAAATATCCCAAACAACAGGTTTTTCTCTTTCAATCATACGTTTTGCAGTTTTGATGTTGTTTGTTAAATTCATTTCAACAAGTCTGTTCATAATGAATGGTTTGAAAAGTTCCAAAGCCATTTCTTTTGGAAGTCCGCATTGATAAATTTTAAGTTCTGGACCAACAACAATAACTGAACGACCAGAATAGTCAACACGTTTACCAAGAAGGTTTTGTCTAAATCTACCTTTCTTACCACCAAGCATAGCAGAAAGTGATTTTAAATCTCTTTGTTTTGAACCTTGAACAGCCTTTCCACGTTTACCGTTATCAATAAGGTTATCAACTGCTTCTTGAAGCATTCTCTTTTCATTTCTAATGATAACATCAGGAGCACCAAGTTCCATAAGTTTCTTTAAACGATTGTTTCTGTTGATAACACGACGATACAAATCGTTTAAGTCACTTGTTGCATATCTGCCACCATCAAGTGGAACCATAGGACGAAGGTCAGGTGGAAGAACAGGAATAACATCCAAAACCATCCAAGTTGGATTGTTTCCACTTTTTCTAAATGATTCAACTATATCAAGTTTCTTTGCAGCTTTAATTTTTCTTTGTCCCTTAGAAGTTTTCAATTCTTCTTTAAGTTCTTTTGATTCCTTATCAAGGTCAACTTCGGCAAGAAGTTTTTTAATTGCTTCTGCGCCCATGCCAGCATCGAAACTGCCATAACCATATTTTTCAATGGCATCACGATATTCTTTATCAGTTAAAATTTGTTTATATTCTAAATCAGTGTTTTTAGGGTCTGTTACGATATAATTGATATAATAAACCACTTGCTCCAAAGTTTTTGGAGTAAGGTCAAGAAGCATACCAATACGAGAAGGAACGGTTCTAAAATACCATAAATGAGTTACAGGGCAAGCAAGTTCAATGTGTCCCATTCTTTCACGACGAACCTTACTTCTTGTAACTTCAACGCCACACTTGTCGCAGATGACACCACGGTAACGAATTTTTTTATACTTACCGCAATGACATTCCCAGTCTTTTTTAGGTCCAAAAATTCTTTCACAGAAAAGACCATCTTTTTCTGGTTTTTGTGTTCTGTAATTGATAGTTTCAGGTTTTGTTACTTCGCCGTGTGACCATTCCCTAATTTTTTCAGGTGAAGCAATACCAATTTTAATTTTTTCAAAATTATTAAGTTCAAACATAACATTCCCCTAAAATTAAATTTTTGTATATATTTCCTTTGTAAGTTAATTTTCATTTCTAAATACTTATTTATATATTTTTATATAAGTAAGTCATTTAAGAGTCAATTTGTTTATTTTTTTCTTAAACATATTTCTTCGCAAGAGAATCGCCGCAAACTCGAATGAATTGAGAGTTTCGTTTGGCGGCGGAGTGACAAAAACCAGCGTCCGCCGAGTGCTTGCTAAGAGCAAGCCGAGTTTCAGCGCAGTTTTTGTTACTCGTCAAAATCTCCAAAATCGTCGAACAAGTCTATATCATCCATACCCTGTGTTGAAGTTTGTTCTTCAATAGCCTCCTCAATATCACTCTTCTTATCTTCATCAGTATCACTATCGTTAATAATTTCATCGATATCAAGAGTAACATTTTTAAGGTCTTTTTCAACTTCATTTTCAAGGCTTGGCTTATCATGTTCGTCTTGTGAAAGTTCTGGCAAATCAATTTCTTCATCATTTTCAGTCAAAATCTTAACGTCAAGAGCAAGAGCTTGAAGTTCTTTAACCAAAACTTTGAATGATTCTGGGATTCCAGGTTCGGAAATTGGTTCACCCTTAACAATAGCTTCAAATGTTTTAACACGTCCAACAACATCATCACTCTTAACGGTGAGCATTTCTTGAAGAACATGAGAAGCACCATATGCTTCAAGCGCCCAAACTTCCATTTCACCAAATCTTTGTCCACCAAAGAGAGCTTTACCTCCAAGTGGTTGTTGAGTGATAAGTGAGTATGGTCCAATTGAACGAGCATGAATCTTACTGTCAACCATGTGGTTAAGTTTAAGCATATATTTGATGCCGATTGTGGTTTTATTTTCAAAAGGTTCACCGGTTCTTCCATCATAAAGTTGAACTTTGCCATCTTCTGGGAAATTGTTTTCAACAAGAAGTTGTTTAATCTTGTTAACATCAGCACCATCAAAAGCAGGAGTTGCAACTTTCCAGCCAAGAGAGCCAGCAACAAGTCCCAGGTGAACTTCAAGAACTTGTCCCAAGTTCATACGAGCAGGAACACCAAGAGGGTTCAAAATGATGTCAAGAGGTTTACCATTAGCCATGAATGGCATATCTGCTTCTGGCATAACAATGGAAACAACACCTTTGTTACCATAACGGCCAGACATTTTATCACCAACTGAAAGTTTACGTTTTTGAGCAATGAAAACTTTAACAAGTTCATTAACACCAGGCTCTAATTCGTCTTTGTTCTTTCTTGAAAAGATTTGAACATCAACAACAACACCACCCTTACCATGTTGAACACGAAGTGATGTGTCACGTACTTCTCTTGCCTTTTCACCAAAGATTGCACGAAGAAGTCTTTCTTCTGGGCTAAGTTCAGTTTCACCCTTAGGAGAAACTTTACCAACCAAGATATCACCAGGACGAACTTCTGCACCAATTCTAATGATACCATTTTCATCAAGATTTTTAAGCGCATCTTCGCCAAGGTTTGGAATATCACGAGTGATTTGTTCATCACCAAGTTTTGTTGTTCTACATTTCAATTCTTCAACTTTCAAGCAAATTGAAGTGTAAACATCATCTCTAACAAGTCTTTCATTGATAAGAATAGCGTCTTCGAAGTTGTACCCTTCCCAGTTCATGTAACCAACAAGGACATTTTTACCAAGGGCAAGTTCGCCATTTTCACAAGAGTATCCATCAACAATGATTTCATCTTTTGCAACCTTATCACCTTTCTTTACGCAAGGTTTTTGGTTAACACAAGTTTCATCATTGGTCTTTTCAAATTTGGTAAGAGTGTAAATATCAACATTTCCTTCAATGTTCTTAACTCTAACTTCATCAGCACTAACATAGATAACTTCGCCAGCTTCTTTTGCTTTGATGCAGTAACCGCAGTCACGAGCAACAATTTCTTCCATACCTGTTCCAACAACAGGAGATTCTGGACGAAGAAGAGGCACTGCTTGTCTTTGCATGTTTGCGCCCATAAGTGCACGGTTTGCTTCATTTGAGTTAAGGAAAGGAATAAGAGATGTTGCAACTGAAATGAATTGTCTTGGGTTTGCATCAACAAGGTCAACTTGTTTTGCAGGAACATCAACAACGTAGTCTTTGTGTCTGCAAATAACTCTCTTGTTGATAAATCTTCCTTCTTCATCAAGTGGTTCAGTTGCTTGTGCAATATATGCTGTATCTTCAATGTCAGCCATATAATATTCACATTTATTAGAAACTTTTCCTGTTTCCTTATCAACTTTTCTGTAAGGAGTTTCAAGGAAACCATATTCGTTAACTTTTGCGTAACTTGTAAGAGTGTTAACAAGACCGATAGCTTGACCTTCTGGTGTTTCAATAGGGCAAATTCTGCCGTAGTTTGTGTAGTGAATATCACGAACTTCTGCGTCTGCTCTTTCTTTCTTAATACCGCCAGGGCCAACAGCAGAAACACGACGTTTTTGTGTTATACCAGAAAGTGGGTTAACTTGGTCCATAAGTTGAGAAAGCTGAGAAGAAGCCACGAAATCACGGAGAGCTCTGTTAACAGCCTTAGGGTTAACAATTTGTCTTGGAGTAACTTCACTAAGCTCTTTACCTTGAAGTGTTTCTCTAACATTAGAAACAAGTTTTGTGATACCAGAACGGAAGTGGTCATAGAAAAGTTCGCCAACAGTGGCAATTCTTTTGTTTGATAAGTGTTCAATTTTATCAGTTTTTGCAATACCTTCAAGAACATCAAGATACATTGAGATTGAAGCCAAGATGTCATCCATAGTAAGAGTTGTTATCATAAGGTCTTTTGCTCTTTCTTTGATTGCTTGCATTCTCTTTTCTTTGGTTTTATTTTCCTTGAGAATTTCTTTCAAAACTGGATAGTAAACTTCTTCCAAAATACCAAGTTCTTTTTCGTCACAAGGGAAAACATCGCTAAGTCTAACTCTGTTGTTTCCTCTAACAAGATATTTTTTGTCTGGAAGTTGAATCCAAACTTCATTAATTCCGTTTGCTTTAATCTTATTTGCAGTTTCAGCATCAATTTCTTGACCTGCTTTAACCAAAATTTCGCCATCTTCGGTAACAATATCATAGCAAGAAACTTGGTCAGTGATTCTTCTTGCAATTGAAAGTTTTTTGTTTAAGTTGTAACGACCAACTCTTGAAAGATTGTAATATTGGTCAGAGAAGAACCATAAGTTCAAATAATTTCTTGTTGTTTCAGCAGATGGAACGTCAGCAGGACGAGTTTTTCTTGCAAATTCCAAAAGTGCCTCTTCTTGTGTTTGTTGAGTTTCCTTTTCAAGCACATGTTTAACAAGTCTATGGTCACCAAAAAGTTTAGAAATTTCATCAGCAGAATATCCAAAGCATTTAAGGAAAAGACCAAGTGTAATTCTGTTTCTTCTGTCCAAAACAATGTTCAAAACTTCGTTTGCGCCTTGTTTAACTTCAATATACATACCACGCTTAGGAATGATTTGGCCAACAAGGGTTGAATTGTCTTGATTTTTATCTCTCAAAAGGTAGTAATTTGGAGATTTGATAATTTGGTTAACAACAACTCTTTCAACGCCATTAAAAATGAAAGAGCAGTCCTCTGTCATATAAGGAATGTCCCCCAAGAAAACATAATCTTCAACTGCTTGACCAGTTTCTTCAACAACAAAACGAGCCTTAACATTCAATGGAACAGAATAGGTAACGCTTCTACGTTTGCATTCCTTTTTAGAATATTTAGGTTCTTTGTCCATAGCAATGTCAAGAAGATAAAGTTTTGCCTTTCCACTATAATCAACAATAGGAGAAAATTCATCCAAAACTTCTCTAATTCCATGGTCTAAAAACTCTTTGAAAGAATTTCTTTGAATTTCAAGAAGAGGTGGCACATCAATATAATTTTTAAGTTGTGCAAAAGTATATCTTTCGGCTTTTCCAAATTTTTGTTTTTTAATTGCAACTGACATAAAACACACTCCTAAAATAATTTAAAAAAGGAAACAAGATGGTAACAAAAGTCACCAACCCTGTTTCCTATATTTAGTTAACAACAGCGATTTTCTTCCACATTAGATAATAACCACTTAATTATAGCAATAAAATACTTAATTTGTCAACCCTTTTTTAAAAAAAATTTTATAATTTGAAAATAAATAATGCAATAGTTAAAATAATAATACCATATTCGCATAAATTCGTCAAGAAAAATAAAAAAGATGTTCAAATTTCTTACTTAAATTTTTGCCAATAAATAAGAATCTAAACATCTTTTTAATTATTTACATTTAATTTTAACTATTAATTGGTAAAAGCGAATCTCCAACGCAAACTCCAATGTTGTTAACAACAAGTGAATATGAGTAATTACCACCTGAGTTATAGTTGTAAGTTAACTTTTGGTTGAAGATTGGGATAAGTGACTTAACATTATTAACTTGGCTAACACCTTCACCCGTGGTTTCAATTTCACCAGCAAACGAACCTTTTGTGTATCCACTTGTGTCATTATTGTATGCAATGCTATTTCCGCCTGTTCCTGTTGTGGTGCTTGCATATCTAAAACCATTGCCAGTGTAGTTTTGTTCACCAACACTGTAATTAAATGCTGTTGAAGAAATTGATAAGGTTTCTGTTACTCTTGTTGCATTTGCTGTTCCCATATCAAGATTGCTAACTGTTCCGGCCATGGTTGAAATAGAGTTGTCAACACTTATCATTCCACTTGTCATAGCACCAACAATTTCCCCAATATAAGTGCTGAATGCTGTGCCATAAACATAAGTCACAACACTTACACTGAAATTGATGTTATTTGCCTCGTTCTTATAATTATCGCTAATAAATATATCTGTGCTTAATGAGGTAAATGGTGGGTTTGATGTATCAGTGTAAACATAATGTCCATTAAATGCGGTTTGAGCTTCACTTAAAACATTTTCAGGCAAATCTGCTGAAATTGAAATGTTAACAGAGCCATTTGCATAACCAATCACACCGCCAACATATGCATTTGTGTGTTGTGTTGAGAGAATGCTTAAATAGCCATTGTTAAAGTTGATATTATTCATAATAACATCAAAGTTATTTCCTTGAACTGTTCCAATCAATCCGCCAACAATATGGAAACCAATTAGTCCAGCCGTTACATCAACATTGCTGATTTCAGTTCTGCCTGTAAGCATACCAGCAATTCCGCCAATGCTGTTTATTCCAGTTACTGAGGTTTCTTTACTTAAATTCAAGCTTTGTGACACTGATATTTCATTTAATGTTCCGCCACTGATAAGCCCAGCAACTCCACCAACTGCACTTGGAACATAAGGAAGTGTGCTGAAAATTTGCATATAAGTGTAGCCACTGCTTCCATTACTGTAACCATTTACATTGACTTCTTGTAGATTCCCGGCACTTTCACCCACAACCAAACCGCCATAATTATAAGCATTGATGCTTAAATTTTCGGTTACATTCAATGTCAATCTCTTTGCAGAAACATTGCTATCAATTAATCCAAAAAGTCCGCCAGCCTTGGCACCAACAACACCAACATTAGATTCAACAATTGCCCTGTCAATAACACCACTTCCGCTTGCAACACCCATAACTCCGCCAGCAAATGAATAATATTGATAAACAACAGATTCGTCATTATAGTTATTATCACTTTCCTCTGCAATATAAGAAGCTTTTGCTGAAAGGTCGGACTTAACATTTGAAATCTTGTAATTTCCTTTGCCAAGCCCAATAATTCCACCAACAACATTTTTACCTGTTATCATGATGTTGTCATCGCTTAAAACATTAACATTTGCAATAGTTCCGCCATCCAACTTACCAGCAACAGCACCCACAACTTGTGAATTGGTAAATACCATTTCGCTTGGCTGTAAGGTGAAATTCAAAAGAGTACCAATAGCATTTGCTCTTGATGAACTTCCAACTTCCGCAAACATACCAGCAAATTGCAAATTTTCACTTGTAACTATGCTCATATTTGAAATTGTTAAATAATTTCCTTCCAAATAGCCCATGAAACGAGTTTTATAAAGTTCACTATTGCCAGTTAAATCATTATAATCAATGTTATTAATCAATCTGTAATATGATGAGTTGTAATTATTTGCATCGTTTTCATTTAAAATATATTGTTCAAAGTTCTCAGCGCTATCAAGTAAAATTGGGTTATATGCACTGCCGGTAATTCCACTCTTTTCAGTGTTAACATAGTGGTAAATGACAGTTGTCACACCGGTTTCTTCATCCACAACTTCTTCTGCACTATATAAGTATTTTTGAGAGAATGCCACAATGTTTGGTGCAACAAGTTCAAGCCTATTGGTGTTGAATGAAGAGCCATTAAAGGTTGAAGTTGTGTTTGCACTGTTATAGAACCAAACAGAGTTATACCCTCTTGAATTTGAATAAATGAAATTCTTGAATGTTTCTTCAAAGTTAGCAGAATCTTGCTTAAAGTCATTGACAGTAAGTGAACGCAAAGTGTTATTCTCATTGTTTTCAATGGTGCTTATGCTGACATTAACACCAGTTTCTCCAACTGCTACTTCCGCTGTTTCATCACTAAGCCAGAAGCAATCATTAATTGTTCCACTGCTTGCTCCTGCAAAGCCATAACTTTGAGTGTTATTGCTTGTAAGCACACTTGTGGAATAAGATGTCTTAATAATACCTTCCTCGCTGTTTGTGAACACAAAGCCTGCTGAGAAAGAGCCTGCACCCTGCATGTTAATATTTGTGTAACAGTTTTCAACAAGCCCAGAGTTAGAGAAAACAAAACCAGCAATTGTGTTATCACTTTGGATGAAGTCATTTTTCCCTTTATAGAAAACTTCATCATCTGCTTCACCAGAAACATAGGATGTGTAAATTGAACCAGAATTTTGAAGAGCAAAACCCGCTGTATATTCAGTTGTGGTGTTTGTTTCATTTTTCAAACTTCCGTTACGGAAATATGAAGAGGAAATTGTTCCGCTGTTTGTTCCAACAAAGCCTGCAAGGTTAACATTTGTGTACATATCAACGATTGTTCTTGAATTGGTTATAATTCCAGAGTTTGAAGCAACAAGACCAGCAAGATATGAATTTGAAGTTGTGTTCCTGTATGTCACAGAAAGCACCGAATTGTTTGTGGTTTTAACTTCACTGTTCGTAATTATTCCACTGTTATTTGCTGCAAGAACCCCAATCGAGAATGTTGTTGCATCCATAATGAAGTTTGTGTTTGCATAAATTTCTATTGTAACATTTTTAATAACAACATCATTGTTGCTTGTGCTTCCAATGTTTGAGAACAAGCCAACAGCAGTTGTTTCTGCATCAAAATGATAATCTCCGCCAAAGAAGATTGTGTAACCATTGCCATCAAAACCAGCAACAGCCGTTTGAATTGGCATAAATTGGTCATAATCCAAACTATCTTCATTTGGCAAAATTATGTCATTAAGAAGAATGTAATACTCCCCATCTTCCATGCTCATTAAGTCTTCATAATCTTCAACTGGCAATGGGCTTTCATCTGTGCTTTGTTGATGAATTGAGAATGAGAAGTTTGTTAAAAGTGTTTGTTTTTCAAGTGTTGAAGAAATCTCCCCACAAATATAAACACCATTAAGCATTGCATATTCACCACTCACTGACAAGTTATAAATGTTTTGAGTTGGTTCATAAAGCCTTATCCCTGTGAAGGTGTAACCGTTGATGTAATAATAATTTGACCTTATTTCAGTTCCTTCTGCCAAAGTTCTTTCCTCGCCACCTGTTGACAAATCAGTGATTGAGAATGTGACATTTTGCATAAGTCTAGTTATGAAACTTTGAACATTTTGAACAACAGAATCATTTGAAGAATCATATTCCATGAAATCCCAAATATCAAGTTGAAGCGGGTAAGCATTACCAACAGCCGTTGAAATAACTCCATCTTCCATGCCGTCAACAATATCTTCATTAACACCTTGAACATAGTTATAGTTGAAAACATATTCCATAACATAAACAGTCAATGTGTCAGAAAATTCCACTGGAACATTGTCAACCACACGGCTTGCATAAATGAATATATTAAGAAGATATCCAACATCACCCGTGTAGTCAATTTCATTGGATGTAACATTTAATGAGTAAGTTGTGTTTTGACCAGTTAAAGTTGCAATATTTGAATTTGAAACTGAAATTTGAATATCATCAAGGCTAAAACCATAATATTCCAAAGTCATTCCATAATTTAAACCACGTGCAACATAATATGTGTCACTTTCTTCACGATTGTCGAAGGTGAGTTTAACATAGTTTGCAAGTTTCACTGTGAGAGGAACAGACACGTCAAAACTTAACCCTTCCCCATAAGTCACATTGATGTCAAATGCAATTTGAGCACCATCTTCCACACCATTGGATGCAAGGAAATATCTTATATAAACTTTGCCGTTATAACTTTCGCCCTTCTCGGTTAAAAATTCCATTAATTGCGAATAAGTGAAAGTTAATGCACCATTATTTACAACACCAAAGTTTGTGTCAGCAACATAGGTAACAGCCCCAGTTTCATCCACAGACTGATAAGCAAAAGTGAACACAACTTCGCCAGCACCAGTGTTGTTGTTAATGCTGTTGTTGCTTATTGTGAAGGTGTCAAATTCTGCCTCAACTGGGTCAATGTTAATTTCTAATATTCCAAATTGAGAAGGTATAATCACTTCATCAGCAACAGACATATCCTTTATGTTTGAATAGTTAAAGGCACTTACATTTGTCAATTCTGCTTCACTCAAATTGATTTCATAGTTGCAAGAAACCCCATCTTGAAGTTCATTTCCATAGAAAATTATGCGGTAATTTCCAAAGATGTTGTTTGTATTTCTGTTTATATAAGCTTGGCTTTGTTTATTTATACTGATGTTAAAAGTAAATGTATTGCTGTTGCCAACCCTATCAAAAGTTAAGTTAAATAGATCATCTCCACTGATTACATTGACATAATTTTTCCAACTTGCCTCATCACTAATAAGTGAAGAATCCAATCTTGATTGAACCACCCTTTCATTTTTGTTTTCATCAGTGAAAACAATTTGATAATAAGCATATTCTGTGTTTTTAGATTCAATGTAAAGTGTATCTTCAAATTTATCATTGGTTTGCATTGAAATTAAATTCGAAGATGTGTAAATATCAGTTGCTGTTTCCAAATATTGAACATCAATATCAACATTTTGCTGCCCAACATTCATTAGATATGTAACACCGTTAATTTCCACTGCAACATAGGATGTGAGATTATAATCATCTTTACCCTCTCCGTTGTTGTTACCATAGAAAATAATTTGGTCACCATTTATTTGATATCTTGTGTAAACACCACCCGAGCTTGGAGTTACATCAGTTTTAAGAGTTGTGTTTCTTGCAAGAAGCACACTTGTGTTAGAGTATCTTAAAACTCCATCCTTAGATATTGACCAAGTGTTTCCATTTTGCAAAGTTTCTTCGTCTTTTTCATAAGTTGGAACCGCATAAATTGAAGTTTGTTTATTTCCATAAACATTGATTTGTGAACCATTAACAATGTTCAATCCATTTGAATTTGCAGAAGAATAATAAATTGAAGCCTTTGTGTCTTTGTTAAAATAGTTAACAATATAAAGATAAATATCAACTGTTTTTTGAACATTTAAAATACTTTGAAGCCTAAGTGTTGCAAGTCCTGTGCCAAGAGTGGTAATGTTTCCATTCACATCCACACTTAAAATATCGGTTGAAGACGAGATTATTTCAGCATCTCTTGTGTTTGTTGTGAACGGATAAAGAGCTGAACTTGTTGTGTAAGTGTTAAACTCGTCAACAACATCTTGCGCAACAACACTTTCGCCTTGTCCACTTAAAAAGCTATCTGCTTCAAAATAGTAAGATAAGAACACATAAAGTGGGTTTTCTATTTCGGTTTTTGGAGTTAAACGGAAGCCATTATCGCTTAAATTTAAATTAACTTCTTGCTTAGTAAAATCTTTCTTTTCCTTAATTGTGTTTCCATTCAAAACAAGATAGTCAGCGTAATATTTTGTTAGTGCATTGTCATTAGGCATAACTTCATCGCCCGTTGCTGGGGTTCTTGTGACATAGGAAATTGTTTCAAAGGTAACTCCACCCAAATTTCTTCCAGAATCTCTTGCATTTCCAATTCCAATATAGCAAGATTCATCATATTGAAGATTGTCAAGTTTTGTGCCATTATACCTCAAAATCATCATTGAAGCTTCAAGCACATTTCTTCCATCGTCCACTGCTTCAATTCTATTTTTTGAATTTGTATCACCACTTGGGGCAAAAAGCACATAACTTCCGTTTGAATTTGCATTATATTGCTGATAATTATCAAAACCAAGTATACCACCAACATAAAGTTCACCACGAACAAATGTTCTTGAAATGTTGTCGTAAATATGAACTTCTTGGGTGTTTCCTTCTCCCGTCAAGCCAATGGTTGCAAAACCAACAATTCCACCAACTGCACTTGTGTTATTCATTGTTGTTGCTGAAAAATCAACTTCGCCACCAACAGTAAGCCCTTGAATCAAAGTTGCAACCCCTCTTGTTATGTCTGAAACTGCATAACCAACAGCACCACCCGCGTAAACATTGCCACTTATTGTGCTGTTTGCGGTGATTTTAATGTTTGCATAGCAAGAATAAGTTGAGTAGCCATAAATTTTAAGAGAAGCATCGTCAACTTTTGTTATATCACCACTGTTAAATCCAGCAATACCACCTGCATAAAGACGACCACTAAAATCATTTGGCAAACTTATTGTCATTTTGTTAAGGTAGTATGCAATGTTTTTGGTTGATTGCCCAGCAAATTCACCTTGAACATCATCAATTTTATGAGCATCACCAGTGAACTCAACATCTGCATAGGCAGGGAAATATTGAATAATTTGATTATAGTTTCCACCAACCAAACCACCAATATGAACATTTGAAGAACTATTGATATATACATTTGAAGTGTCAGTCACTCTTGCAGAAACGTTTGAAATCTTACCATAATTCACACCGGCCAAAAGCCCAACATATTCATTTTCGGTCACATCAACTGAAACAGAACCAGAAATAGTTAAATTCTTTATATATGCACCACTATTAATTTTTGCAAAAAGGCCTGAATAATAATAGGTATCATCATTTGGTTTTAAGTGACTTATTGAACCTGGTTGAGCATTTGTGGTAAGCCTTAAATTTGCAATTCCCGCTTGTGAAGATGTTCCAACAATACTGCCTGAGAAGCCAACAAGTTCATAACCTTCACTTGTGCTTAAAATTCCAATAGGAGTGCCAGAAACGGTGGACATATCAATAAGATTTTTAATTTCATAATGGCTTGAAAGAGATTTTTCATTGGAATTTATTGCCAAAACATCAGCAGGCGTTTCCAAAATATATCTATTATTTTCAGAACCATTTCTGTAAGATACATCAACAATAATTGGATTATTTCCAGTTGGAATAACCGAATAACTGTCACCCCACTCAATAGGATAAATATAGCATGTTCCTGCCAAAGTTTCAGTGATGTCTGTTATATTTGGTGTTGAATTATAAAATCTTTCTGCTGAAATTTCAATAAGATAAGTTCCAAGCCCTTGTTCAATTATTGTGCAATTTACTAAGTTTGAAGATGCATTGTTAACTGGAACAAATTCCGCCCTTAAAGTGGTGTTTGTTGCAGTTGTTGGTGTGACATAAACAACAAACGATTGAACCAACTCACTGTTTGTGAAAACTAATTCATCCAAAGGTGAAGCGCTTGAAACATCTTCAACTTGAACATAACTGCTGGCAATTATGTTTGCATCATAACGCATTTGAGAGTAATCTCTTTGCCTTACATAAGCATGCAAAGTGAAAGTTGTTCCACTGCTTACATAGTTTGAACTTAAATTTGTGTAAACCAAGGTTCTTAAATCATATTCACCAAAATTTGCAATTTTAAAGATGTTTGTAAAAGTTATGGTAACGCTGATATTTTCGTCAGCATTATAAACAAAATTCATATCATCAGCGAAGAACATAAAGCCATTGTTAAAACTAAGTTCAACAGTTGCATTATAAAAGGTTTGATTGTCTATATTTACTGAAATATTAGCATTTGTTGTTGTGGTAAGGGCCATATTGAAAGTTGTGCTGTCAACATAATAATATATGAATTTATTGTCATATGTTTCTGCCACAAGGGAAGATGTTAAATCACTTTCTTCAACTGAAAAACTTCCAACATCACCGCCAATTAATCTGTCATCAATGATTGTTTGAATCATTCCATTATTCACAAAGAAACTTTCATTCATGCTGTATCTATAAAAGTTATATGCATCTTTGCTTTCTGCTTGAACTTCAAAGTCAACTTGCTCGTCCTCTTCTGGAATATAGTCACTATCGCCATAATAAACAATGTTATCAACCGCATAATTGCCATTATTTAAGAAAACAAACTCACTTAAAAGAGAATATGAAACAAAATTGATTGTAAACTCTAAATAATCAAGTTCTTGTTGATAAAGTTCATTCACACTGTATCCATAAACAGTGAAATTCATGCTTGCAACACCATTTTTTTGTGTTTCAAAATGATATGAAGTTACATTAAAATTCAAGAAATTGATAACTCCAACTGTGTCAATGGTTGCAGTTGTTGTGGTTATATTTCCATTGAATGTAATCTCTGCTGTGCTACCAAAAGAAATTTCGTATTGTTCGTTGTTATTAACAGTTGGGTTTAAAATTTCCAAGTTCAAAACATCATAATAACCAAGGTCTGGCGAGGATTTTGCCCTTTCATAATAACTTACATTTCCAATGTTTGAAATATTAACCGAAGTTGAATGTTGTTTAATTGTGTCGATAACAGAAAAAGTTATCTGTTGAGAAGTTCCGTTATCAAGTGTTATCTTATAAGTCCCCTGCCCAACACCAGATGAATTAACTTTGAAATTAAGATAGAAATTGCCATCCCTTTCAATATAGCAAGGTGACATAACTTCAAAGTCAACAACATCTGCACCAGAAACGAATTCTGTTGTGAAAGATTGGAAAAGTTCGTCTGCAAAAAGATAATTATCAAAAATTACACTTGCATTACTTGTGTCTTCATGGTCAAGATATAAAACGTCACCTTGCCCATATTCGGCATTCTTGGAAATTCTTGTTGCACCATTAACAATGCGATAATAAACTGTGTAGCTTAAAGTTATCTCATTTCCAAGTGTGTCATATGTCACATTAATTCTAAAACTTTTAACCTCACCAAGAGCAGTGACTGCCGCATTATCCTTTCCCTTAAATTGAAAACCTGTTGATAAATCTGTTATTCTTCTGCCACTTGAAATTTCAATTTGACCATACTTAAAACGCAAATCTGTCTCTTCAAATTCAATGTATGCGTAAGAGAAGATTGGCTCTGCATCCGCACCAGAAGTCACAGAAACAAGCATATCTTGCCAACCAAACTCAGGATATGTGTATCTATTATATAGGATAAGAGGATTATCTTGTGAACTAAATTGAGATGCTTGCTCGCCATTCACCAAAATTTCTTTTGGTGCAACATCAACATTAATATCAAAACTTTTTGTGAAATTCACACTTTCATCTTTCACATCTTTAGTTGTGGAATATCGCATGTAAACATCCAAATTAACATTGACATTTCCAAAAACTGAGGATTGAATTTTGTAATAAACAATTGTTTTTGTGGAATAATCAACACCCTCTTCAACCATTTGATATTCATCCACATCAATATTATTATTTTCAGCAGTGAAGCCATATTCAATTAAATCACTCTTATTTTGAGCTTCAATTTTTAATATGTAAGCATTGGCAGTGTAATCATTCGAGTTAGGTATAATTAAAATTTCATCACCTGTAAGCTCGTTAAACTCCACAACGTCACTGCCATCTTGATTGCTTACTAAATATCCGCCATAAACTTTAACTCCCAAATCTTGAAGAACTTGCACTGTGTGGATATATGAAAGGTAACTTGAATAATTTACTGAATAATCATAAACTGACAATATATCAAAATTTTCAACTATTGGATATCTCGTTTCTAAATCTACCCCACCTAAACTAAGGATAAACTCAGTTTTATCTTCACTTATTCTAATAGTGTCAAATTCAACTGCTTGCACAATTTTAATTCTTGTTGTGTCATTATCAACAAATTCAAGCCCCTCATCAGTAAACCTGCTGAAAGACATATTTGTGACATCTTCTAGTAAATAATAGAAAGACATTTCTTTGTCAGTTGTGTTACTGTCAAAGTTGTAATAGCCATTATTCATTTTTAATGGGGTTGTGTTTGAAACATACAAATTGCTTTCATCAAACCCAAGTGTTGAAGAATGTTGAATAACACTCACATGCACAGAGGTATATTTATACCCATCTTCTGTCACCGCCATCAAATTGGTTACACCACCTTTCAAGGCTGTCACACTGACCCTGACTACATTTTCATTATATTGTGGTGTTCCAATTTCAACAATACCAGCGGAATCTTGATTAAATTTTAATGTGTTAACAAATGAACCTGATGCATTGTTTATTGTGAAAGTTACGTCCTGTGATTCACCAACTTCAAGTTCCAATGATGCAACATCACTTGTCACTGTGACGTTTGAGTTATCACTGTCACAACCAACAAAAAAGAGTCCTGCAAAGGCAAAAGCCAACGCAGATATTATGCAAACAAAAATTCTTTTTAAAGACTTTGTCATATAACTCCTTTTAATTCATTTGTCTATTATTAAAGTAGTTAGCAAAAGTGCGGATGATTTAAAGTGTAATTAAATATCAATAGGACTATAATCAATATAATAAACTCTATATTAATATTATCAACTAAATCAACCTCCAAAAAGTTGTTTAACATAGTCATGAGCCACAACCTGAACGGTCGTTCTTGAAGTTGGGCCTGTGATTAAGAATGCTTGACCAACTCCCGCAGTAACAATTGAGTTCTGTTCCTCTTCATTGATACCACCAGACTTTTTATAAAGTTCGATAAGGTCGTTAACATCGTTTGGAGCAAGTGAGAAAATAAGTGAATATTGACAAGCATTAATAACAGCGGTTGATTGACGCTTAATTTCATCAGAACCAACAAAGTCGGCAAGGTTCTGTGTAATAACAATTTCCATACCACCATATTTTCTAATACGTTTAGCCATCTGTGCCATGAAATCCAAAGCGATTGGGTATTTAGGGTTAATGAAAATGTGCGCCTCATCAACTGCAACAACAATTTTTCTGTTTTTATGATATTTTTGGTTGAAATCTTTGTTATTGATAATTTCGTTGTTCAAATATCTAAAAACAAGAAGCATTTGTGCGTTTGTAACAACAGGGTTATTACTTGCAACCAATGATTGGAAGTTGAATGTAACAAAGTTTTCGTTTGTTTCAATTGAAGTAGGACCATTCCAAAGAGCACTGTTTCTTCCACCTGTTGCAAATTTTTTGATGTAAGTTTCAACTGTCATCAAGTTTTTCAAAGTAAACTCGTCTTTTGCGGTTTTAAGTCTTTCCAAAATAAGATTGTAAAGGTCGTCAAAAATTGGATAATCTTCTGGTTTAAATTTTGAAAGATTTGTCTTATAAGTTATTCCTTTTTTCTTGTAAACATCAATAATAAGTGAGTTCAAAACTTCAAATGCATCCGCATTAATACCTTCCAAAATAACACGGAAGAATTGTTCCAAGAACTGTAAGTGTTGTGAGAAGGAATCGTCAACACTTTCATTTTGTTTAATTATTGGTTCACCATTTTCATCCAATTCCTCTTTTTCATCTTCACTTGCATCAAGTGAAGTCATAATGTGGAATGGGTTTAAAATACCTTGAAGGGAAGAACCAACGTCAATAAACTTACCACCAAGATTTTTAGTTAAAGTCTTATATTCGTTTTCTGGGTCAAGAATGAAAATCTTACAGTTGTCCGCAGCCAAGTTTGTAAGCAATGTTTTTGTGGCATAACTCTTACCAGAACCAGACTTACCAATAATCATCATATTAGAGTTAACTCTTTCTCTGTCACGCTTAAAGAAATCAACAAACACAGGATATTCATTGTCGCCAAGATAAATTCCATTTGGGTCTTGAAGTGAATTTGAAATAAATGGGAATGCCGCCGCCAAAGTTGATGTTGGCATACCTCTTAAAGTTGACTTCATTACATCACGTCTTGAAATATTGGAAGAAATGAAACCATCAATTTGTCTTGAAAACATTTCGCTATATTTAAAGCCCTGTTGTTTAAGCATAGCTCTAACATCTTTCTTTGCTGCATCCTCAGCAACGATGTAAGTGTTAACATTGTAAAGTTGTTGGTTATTATTTTTAAGTCCAACCAAAAGTTCTCTCAAAGTTTCAAGGTGAGTTTGAAGGTCAATTTGAGCAGAGCTTCTTCCAGCCTTGTTTAATTTTGCCTCCATTTCCATGATTGCCTTATCAATTTGTTTTTCAGAATCCATTCTTGCCATTGGCACAAATTTCATAACAACTTTGGTTCTATCCAAAAGGAAGAATGATGCCGCCCAAGCATTTCCAACTTGCAAAGGATAATCAATAAGGTTATAACAACGATAACAATCTTTATCCACATAATATTTTGCAATGTTAAACTTGATTTTGTCAGGAGTTACCCAATCCATATATTTGTTAAAAGGCAAAACTTCAAGGTCACGTTCATCAAAATCTTTGCCAATATTCGCCTTCAAGAAAACATAGAGGTCATGTCCTGTTAAAATGTTTGAAGTAATAGGGTTTAAAGAGGTTGCCATTGCATTCATCATACCAGCACAAGTGTTTTCTAAAATTTCTCTATCCTTATCAAAAACTACAAGATAGAAATAATCTTTATAAACTTTTTGTTGACGGTTTATGTATTCATAAAAAGAAACTCTTTCTTCAAAAATAGGTCCACGAGCATCAATTTCTGCTTCGGAAATCTGCCCATCATATTGAAGGTCATAAAGAGTGTCATATTTTTTGTTTTCATTATGTATATAAGTGTCAAGCACCATTGGCTTACGAACTTTAACAATAGAGCAAGATTGGTCATTATTAAGTCTTCTTATTGCATTTGCAAAACTTTCAATAACATTATCTTGGAAAGACTCAGTAAGAAGTGTAAAAAACATTGGTTGAACTTCAATTACCATGCCGTAATAAGTTCCGTAGTCAATATATCTATCTTGAATTATTCCTTCATAAGGTAAAATTTGAGTTATATCACCTTTCTTATCATTTGAACTTTTAACAAACTTTTTCTTTTGAGCCGCATAACGCAAAAGGTAAATTAAGGTTGTGTAAAATCTTGCCTCATCTGCAAATTTAAAAAACATGGAAATTGCAATGATAACCCATGCAATACCAATCCAAATATGAAATTCGAAATTTGCTGCAAAAAGAATTGCTGCAATAGCAACAAAAATTGCACCAAGCGCCAAATCTATTCCTGTGACTCCACGGAATAATTCAAATTTAACTTTTGTTTTTCTTGGAATAATTCTAACCATATCTTCCCTCTTGAAATTATGATACTACAAATCACTCCAAAAATACAAATAAATTAAATAAAAAACTAAATAAAATATTATTTTATCAATAAGCGGTTTTTGAAAAAATTAAATATGAAAAAATATAAAATACTACACAAAAATATTGAAAAATTATAAAAAATGCAAAAAAATATTAATTTTTAATTAATTTTTTGATATTTTTTCTATTTTATTATAAAAAATAGTTGGTTAAGCCTATTGTGCATTTTTGCCTTTTCAAAAATTTGCTTTGTAACTTTACCACCTTCTTTAATGATAAGTTCGCTATTCAACCCTAAAAGTGTTTTAAATGCAGTTTTACCAATAAAGTAAATTGGTGATAAGTTTACAACAGGTGGAGCAGAAATTTCCTTTTTATCCATTATCTCAACTTTGATGTTTTCATTTTCAAATCTTGGAAAACTTTTCTTTTTTCTTTTAAGCGACACAATTATTAAGTCATACCCCGCCTCTTTAATATAGCTAGGATTAATCTCGCACTTATCAGTTATAATCTTTTTGATTTTATTTTTGCAAAATGTGAAAGATTTAATCCTCCCTAAATCTTCACCGCAATCAGTAAAAATCTTTTTTCTTAAAGGAGAACTATCTGCAATAAATTCTAAAACCGAATGGCTTTCAATAACAACATTTTGCGAATTGGTTATGATATCCTCTTCTCTTAAAAGATATTCCTCTTCATTATCTTCATCAACAACAATATATCCAGTTTTACTCAAAATTGAATAATCGATATATGGTTTCAAGATATAACCAACAACTCTTTTATCTTGCAAAGAAATTACTTGTTTTGAAATATTTTCCACAATTTTGCTCCTTACAAATATATTATGTTATAAATTATTTAAAAATTTATTTTTTACAAAATTAGACATTTTTATCATTTTTTTATTATTTTTTTAATTTTTTATTTATATTTTTATTAATTTTAATATTTTTTATTTTTTCAAATTAATCAACGTTATATTTTATTGACATATTTAACATAATATGATATGATGTAAAAATAGGAGTTAGAACATGAAAAAAGAAGAAAAAGCAATTATAAACAAAGATATGACCATCGGCGAAGTTTTGGAAAAAGATGAAAGCCTTGCAGATGTTTTTATGGGGTTTGGAATGCATTGCATTTCATGCCCAGTAAGCCAAATGGAAACTGTGGAAGAAGCCTGCCTTGTGCATGGCGTGGACACAGATTTTGTTCTTAAAAAGCTTAATGAAAATGTAAAGAAAAAATAACAGGTTTCAAGCCTGTTATTTTTATTGCCAATATTCAAAATATCTTTTAAAAAAGTTTTTTATAAATTGCATCTTTCAACTTTTCCAAATTAGTTTTTTTCTTAACTGAAAAAGGAATTTCATTTTCTTTAACTTCAAAAGGTTTATTCATTAAATCAATCTTATTTAACACAACAATTCGATTTTGTGTTGCACCAATATCATTCAAAATTTCATTGGTGACTTTTATATTTTTTTCATAATTTTCATCCGCAACATCCACAACATGCAAAATTAAATCTGCATCTTTTATTTCTTCCAAAGTCGAAGCAAAACTTTCAACAAGTTCGTGTGGCAACTTACTAATAAAGCCAACTGTATCTGTCAAAATGCAAAACTTATCATCTTTTAAAAACATACGCCTACTTGTTGTTTCCAAGGTTGCAAAAAGTTTATCTTGAACATAAATATTATCTCGTGTCAACAAGTTGAAAAGAGAACTTTTACCCGCATTGGTATAACCACCAATAACAACATTTTTTATACCTGCCTGCTTTCTTGCAATTTTATTTTGAGCCCTCACCCTTTTGATTTTTTCAATCTCTTTTTCCAGCATAATAATTTCACTTTCAAGTTTACGCCTGTCAAGTTCAAGTTTGGTTTCGCCTGGACCTCTCATTCCAGCCCCAGAACCACCAAACCTGCCCTGTGTTCCCTGCATGGAAGAAAGCCTTGTCAAAAGATAGCGATTTTGGGCAAGTTTAACTTCAATCTTCCCCTCATTAGATTTCGCATTGCAAGCAAAAATATCAATAATCAAAAGTATTCTATCTAATACCTTCACCCCAAGTTCATCACTTAAATTGCGAAGCTGAGAGCCAGTAAGTTTAAAATCCACAACAAGAACATTTGCATCGCTTTCTTTAATAAATTGTTTTATCTCTTGAACTTTTCCTGAACCTATAATTGTTCTTCGGTTCAATGCTTTTATATCTTGACTGAATATCTTTAAAACTTCCATATTTGCAGAATTGCAAAGTCTTTTAATTTCAGCAAATTGAAAAACTTTGTCCGTATCTTTTTCGATAGGACAAAACACAACAGCCTTCTCAATTATATCTTCATTTGTATCGTACATCTTGCTCATACAATTTTATTATAGCATAAAAGAAAATAAACTTCAAAATAAAAATATCCGCAAAAATTACGAATATTTTAACAAAAAACGCATTTTTTTTGATTTTTTCTTGTTTTTAAGGCATTTTTACAATTATTCTGTTTGAGCTAAAATTTCACCATCCACAGTTGAAATGATTATTGAAAAACTTTCCCCTTCATAATTTAGGCAAGTAAAGCACCAATAAAGTTCATTAAAATTATTTTGCTTTTGGTTTAAAACTCTCAAATAACATTCTGCATTAAAGTTATTATAGCTCTTGCATGCTTCCAATTTTTCACTTAAATTTTCACACGCAATTGTTATTGCTTTTTGGGCATCTATTTGAAAATCATTTGAAACTTTTGTAAGCGGCAATGTTTCATTTTCATACACAATTTCAACCGTGTCACCAAGCACAATTGTATCAACAAGGTCAACCATGTATGCATCACTAAGATTGTTTAATTCCGCCTCAACACTTACAGTGTTCTCACCACTTTTGACCTGAACATGAATCACCTTATCTCGCATATCATTTTTAAATGTCAAAGTTAAAAGCATAAAATTAACACTTTCTGTGCTTTGCCCATTATATAGGTAATCTTTCTCCCTTGTTCCAACACTTAAAGTTGCATAGATGTTGTCATTTTCCGCTTGATAATATTCGTTTGTAATTTCGGACATATTTTCTTCAACATAATTTTGAATTGTTTTTCCACAGCCTGCCACACCTAAACACACAACAACAAGTGACAACATAGCTAAAACTTTTTTAAACATAAATTTCTCCTTTACTTTTCATATTTTATAATAATTTATTTTTGTAAAAAAGAAAAAATGTGGTAAAATAATGCTAATTATAGCGAATTTTGGAGGAAACATGAAATCTCTTAATTTTTATATAAAAGATAGCATCGAAAAACATTATTCACTTGGTGCTTACAACTTTGTTAATATGGAAATGTTAAAAGGCATTTGCAAAGGTTGTCAAAAAAGTAAGTCCCCTTGCATAACCGCAGTCAGCGAAGGCGCTTTTGACTATATGGGTGAAAATTTTGTTATTGCAATTTTTGAAAGTGCCAAAAAAGAATACAATGATATCCCTTTCTTTTTGCATCTTGACCATGGAAAAAGTTTTGAAATGTGCAAAAAAGCAGTTGACTTAGGTTTTTCATCAGTTATGATTGATGGAAGCAGTTTGCCCTTTGAAGAAAATGTTGCATTAACAAAAAAAGTTGTGGACTATGCTCACAAAAAAAATGTGCTTGTTGAAGCAGAACTTGGAGTTCTTGCTGGAATTGAAGACTATGTTCATGCAGATAAAAATGTTTTCACCGACCCACAAAAAGCCAAAGAGTTTGTTGAAAGAACAAATTGTGACAGCCTTGCCGTTGCCATTGGCACAAGCCATGGAGCATATAAGTTTAAAGGTGAGTCAACACTCCGCTTTGACATTTTAAGTGAAATTGAAAAAGAATTACCTCATTTTCCACTTGTTTTGCACGGTGCTTCATCTGTTCCACAAAACTATGTTAAATTAATCAACGAGTTTGGCGGAAAAGTGGAAGGGGCAAAAGGTGTGGATGAAAAACTTTTGTTTACCGCAAGCACAAAACATAACATTTTCAAAATTAACACCGACACAGACCTTCGCCTTGTTTACACAGCAACCATAAGAAAATATTTGACCGAAAATCCTTCAAACATTGATTTAAGAAAATTCAACCTTAAAGCAATAGATGAGATTGCAAATTATGTTTCAAATAAAAATATTAATGTTTTCAATAATGCAAACAAAATTTAAGGAAAATATATGAACGATTCAAAAGCAAACATATCAAAAATTAATGATGTGTCACATGATGGTCACAGAGAAAGGTTAACAAATTTAATTAACAATGTTGGGCTTGAAAATGTCAGCAAAATTCAAGCAGTGGAATATTTTCTCACTTATATTTTCCCTCGTGGAGATGTCAATCCACTCGCCCACAGACTTCTTGACCGCTTTGAAAACTTTGGCAATATTGTTGACGCAAGTGAAAACGATTTAAAAACAATTAAAGGAATAAACGATAGGAGTGCAAAGAAAATCAAACTTTTTGGCGACCTTATATTTTATTATTCCTCTTCCAAAATGACAAAGAAAATAAGCATTGATGACAGAATGGAATTTTTGGACCTGCTTGAACAAATGCTTCGTTTTCAAACCACAGAATATTTGTATCTTATGGCATTTAACAATAAATATCTTTTAACTCATAAAAGAAGATATAACAGAAAGGAAAACAACAAAGTTGGCATTTCTCCTATGCAATTATATGATTTTATTGCATCAACAAATCCTGCATACATTGTTGTTGCTCACAATCACTCTGGCGGTTCAGCAATTCCTTCACCTGATGACTATGATGCAATGAATTGCATTGATGAGGCACTTAAACCCCTTAACTGCCAATTAATTGACAGCTTCATTGTTGGACTTGATGGAGTTTTCAGCGAAAGACAAACTGCATTTGTAAGAAAATTTGATTCAAGCGGAAAAATAATCAGCCTATTGCAATAAAGTTTTTGAATAATAAAAAACTCTATAGTTTATAGAGTTTTTTTTATTTATTGAAATATTACTTTAATCTAAAAATGCGTGTTGGAACAATGGTTGCAACATCAATTTTCACATGAGTTCCTTCAATTATCCCTTTTTCTTCAAGCTTGCTTGACACATAGTTGAAAGCAAGTTCTGGCGTGTTGTTTTCTCGGCTTAAATGTGACAAAACAATTTGTCTTGTTCCTGTTTCCACAAGTTTTTCAGCAAAATCTGCTGATGCATCATTGGATAAATGTCCGTTCTTGCCAGCAATTCTCATCCTGAGTGAAAGTGGATATTTTTCACAATTTCTTAGCATAGACAAATCATGATTTGCTTCAAGATAAACAAGCCTGCTTCCACTTACACTGTTTAAAATTTTGTCATTTGTATGTCCTAAGTCTGTCAACAAACTTACTTTGCTGTTTCCATTTTCAAGCGTATAGCCAAAACATTTAACATCGTGAGGAATTTCAATAGGTTTTATGTATAAATCTTTAATTTCAAAGTCGCCAGTAAAAATTCTCATGTTTTCTTCTTTTACTTTTGACAATTTTTTATATAACCCTTCCCAAACATCGTTATGTGCATAAATTGGAGTGTTAAATCGCTTTGAAAAGACATCAACACCCTTCATGTGGTCAATATGCTCATGAGTGACAACAATGGCATCAATATCTTCCCCTTTCACTCCAATAAGTTCAAGCCTTTTCAAAGTTTCAGCGCATGAAATACCATCATCCACAAGTATTCGTGAATTTTCAGTTTCAATATATGTTGCATTTTCGTCACTTCCAGATGATAGATTAAAAGCTCTCACTTTCTCTCCTTATTGTTTAATTATTGCTTTCATTTTCCAAAATTTTCTTTAAAAATTGCCCTGTGTAGCTCTTTTCACACTTTGCAACTTCTTCTGGCGTTCCTGTTGTTACAACAGTGCCACCTTCATCACCGCCTTCTGGCCCCATATCAATAATGTAATCAGCACATTTGATAACGTCCAAATTATGCTCAATGACCACAACAGAATTTCCATTGCCAATAAGCCTATTCAATATTGCCACCAACTTTTTAATATCATAAACATGAAGTCCTGTTGTTGGTTCGTCCAAGATATACATGGTTTTGCCTGTTTCACGTTTAGATAATTCCGTTGCAAGTTTAACTCTTTGAGCCTCACCGCCAGAAAGCTCAGTTGCAGGCTGGCCAAGTTTGATGTAAGAAAGCCCAACATCATAAAGCGATTGCAATTTGTTAACTATTGATGGGATATTTTCAAAAAATTTCAAAGCTTCCTCAACAGTCATATCTAAAACATCACTGATGGTTTTTCCTTTATATTTAACTTCCAAGGTTTCACGATTATAACGTTTCCCCTTACAAATTTCACATGGCACGGTGATATCAGGCAAGAAATACATTTCAATTTCTTTTACACCTGCTCCTTCACAGGCTTCACATCTTCCACCCTTGACATTAAATGAGAAACGCCCAGCATTGTAACCACGCACTTTTGCATCAACGGTAGAAGCAAAAAGTTCCCTTATAGCAGTGAAAACACCAGTGTAAGTTGCAGGGTTGCTTCTTGGGGTTCTTCCAATAGGTGCTTGGTCTATGCAAATAACTTTATCTAAGACATTAATATTTTCAATTTTGTCACATTTTCCAAGTGGTAACTTGCTGTTGTTTAAAGCATTTGAAAGGTATGGGAATAAAATTCTATTAACAAGTGAACTCTTTCCAGAGCCACTCACACCAGTAACCGCCGTAAAAATGCCAGTTGGAATTTTTACATTGATATTTTTTAAATTATTCTCTTTTGCACCTTTAATTTCTATGAAATCTTTGGGTTCACGACGGGTTCTTGGTATTTCAATTTTATCTTCGCCACGCAAAAACTTGGCAGTAACTGAATTTTTGTTTTTCATTACCTGCTCAACAGTTCCAGCAGCAACAATCTCACCGCCATGCACACCCGCATAAGGCCCAACATCCACAAGGTAATCCGCTGCCCTTATTGTGTCTTCATCATGCTCAACAACAATAACAGTATTTCCTAAGTCTTTTAAATTTTTCAAAGTCCTTAAAAGTTTTTCGTTATCTCGTTGATGAAGCCCAATAGAAGGTTCATCCAAAATATATAAAACACCAACAAGCCCGCTTCCTATTTGTGTTGCAAGTCTTATTCTTTGAGCCTCACCGCCAGAAAGTGTGTCAGCAGAACGGCTTAAAGTGAGATAGTTAAGCCCAACATCTTCCAAAAATTGTAGGCGATTTAAAATTTCCTTAACAATAGGCTCTGCAATTTTTGCTTTGGTTTTATCAAGTTTTAATTCTTTTATCATTGGAATTAAATTCTTAACACTTTCATTGCAATAATCATAAATATCTTTTCCATTAATTTTAACCGCAAGAGCACTTTCATTAAGTCTTTTTCCGTGGCAAGTAACACAAGGTTGCTCTCTCATAAACCTGCCAATTTCAAACTTAACCCATTCGCTTGTGGTTTCTTTATACCTTCTTCTAAGGTTGTTGACAATTCCTTCAAAAGTTGTTGTTACATATCTCTTATTTCTTTCATTAACAACTTCAACTTCAATTTCTTCATCGCCTGAGCCATAGAGAAGAATATTAACTTTACTCTTTGGCAAATCATGCACAGGAATATCAAGATTTATATCATATTTCTTTGATAATGCTTCAAAATATGCCCTTGCCATTGTTCCTTCTTCACTTTTCCAACCAGTGATATTGAAAGCCCCTTGATTGATTGAAAGATTGGAATTTTTAAGAACAATGCCTTCATCCACATCTTCATTATATCCAAGCCCTAAACAAGTTGGACAAGCACCATAAGGAGCATTGAAAGAGAAAAGCCTTGGTGTTATTTCGCCAAGTGTCCATCCACAAGTTGGGCAGGCATAGTTGATTGAAAACAATTCTTCCTTGTCTTCCTGTTTTGCAATAACAAGTCCATCTGCAAGTTTAAGTGCAGTTTCCAAACTTCCAGCAAGCCTTGTATCCTTGCCGTCTTTAATGGTGATTCTGTCCACAACCACATTAACATTATGCTTAATGTTTTTATCAAGTTGAATGTTGTCGTCAAGCATATAAGTTGTTCCGTCAACTTCAACTCTTGCAAAACCGCTTCTTTTTAAACTGTCCAAAAGTTTAATTTGGGTTCCTTTTTGCCCACGAACAACAGGTGCCAAAATTGTTACTTTTGCACCTTCACCATATTCCTTGATATTGTCAACAATTTGGTCAATGGTTTGTTGCTTAATTTGTCTATGGCAATGAGGGCAATAAGGAGTGCCAATATTTGCAAATAAAAGACGCAAATAGTCATAAATTTCTGTGACAGTTCCAACAGTTGAACGAGGATTGTGGTTTGTTGTTTTTTGGTCAATGGAAATTGCAGGAGAAAGCCCTTCAATGGAGTCAACATCTGGCTTTTGGCTTTGCCCCAAAAACATACGAGCATATGAGGACAAACTTTCCATATATTTTCTTTGCCCTTCTGCAAAAATCGTGCCAAAAGCAAGCGAACTCTTTCCAGAGCCACTCACACCTGTGAAAACAATAAATTTATCTCTTGGCAAGGTTAAGTTGATGTTTTTTAAATTATTTTCCTTTGCACCTTTAATAATGATTGAATTTTTCATAGCATATTAATTATACCACAAAAAGAAAAAGTAAACAAGTCATAATCAATAATCTTAAACTTGTTTACTTAAATTTTATTGTTTAACTCTTTCAGTTTTTTGCCTTATGAGTGCTAAGACTTCATTAAAAGATGAAAAATCATTATTTTTTAAATCACTATTAATCACTTTGATGTTGTGCTTTCTATTTTTCATTTCAAACTTCAATTTTCCGCCTGCTTCACTTAGATATTTATATATCAAATTGTAATCTTTGCTTGTTATCTCTGCACCAAAAAGAAAATTAAATTGTTCTCTATCAATATACACCCCATCAAAGTCTGCGTCTTCTTTGCGAGAAATATAAAAAACGTTAAAAGAACCGCCTGTAAGTCGCATTGGTGTAAGTTTAATAAAAAGTTTGTTACAAGATTTTTTGTTTAAAACAAATTTTCCACTTTTTAAATCAATTTTTATTTCATCTGGAATGATTGTCGTTTCGTCCATGGTAAGTTCTCCTTATTCAATGCTTTCTTTTTTGTTTAGTCGTTTTTTCAGCACAGCAATTTTATTTCTAAGTTCAATAGCTCTTTCAAAATCAAGTTGACTTGAAGCAATTTTCATCATAGAGGTCAAACGGTCAATCTCAGTTGGAATATCTCGCCTTTTAATTTCATTTTCATTGACCTTTTTGCCAATTTCAAGTGTGTTTTTAATTTCTTTTATGATTGTTTTTGGAACAATTCCATGTTCTTTGTTAAAGGTCATTTGCAAATTTCTACGCCTTGCAGTCTCATCCATTGCCCTTCTCATGCTGTCTGTTATTGTGTCTGCAAACATGATGACTCTGCCATTTGCATTTCTTGCAACTCTACCAATAGTTTGAATTAAAGCACCTTCACTTCTAAGGAAACCTTCCTTATCAGCGTCCAAAATGCAACAAAGTTCAACTTCTGGCATATCAAGTCCTTCTCTTAAAAGGTTAATACCAACCAAAATATCAAACTCGCCCATTCTTAGTCCGTTGATAATTTCCACCCTTTCCATTGTGTCAATTTCGCTGTGAAGATATTTAACTTTAAACGAATGGTCACTTAAATAAGTTGTCAAACTTTCAGCCATCTTCTTTGTTAGTGTTGTCACAAGCACTCTCGCCCCACGAGCAATCGTTTTTTCACACTCTTGCATCAAAACTTCAATTTGATTTTTGATTGGTTTGATTTCAATGGTTGGGTCAAGAAGCCCGGTTGGACGAATAACTTGTTCCACCACTTGTCCTGCTTTTTCAAGTTCGTATTTTCCAGGAGTTGCAGAAACAAAAATTGTCTGTTTAAGTTTTTTCTCAAATTCGTCAAATTTTAAGGGCCTATTGTCTTTTGCCGCTTCCAACCTAAAACCATATTCAACCAAAGATTTTTTTCTTGCTTGGTCCCCATTATACATCGCCCTTATTTGTGGGATGGTCATATGGCTTTCATCAATAATGGTTAAAAAGTCGTCTGGAAAATAATCAATAAGGGTGTAAGGGGCTTCCCCAGGTTTTCTGCCATCAAAATATCTTGAATAATTCTCAATGCCACTGCAATAGCCAACTTCACGCATCATTTCAAGGTCATAGGCCACACGCTGACCAATTCTTTCTGCTTCAAGTGGTTTTCCTTGATTTTTAAAATCTTCAATCGCTTTAAGCCTGTCTTCTTCAATTTGACTTAATGCATTTTTCATTCTGTCGCCACCAACAACATAGTGATTTGCAGGGAAAATTGCAATATAATTAAGTTCTCTCAAAAGATTTCCAGTGACTGGGTCAAATTCATAAATTTTTTCAATTTCATCACCAAAAAACCTAACTTTAATTGCAGACTCTGATTGGTTTGCAGGGAAAATATCAATAGTGTCCCCTTTAACACGAAAAGTTGTTCTTTTAAAATCTATGTCATTTCGGGAGTATTGAATGTTGATAAGTTGATTAATTAATTCATCTCTATCAAACTCCTCACCAGGTCTAAGTGAAATGTGAAGTTTCATATATTCGTCAGGAATACCTAAACCATAAATACAAGAAACTGACGCAACAACAATGACATCTCTCCTTTCTAAAAGGGAAAAGGTTGCGGAAGAACGGAGTTTATCAATATCTTCATTCACACTCATATCTTTTTCAATATAAGTGTCACTTGAAACAATGTAGGCTTCTGGCTGATAGTAATCATAATATGAAACAAAATATTCCACACGATTATTTGGAAAAAACTCACGAAACTCATTGCACAGTTGTGCTGCCAAGGTTTTGTTGTGGGCAATAACAAGGGTTGGTTTATTGGTTTTGGCAATGATATTTGCCATGGTAAAAGTTTTTCCTGAACCAGTAACCCCCAAAAGCACCTGGTCTTTCAAACCATCTTCAATGCCTTCCACAAGTTTTTCAATTGCCTCAGGTTGGTCGCCCGCTGGTTTATATTTGCTCACAAGTTCAAATTTATAATCATCTCTAAAATCATTATTTTTCATAATTTCATTATACCACACATCAAGAAATTGAACAATACAAAACACCTAAAATTTTAACTTTTAAAAATCGCCTTTAAAATTATACCAAACACAAAACTCACTGTTGCCAAAAAGATGGAACGCAAAACCAAAATGCCAAGTGTTTTTCTTTGATTTTTTGTGTCTTGTATGTAGCTTTGCCCACACTTTTTCAAGGTTACACAATAATAATACCCCTTTTTTCCATCACTCACCACAAAATCAATGTAGTTTTCGTTGGAAAGATTAACCATAATTTCATCAATTTCAGCAACAGATAAAACATACTTCTTCGATAACGCAGAAGTAATTTCTTGTGGCGAAATAAGATATGATTTTTTCTTTTGCCCCTTTTCGCAAAGAAGGGACATTACAAGCTTATCCTTCCTTGTCATGCAATTATTGTATAACTTTCCCTTATTTTTATACGAAAAACAACCATTTTCAAAAGGATATAAATTTTAAACTATCTATTTTAATAACATATATAATTTAATTAAAATAAATTTTATATTGATTTTAGAAACATAATTATCATCCATTGTAAAATTGAAATCCTTAACATATTTACCTGAAATTGGAATAATTAATGATATTGAGATATTAAATGAAAACACCATTTATCTTCACTTGGGATCTTCTTATTATTATACTTTTTCAAGAATGACACCCCTATGTTGAATTATACTATCATTGGAGATAAAATTATTGTTCCTGTCAATGATGAAAGTGGAGATATTTACATCTCACATTATATCCAAACAGAAACTTCATTAACAATAATTCCATATCAATTCCATAAAACTGACAACTCAATAACAAAAATTGAAGATGGTGAAATGACATACCAAAAACAAATTTAATTAATAAAGACTAAAAAAGAACTTTATTTGATAAAGTTCTTTTTTTTGCTTATTAAAACCATAAAAATTATATTATTTCAACTTTTCGGTGAAATATTTTCTTACAACTTCGCTGTTTGCTTTTCCCTTGGTCTTTTTCATAACCTGACCGATAAAGAATGGCATAACTTTGTCCGGAGTTGTTTTGAAATCTTCACAAGCTTTTGGATTTTCGCTTATCACTTCATCCATAATCTTTTCAAGTTCATTTTCGCTTAATGTGGAAAGCATGCCAGAAGATTTTGCAAATTCTTTTGCGTCAATATCTTCCTCCCAGCATTTTGCAAAGAGAGTTCTTGAATCTTGTTGGCTGATTTCTTTCTTTTCAAGCATTTCAATAATTTTTGTTAAGTTTGAAGCGCTTATTTTAATTTCTTTTTCTTCCTCATCTTTTATGAGTGACAAAACTTGTGATTGAATCCAGTTAACAATACTCTTTGGTTTATTATAAAGTTTCACACACTCGTCAAAGAAATTTGAATAAACTTTTTCACTTAAAAGGAGATTGGTATCATACAAAGAAAGCCCAAACTCTCCCATATATTTTTCCTTTCTTTCTACTGGAAGAAGTGGAAGTTCTTTTCTAATTTTTTCCACATTTTCTCTTGGAATTTCAATTGCCAAAATATCTGGGTCTGGAAAATATCTGTAATCTTTGCTATCTTCCTTGCTTCTCATTGAAGAACTTTCACCCAAAACATCATCCCAACGTCTTGTTTCTTGGCGAACAGTTCCACCATTTTCCAAAATATCTTTTTGTCTTTCAACTTCAAATTTAATGGCTCTTTCAACGGCCTTAAAAGAATTTATGTTTTTCATTTCGACTTTTGTGCCGTATTCTTTTTGCCCCTTCTCTCTTATTGAAACATTAACATCGCAACGCATTCCGCCTTCTTGCATTTTGCATTCAGCAATATCAGCATAGATAAGGTTTTCACGAAGTTTCCCCAAAAATTCAAGAGCTTCTTCTGGTGATGACATATCTGGCTCACTAACCATTTCAATAAGTGGCACACCACCACGATTGTAATCAATTAAGGTTCCAACTGTTTCACTTTTGTGAACAAGCTTTCCAGCATCTTCTTCAAGGTGGATCCTGTTAAGCCTGATAAACTTGCCACTATCCAACTTAACGCCCCCATGCAAGCAAATTGGACGAACAAGCTGGCTTATTTGATAGGCTTTTGAAAGGTCTGGGTAAAAATAATTTTTTCTTTCAAAAACTGCAATATCATTAATATCACACCCCATGCAAAGTCCTGCTTTGATGGTAAGTTCAACAGCTTTTTTGTTAATCACTGGCAAAGCCCCTGGCATACCAACACAAACTGGGCAACAGTGCGTATTTGGTTCTCCGCCAAATTCATTTTTGCAAGAACAGAAACATTTTGTGTTTGTTTTTAATTCCGCATGGACTTCAAGTCCTATTGTTACTTCATAATCTTTCATGCGTTTTCTCCTTTCAAAAGTGCGTCGATGTAAGATGCAACACTGTAAAGTTTCTTTTCTTCAAATTTATTTGTTAAAACTTGAAGTCCAAGAGGCAAATCATTTTCACCTTTTCCGCATGGAATAGAAATTGCAGGCACACCTGTGATGTTTGCAATTGTTGTGAAAATATCTTCAAGATACATATCAACTGGGTTATCCCCTTTGCTTCCAATTTTGAAAGCAACATTTGGAGTTGTTGGCAACAAAACTGCATCACAAGAATTGAAAACTTCTGTCAACTGCTTAGTCAAGCGCTGTTGCAATTTTTTTGCCTTGTTATAATATGCATCAAAATAGCCTGAACTTAAAACATAGGAGCCAAGAAGAATCCTTCTTTTAACTTCTTCACCAAAACCTTCACTTCTTGATTTCAAATAAATTTCATTAACATCCTTGGCATTAGCCGAACGAACGGTATATTTAACACCATCAAATCTACCCAAATTGCTTGTTGCTTCCGCTGTGGATAAAACATAATAAATTGGCAAACAAAGGTTGAAATCCTTGATTGAAAAATGAACAAATTCACAACCTTTTTCCTCTAACCTTTTCATTATGCTGTCATAAACAGGCTTTGTGACAATGTTTTTCATCTTTTCTTCAACTTCGTCACAAATGCCAAATTTATACGTTTTCTTCATATCAAACTTTGAAAAATCTTCCACCTTTTCCTTAGAAGATGTCATATCATTGGAATCTTTGCCAGAAATGATTTCCAGCAATTTTGCAGAATCTTCCAAATTTTTGGTGAGAGGCCCAATTTGGTCAAGAGAACTTGCAAAAGCGATAAGCCCAAAACGAGAAACTCTGCCATAAGTTGGTTTAATTCCATAAACACCATTGTAAGATGCTGGCTGTCTTATTGAACCGCCAGTGTCACTGCCAAGAGTTGCACAGGCAAGGTTTGCAGCAACCGCTGACGCCGAACCACCAGATGACCCACCTGGAACACGGCTTTCATCAAGTGCATTGTGGCAAATTCCATAGCATGATTTTTCTGTTGAACTTCCCATTGCAAATTCATCCATATTTGCTCTGCCAAGAAAAATAACCCCAGCATCACGAAGTTTTTTTATAACTGTTGCATCATAAGGAGCAACAAAGTTTTGCATAAATTTTGAAGCACAGCCAGCCTTTTTGCCTTTAATTAAGATGTTGTCTTTGATAATCATTGGCACACCTTCAAGTTCTTTGAGTGGCTCATTATTCTTAATTTTTTCATCAACTTTTTTTGCTTCGCTTAAAGCATCTTCAAACACTTCAATAACAGCATTAAGAGACTTTCTTGCTTCAATGTTTTTTAAATAAGCCTTAACAACTTCTTCACAACTAACTTTCTTTTCATGAATCAATTTTGCTGTTTCCAAAACTCCAAGTTTAGTTAAATACATATTAATCCTCCATCATAAGTGGCACAGCAAAAGAGTTAAATTTTTGCTTAGGTGCATTCATTAAAATTTCTTCAACAGGATAGGAATCTTTAACTTCGTCCTCTCTTAAAGCATTCATACTAACCTTGTTTTCAATGCTCATTTCATCATCAACATCAGCATTTTTTATTTGACTTACAAATTCTTCCATTTGGCTTAAACTTTTTTGAAGTTTTTTAAGTTCTTCATCACTTGCTTCCAAGGATGATAGTGTTAAAATGTGTTTTACTTCCTCAATACTAATCATATATACTCCTACTGAACAGTTGGTAAACATAAAATTTTACTCAACAATAACTATAAAAAATTTTACACTATGGAAAACAAAAAGTCAATTAATTAGGAAGATTTATAAGAATAAAAATGACCAATAATGAAAAAATAAAGGTATGTTGGACATTAAAACAAAACTTGTCTTAAAAATTCTTGCCAAAGAAAGTGTTGGCGGAAGCTATAAAATATTTGAGAGTTGTGATATAATCTCAGCCTTACCCAAACACTATCGAACAGATAGTGAAGGTATTCGCCATATCCTAACACATCTTGAAAGACAGGATATGATTTCAATAAAATATGATGATGACGACATCTATTGCCTTGCAGTGCTCCCTTATGGCTTTGAAGTGCTTGAAAATGACAAACCAAAGGCGGTGAAAAAAGAAAGCAAAGTTTCTAAGTTAACAATAATTTTATCTTTCACTTTCGCATTTCTAGGAACCATTTTAGGAGTTGTAATCACATATTTTATATTAAGATTGTTTTAAAAAAAGAGCACAAATTATGCTCTCTTTTTATTATTAATTTTCGACTTGATAATAATTTATTTTGCTTTGTTAAAAATGACCTTTAAGTCGTCTATGTCAAAGTACGTTCTAACCAACTTACCTTCTCTTTGCCCATAAACACCGTTTTCGCCAACAATATAACTGTCAATTAAATTTACTCCGCAATCAAAGCAAATTTTTTCAACAATTTTAAACCCATTAAGGTCACTTGCAGACGGCTCTGCAATGCCATAAGGATGACAATGTGCAACAACAAGTGATGCAGGTTTCACAGAAGATAAAAATGCAGTAAGCTCCATGATAGGTATGGAAACTTCGTTGTTTTGATAAAGATTAATTCTCTTTTTTCCACAAAGATAGTTTGCCACACTGAAACCAAGCAGCAATAAATTTTCTGTGGTTCTAAAACGCAAAACATCTTCAACAATATCCAATACATCTGCTTTGCAATCAACTTTACATTTCTTTCTCAGTTTGGCTGTTGAATATGCATAAAAGAGTTCACCAAGCATAGAAATTTTCTTTGCACTTCTCTCATTAATTCCTTTAACGGTCATGAGGTCTGTGCTGGAAGCATCAATAATATTGGTCAAATTTCCATATGTATCCAAAAGCCTATGTGCCAAAGGATTAACATCTCCACGAGGAAAAATATATGTAAGCATATACTCAACAATTTGAATATCACTCATATTGTCAATGCCAGCATTAACAACCAAATCTAATAGTCTTTTTCTGTGCCCATCATGAGAAACATCGTCATTTTTCATAAGTAAACTCCTATCTTTTTATTAACAAAAATTGTCAAGGATGCACATTATTGATGCACCCAAAACAATTATTCAGTTGTAATTGTTGCAGAAATATTGTAACCATCTAAATTAGAAACATATCCGTAAGAACCAGCTGATGTAACCATGTCATTACGTGTGAAGAACACTTTTGAATAATTTTCACTATACCACCATAAAGCTCCTGAACTATCATTAACATAATAACCATAAATTTCTTTTGTAAATGGAGTTCCGCCATTACCATTCAAACCAGTTCCATTCCCAGCACCTTCTCCACCATAGAAAGCAAATTTCCAAACAGTCATTCCATCTTCATATCCAAGTTGACTCTTAGAGTATTGCCCATTATAACTATCGAATAGTTTTTCAAGACTTTCTTTGTAAGGTCCACTTGTTGCTTCACCATGCCAAAATACTTGTTGAATTGAATAAGACCCACCGAATAAAAATTTCTTAAATGCATCTTCAAAATATTCGGCGGTAACAGCTTGTTCACGGCTATAAGATTCAGGATAATTACTTCCACCTAAGTTGTATATGATACCACCTGAAACTATAAATTCTGGGAAATAATCAGCTACATGCCAATTCCAATTGGTGTTATTGCCTGGCAAGTAATAAGAGAATGTCGTAATTAATTGCAAATTACCAAATAATTTTTCGTCATAATATTCTTGATCGGCTTTCCAATAATACCCCATTGAAGCAGGCCTACTGCTTAACCCAAATATATCTGTTTGATTACCTCTATAATAAGCATCACCAGAGCCTAAAAATCTTCCATTTTCGCCAGAAACTTGAACATATGTAATATTTGGTTCCGAACTAGATGTCAAACTACCTGACGAACCTCCACCAGCAGCAGTTTTAAACCAAGATGAATAATTATTAGAACTAGTGCTTTTGTTATTTTCACCATTATTTTGTTCAAATCCGTTATAATAATTTTCTTCAAAACTTCCTGCACTTGAATAGAAGAACCCTAAACCACCGGTTCCACCATTGCCAGCTAAAATTGTAACATTTTTTCTATTCGTTTTATTATTGTTAGCAGTATAAATTCCTGCTTTCCCACCATAGCCACCGCCACCAGATAAACCAGTCGTTACATCTATATTATAATTATATTGATTAGCATAATTTCCACCACCATGCTTTTCATAGGAACCTTCCACAGCCTTATAAGCATTTTGTCCATCATGTCCATTACCACCATTGCCTGCTATGCCGTTTGCACCTGTGATGGTGATGGATGTTCTACCTTCATTATTTTGAATAGCACCAGCATTTCCGCCGTTTCCACCATTGGCTCCGTTTTCACCTTTGTTTGATAACGTAAATCCATTTCCATCAGCACCATTAGAGCCATTTCCTCCATTACCAGAAATGATAATTGAATTATTATCTTCAAGTAACTTACTTTGATTACTGCTATCTGCATAACCTTGTAGTTTAATTTGAACATTATATCCATCATCCTGTGTTGTTGAAGAAATTGCCCTGTTTTGTGCATCACTTCCAACCAAGGAAATGTTTGATTTTAAAGTGCTTGCTGGTGTTTTATCATCTACTGCACCAGTTAAGGAAGCCACATTCAATGTTGGAATTATTTCAATTTTGTTACCTTCAATTTCTTTTGTAACCAGTTTTTCATCATCATATGAATCAATTTTCCTTACTGAACCATAAAGTGAAACATTTAAAGCTTTGCTGTTACTTTCAACTTGGAAAACATTTACGGTATCATTTCCATTTATGCCATTGTCAGCATCTGCAAGCATAACAAACATTGTGTTTGAAATATATCCATTTGTATTTGCAATACCATCAACTGAAACTAAGTATTTAGAATAACTTAATGACAAGTTTTGAGTGATAACATGATTATTTCCATACACTTTAATTCCAGAAATTGAAATTTGGCTATTGCTGTAAATATTATCTGTAATAATTATGTTATCTGTTGAAACTTCTGCAACATTATAATTAGTTAAATTATCTTCTTCAATATTTATATATTCATAGTCCAATGAAGCTTCAAATTCTATATTAAAATCATGAATACCATATTTAATTCCATCTTCATCAAGTTTTAATTCATTGTTATATGATTTTCCTTCCACAGTTATATTGTCGGTCATTTCAGCATCACTGTTAATTGATTCAACCTCATAGGTGATTGCATCAGTTAAATCAGTTGTTGTTGAATTGACAATGTCAATTGTATATTTATATGATGAACTTCCGTAATATAATGCAGTCTTATAATTTGTGTCAACTGGTTCATAATTTTGTGTTGTAAATTTGATTCCAGTAGGCAATGTTCTAAGTAAGCTTTCATCATATTTGATAGTTATATCTTCTTCACCTACTGCAACACTTTCTGCAAGCAAATAAATACTTGGCAATTCCTTACAATAATTATTTATGAAATCATCAATTGTCATATTAATTTCAATTGTTGCAGTTTTTGAAGTTTCATTTTCTTCCTTGTATTGAATTATATATTCAAACTTATTTGTTGTTAAACTATAATTCAAAACATATGAATCTGCATTAAACCCATTATAAGTGATGTAAGTGTAAGTTACCCCATCAATTACGGTTGTCTTAACGTCATATGCACTATCATTCACAACTGATTTGCCAAGAATAATGCTGTTAAATTGCAATTTAAAATTCACATTATCTTGTGTTGAATTTGCTTCATCTTCAACAATGCCATAATAATATTCATTAAAGAATATTCTTTCATCAATATGAACATCTTTTCTATGATAAGTTATATTACCAGAAGAATCCGTTACACCATATAAAATAAATTCTTTCTTGCTTCCACCATCGTTGATTATGACATAATTAGATCCATCTGCTAAATCATAAATTGTCACATCACCTGTGGTAGTTTTGGTCTTTTTAACCACAACATTGTTTGAGAATGTGATTTCAGTAACAACAAATCCTGTCTCATCGTTCAAAGGCGAAATTAAGTCATCAATATCTAAATCTGTCGCTAAATTTTTATCGTTATAGAAAACATATGTTGTTCCATCAATATTATCTTTAAGTCCAATATTAACAACTTCTTGTCTTGTAACTGTTTCTACCTGTCCTGGAATTGATCCTTCAACTTCTTCAACAATCGTTATAGTATTTTTATTAAATTTGCTTTGAAGATATTTAATAATCTTGTTGCCAGAATCTCCTGTAACATCAACACTTTGAATATTAGAATCATTTGATGTCACACTCTCATAATTATAAGGAACATCAATATTAATTCTACTTGCTCCATTTCTACTGATTGTGACTTTGTCACCATTGATTGAAAAGGTTAAACCTTCACTTCCATACATTTCATTAAACTTAGTTTCATCAAAAGTATAGTTAGCAGTAAACACATTATCACTTGAAGAAATTGTTGTGTTTTTGTCAACTTCAATTGTAGAAAGAAATTTATCTATTTTCACTCTTATGTTCGCTTTAAAAGTAGTTATAACATCAGTTAAATCGCCTGAATTTACAGTGAATGTGATAACATCTCCATCTGCAACATAACTAATGTTATTGTTGGTGCCATTTGCAGATTTAAAACTTCCATTTCCAGAATCATCTAATTCATAAGTAAAGAATATGCTGCCTCCTGTACTCCATCTAAACACAATAGCCACTATATCATTAGCTTTAAGATTTGTTTCATTAACAACTAAATAAAACTGATCACTACCATTGTTACTGATATCGTAGTTCTTACCATTTCCACCTTCTATTTGCCCATTTTCAAATGTTATATCATGACTAGTTCCCTCGTCAATAAAATCAAATTGCTTAGTGGTTGAGTCTTCAAAATTGACAACTCCGCCATTGACATCCAAAGTGTAGTCTCCGCCACCAATTACTTGATAGTTTATAGATAAGCTTATGCCACTCTTACACATTTCCTGAATAAAGTCACAAAATGCTTCTGCTTGGTCTGCTTGTGAGAATGATATATATCCATTCTTATTACTATCAACATATATTTTATTTATAGCAGTGTCATTTTTTTCACTTGAAGGTACCCACTTTTCTCCATCATAGTAAACATAGATAACATTGCCATTTGAGTCTAAGAATTGAATGTCATAACTATTGCTTTCAGGCGTGATTGCTCCCACTTTATTTAAATAATCACCTAATTTTGTTGAATCAATTTCATTTGAGTCAATCAACATAACTTCCACTCTGTTATTTGCAGAATTTAAAGTTAAATTATCTTTTGTCACACTAAATGTATCAGTAATTTGATATTCAATTTGATAATTTACTCCAACAGTCAATTGGAAATTTTGAGCATTTTGCAAAGCGCTGTCAAGTTGAGCTTTATTATAGTAAGCAGTGTATGTTAAATAATATTTTCCATCCCTTTCTATAATCTGTTCTCTTGAACCAATGGTATCAATCTTATCTTGTCCACCAGCTGTTTTATAAACAACTTCTTCCTTTCCACCAACAACTTTGTAAAGAGTATACTCAACACTTCTTAATTTTGGTGTTGCAAAAGATGCCGTTGTGGAACTAATAGTTGGCATTTCAATAGCAAGTTCTCCATCAATTTCCCATCCGCTAGTGTAAGCTTCTAACTCGGTATCATTACGAACCATATTATATGTTACACCACTGATATTAATTGTTTCGCTTTCTTTATTATATTTTTTACGCAATTCATTAATAGAGTTATAAAGGTCGTTTAATTTATCAGCATTTGCACTTCCGTTCGCTTTGCCAAAGTTTGAAGTATTATTATTCGAAATGTTGATTATTTCTTGATATGTTCCTTCAAAATCTGTGCCATCATTTGCTTTTCCATAGAATGGCATTGAGAAATAATAATTTGTTGTTCCACCTGGATAGAGGCTTGCGATTGTATTTGCATCTGATAAGGTTTCCTTTTGTTGTGAAACATTTGTATTTGTGGTTTTATTTTCATTTGGAGTTGTATCACTTATAGCAAATTTCATAAAACCAGTGCTTTGGTCAGCATCAGCAAAATTATGTTTAAAGCCAGTAATATTGAAAGTGTATGCGTAATTTAAGTTAATTCTGTTAGGGAATCCGTAAGCATCATAACCGCTGATGTCAATATCGAACTTACTTACATCATCTGCTTCCTTGTAAGAATAATAGTCAACTATTCCATACTTACTATCAACAGTTCCGGTTCCACCATACTTTTGTGTTGTGTAAATTTTTGTTAATGCTTTTCTTATATAACCAAGATTACCATCATTTGTAACTTCATCATTAGATAAAGAAGTGTTTGAATTATCAAGTGAGTCAGTTCCTTTAAAATATCCAATACCATTAGCATAAGTCAAACGTTGTTGTTCACTTTCTGCAACGTTGTATTTCACAATAATCGTAATTTTAGGATTTCCTTGACCATTATTCAAAGTTGTCTTACTGGTATCACTAAAATCAATAGAATAATTATCAGCTCCATTATTTAACTTGCTAACCGCTTGAACTTTGGCATCATTGATATTATTCTTAACTTCTCCGCCACTTGTTAAATCACTATAACCAACAATGCCACCTGCCAATGCTATGCCCGAGTTAGCATTATTACCACTTACAACATAACCAGTGTTAAATGAATTATTAATTGAACCAACAGAATAGCCAACAACACCACCACTTGCAAAGTTTCCACTTCCACCTTTATTATAATTGTTCATGAGTGTTGATGTGTTATACGAATTACTAATACTACCACCATTGTAACCAGCAATACCGCCAATAACACTGTTTAAATTATTTGCAACATCTGCGTTTGCTGGAATTGTTTTGTCATCGCTTGGCAAATCTGTTGAAAGTGTTGCGTCATATTTCTTCATAGTTGCACTAAGTTTAGAAGCAGTGACAGAAGAATTATCCAAATTATTTAATGAATAGCTTGTGCTTGTGCTATTTACATCTATATTTCCTGAATTTGAAGAATAACTTATTGTGGAGGTTGAGCCAGAAAGATATCCAACAACACCACCAACATAACTGTTACCACCACAAACCCTTATGTTAACCAAGTTTTCAACGGATTTGACATTTCCACTGACAAATCCAGCAACACCACCAACAACACTATAACCATTGTTGTTTATAGCTATATCGCCTTGAACTGTAACATTTGTTATATCTCCATAAAGTTCGCCCGCCAAAATTCCATAGAAGTTGTAACTATCTTCACCATAGTTCTTATTGCTGTTTGCAGAATTTAATGATGCTTGCGAGATTATGCGCAAGTTTTCAATATCTGCATATGCAATTCCAAAAAATCCTTGTCCACCTCCATTGAATTGAATTTCATGATTTTGCCCATCAATATAAACTTTATTATTCGTATCAGTTCCTATATCATTATTTGCTTCCCAAGCTTCTTCGTCTCTCAAATTTCCTAAATCTAAATCATATAAAAGGAAGAATTTGTAATTACCTGTTAAAGCAGTTTCACCTTCTTCAACCTTATACATATCAGCAATTTGCTTAAATTTACCACCATTAGGAACAGCAAAATAATATTGAGATAATGAGCCATCAACAATTTTAGTTATATCGTCATTAGATAGTCTTGTGTAACTATATGTATTATATGCTGGGTCTATTGAGTTTCCATCTTCGGTTTCAACTGTTCCACTTACATTTTCTTGACTATAAACAGTTACATTTCTTAAATATGCGAAACCTGTCGTTGCATAACCATAGTTTCTATATGGTGAATGGAACCAGAGTGAGTGTGTTGAAACTTTTGCAGTTTCTTCCCCTTCAACACCATCTTCTGTATCAGCGACAATGTTAATATTATAATCATCATAAGGAGTATCATTATAGGTCAAAGAGATATTATCAATTATTGATGGTGTTCTTGTGAATAATGAATCATCACTTGAATTATAATTATTAAAGAATGTATTACCATTAACCACTGAACTATCAACACTTGATTCTACTTTTAACTCTCCATTTTCAAGTTTAAAACTACCCTTAAAACTAAATGTTCCACTTATTCCACTTGTTCCAAAATCATAGTCAACACGAGTGATTTGAGAGAAAGTGTATGAATCATAAATTCTTAAATCAGGAGATTGATTACCATCCGTCATTATGCTTGCAATACCATTGAAAGCATAGAGATCAGCTGAAACATAACTTTGAACAGAACCAGCTGCAAATGTATCAATTATATCCACAATGGAATTACCTGAGTTATTAACAACAGCACTGACCATACTTGAAGCAATGTATTCATTGCTAGCATTTGTTTCAACTCCGGCATGGTAAATTATGTCAATATCAACAAAGGAGTTTGAAATCATTCCTTGATACATCATACCAACAAGTCCGCCAACATTTGCCGTCACAGTTCCGCCGATATCAATTTCTCCGTTTGCACCAACACCATAGAGAATAATTGAACTTATGCCTCCACTTGTATCACTACCATCCCAGCCTGCAACACTTACAAGTGTTCCAATGATAATTGTTTCGCCTTCACTAATTGTTAGATTATAATTTGCATTCATAATAAAGCCAGAAATTGCATTAAAGGAATCTTCTTTTGTTCCAAAGTTTTCAATTAAACCATAATTTTGATTAGATGTTTGAGAAGGAATAGTGTAATTTATTGTGTTACCATTTCCAACAATCACTGCATTATTTAAATTCTCTTGTTTCACACCGGTATCATTACTAATTTCACTGTTTGCAAAATACCATTTGATTGATGAAACTGTTCCAGAAGGCAAATTCAATTGTCCACCAGAAATAGATGAGTTATTAAACAAGGTTGGATTTAATTTTTCAAAAGTACTGATATCAATATCAGCAAAGGTGTTTGTTATTGCACTTCTAATGCTTCCAACAATATTAATATCATCTGTATTTTCAATTGTGTCTGTTGCTAAATCATTATTTAAACTATATCCACGATAACCACTGTAACCCGTTGTTGAATCTACATAATAGAAGTAAGCAACATCACTATTACCTTCGTTTGCTTCATATGCTAAATTTACACCAGAAGAATAATAGTTATCTTCAAAAGTTGCAAGGTCAGCACCAACCCCAATAATTGCATTTGCCTGATAATTGTTTGTTGAATAACCTTTTTTCACAACCCTATCATTAAATGATGTGAGAAGTGAATAGGAATCATGAATTGAAATTTGTCCTGTTGTTTCTACACTTGCATTAGCCTTAATTCTTCCAACAATACCACCAAAAAGATAATTAGTTAAATATGCTGCACTCTCGTCTTCATTCTTTTCATTGTTAGGATAATTAACAAAAATATTTCCAAATGTGTAAGCATTATTTATTCCAAAATTACTGCTAGTCTCAATAGAACCAATGATACCACCAACTACAATCTCATAGGAATCATCAACATATTTAACATAATTGCGTAAATTTCCACCATAAATTACGTTTGATAATGCATCACCACTAGATTGAACAGTTGCACTGCCCGCATCACCAATAATTCCACCGAACACAATATTTTTTGCAAAGGAAACAACATCGCCAACATTAATAATATTTACAAAATTAATATTTCTTGTGCCTTCGCCAACATCAATTTTACCAACTAAACCACCCACACTGTTAACTACGTTTGTTGTGTTTTTAATTAAAACATCAACATCAAGTGTGGTTTGTTTGTCACTGCTAAGTGAATTTGAAATTGTTCCACTGCTCAGCAAACCAAAAGCACCTATATTGGTAATATTATTGTTGTTAACTTGAATTTCTCCTTTAACAACCATTGTGCCAAAACTGATGTTGCCACCACTGACCAAACCAACCAAAGAGCCTATATTTGCCTTTCCAGAAACTTCTAAGTAAGCAGTTGCATAACCTTCTTTATCAACATCTTCATTAGTATCTTTTGAAAGATCATTCATTGTGTATAGGTTTTTACTGTCATAAGTTAAATTATTGCTATCAAAACCACCTAAAATATCAAATTTCGCATTAACATCTTGCCCAAGGGTGAGATTTGCATTTGAATTTCCAAAAAGCGCACCAATATTAACACTTCCGTCGGTTCCATTAATTGTAATTGATTTGTCTTTAACTTGTTTATAACTTCCACTTACACCAAGTTTAAAATTGCTTTCTTCGTCATATTCAAAATTAAAGCTGCTTGAACTTATAATTTCACCTGCAATCAAGCCAACATTGACATAACCACTTGTTTCAATACCCACATTTTGAATAAAGTTTAAGTTTGTTATAAGGTCTGTTGAACTTACATCCATGCCGTCAGATATTTGTGCTCTCGTTAGCCCAGTAACACCAGTTGAACCAAAATATCCACCTAAATACATATTTTTTATGCTTGCATCGTTGTTACTGCTTAAAAGATTAATGTTTGTTTCAGTTATTTTGTTTGTTGTTAAGTTGCTTAACTGAACATCAAAATTGCTTACATTGCTCATATTTGAAATTGTGGTTTGCCCTGCCCAAAGTCCAAAGTAGATATTAAGGTCGCTTGCAGTTCCGTTTTTCGAAACGTCCACATTGACATTAAGGGTTTTTATTGGTTCAACCCCGCTGCCTGTTGATTCTGCATCAATTAAAATGTTTGAAACAGAAATTCCCTTATAAGTTGATTGTTGCTCAATTTTTCCAGCAAGTAAACCAAAATAATAAGTTTCCGCGTTTGTTGTCACATCATCAAATGTTTTAAAGGTAATTTCATTTGTGTCACTTGCTTGGGAATTTCTTAAAACAAATGTAATATCGCTAAAATCAGTTGAATTTGCTTGATTAACAATCAAACCAGCATATCCGCTTTGATTTGCAGTAATTTCAATAGACTCATCTAAATAAATATTCAAGTTTTCAAAAGTTGCACTGTCTGCGCTGCCAGAAACAATCAATGAATTTAACACATCTGGTGACTCTGCACGTTCTGTTCCGTCATACCTATTTGAAGTGTTATCTGTAACCTTTGAATAATAAATATTTAAGTTTTTCATTGTGAAATTGATGCCAGCATTGTTAAAGATTGGTTGGTCAATAATAAGTCCAACATTATCACCTTCATGCCCACCAATAAGTTTTCCACCTTCTCTTACTTCTTTTCCAACTGTAATGGTGCCCTCATCGGTGCTTCCCATATATTCATAATAAGACATGATTGTTCCAGAGAAGTTACTCAAAAGATTTTGACTTGAAATATAGCCTCTTAAATCAACATCAGTATGTTCTTGGTCGGAATTTGCGGAAGTTCTACCTCTAACAACAATAGTCATTGCAGAACCATTCTTCACAACATCAAGCATATTTTCAATACTTTCATGATAAGCATCAAGATAAATTACACTAAGTTTTGGCATAAGCACAATTCTTGGATAAAGGGTGTCAATCTCATGTTCCCATTGGGTTGCATCCCAGCCTTTATTCAAGAAATAGGTGTTCATTTTTGTGTAAGCCGCAGACATTTCTCCGCCAAAATCTTTAACAGATTCAATATTAAAGAACACATCATCAGGTCTATTGATTTCTATACCATTAATATAATTTACTTTTGGTGTCACAGTTGTGTCATCACTAGCCAAAATGTAATCAATTGAAACACCAACACTTGGGGTTGCAGAAGAGCTTCCTGTAACTCTATTTCCTGTTATAACATCATAATAACCGCCAGCAGTGTTAAGGAAATAAAGATTTGTTGGCTTCTTGCCGTCCTCATCAAAACCACCAATAACTGCAAAAACTTTATCAAGCGACATTGTGGTGTCATAATAAGGTACACTGTTCACATATTGCATTGCAACTTTGCTTGCTGAACTGATATTTCCAATAATACCACCTGCACTCACATCAGTAAGAGCATTAATAACGCCACTGAAATAAACTTCGTTAAGATAATATGTTATCTCTGCATTGCCAGAAAGCACATCCGAAGCGTATCTGTTGTTTGAGTTAACATAACCAACAAGCCCACCAACAGCCAAAGTTCTTAAAGGATTGTTGGAATCAAATTTTTCAGCTTGATTTGCAACAACATTCAACCTATTGTAGCCAACTGAAATGTAACCACTTCCAGCATAACCAACAAGACCACCAATATAGTATGGATTATTGTATCTTCTTCCATAGTGTTTAACATCATTTTGGGTATAAGAGAAGATACTCATCTGTCCTCTTTCCACACTAGATGAATTTGCGTAATAATTATACATATTTGTTTCAATAAGGTCTTGAAGTTCACGATTATTTTCTGCGTAAACTGCATAAAGTCCGCCATAATTTTCACCAACTAAGCCACCAGCATAAAGGTTTTTAGCTGTGATATATGAAGGATTGTTTAAAGCCATATCCGCATTAATTTCAAGCCCTAAATCATAAGCAAGAGTTGACTGTCCAACATATCCAAAAAGTCCGCCCGCAACTTCGCCGTAAATATCAACAGAATTTAAAACTCTTATTGTTGAGATGCTGTATTCTGTGATTTGAGTTGTTGTTGAATATCTAACAAAATCATCTGTGATTGAGTCGTAAATGTCAACATAACCAGCAACACCACCAGCATAAGAAACATATCTCACATTGTTTCTTAAACTTGAATTGATGTCAACAAGTTCTCTTATATTGTTTCCAGTATAGTTGTCATTTGCGCCAACAGTTTTGCTGGAATTATAATAACCAGAATCAACATCAATGTCAGTAACTGAAATATCACTTAAAGTTGAATCTCCAACAACAAAACCAACTAAGCCACCAACGATGTTGTAACCAGCAATAGAAACCGCTTGAACTTCTTCGTCATCTCTCTTTTCCATTGGTGACAAGCTTATTGAGATAAGTCTTGAATCAATGGCAGTTCCTGCCAAAGTTCCAACGATGTTTGCGTTTGCATTGTGAACAGAATCAACTTGTAAGCCAAGATTTAAGATAACACCATTATTAATTCTTGCAAATAAGCCATAGTTTTCAACACTCAAAGAGTTACCAAGATTGATGTTTGAAATTGTGAATGAGTTACCATCAAGAAGTCCAGAGAAATCTTTGGTTGTGGTTGTAAGTTTAATATCATCCGTTCCTTCAACATTTTGGTCAATTTGAGAAAAATCAATATTATTAACAAGTCTGTAATTTCCAAAAACTTCGGTATCTGTGTAATATTCTTTATAAGAAGAATTTTCCGTTTCTTGTGCTTTTCCTGTTGCTTTTGCAAAATCGTCAGCATTTCTTATTATAATAGGATTGTTAATTGAACCATAAGAAAGGTCAATTTGTCTGTAAGTTGAGTAATCTGTAAGAGTGTTATAGAAAAGTGAATATTCGTCCTCTGTGTTATAAACAATATAACGATTTGAGAAAGCGATATGATTTGCGCTTATAAGTGTGATACCTCTTGATGTCATTGTCCAGATTCCATCATAAGCATTTTCTGTTGATGAGAAGCTGAATCTATAAAAGGTTTCTTGGTAGCCAACATCTGTGATTGCATAAGCGCCTGTGTTGTAACTTGCCTGTGTTGAATTGTCTATTCTTTCTTCACTGTAATAATATGAATATGTTATACCATTAATCTTATTATGGTTTAAATCATTTCCAAGTTCGTCAACACCAGAAAATCTCATTTCATTGATATCTGTGTTAGACATCTTAACAGCAGAGTAACACAAAGTTATTGTTGCATCTTCTTCATTTTCATAAACAAACCCAGCCGACAAATAGCTTCTTGAAGAATCCACTTCAAATGCAATGTTAACATAGCAGTTTTTAACCACACCACCATTGCTGTAAACAAAACCTGCAACCTTACCAGTTGTTTGAATTGTTGAACCAGCAAAATAAGCGTCGTTACCACCGCTGTAAACACCTTGAACATAAGAAGTTTGAATAGTTCCGGAGTTATCTCTCACAAAGCCAGCAGTTTGAGAAACTGTTGAACGCATTTCATTGTTTATTTGCACTGAATTTGCAAAGGAAGCGGTGATTGTTCCATTGTTTGTTCCAACAAAACCAGCAACATTGCATTGACCTGTGATTACAAAAGTTGGAAGGGTAATTTCAGTGTAATAGTCGGTTGTGTCGTCACTTATAATTGTGCCAATGCTTTCACCACCAACACGGCTGTTTGTTATAACATTATTATTGTTGTTGATAAAACCTGAAATGTTGATGTTGCTGCTGTTTACATCGGAAGATGTCAAATAAACAGGGTCTGTTCCATTTCCTCTAACAAATTTAACCACCAAGCCCGTGTCGCCAGAAATTCTTGAAGCGGAATGATTGTCGTCATAATAAGAAACCACTTCACAGTTATAGACAACACCATTGTTTTCAAGTGCAAAGCCAGCAATATTAACTGTTGTGTAAAGGTTTAAGTTAACTGATATTTGCCCACCATTGTAAAGATTTACACGAACATTTTTGATTGTTGAATTTTCAGCAACTTCACTAAATAGCGCTAAATCAAGTGCTGAACTTGATGTGTCATAATTAAATGAGTTGATGTGAATTGTGTATCCATTGCCATCAAAACTGTTGAAATATTGAGAAGACATAGGAGTGTAATTTGTGAGCACGATGTCATTCATTAAAATGTAATCTGCCGCATTAGTATTTCCTTCTTCATCAGGAGTTCCTTGTAAATATTTCAAAAATTCTTCTGCTGTGTAAATTGGCATTGGAACTTCTTCATCTGTGTAAACTTCAACAGAAACAACAAAGTCATAATCATAAACAAAGGTTGTGTTTCCAACAATCACAGTTGTTTGAAGCCTCATTAAAACTCTGCCTGTCTGTCTTCCAATAATACCCAAACTGCTGCCGCTTGAACTTGATGTTGAGAAGTCGAAAGTTGTGTTTTTAATGTAATCTTGCCCATTCCAAATTGCAGTTGCAGAGCCATCAGAGTTAACATAATAAAGTCTTTCTTTTAAAGTTAATCTCTCATATGTTCCTGTTTGTTCATTATATTTGTAATTGATATAATAGCCAGAGTCAGGGTCATCATAATAACCATCACGAATAAATTCTGTTCTTTTTCTCATTAAATCTTGAACTGCTTGAACTTCATTATTGTTATTTTCGTCATAAGAATAACTTTCTGGGTCAATAACATAATCGAATGCAATCTGTCCTTTACTGTCGTTTATGTAGGCATTAAGCATATCATAAGTTCCACCATTATACACAGTTGTTTGGGTTGAACCAACAACTTTTGTTTGTTCTGCATCAATGGTGAAATCAACAAGATAAACAGTTGCATAACTTTCTTTAATTTCTTGCACACCATTAACTTCTCTTGAAACAGCCGCTTTAACATAGAAAGCGCCGGTATCTTTTGTTTCTCCATTTTCATCTTGAAGTTTTGAAAGCACTGATGTTCTAAGTGTTGCAGTGTAAACTTTGTAAGAATCTGTTACAGTTTCAGTGATTTCGCTTAAAGTGATTGAAGATGAATTGTTTTCAAGTGTGATTGCATTATTATAAAGTGTTTGGTCAAGTTCCAAAGTGATGCTTACCTGTGCTGTGTCACCTTTTGCAAGCATAATGCTGTGAGCTCCGTCCACCAAAACTTCTGCTTCTTTCAAATAGTCAACCATATAATTGTATGTATAAGCACCAAGGTTAGTTGTTCCATCAAAGAAGGTGATAGTGATGTTGATGTTGCTGTTTGCTGTGAAACTTGATGAAATATAAATTCTAAAATAGTAAGCCCCTGTGTTTAAGTCAGTAACAGTTGGGTTCACCCTTAAACCATTTGTTCTATTTTCTGTTGTTGAAGAATCGATGTAATAGCCATAACCATCAAGATAAGAAAGTCTTGAAAGTCCAACAGAACCAACATTGCCAGAGGATGTTGCTTGATATTCAATTGTGAAATGAGTGTAATGAGCAAAACTTGGATTAACTTCCATAGACAAAATGCTGTCATCACCAGGAACTAAATTCGAAGAAATAGTACTACTTGGAGTATAATACCAAATAGAATTTCTTGTGAATCTACTTTCTATTGTGTAAGCATTAACGTTGACATCATTGATTTGTTGTTTATCCACAGTGAAAGTAAGAGTTTTTGCATAAGAAGAATTGTTTGCTTGACTTAAAGCATTAACAACAATACTCATAGAGTAAATTGAATCTACTTTATATCTATAATCTTTATTAACACTAATTAAAACCTTATATATATAAGTGTTATTTTCATTTGGCAAAGGTGACCATGAAACATCCAAAACAAGATTTTCATTGATTTCAACTTTGTTATCAACAACTTCATATCTTTCATCATTATAAACAAAGTACAATGCCAAGTTTTCGGCAGGATTGTCAGATTCAATTGTAACATTAAATGAAACTGATTCAGCTGGTGTAATATTCAAAGCAGTGTTATCAACAGAAACATTGTTTGCTCCAACATAAGAAGAAATCAAAATGCTTCTTGTTCTTTGCTCTTTAATTGCTTCATTAAACTTAAAGTCATTAGACTCTGTATCAGTTGTTTCAAGTTGAAGAAGTCCAACTCTTATATCCGCATTAACATAATTATTTCCACTTTCTTGCCTTGCAACAAATTCCACACTGTTACCAGAAACTTGTGCTTCAACATAGTTTTTGTTTTCTAAGTCTGTGTTATTTTTAAGTTCAACATCATAAGAATAAGCATTTGTTTGAAGGGTATATTCATTTCCGCCTAAGTAAATTGTGTTATCCAAAATAACTTGAACTTTCTTTGAATTATTAATTCCAGTTTGAATGTTAACAATTTGTCCATCTTCCACAACCGATTCGTTAACAGTTGTCAAAATTTCAGGAATAGCATTCACAATCATAATTTCAAAAGATTTGCTCTTACTGAAATCCATACGGCTATATAATGTTAAAGTAACTGTTTTTGTTCCTAAATTTGTTGAAGTTTTCTTAGCTGTTAAAGAATTTGTTGTGAAATCAAGATAATCTTGTCTATCAACACTAACAAGTAAACTTCTAACTTCATTGCTTGTTATTCCAAAGAAATCTGCTATGCTCACAGTGTTATATCTTGTAAGTGCGGATGTGATTGCATCACTTGTAACTTGTTCATTCACATCATAATAGAACATAACCGCTTTGTTATCTTTTTCAAAAGCAATCACTTTATCTTCAACATTTTTGATTGTTTGTTCAACTGAAACACTGACATTTTGTGAAACATCTTTTAAGTAAGCAAAGCCAAAATTGATTGTGTTATCAATATTGTCAACAACCCAAACACTGCTGTCGAAACCGCTATAATTGATGCCTTGTGCAATTTGGTCATAGTTAACCACAACAGGATTGTTGTCTTTTAAAACATATATGAAGTTCAAATCAAGCACATCAACTTGTTCAGCATTTTCTTTGGTGTCAAAGTATGTGATATATGAATCTTTCATGAAAAGTGGAGAAGTGGAAGCGGAATTTCCAACACCTAAAACATCCACATCAGCATTTTCATTCTTGTTTGCAAAAAGATTACCCATAAATGAGAAGGAGTTTTCCACTCTCACAACATTGTCAATATTCATTGCATAGCCAATAAATTCACCAACAAACACACTTTCTTCGGTTATTCCACCAGTAAGCAATGCATTAAAGTTGATAAGTTTTTTATAGTCAACACTTTCAATAACACTTCCGTCTTCACTTCCAACTTCGCCATTTGCCAAGTTGAAGGCATAAACATAAGAATTTTTAATGCTTGCAACAAGCACTTCTCCTGTTAAAGTTGTTCTTTCACCAACACCACCGGCAATACCACCAATATAATCTGCGGTGATTTGATTGTTTGAAATTCCACTTTCAGGTGCAAAACTATAAAATTCCACACCGCAGTTTTCAATTGAGCCATAGTTAAGCCCAACAATACCACCAGCATAAGTTAAAGAGCCATTGCCAAAGTTTGCAGTTATGTCGACACCAAAAGCATAAGAGTTTTTAACCACACCGTCATTTCTTCCAGTTATCGCACCAATGTAAAGCCCAGGATATGTGATTGCGTCAACCAAAACACCACCCGTAACTTTGCTTGGAATATAATATCCATTATTTTCGTCATAACGAACATCAACAACAACATTGTCAATAAGTCCAGCTTCGGCCACACTGTCAGCAACAAAACCGCCACCTGTAACATTTCCAACCATTGTCAAGTTTTTGATTGTTCCTGAAAGTTCTCCAACAAGATTTTCTCCACTTATGTTCAATGTGATGTTTTCATCATTACCAAAAAGCATACCAGAAAGTGAAGGTAATTTAGTCCAATTTGTAAGGTCCAAATAATTCATTATTCTGTAATACAATCTTGTGTCAATATTTCTAAGTTCATCAGCAGAGTAAATTCTAATAGCTGTTTCTTCGCTTTGTCCATCTGCAACGGTAACTTTAATTCTTAAAATGACATCCTTATAATAAACTTTCTCGTTTTGATTATTTAAGAAATAGTTTACATAACCATTTGTTCCATTAACCAAATCATCATAAACATCATTAATGTCACTTAAATAAATGTATGATGCATCAGGATTTAAACTTCCATCATCAGCAAGCCCATAATAAATAATTTGTTTAACTCCCTCAACATTTTTCACCATATCTTCTGGCAAAAGATATAAATACCCATAACCACCTTCACTTTGATTTCCAATTGTAAGGGTAAATGATTGCCCAGTGGAAGTTGTTTGAATATCCAAAATACTTGAATTGTTGTCTAATGGATGATAATAATTTGTCAATTTTCTGTTATATGCATTATCTGGCAAAATTGATGTTGAAATTGTGAAGGTTTGTTCTGCAAGATTGTCAGTTGCAAGATTGAGATAAATTTCCTTATCTTCTGTTTCGTTAACCCATGTAACTTTTTCAACACGATCTGCCTGTGTTATATTAACATTGATATTTGTGGAAAGGACATTACCATTAAAATTATAATAGATTGTGATGATATCTCTCACATTAAATTGAAGTTGAGTTGATGTTGCATTAACTCTAAATTTCAAAACTCCATTTTCCACTCTAAAATTAGAAAGTGACAAATAATCATTATAAATGTTCACACAAGTGAGGCAAGCCTCGTCAACTAATGTTCCTGATTCATTTTCATCCTTGCAGTATGTTCCATTTCCAAGTTTAATTGAAAAATGTTCTAAGTCGTCATAAGTTGGAACTTTTGCGTCAAGACGAAGTGAAACACTGACATCTGCATAAGATAAACTTTCATCACTTGCACTTAAACTTTCTTTTGAATAAAGATGTAAATCAGTTAAATTGCTTCTAAGAGAACTTACAGGATAGAAACTTTCAAGTTTAAAGAAACGCACCATGCTGAGATTTTCATGGTCTGCATCATAGCCATCAAAAACCACCATCACATAAACAACAAATTCACTGTCACTAACCCTAAGTTGACCATTTGTGTAAGTGAAATATGTGTTATTTTGTGTTAAGAAAGAATTATAAAAACTTGGAAGGTAGGTTGTGTTGTCACCCGCATCTGTAAATTGCAAGTTGTTAAATCTTTCTGTCAAAGTTTCACCATCAATACCTTGATTTAACGCATTAGTTGCAAATGCATTATAGTCAAGATAAGCAAAATAGTAACCAACATTGTTTGTTGTATTTAAGGTTGCATTTTTATAGTCTAATAATAGTGAAGCATTTGAGCCAGCCGTCATTAACAAACTTGACAAAGAATTATCAGTATATGTTGAGCCCATAACACCACCTGTTTGCCCTTCATTGTTTTCCAAAACAAAATTTTGGTCCTCATATTCTTGTCCATAAATATTGGTTGAGCCCTTGTCTTCACAGGTTACCTTTGCAGACTCAATTGGAGCAAAGGCAGAAACCTTTATTTCCCCAGACTTCAAGCCTGTTTTATGCGAAATTGAAAAACTGAAATCTTCTGCAAAGTTAGACCTATTTAAGGACACTGTTATTTTCACATCAACATAAGAGTTGTTTACATCATCTGGATCCTCATGACTGTCAATTGTTTCCATTTTCAAGTTGAATCTACTGTTGCTTTCATATTGAAGTTCTAAGCCCTGTGCAGAAGCCATTCCCATAATTCTAAGGTTAAATTCTCTACTTCTTGTGCTTTCCGCAGCAGAGGAAATGTAATAAATTTCATTAAAATCAAAGTCAACCACTTCATCATTGTCGGCATCCACAATTTCCATAACTTTCATTGTGTCAGTTGCAGAAATTTTATATAAGTTGGCATAAATTGATTGAATTGCATTTTGATTCGCAGACGCATAAAAATCAATTTTAAGGCCGTTTTTGCTTGGGACATTACCACTCACAAAGTAAAGAGCTGTTCCATTTGGTATTGCTTCTGAAACAAAAGTGTTGGTGTTGTCAACTCGTGTAAATTTCACTTGCTTTGCTGGATTATCTTTATAGAAAACTTTGATAAAATAATCTTCATCAGCAACCATTTCATAAGCATTGTCAATGCTAATCTTAAATGTGCTATCTTTTAAAACAACATCATCAGGATAAACATTAACATTAATTTCATAGCCGTAAGAGGAAACATATTGAGAATAGATATCAATTGTGTTTCCACCAATATTGTTTATTCCGCTGTCACGAACTGAAATGCTTTCTGGAATGAAATATGTGTTTAACTCCACTTCACTTCTTGATGTGTCAATTTGATATGTATATTCGCTGTATTTCAAAACAAAATCAACAAAAATATTTCCATAAGACATAAGCTTTGATGTGTCATTATAAAGGGCATCAAGTTTAAAATTAATTGTCATTTGTTCTGTAATATCATTGTAATTATATTGAACATCATCAAGCTTAAAGTAGTTTTCATAATCACTGATTGCAACTTTCTCGTTGTTTGCATTTTTTGTGTAAGCTTCAACGCCAAGTTCAATGTTGCTGTCAAAAGTGTCAACAACAATCTGCCCAGTGATTGAAGAATTGTCAGCATCATTTCTTACCAAGTCAGTGTTGAAATTTTGATATGAAATTTCACCACCTGCACCAACCGTGATTAAATCATTTCCATCAAGCCTAAATGAAGCAATGTTTGAGTCATCAATAACTTTAAATGTCAAAGTTGAATTTATTGTTGTTTGTTTTTCAAAAGATGCATAAAGTGTCAAATCAGTGTAATAACATTCATCATAAACTTTAAGGGTTTTATTATCAACAATCTCAGCCAAAACATTGTCACCTTGGCTCAAAACTGTAAGTCCACTATTGCCACCATTATCATCTTGGAATGTCCAAACAATATCTGTCACGTTCGCATTTGGTGGATTAAATTCAAAAAATTTGGAAGGAGTTAAATCTTTTTCTCCACCTTTAACCACATAAAGGTCACTTCTTCCCTCAGCATCTTTAAGGTCCAAGTTCGTTAAAGATTCAAGATATGTATAAACTGTTACATTAACATATTGGTAAATAGAAGGGTCTTCAATAGAATAAACTTTAATTTGCGCACTTCCGCTATTTAAAGAATCAAAGGTTTCAATGTTGAAATTATATCTACCCTGCCTGTCCAAAGTTGGAGTAGAGCACTCTACAACATCGTTTCCTGTTTCCACTTGAACTCCAACTCCATCAGTTGACTCATTAAGTCCAACTGAGATTGTTGCAGTTTTATAGTTATATTGCGAATTTTCATAATTGGTATAAATCACCACTTCGGTATTTGAAACCGAAATAGAAATATTCTTTCCACCACAAGCAGAAAGAACAACTCCTCCTAAAAGCATCAACACTGACAAAAAACCTAATGCGATTTTTTTCATGAAGCCTCCTTATTTACTATTTGCAAAACAAACAAATTTAATCAATTTATGTAGGTAATAATTATATATTTATATTATAATTTAATGTCCTAAAAAAAGTCAAATAAATAGAAAAACAATATAAATAAAATTCAAAAAAGAAAATTTTTAAATTATTTAAAAAAAATTAATATAAAAAAATTGAAAATTCCATATCAAAACACAATAAAATATTTAACAAAAATTATATAAAAAATAAAAAAATACCGAAAAAATCAAGTTTTTTTGAATTTTTTATTGATTTTAACAGCATTTTTTATTAATTTTTGAATTTTTTATTATTTTATTTTTTTTAAATTTATATATTCATTTCTTTTTCATATTTTCTTTTAGTAGACTCTCCGCCTCTTATATGCTTTTCCGCAAAATTATCATCAAGAATTTTTTTCACTTGTTTATAAAGATTTTTATCCACTTTTTTTAAACGATACGACAAATCATAGTGCACTGTACTCTTAGACAAATTAAAACTTTTGGCAGTCGTTCTTATTGTGTCATGAGTATCTGCAATATGATTCGCCACTTGAAGAGTTCTTTCTTCAATATATGGCTTCATAAAAAAATCCTCCCATAAGAAACCTTATGAGAGAATTTGTCGAATTATGCAAAACTTTGTCAAATTATTGTTTGCAGTCTTCAATAAGTTTAGCAATTTCACTGATTGTTTTAACTTGATTTATTTTGTCATCTGGAATGGTTACGCCGTATTCATCTTCAAGTGTCATCAACATTTCAATAATATCAAGAGAATCTGCACCCAAATCTTCCAAGATGTTAGAATCATCTTTAATAGTGTTAACATCAATACCAAGTTGTTCAGCAACTAATTGTTTAACTTTCTCAATAATCATTTTGCCCTCCACTATTTATATATTAGCATATTTATATTTTAAAAATCAACTTTTTTAAAGCAAAAGATTATTAAAATTTTTTAAGCAACTTATTTAAAAGAATTTTATTAAAATAACAAAAAAGACAGTTTTTTTTGTTTAATTTTAAAATTTTTTTCAAATAAATTTAATTTTATGTAAAAAGACACAACAAGTGTGTCTTTCAATTATTTGTTCTGCAAGTCAAGATAGTTATTAGGATCAACTTCAACACCATCTTTTAATAAGCAAAAATGGAGTTGATTTCCTTCTGTAAATTCATTTGTTGCTGTGTTTGAAGCATTTCCAATTTGTTGACCTTTTGCAACGGTATCACCTTCTGCAACTAAAACATTTGCATCAAGAGAAGAATAAACACTAACAAAGCCATCACTGTGAGTTATTTCAACAACATAACCTTCAAGAGAATTGTTTGTAACACTTGTCACTGTGCCTTCTAAAACTGAAAGAACAGAAGTATCTTCACTTGTGAAGTCAATTCCAAGATGCGCCTCCCATCTGTTTAACACAGAATTGTATTGTAACTCAGTGTCGGAATAGTCCTTTAAAACAACTGCATTGTTCATTGGTTCTTCAAATTGCAAGGTGTTTGTTGTAACTTCACTTCCCCTGTCCACTGCTGTGAATGCAATTGTCAACGCAATGGCAACCACAAACACCCCTGCAAGAGCAATAACTCCGTATCTTTTGAAAAAGTTTTTAAATTTGTTTGTTTTGTTGATTTCCATATCTTTCCTCCATGCCAAAAATATTGACTCAATTTAATTTGTTTATACATAAATTTTAAAAATTTTTAAAATCCTGTTAAAATTAATGGAAAACCAGCAATAATTTCATCATCTTTTAAAGCAATTTGTAAATTAACTTTTTTATTTTCCATAACAACATTACCTTGATAATATGGTGAATAAGCATAAACAACTTGAATATTTTCAACATATTGAGTGTCTATTATATCCGCATTAAGCAAATTTAATAAATCATTTAATTCCATATTTTCAATATAAAACTGTAAGCCTGCAACCTTGTTCGAACAAACAAACTTCTTTCCGTCCTCTTTTGATAGATAAACAAAGTCTTTATTTCCACAATCAACAACATTTTCCCCACTTGCACCACTATTTTCAGTTATTACACACACCTTTTCAACATTATCACAATCAAAAAGTGGATTTTCTTTATTTTTAACAAAGGCTGTTAATGTTACAAACAAAACAAGCACCATAAACACAATTAATTTTTTCATAGAAGCATTGTTGACAAAAAATAAAAAATTCAACACATAATTATGTTGAATTTTCTTGAATAATCAATTATATTTTACAAAGCAACCAAACAAAAAACCAAAATTGCAACCACAGCCACAGCAAGAAGTATGCCTGACCAAAGCAATGGTTTGCGGTTCCAAATCTTCTCTTTTTTCACTTTTTCAGCTGTTTCTGGTTGTTTTTCAGTTTTAATATCAGTTTTTATTTCCGTATTTTGTTTATTTTCAATTTCTTCTTTTTGAGAAACTTCATGATTTTCTACATTCGCAGCCACTCCATTGTTGATAACAGGTGGACGTGGTGGCAATGGTCGTTCTGCGTTTAAATTTTGTGGTGGTTTTGGCAAATTTTTCTTTTCTTCCATAACATCCTCTCTTTTCATATTTTACAATATAACAATAAAAATGTCCAACAAAATTAAACACTTTCTGGCCAAATATCTTCAACAGGCAAAGTTGCGTCTAAATTTTCCACAATGATACTTAAAATATATTTATCTTTGCTTTTAAAAACAGACTTTTCAGGCATAACAACGTAATTTGAAAAGGTTATTTTATTTCCACCAGCAAGTTCCCCAGTTAAATAAAAATATCCATCATTCTTATTAACAAAGTCATCAGTTGTCACAAAATCAAATTTTGAAAGTTTATCACTTGAAAAAACTTCTGCTTTAACACGCAACTTCAAATTTTTATCTAAGTCATTCGCCTTTATTTGAATAACTTGTGGCAATTTTTCACCCGGAAGATAGTTGCCATCAAATGTAAATGATGCAACACTTGTTTCATTCGGGCTGACATTGATGCAAATTGACTCCCCTAATGTTAAATCACTTGAAGATCGCATAGTTGACAATGAAAAAAAATAGCCTGTAAATCCTAAAATTAAAGAAATAATAAGCAAAACAATCAATATTATCACAGAAAAAAGCCAAGGATATGAAGATTTTTTCATATCCTTAGTTTATCTATTATTTACTTTATTTATTCAATGATTTTATTGATTTTTCCCTTTTTCTTCTTTTGTTTCTTTCGGCACGGAAACTATCTATCTGCTGTTTCTTGAAAATTTGACTTTCTTGCTGCAAAGCCATCCTTTTCTTTACCCATTTATACTTTTTATTTCCATAAACTGTGTCATAAGTAACAATAGCAAGTCCTCTAATTAAATATAAATAATAAGTTGCAAACCTCCAAAGAAGAAGTGCCCAGAAAGTTTCACCTTCAAGGAATTGGCTGAATATAACAGTAAATGTGATTTCATTCATACCAGAGCCACCAGGAAGTGGAATAAAGCTTGATGCAAGTTCAATTAATGCAGCAGAAATAAAGAATGTTGAAAATAGTTCTCCTGCACCTACGGCTGGAAAACCTTTAAATATGCAATAAATGAAGAATGGAATTGAATAAGTCAAGATATATCTTCCACCATGGAAGAACATTTGTAAAATGATTTCAAAAGGGTGTTTACCATATTCACGAATTATTTCTTGATAGTCCGAAATAAACTTCATGTATTTTTGATATTGTTTGTCATAATCTTTGATAAGATGAAGTTTAAATAGTATTTTTGTGAACCAAGCAACCAATTTTTTACCTAAGTTTTTAGAAACTGATAAAAACAATACACCCGCCATTGCAGCGAAAATTAAAATAAAACCAATTATACTTGTTGCAGAAACAAAGCCTGAAAATTGAGAGCTATAAGTTGTCTGTGAAAAAATAATACAAAAAATACCAACAATGTTCCAGCTTATTTGTTGAAATATAAGTTTTGCAACAGGAATTGAAAGCGATGTTGCCCCAGGTACATCTCTGTTAACTAAGTACGAAACTGCAAAAGCTTCACCACCAGATAATGGAATAACACAGTCATAATAACGCAAAATTCCAACTGATTTATATGCAAGAGCCCATCTTGAACGATAAGTTTTTCTGTAAATCATTCTATGGGTGCTGACAACGTCAAACAAAACACTTAGTTCAATAAATAGGATAAATATCAATAAAGGCCAAACATGTATATCAAGTAAATTTAATGGTGTAAATTCGTCAGAGCCAAGTAAATTCCAAAGAAGCAAAGCCACAACCAATGCAACATTAAAAAGTAAAAGCAAAATGCTTGTTATTTTTTGTTTTTTTGAGTTAACTTTTTTTGTTTCTTTATCAACTTCGTCAAGTTTCTTATTTAATTTTTCGCTTTCTTCGCTTGAAATTGAAGCATTTTCATCTTCAATTTCCTTTCTCTTTTCTTCTTTTTTCTTTCGATGTTTATCTATAAGGCGAGAAAAAAAATTATCCTTCTTTTTAACAGAATCAGTTTCAACCTTCACCTCTTCCACAGGAGCATCAAGTGTTTCAACTACCTCTTGATTTTCCTCAGCTGCTTGAATTTCTTCAACTTCCAAGGTTTCACTTTCTTGTTGTTCGTTTAAAGAAGTATTTTCTTTTATTTCAATTTTTTCCTCTTCCTTTAAATTGCTCATATAGATATATATTAACAAAAAAAGAAACCTTTGTCAATTTAATAAGGTTCCTTTTTTAATTAATTTCATAATCAAACATCAAAACAAATCTTTATATTCATCATAATTTTTAATAATAGCATTGCTATCAGCAGTTGTTAAAGTTTGTTTTAAATATTTGAGGTTTTCTTCTTCAAAATTATCAAAGTTATTGTCAACATACAAGGTATCATAAATTTGGTCAAAAATTGTTTTTTCACTGAATATGTTAACACGTGTGCTTGCAAGTTTAATAATGTCATTAAGTGTTAAAGTGAAATTTTCAGTTATTCCAGAAAATACACTTTCAACTTCACCTGCATAGAACAAAATGTAAATTCCATCATCTGTTCTAATCAAACTTGAAGTATCTCCAACTTGTGCATTGCCATTGTTGTAAAGTTCAATAAGTGCTTCATCAAAAGCATCATTTTTGCTGTCAGCATAAGTTGTGCTGTAAACCGCTTCACCTGAACTTGTCACACCAAACACTGCGGTTTTATCTTTATTTAAATATGTTGTGTCATCATTATAATAGTAATAATATTCAATGAAAGCATCTGCTTTTTGATATGCAATTTCCTTGTTTCTATTTTCAACATATTGGCGAATAATATTTTGTTTTTCATTGTCTTGAATAGTTGTTGAATAACCCAAGTCTTCTAAAATTTTGTTTGTTTGTTCTGTATCAGCAATAATTTCATTGTAATCCAAATAATTTGGAGTTGAATCCATTTTCTTGTTAATCATATCAAGCAATGTTTGAGTTCCAACAGATGTTGATGTTGTTTCCCCTGTTTCACTGTCTTTAACATTAACATACATAGATTTATAAAGATTATCCAATTGTTTTTGATATTCAGCTTCTGTCATCTTTCCAGCATCACGTTCAGCTTTAAGTTCTTCAACAGTTTTTCCTTTGAAATCAATTTTAATTACACCAACATTGAAATAGTTTGTTGCATTTGAGCCTCTATAAACATAGTTTACATTTGTTGATTCATCAAGCACTGCTGTTTCAAAAGCGGAAGCATTGTTATAATATTTTTCATAGTCTGCTCTTACTTGGTTCTCATAATATGAAAGGACATTTTCTGTTCTAACATTAGTTAAAGTTGAACCATTTTCAGCTGTTTTATTATAGATTTCTTCATATTTATCAACAATATAGTTATCTCTTACAACCTCATAAACTCTGTTCATTTCAAAAAGGAAGCATTCGTCATCATTTTCAAAATCTTCATAACTGTAATTATCTCTCACAGTGTTAAGGTATTGATTATATGCACTCTTCCAGTTTGTGTCATTTTCAGTGTAACCTTTAAAAATATCTTTGATTAAATCTTGGAAAATGTATTTCCCTGTTTCTTTGTCTTGATATTCATAGTCATAAGCAACACCATTTAAATATTTAACTTCGCCTGTTTCTCTTATAGTTGAAGCAGGAGTGATTTTCTTAACGCCATATCTTTGGTTATTGTTTTGGTCTAAATAAGAATATAAAACGGCATTCTTTTCATATTTTTCGTAAACAACAGCACTGTCATCTGTTGAATCACTTGAAGATGAATCACCATCCTCAATCCCCATTATATCATTATAATAGTTTCTTAAATTATCATAAAGTGACTCGTAAATTTGTTCCCAAATATAAGTTTTTTCTGCATCATTTAAAAGTTCAAGCCCATTATCTTGATAATATTTCTTAACCGCAGTTATCATAAGTTTTCTGTTAACAATTGTGTCAATGGTCATATCAATGGCTTCTTCCATTGTGTAATTGTAACTTTGAACATAATTATAACCATAACTGTTGTAAGCATTTATAAGTTCTCTCTTTGTAATATTTTCAGCATAAGAAGTTTGCTCTCCACCAATAGAGTAACTGTAATTTATTGTTGCAACTGTTGTATTATAATAGTGTTCAAGGTCAGTGCCAAACAAATTACATCCAGCAAGAACTGAAACGCACATAGTCAAACACAAAATAAGTGAAAATATTTTTTTCTTCATAATCTCTCCAAGTAATAGATTTTAACTTAATTATTATATATTAAATATCAATAAATTTCAAGTAAAAAGGCATATTTTCTTAATCTTTTTTCTCATTTAAAGCTTTTGTGAACATTTCTTGCAATATCTTCATTTTATTTTCCACATTTCCGTCGTCATTCAGTTTTAGAATAGGTAAATCTTCAAATTTTAAACTTATGTTATAAAAATCCCCCATTTTCGACAATCTTTTGTCAATAATTTCCTTAGATTTATAGAAATAAACAAAGCAATCTTTGCTGGTTATTCTTATAAGTTTAACATTAAAATTGACGGCAAGATTTTTTAATAAGGCAATATTGCACAAATTTTCCGTCTCTTTTGGAACATCACCATTGGTCTCTTTAAGTTCTTTTAATAAGGCATCTCTTTCATCAAAAGAAGCAACTTGGCTTATCTTGTCATAGAAAATAATTCTTTCTTCCTGAGAATTAATGTATTTTTCGCTTATATAAGCATCCAAAGGAAGTTCAACCTTAATTTCTTTCGCATTAACATCTTGCCCGCCTTTGAGATTGCGAGTTACTTCATCCAAAAGTTTAACATAAAGGTCATACCCAACCTTTTCCATGTGTCCGTGCTGTTCCTTCCCAAGGATATTTCCTGCCCCCCTAATTTCAAGGTCACGCATGGCAATTTTAAATCCGCTTCCAAGTTCTCTAAATTCCGTGATGGCTTCAAGTCTTTTATAAGCATCTTCTGTTAAAACCTTGCCTTTATCATAAGTCAAATACGCATACGCAAGCCTGTCACCACGGCCAATACGTCCCCTTATTTGGTAAAGTTGGCTAAGTCCAAGATGGTCACTATCTAACACAAAAAGGGTGTTTAGTTGTGGCAAGTCAATCCCATTTTCAATTAAGGTTGTGCTGATGAAAACATTAAATTTGTCGTCATAAAGGTCATTTATCACTTTTGAAAGTTCTTTTTCCATCATCTGTCCATGTGCAACCCCAACAAGAGCATTTGGAAGAAGACTCCTCACATGTGATGCAAAATTATATATTTCAGCAACCTTGTTAAAAAGAATAAGCACCTTTCCACCACGAGAAAGTTCTCTCTTTGAAACATCCACAAGCAGTTGGTCGCTGTAATCTGTTACATAAGTTTGAATTGGAAGCCTGTCTTTTGGTGGTGTGGCAATAACACTTATATCACGTATATTTGTAAGTGACATATGAAGTGTTCTTGGAATTGGTGTTGCAGAAAGTGTTAAAACATCAATATTTTTCTTTATTTCTTTAATCTTTTCTTTATCTTTAACACCAAATCTTTGTTCTTCATCAAGCACCAACAGCCCAATATCTTTAAACTCTACATTCTTGCCCAAAAGTTTATGTGTGCCAATTAAAATATCAATTTCACCATTTTTCAGTTTTTGCAAAATTTCTTTTGTTTCTTTTTCAGTTTTAAACCTGTTAAACTTTTCAATTCTAATTCCAAAAGGTGCAAACCTTTCCATGGCAGAACGGTAGTGTTGTTCACTTAAAATTGTTGTTGGGCAAAGAAAAGCAACTTGTTTTGAATTATAAACAGCCTTAAAACAAGCCCTGAAAGCAACTTCTGTTTTGCCGAAGCCAACATCGCCACAAATAAGTCTGTCCATAATTTTGTCGCTTTCCATGTCCTTGTCAACATCACTTATCGCTTGTGCCTGGTCAGCAGTAAGTTCATAAGGGAAATAGTCATTGAATTGCTTTTCAAGTTCGTCATCTCTCTCAAATTTAAAACCTTTTTGGGTTTGTCTTTCCTTATAAATTTTGGCAAGGGAAATTGCAATTTCCTTTAAATTTTCCTTAACCTTTTGTTTTAATCTTGTCCACTCATTTGTGCCAAGCGCATTTATCTTTGGGTTTTCTGCGCCAATATAGGCAGAAATATAATTTGCTTGCTCCGTTGGGAGATAGAGAAGCGCCCCATTTTTATATTCCAAAACAAAATAATCTTTTTCAAAATGAGAAAGTTTAAGCCTAACAATATCCTTACAAATTCCAATTCCATAAAATGAATGCACAACATAGTCACCAATTTTAGGAAGATATGAAAAACGTTCCTTTCCCCTTTTGAAGTCAACTCTTTTTGCCTTGTATAAATCATCTGTGCCAATGGCAATGATTTTTTCATTTAAAAAACTGAATGAAAAAGGAAAATACGCATCCACAACATAAAGTGAGCCTTCTTCAAACTGCCCATCAAAAATTTTGAAATTTATTTTATTTGTTTGCAAAAACTCCACCATCATATCTTTGTATTGTCCAACAAAAAGAAAGGTGTAAATGTTTTCATAGCGATATAACTCAATATCCTTTTTCAAAGACAAAAAGTCAGTTAAATAACTTTTTTGACCAATGGTGGAATTTTCATAACTCGCAATTTCTGTGTTGGTGTAAACAATCTTTTTCTCTTTTAAAAGCTTAGAAAAAGGCAAAAATAAACCTTCATCATTCCAAGAAAGATTTTTTCTGCTGTTTTCAAGAATGGCACATTCATTTTCAATCTTAACTGGCTCGTCAATAATGAAATTTTCTGTCAACATTCCAGCATCATCATTTCCAGTCATAAGAATGAGTGGCAAAATACAAATGTTATCCAACTCTTTAAGAGTTTTCATGGAAGAAGTTTCAAATTGAATTATTCTTTCCACATCTTCATCAAAAAACTCCACTCTCATAGGGCTTGTTTCGCCATAAATGAAAATATCTAAAATGTCACCTCGAACCGCAAACTGACCTTCAATGTTGACATAATCCACTCTTTCATAGCCAAAAGAAGTAAGTTTTTCGCAAATGTCGTCAAGGCTGTAACTATTTTCCTTGTTTATTTTAAATTTTTGTTTCAAGAAGTCTATGCTAAACTTTGAAGTCATTGACGAAGGCAAAAAAATCAAAAAATCAAGTTCCTCGTTTAAAAATTTGGAAACAGAGTTTGCAAAATGAAAAAGGTTAGGGTCATGAATATCTTCAATTTCCCTACCACATGAAATTATTTCCGTCTTAAAATTTAAGTTGTTTAAAGCAAATTTTAACTTGCTTGCGGTCACAAAGTCACCACAAAGATAGACACCACTCCCCAAACTTGCTGTCAAAATTGCCTTTTCGCCTATTGTCAATCCTCCAATATTTTTAAAGCGGAGAATGTCTTTTTTTCTTATTAAATCTAAAAAATCAATCATTTAAGCCTTTCTAAAATTTCGTCAACTGCCTTTTGGATTATAGGTTCAAAAGTTTCTTTGTCATATTTTGAAAGCACATAGTCTGCAAGGTCCATAAAAATATCCCTGCCAATGCCAATTTTTATGCGTTCAAACTCAGGTCCAATTTGTTCAACAATGTTTCTTAGCCCATTATGTGTGCCACCGCTTCCGTGTTCCTTATATCTTATTGAACCTCTTGGCAAATCAATATCGTCCACAACCACCAAAATTCTTGCATCTTTATACTTATGTTTAAGCATTCCAACACAATATCCAGATAGGTTCATAAATGTAAGAGGTTTCACAAGAAGCAATTTTTCTTTGCCAAGACGACCTTCTGCAACCATACCCTTGCACATATGCTTATTAAAAGCAATTCCAAGCCTTTCAGCAAGTGCATCCACAACATCAAAACCTATGTTGTGATAAGTATGTTCATATTTGTCTTCATAATTCCCTAAACCAACAACAATTTTCAAATTTTTTCTCCTTTAAAGTGTTTCATTAATAAGTTTCTCAAAAGGTCCAACAGTTTTTCCTTCTGGAACTTTGCTTTTTTCCAAATAACTTTGGCAAACAATGGCATTGTCACACACAATTGTGTCCGCAATATAATTTCCACTTTCCAAAACAACATTTTTTCCAATATAGCTTTCACCTTTCAAAATATTATTAGGATATATGATTACACCTTCCTCAATTTGAACATCTGCTTCAATAAAAATTGTGTCTTCCCCAAACAAAATAACACCTTGATTCTTGTGAAAGGATAAAATGCGTTTGTTTAAAACTTTAAAAGCATAAGAAAGTGTTTTTGCATCATTGACAATATAAAAATCGTCAGTTCCAAAAGTTGTGAATGGTGTGGAAATTAAATTTTGATAATTTTCAACATACTGTGAATTAATAATAAAGCCTCTTTGAAGTGGCAAAAAGTTCATTTTCTTTGCAGAAAAATATTTCATAATTTCCAAAAAGGTTGATTTTTGAAGAAGTGGAGTGTCGCTGAAAAACACGGCAATATGCTTATAATCTTTTGCATATCGCATCAATGCTTCAAATATCATATTTTCATTTTCAAGAATTTTTTGTGTGCAAGCAGAGGTTGAAAGCATAACCCAATCAATCATTTTCTTGCCACAAATATCAAAGTTATAAAAATTCTCAAATTGTTCGTTTTTGGCCTTAACAATTAACACCAAAGTTTCTTCTTTTACCCATAAAAATGAACTTGCAAGAACCTCTGGCTCGGTTTTATTAACCTTATCCATTACCGAGTCAAGATTCATATCCATATTCCCGATTTCAACTTCGGTTTCAACAAAAGTATCCATTTCCATATTAATATTATAAAAATAATAAATCTTATTGTCAAATATCTTTTCTAAAAAATTATCAAATTTATTTTTATATTTTTGGTTAATGTGATAAAATAATCTTGTGATTAAAAGTAATTTCAAAATAATTTTCTCATCTTTTATTCTTTTTGCATTGATTTTTATATGCATGTTTTCTTTTGTTCCAATGTTAAATTCTAATGCAGAAGTAAGAATAACAGATGATGCCATGATTTTGGAAGATTCAAATTTTTCAGTTCGTTTCCAGGGTTTTAACTATTCAAATGCTGTTTTAAATGGTGAAGCCAAAGACCCTGTCCGCGTGGTGGACAAGGACATAAATTATGTGTATTTTAATTGGTCGGAACTTAATTATTTAAGAATCAACATATCCGCCCCACTTCTTCCTTCCACACAACAATTCACAAGTGCAAAACTGATTGTTTCATATCTTCAAACAGAAGATTGGACTCAAAACGTAAGCAGTGACACAAATCAAGATAAGGATAAAATAATTTATCAAACCACAATATTAAACAACAACTTTCCAACCATTCCTTTCACATATTACATCAACGAGCATGATAACATTCAAGAGGGCACACAAACAAAATTTGGAAATGGGTTTGGAATTTATAAATTTGAATTTTCTTATTCCTATATTGACCCAAGTCAAAGCAAAATAATAGACAAAAGTTTAGGTTCAGTTTACTTTGCAATAGTTCCTGATAACATCGATGAAATAAATGGCAATATAACAATTAAATACTCCATTTCAAGCTCGGACGAATTTTTAAACATTTATCATTTTTACATTGAAAACAGCACTTATGACTATGTTAACCCTTGCTACGTTGTTTGGTCCATTGAAGGCACAGACCAAAACAACATGAGATATGTGTTAACCGAGAGTGACCGAGTTGGACAGTACTTCTCATACACAGCCCTATGGCCAAGTTACGATAAGCGGAATGGCAAAGAATTTGTGTTTGACAGCAACGGGGTTGAAGGTGACTTTGAAGTGTTCTGCACAATTTACGACACCGAAGGAAATGTTAAAACCTATTCTGTTGTGAGTGTCACAACAATAAAAGACAAAACTGTTTCATACCTTTGGCTTATTATTGTGCTTTGCATTGTCGCTGTAATAATTATTGCATCAATCATACTCATCATAGTTTTAAAGAAAAAAGAAAAACTTTGGTAAAACAAAAAGAGGAATGATAACACATTCTTCTTTTTTCATACTATTTTCTTCATCTTTCTTTTAAAAATTTGAAATTTTATATATTAAAAAACTATAATTAGAAAGTTATAAAATGTTGTGGAAACTTGCGCCCATAAAGTGAAAATATTGTTCTGCATAAAGTTTGATAAGTTCAAGCGAAACAGAAAATTCCTTAATGTCATTTTCCTCTATATATGTTTTAAGTTTTGAAACCTCAACACCAATTTCTTGAATTGATTTATGATTGACTAAAAAGCATAAATTCCCTTCGTCTTTAAGCCAGTCATACTCCAAATTAAACACCAAATTGGAAACATCTTCATTTTTTATTCCATCATTTTCTTTTATCGCCGATTCAATCTTATAACAATAATCGGCAACATTATTAAGAGATTCTGTCACAAGCTTGTCCTCCACAACACAAATGGTGACAAGCACTCCCAAAACAACTATGATAGAAATGAGTTGAAACCACATAAACTTTGTCATTCTTGCACCTGCCCAAGTGGTTCAACATTAAATGTTTGATATGCTTTGTTGAATGCCTGCACAAACACTGCCCCACCCTTATCAACAGTTAACACTAAACAGTCTTTAACCCTTTTTATGTTTGCCTTTTCCAAAATTTTTGTTATGTAATTTTCATCAACTTTTGCAATTTTTAGATTATCCTTAATTATTTTGCCTTCGCTTACCAAATTTATTGGCAGGGCACTTTTTTCAGTTTTAATTTTCATATCTCCGTTTGTCACAGGAGAAAACTCGCTTTTAGGAAAAACAGACATCTTTCCGTTTGTTTCCATGATTGCATATTGCACTTGTTCAAGTTTAAAATATCCTGCTCCTCTTATTGCTTCCATAACATCGTCAATCGACAAATTCAAATTTTTTAATGCCTTATAGTCAATGCCATTTGGATTAACAACAATCACCGGTTTCCCGCTGACAAATTGTGAAAACTTTGTTGACACTTTGCATAATAGTGTTAAAATGAAATGAACAAGCACAAGGGTCAATAGTGGAACAATTCCATGCAAAACTGGGACGGAAATTTCAGCCATAGGAATTGTTGCAAGGTCTGCAATAATTAAAGTTAAGACAAGTTCAAAAGGTTGCATTTCACCCAATTGTCTTTTCCCCATAAGCCTATATAAAAATAGAACTACCAAATAAATTATTACTGCTCTTGCAACTATTGTTAACATATTTTTATTATAATTAACTTTTCTTTTTTTAATCAAAATAAATTAAAAATTAATTTTTTAATCAAAAATAATTAATAAAATAATAAAAATTTTGAAAAATCCTAAAATTATGGCAAAAAAATTGATAAAAAACTAATTTTTTTATTGTTTTTTAATATTTTTTTATTTAATTTAATTTTATTTAACCTTATTTTTTTGAATTTTAACTTTTTTAAATTTTTCTTTAATTTGAACAAAATAGGTTTCCAAGCTTACAATCTTAAACATAACACAAAGAAGTAAAAACATTCCTGCTCCAAGGCAAGCACAAATTATAATGTTGATTATTTGAGGCATGCAATAAGATAATAGTGCACTTGTAAATGAGGTCACAGCAATGGCAGGGAGTGAGAATAATATCATAAGCAAAAGTTGTTTAACAATTTTAACTTCAATTTTCAACTTTCGTTTTAACATGATAATATTCAATACCCCTGTGATTGTCATGCTGATTCCCATACCAAATGGCAAGGATAAAACTCCCATATAATTGGTTAAAAAGAACACAGAAAAGAAGGTAAATATTCCACCAATGATATAATTCACAAAGGACTTAACTTCAAGCCCAACAGAATTTAAAATTGCACTTGTGATGTTTGTTATCCCCATTGGAATCATTATCCAAGCTGAATATTGCAAAAGAGTTCCACTCAATGCTTCGCCAAAAAGAAACAACCCAATTTGGTCCCCAATTGCAATAAAAATTGGTACAATTAAAAATGTGACAAAAAGAGCAAAAGTAACCGAAGATGTCACACGTTTTTGAATATGCTCATTGTCGTTTTGAACCATCGCCATGGAAATATCCGGAACAAGCGCTGTTGACAAAGAACCAATAAGTGTTGAAGGCAAAAATAATAATGGAAAAGTCATACCAAGAGCAACACCATAAATACTCATTGCCTGAGCCGAGGTGTATCCTGCCACCATAAGCCTTGCAGGCAAGATGATTGCAATAAGCGGTTGAACCAAACTTCCTGCCACCCTAACCGCAGTGATTGGGGTTGATTGTTTTAAAACTTTTTTATATATAAGGCTAGGCTTGCCCATCTTCCCACCATAGAAAAAGAAAAGTATAATCACAAAAATTGCAGAAATAATGCAAGATATGGTAAAAGACCACGCAACCGTCATTGCATTTTGAATAGCCGTCATGGAAGAAGCAACAAGTAAAACACAAAGGGCAATTTTAACCACTTGCTCAAAAAGTTCTGTGACGCAAAGGGCAAAATAGTTGTCATATCCCCACATTGCTCCACGAAACACAGAATAAACCGCAGAAAAAATAAGTGAAGGAAGAAGAATGATTAAGATATTTATGCAGTTTTCATCCGTAAATAAATTTGAAAATAAATTTCTAAAAATTAATATGATTGCACATAAAATGACACTGACAGCAAGTCCAACCAAAAGTCCAGAAGTCACCAATCTTGAAACTCCCTTTTTGTCATTAGAAACACGATAACTTGCTGTGATTCTGGAAATAATAAGGGTTAGACCGCTTGACACAACCGTCAAAAGAACCATAAACACTGAAAGTGCAACTTGATAAAGTCCAAGAGCCTCCGCACCAATGGTTCGAGACAAAAATATCCTGAGAATAAACCCTAACAATCTTGTTATAACCGAAAATACTGTTATGATTGCAACATTTTTAAATATTGATTTCATACTATATTTTTATAGGAATTTTTTAATAAATATGACAATATTATTTTAATATAGCACGCAAAATTCACATATTACAGCATTGAAAGGGAGGAAAATATGAGTATCAAAAAAATAAGTTTTCCATACTATAAACTTAAAAAAGGAGAAAATTTGAAGACAGTTTCAAAAAAATTCGGTGTTGACAGCACAAAAATATTACTAGACAACCACTTATCCCCCAAACAAATCAAGGAAGGTGTTTTTATAAAAATAAAAACTGATAATTAATCAGTTTTATTTTTTTCATTAGTTTTTTCAATTTTGTCATGCTTATCAATTTCCTTGCCAGCTTCACAATTTAAAGAAGATTTACATCTTGCTTTTAATTCGTTTATATTTTTATCATCTTCTTTTTCACTTTTTTCTTCTGTTGAAGCAGTTTGAACTTCCATTGTGGATGATTTGTTTTTCTTTGGCTTTTTTCTAAAAATTTTTAATATGAAATTTTCTATTTGTTTTTGATATTTATATGACAAAATAATTAAAACAATTATACCAACAATGATGAATGCCCATGCAACAAGCCCCCAGCCATGATAAGGAATAAGTGTTCCGCTTCCAAAATAACTTACTGTTAAAATTCCAATTGGTCTACAAATTAAATTTGTTATTGTGAAAAATGCCCAACTCATATTGGTGAGTCCCGCAACTAAGCACAAAACATCATCTGGAAAAATTGGCAAAAGCATCATAATGAAAAAGGAATATTTGGCGTCACTAAGAAATTTTGTCCATTTTGCACACGTCTTTTCACCGACCATAAATTCAACAAGTTTCTTTCCAAAAACTCTGCCAAGGAAAAAGGCAAAAATTGAGCCAAGAAGTATTCCTGCAAGTGAAAGAAGTGAAGCTTGAAGCGGCCCATAAACAAGTGCCCCAGCAATAACTGTTACAGTTGAAGGTAAAGGTAAAAATGTAACTTGCAAAAACTGAATGGCAACAAAGCCAAGCCTACCCCAAAAGCCCCAAGACAAAATAACATCTCTAAGTTTTTCAACAGAGTTTATTTTTTCCCAAACGCCAGTCCAAACCAAAATAAAGTATCCAAGAGTGATAAGCCCTGCAATTATCACGGCAACAAAAATAGTCCTTAAAATTTTTGCCTTTAAGGACAGTTCCTTTTTCACTTTTTTAGTTTTTTTCTTGATTTCTTCCATATTATATAATATACCAAAAAAGGGTTAATGTTTCAAAATAATTTGTCATATTGTGTAAAACTCATATCTTAATTATGGATTATAACTGCTTGGAAATTGTTTTTCCAATTTTACACGGACACTTTCTTCTGTTTGTTTTGTGACTTTTTGTGGGCTACAAATTTTCACATCACTTGCAGGCAAGGTCATTCCAACACCAATGTCTTCCACTCCTTCCATCACAATGCCATCCTGAGCATGATAGTAATCATGTCTTATTTCTTTTTCCTCAATAAGTTCGCCATCCTTATAATATCTCAAATAGCCTTTGCTTTCATACCCTTCTTTTGGCCATTTAACTCTTAAATATTCCCCTTTATATAAAATTCGGTTAGCATATTCACCCTTAGTGTCAGGCACAATTTTATCTCCATTATGAGGCAAAACTTTCACAAGTTCGGCTCTTGTTTCTATGGTGACACCATCTGTGTCTTGCCCATAAATTTCCACTTTAACGGTCTTATCATCAGCCTTTGTTTTAATGTATATTGGCTTATCCAAATTGTTTGTAAACACCAAGTCGCTGTAACTTCCAGAAACCATTGCATCAAAAGATAAAGGAACATAAGAAGCTGGCAACGAATGATGAAAAACCTTATCAATTTGAATACCTGCACGAATTAACGCATTGTAAAGTGTGGTTGATGCCTGACAAACTCCTCCACCAACTCCATCAACATAAACTCCTCCCACAATAATATGAGCACTTTTATAGCCATTTTCCTCTGTGCGTTTCCCTGTTATTTCATTAAAAGAAATGGTTTGTCCACTTTCAACAATGAGTCCATTGAAACTTTCTATCGCCCTTTTAACATTATTTTTTCTTGCAGCTGAACTTGTTTCATAAGAGGTTGAAAATTCACTGCGTTTAACAACACTGTTTAATAATTCTTTCTCATCAAATTCTGGTGTAATTTCAACAATGGGAATTTCCACATTTGCCACCTTGCCAACCTTCAACTGCTGGTCAATTTGATTATAAAGTTCATCTCTCAAAACCAAAACACTTGACTTCCCACCATCAACCTTGAAAGGTTTTTCTTCGTTAGGACAGAACACCAGTTTTGCTGTTTCCATTGGTCTTTCAACTTTCTCAATAATCTCATTCATTTTGTCATCAAAATTTCCAAGCACACTTTTATATGAAACTTGAAACTCTAAGCCATTATTTTTAATTTGTTGTTCTTTTTTTAAATTTTGAAAAAAGTTCCCTGTTTTGCCATAGGAAGCAATTTCTTTTATGTATGGCTGAATTTTATTTGTCACCTCAAAATCAGTGCCTTTAAGCTTCCACTCTTTATCCCCATTTTTTAAGTTGATTTCAATTTCATTTCTGCTGTTCAACATATCTGTTAAAACAACATTTTCAGCTTCCGCCATTGTCATGTTTGAAACATCAATGCCATTAATTTTGGTGTTTTCATAAAACTTGGAATTTGTGGTCAAAGAATTTTCAAAGAAAAATTGACACACCAAAAGGCAGACAACTGCCACGGCAGAAACTGAAATAAACCACACAAAACCTTTACTTTTTTTCTTTTTTGTAGGCTCACTTTTCTTAATATTTTCATTATTTTTTTGTTTTTTTGAAGATTTTTCAACTTTTTTGCCATTTTTTTGCTTTTTTAAGGGCTTTTTTTCAAGATTTTCTTTATCTTGATTTTTTTCTAAGTTTTTATCTTCATTCACAACTTCATTCTTTTTCATAAAAATATTATGTAACAAAAAATTTTTTTTATCATTACATAATAAAAAAAGAAGTTTCAACAACTTCTTCTTTATTAATAATTTTGCAAATTAGCATCAATTTCTTGGAGCAAATATTCTTTTTCATTGTTTAACTTGCCATCAAAAACTTTGCTGAGTAAATTTTCCAAAATTCGGTCATAACTTCTCTTGTCAATATTTGGAAAGTTTTTCTCAATGTCGTCTGCATTAATTTTCAAATCTGCCACCCTTATAACAAGCCCATGACGAATAATATATTCATAGAAGAACAGATACTTATTCATAACATGCTTTCTTTTCTTGCTTAAAAGTGGGAAGATAACTGAAACATATTCAAAATATTTAAAGAAATATTCCTTGTTTTGCATCCCCCTCAATGCGTCGTAATAACCTGCAATATATGTGAAAATTTTTTGAATTTGTTTTGAATTGAAACCAAATTGCTTTTTCAAAAAATCTTCCAAAAAGGTTTGCAAACATTCTGGGTTAACAGTGTCAACAATATCAATTAAAAGTCCAAGGACTCTGTCATCCACCTTTTCAACCATATTATATTTTATTGCTTTAACTGGAAGTCCATAATATTGCCAAATTTGAAGTTTGTTTAAAAGTTTAAGTGTCTTTTTAAAATTACTGTCAATTTCCTTATATCTTTTGTCACAATATAAAATCTTTTCAAGTTCGGCAAATTTTCTTGTTGGAGTTATATCTTGAACATTCTTGGCCATCAAAAATGCATACTTTAATGTCTTTTTCTCAATCTTTAAGCCAAGTTCACCAACAATTCTCACCATTCTAAGTATTCTTTCACCATCATTTTTAAGAACTTCCTCTGGGGAATTAATGCATCTTAAAATTTTTTGTTTCGCATCCACAACACCATGATAAAAATCAACCAAAACATCTTTATTGATATTATAGTAAATGGCATTCATTGTGAAATCTCTGCGACTTGCATCTTCTTTAATGCTGTCTGTTCTTTCAACTTTAATTGGTTGGTGACTGCCATTATCAGGATAAAAATCTTTTCTAAAAGAAGTGAACTCATAACTTTCACTTCCTTTTGAAATTGTGATTGAATTATATTTATAATTTTTTACCTTAATTTTGTAACCATTATCTTTCAAAATTTTGCAAACTTCTTCAATATCCATATTGCTTGCAAGGTCAATATCTTGACTTTTAATACCCAAAATGCAGTTCCTTACATATCCCCCAACAATGTAAAGATCCTCTGGAAACAACTTGGAAAGTTTAACAAGGCTTTCTGTCACAGGTATAAACATACTTCCTCCATTCACGATAACAATTTGTAATACAACCTATTTAACTAAAATAAATTAATTATATATATTAAATTAATACAAAATATTTAAAATGTCAAGAAAATTGCTTTAATGTTTGACTTTTTTGTTAAAAATAAATAAACTTATTATATATGAAAAATAAAAAATTTGTTACGAGAAAAAAGAAAAAAAATCAAATTGTTGATACTCCTGTTGTTCGTTATCAAACTGATAAAGAACATGGTCTTTCTGAGGAACAAATTAACGAACGTATTGAACACAAACTTGTGAATGACACAAAAATTAAAACATCAAACTCAGTCCTTTCAATTATTTGCAAAAACACATTCACTTTCTTTAACTGCATTTGGCTTGTGATTGCCATTGCCTTAATGTGCGTCAATGCTTGGGGAGATTTACTTTTCTTGTTCGTTGTCATTGCAAACACTGCCATTTCAATTTTCCAAGAAATCAAAGCAAAGAAAACCGTTGAAAAACTTTCCATGGTAACAGCCCCACAAATCAAAGTTATAAGAATGGGGCTTTTGCAAGAAATTAAAGGTGACGATTTACTTTTAGATGATATAATGATTCTTGAAAATGGAAATCAAATCCCTGCCGACTGCATTATTGTGGATGGAACAGTTGAAGCAAATGAAAGTTTACTTACTGGTGAAAGTAATTCAATCAAAAAAAATATTGGCGACGTTCTTCTTGCTGGCTCCTTCCTTGTTTCTGGGCAATGTTATGCAAGAGTAGATAAGGTTGGTAAAAACAATTACATCCAAACAGTTGCAGAAAGAACAAAAGATTTTAAACCTCAAACCTCCAACCTTTTTAAGGACTTAAACAGCCTTATCAAAGTTATCATCCTTATTTTAATCCCAGTTGGAATTTTAACATTCTTCAAAGAAAGTGTGCTTTTGGGTTCAAGCATAACAGATTCAGTTACCAGCACAAGTGGTGCCTTAACTGGTATGATTCCAGCGGGAATGTATCTCTTGATTACAGTTGGTTTGTCCGTTGGTGTTATTAAACTTGGCAAAAAGAAAACTCTTGTTAAAAATTTATACTCCATTGAAATGCTTGCAAGAGCAAATGTGCTTTGCCTTGACAAAACTGGAACAATCACAGACGGAACAATGAATGTTTTGAATGTTGAATATTTGGATGGCACTGAAAAAACTCAAAAACCTAAAATTGAAAAAATAATGAAAACAATTTTGCAGCATCAAAAAACAATGAATGCCACAAGTGTTGCCCTTCTAAGTTATTTTGGAAAAGACACTGAAAGCCAAGTGAAAGAAGTTGTTGAATTTTCATCCCAAAGAAAATATAGTGCAACAACATTAAAAAATAATAAAACTTATTTCATTGGTGCTCCATCTTTCATAAAGTGTCCAATTTCAAACGAGCAGAAAAAACTTATGGTTGAAAACATGGAAAAAGGATACCGTGTTGTTGCCCTTGTTGAAGCAAATGGCTCCTACGATGAAAAAGTTGCAGGCAAAAATGGCAAGATAATCGCCTTCTTTATCCTTGAAGACCACATAAGAAAAGATGCTGTTGAAACCATTGATTGGTTTAAAAAGAATGATGTAAAAATTAAAATTATTTCTGGTGATGATGCCATAACCGTTTCAAAAATTGCTATGCGTGTTGGTGTTGAAGGCTATGATAAATATGTTTCTCTTGAAAATGTAAGCCTTCAAGAAGTTGCTCAGCTTGCAAACAAATTTACAGTTTTTGGCAGAGTTACCCCTGAGCAAAAACATATTCTTGTGAAAACTCTTAAAACACAAGGCAATGTTGTTGCAATGACTGGTGATGGCGTAAACGACACTTTGGCACTTAAAGAAGCAAACTGCTCCATTGCTATGGCTGACGGAAGTGAAGTTGCAAGAAATATTTCCCACTTGGTTTTAATGGAAAGCAACTTCTCTGCATTGCCAAGTATAGTTAAAGAAGGCCGACAAATTGTTAACAATGTTCAAAAATCTTCTGTGTTATATTTGATGAAAACCTTGTTCACAATCATGCTTTGCATCACAACACTCATTTTAAGAATTTCTTACCCGTTCACACCAAAGCAACTTTTGCCACTTGAAATGTTTGTTATTGGCTTACCTTCGTTTATCCTAACCTTCCAGCCAAACAATGATATAATTCGGGGTAACTTTATCCCACAAGTTCTTAAAAAGTCAATTCCAAGTGCTCTTTTAATGTTTATAAATGTTTTAATAGTGGTTATTTTGAATGAAAATACAACAACGTTAACACCTGATGAATTTGCCTCACTTTCAACACTTTTGGTTATTTTTACTGGATATATCAATCTTGTTTGGACCTGCTTGCCACTGAATTGGCTACGTGGTGCTTGCGTCATAATTTCTGGTGTACTGATTGCATCAGTTTTGGTGGGCTTGAGCAAACTATTTTCAATCACTGCTTACACATTGCCAGTTATAATCACCCTTGTTACAATGCTACTATGCACAATTCTTGTCATTGTTATCGCCTTTTACATTAAAGAGTGGTATTTGCGGAAAAAATACGGCCTTGTGCCAAATGACAAAGGTATTATTGATGTTCCTTCAAAAAAGGAAACTGAATTTGATAAGAAATTCAATAAGCTTTTAAGTAAAATGACAAGAAAGAAAAAGAAAGACGACCAAATCGTTCAATTTGGCGAGGAAAAAACAAGAGAACTTCTTGAAAATCTTAAAGCAAGCGGTAAAGCACATTTTGCAGAAAGTGACGAATATCATAACGAGTTTCTTGAAAGAGTCAAAAAGGAAAACAATAGATAAGATATTAAAAAAGGATAGTTTCATACACTATCCTTTTTATTTTAACTCAAATAATACTTTTTAGCCATATTATGTTTCAATTTATATTTCAATTTCTTTACAAAATTAATAAACCACAATAATGATTTTCATTTTACCATTAAATTTTATTAATGTCGTATCCTTCTCTTGTATCTTTAACTTCAAAACCCATTTTTAAGATTTCATTTCTTAACTCATCAGCCTTTGCAAAATTTCTTTCCTTTTTTGCCTGCCATCTTTTTTCAGCAAGAATTTTTACTTCATCAGGAATTTCGGTCTTTTCTTTTTCATCAACAAAACTAATATACTTTTCTGGTTCTTCAAGGAAAAGCCCAAGTAAAGAATATGTTTCAATAACACTGTTTAGTATTGCCATAATGCTTTTGTCGTTATCCTTAATTTTTTCTCTTGCAACTTTAAAGATATTAAAAAGATATGAAAGTGCTTTTGAAGTGTTTAAATCATCTCTCATTGCCTCATCAAAATCGTTTTCAACTTTTTCGTCCTTGCCAGCAAAGTTGCCAAAATTTTCTTTGGCTTCTTTTAAAACTTTATAGAAATTATATAAATGCTTTTCAGCATCCTCAAATAACTTCTCTGTGATGTTTATATCCGTGTGATAAGAATTTTGAAGAAGGGCAAACTTGATTGCCTCAATATGATATTTTGCTCTCAAATCTTTCATGAGAAGTGAATTACCAAGGCTTTTGCTCATCTTTTGTCCATTCACGCGGATAAGCCCGTTGTGAATCCAATACTTTGCAAACTGCTTATCAGTTAAACTTTCGCTTTGCGCAATCTCATTTTCATGGTGTGGAAATAACAAATCTCTGCCACCACCATGAATGTCAATTTGGTCGCCAAAAGTCACATAATTCATAACAGAACATTCAATATGCCAACCAGGTCTGCCTTTCCCCCAAGGTGATTTCCAATATGGCTCGCCCTCTTTTGCTGATTTCCAAAGAGCAAAGTCAAGAGGATTTTTCTTAAATTCGTCATTTTCAATTCTAACACCATCCAAAGCATCTTCGGTTTTTCTGCCAGAAAGTTCACCATATCTCTTAAAGGTATCAACACTAAAATAAACATCCCCATTTGGTGTGGAATAAGCATGGCCTTTTTCAATCAACCTTTCAATAAAGTTAATCATGTCAGGAATTGTTTTGGTTGCATAAAGCCAAATGTCAGGCTCGCCAATTTTGAAAGCCTGCATTTCCTTATCAACTTCTTTAATCATTTTCTCTGCATAATCTTTTGCTGGAACTTTAAGTTCGTTTGATTTTGCAATAATTTTATCGTCAACATCAGTGTAATTTCTTGCATAAGTGACATCAAAGCCTTCCTTAACAAGAAATTTGCGCATTATGTCGTAAATAAGCGCTTGATATAAATGCCCAATATGAGCTTCGGCAGAAGGAGTGATTCCGCAGGCATACATTTTAACCTTCCCCTTGTTAAGTGGAACAAACTCCTCTTTTTGCCTTGTTAAAGAGTTGTAAAATTTCATAATAATAAACCTCCAAAATGAATAAATTTTGTTGGAAGTTAACATAAATTATATTAAAAACTTATATTTTTCTATTCAAATATGCATTTAAACTTATAATTGCTTTGGAAACTTCCATGTCGTCATCTTTAAAAAATTCTTTGAGTTTTAAAAAATAACTTTCAAGCTCATTTTTTCCTTTTTCAGTTAAAAATAGCATGCGACATCGTTTATCGATTTCGCCTTGTTTTGAAACAACCAAACCTTCCTTTTCAAGTTCCTTAGTCATAAGTGCAAAGTTGGACTTTTTAATTCCAAGTTTATCAATAATCATCCCAACTGACAAATTTTGATATTGTGAAATAAAATACAAAATCTTCATACGTAAGAGATTGTTTTCCGCAAAATGTTTTGTTATATTTTCAGTTAATGCTTCAATTTCAAGAAGTTTTTCAATGTTTTTCATATACATATAATTATATATGACTAAATTTATTTTTGCAACTATTTTACTTGCTTTTTAAAGAAAAAACAACTAAAATAAATTTATGGCTTTAATAGGAACAATTGAAGATATAGTTTTTCGTAATGACGAAAATGGATATACCGTTGCAAAACTTGAAAAGGATGGCTCACTTGTCACTGTGGTGGGCAAATTTATTGATGTCCAAATTGGTGCAAATGTCACACTTGAAGGCAAATTTGAAAAATCCAAGTTTGGCATACAATACGCCTTTACCTCTTATGAACTCACTATGCCAAAAACCATTGCGGGAATTGAAAAGTATCTTGGCTCAGGGCTTATTCGTGGTGTTGGACCAATAACGGCAAAGCATATTGTTGAACATTTTGGAAAAGAAACATTGGAAGTTTTAGAATACACCCCTGAAAAACTCTCTCAAATTAAAGGAATCAGTGAAAAAAAAGCCATTGAAATTGGTTTTTCTTACAGAGAACACAAGGAAGTGCAAAACACAATTATGTTTTTGCAGTCCTATAACATTTCCACAAACATGGCGCTTAAAATTTATAATGTTTACCGGGAAAAAACAACTGATATTGTTAAAAATAATCCATATAAACTTATTGAAGATATTGACGGCATAGGCTTTACAACTGCCGACAGAATTGCAAAAAACATTGGAATACCAGAGGACAGTGAATTTCGTGTGAGAGCAGGACTTATTCATGTTTTAAAATTAAGTTGTGAAAAAAATGGTAACACCTATCTTCCAAAAAATATGCTCTATGGCGAAGCATCCAAAGCTCTTGGGCTTGAATATGAAGAACATCAGGAACTTTTTGACAAAACCTTTGACACCTTGTGTTTAGACAAAACCTGCGTAACCTTGTGGCTTGAAAACACAGAAATTGTCATGCTTTCAAGATATTATTATTATGAAAACTCTATCGCACAAAAACTCACCTGGCTTAAAAATTGCAGTAAGAGTGAAGATGTTGATATTGATGATGAAATTGAAAACTTTCAGCAAAGAAACAAAATCCATTTGCATGAAGAGCAAATTAAAGCAATTAAAGGTGCAATAGGCAATGGCGTTTATGTCATTACTGGTGGCCCGGGAACTGGAAAAACCACAATAATTAAGTGTATTTTGGAAATCTTGGAAAATATGCAAAAGAAGGTTTCTCTTGTTGCCCCAACAGGCAGAGCCTCAAAAAGAATGAGTGACTCAACAGGTCGAGAAGCAAAAACAATTCATAGGCTTCTTGAAGTCAACGTTATAAAAACCAGCGAAAGTTATTTTATTCACAATGAAACCAACCCTCTTAAAACAGATGCTGTGATTGTGGATGAGGTTTCCATGGTTGACGCCGCACTTATGTGCAATCTTTTAAAAGCACTTCCAAGAGATTGTAAACTTATTCTTGTTGGAGATAAAGACCAACTCCCAAGTGTTGGTGCTGGAAATGTTTTAGCCGATATTTTGGCAAGCAACACAATTCCATACTGCATGTTAACCAAAATTTTCCGTCAAGGTGAAAAAAGTTTAATCATAACAAATGCCCACCTTATCAATGACGGCAAAATGCCACTTATTGACAACACAAGCATGGACTTTTTCTTTGAAAGTAAAAATGAACCAGAAACAATTAAGGACACAATTGTAAATCTTGTAACAAATAGATTACCAAAATTTTTAAAGGTTGAGCCAAAAGAAATTCAAGTGCTTGCCCCAATGAAAGCAGGAGTTTGCGGAATTGAAAATTTAAACAGAACTTTGCAAGAAAAAATCAACCCACCATCTCCAACCAAACCACAAATAGAAGTCGGTCAAACAATATTTAGACTTGGTGACAAAGTTATGCAAATAACAAACAATTATGACCTTGTTTGGAAAAAGCAAAGCAAATTTGCCATGGAAGAAGGGCAAGGTGTGTTTAACGGGGATATTGGATATATCACCCTTATTGATCCTAATAGTGGTGAAGTTAATGTTGAATTTGAAGATGGAAGAAATTGTCTTTATACTCGCCCAGACCTAAGTGACCTTTCACTTTCCTATGCAATCACAATTCACAAAAGCCAAGGCAGTGAATTTGACACAGTAATAATTCCTGCAATTGCAGGTCCAAGCATAATTTTAACCCGTAACTTGATTTATACCGCCGTGACACGTGCGAAGAAAATGGTGGTTATTGTTGGTGAGAAGCAATATCTTAAAAGAATGGTGTCAAACAAATATACAGCCACTCGTTTCACACTTTTAAAAAGACTTTTAATTATTGCAGAAGATAAAATGGAAAAACTTTTTGGTGAAGATGGAAATTAAAAACAAAAGCAAAAATAATAAAAATAACGATAAAAACTCAAAATTTTCTTGTTTTTTAAAGAAAATTTCAACATTTTTTGAAAAATATCTTTTTCCTGAGGATATAAAATGTATCTTTTGCGGAAAAGATATTTCTCATTTTTATGAACAACCTTATTGCAATAGTTGTAAAAAATTTTTACATTTCAATAATTCCCACCGCTGTAAAATTTGTGATGAGCCAATTCAAAATGAAGCCACAATCTGTGACAACTGCCAAAGAAATAAAAGAAATTTTCAAAAGATATATTGTCCTCTTATTTATGAAGGCATTTTGCGTTCAAGCTTAATATCTTACAAAAATGATAATAAAAGATATCTTGCAAAAGGATATGCAAAAATTATCTATGATTACATTGGCGAAAATTTTAAACATTTTGATTTTATCACTTTTGTTCCAATAACAAAGGAAAGACTTAAAGAAAGGTCTTTCAATCAATCTAAACAAATTGCTTTAAAACTTGGAGAACTTACAAACCTTCCCGTCATTGATTGTTTAGAGAAAATTAAAGAGACCAGACCTCAAAAAAAGTTAAATTATAAAGAAAGAAGCGAAAACGTGAAAGGCTCATTTAGGCTTATTAAAAAAGATGAAATCAAAAACAAAAATTGTCTTTTGGTTGATGATATCATAACAACTTGTGCAACTGTTGATGAGTGTTCAAAAATATTAAAACAACAAGTAAGAAATGTTTATGTTACGGCCGTTGCAAGAAATAAAATCAAAATAAATTAATTTTTTTTGAAAATATATATAAAATAAAAATGGTAATTTTTAAACCATTTTTTATTTATTTTACAAATTAATTAAAAAATAATTAAAAATATTTATCAAATACCAAAAAATGCTTAAAAATTTGATTTTTTATCATATTTTTTTTATATTTTTTTAAAATATTTTTATTAATTTTTAATTTTTTCAACTTTCTCTTCTTTTTCAATTTCCTTTATTTGAACTTTTAAAACATCAGCCCTTTTTATTTTATAAGTTGAAAATATAAGGATAGCAACACTTATTGCTATGGCACTTCCAAAAAAGACAATCTTGCCAAGTCCCGCTTGAACCGACAATGCTTGAACAGGTTCAGTTGAATCAAATTTAATTAAATCAAGCAAGACTCCAATTATCAAAAGTGTGACTGAATTTGTGAAGTTGTAAGTAAAGGTATAGTATCCAGTGTATCTTCCAGCATTATTTTCTTTTGTCTTAAACTGCTCCATTGTCACAACGTCAGCATACATTGAATGTGGTAATGAATATAATGCTCCCGAACCAAGTCCACAAACAAAAATACATGGAAGAACAAACCAAAAGATAAAATCACTTGAACAATAAGTCCTGAAAAGAAAAGTCACACTTGTGAGTGCAATGCCAACAAGCAACAAACATAGTGCAAAAATCAAAGTTTGCTTTTTATCATATTTTTTTACCATATTTACCCACAATAATTGCGATAAAATTGCCCCACCAAAAAGACATATCATAATAATTGAAATCTGTGAACTTGAAAAGTGGTAACAAAATGTAAACAGATGCATGCCAACAGAAGTTATGAAAATTGATGCAATCAGGGAAACTGAATAACCAAGCATCACCGTTCTAAATTCCTTTTTCTTTAATGTGTCAACATATCCGCCAATAATTTTTCCAAACCCCTGTTTTGTTTCACCGGAACTATTGTGCTTTTCTTTTCTAAAACTAAATTTCTTTTTTCTTTTACCTTCACTTTTTTGAGTGGTTTCATTTGTTTTATTTTCCAAATTTTTAAGTTCATTTTCTTCTTCAACTGCACTTTTATCATAATTTGGCATTGAAACAACTCTTTTTCTTGTTCCAAAAACTGATATTAGCCCGCACAAAATAACAAGTGCAGAGTTTACTATTGCAATGTATATATACCCATCTTTATTGAATTGAGTTTGCATTCCAATGCTTGCAGACGGCATAAAGATATACATCAAAATGCTTGGCATAATCATGCCCAAGATGTAAAACACAGACTTAAAACTTTGCATTTTTGTTTGGTCGTTATAGTCTGGTGCAATGTCAATGCAAAGCGCAGAATATGGAGTTGCAAAAAATGTGTTGAATGTTTCTTGCAATAAGAGAAACCCCATAAGCCATGCAATCGCCATATTAGAACCTTTTTCAATTGGGCATGTCCAAAGCAAAATATTACAAATGGCAAGCAAAAATGATGCAATAAGCATATGAAGAAGTCGCCTGCCAAAAAACTTATTTTTTGTTCTGTCCGAAAAATACCCAATAATTGGGTCGGAAAGCCCATCCCACAAAGATGTCACCGCAATGGTAGCACCCACCAAAACCCCAGAAATCCCCATAACACTTGTGGCAAAAAACATGATAAAACTGTTGACAGTTTGTCCCATACTGCCATAGCCAAGATTACCAATACCATAACAAAGTTTAGTTCCAAAAGTAAGTTTTTTCTTTTCCACACTTTAATATATGATAGGAAAAACTTTTTAAGAATAAAAAAAGAAGAAGTTACTCTTCAACAGGTTGCTTCTTCTTTTTTCGATTTTCCTTTGCTTCTTTCTTTTGCTTTTTAAGTTCTTCTGGTGAAATTTCTCTTTCTTTCACCACAGTTTCTGCAATTTCAAATCTATTTTTTCTTACAGGTGCAAGTTCTTTGCAATATCTTGCAATTATTTTGTCAACATGTGCCCTTTCCATTTCATAATTTGGGTCATCTTCCATTTTGATTGAGAAAATTCTCTTTTTACCCTTCCTGCCAGTTCGCACATCTCTAATCTTTAAATCTTCAAAAGAGCAGGTCATTTCGTAACCAGTTCCGCTTATGATCTTGTATCTATTTCCCTTAATTTCTATCCTTATATATTCTTCGCAATGCTTAACAATGTCAACAAGATTGATTGTGAAAAGGTTGTTAAAAATGTTGTTTATCTCATCAGCAATTTGAACTGGAAAATCTTTTGGAGCATCATTGATTTCACATTCACCAAGAAAAGATTTCTTTTCTCTTACTTGTGAAGAATCTGCAAGGCTGTTAACTCTTATCAAGGAAAAATATGCTCTCTCAGGCGTTATCTTTTTGCGAAGCATAAGTCCAACCCCTGTCAATAACTTTTTATCAGTATCATAAACAACTTCTTCTTCCTTAATTTTGCCGTCATAGCGCACGGTGTAAAAACCAAGCTTTGCAATAAGTTTGTTTATTGTCATTTTTTCGTTATCAATTATAAGATAATAATTTTTTCTTATGGTATGATACTTCGTTGGTTTTCCTTTATCTCCAAGAAACATATTAACTCCTTTCCTTTTGTTAAAGTTATATCTATATTGTAAACAAAAAAATAAAAAAAAGCAAATGAATAATAAACATTAATTGGGCAATATTTAGTTAGAGGAGAGAAAAAATATGGAATTTAATGACAGTGTAACAAAAACAAATCTTGCAAGAAGTTTTGCCGCAGAATGCCAAGCAGGTGCAAGATATCAATTCATGAGCAAAATGGCGCTTCAAGACAGCCAACAATTTATCAGTGACACAATGAAAACTTTGGCTAAAAATGAAATGGCACATGCAAAAATTTTTTATGACTACATCGTGGAAAAGTCAGCGGGAAAATGCAAAAATATTTCAATTGAAGCAGGCTACCCTTTTGAAACACCTGAACTTAAAACATCACTTCTTGGCGAAGCATTGATTGAACTTTCCGAAGCAAAAAACATTTATCCGTCATTTGCAAAAATTGCTTATGACGAAGGCTTTGCCGACATTGGAAAATCTTTTGAAATGGTTGCCCGTGTGGAAGAAACACATCACAAAATGCTTGATTATTTGGGCAATCTTTATAAACACAACAAGATGTATAAACGCAACGAACCAACCAAATGGAAATGTTCAGTTTGTGGTTATGTTGAAAATTCAAAGGAAGGTTTCAAAGCTTGTCCACTATGCCATGCCCCACAAGGATATATCATAATCGACCTAGATAAAGAAGAATGTGAAAAAGGTTTCAACCAATAATCTTGCAAATATTTATTAAAAAATGCGTAAAAATTACAAAAAAATTAATTTTCACGCATTTTTTTGATATTTTTCAAGAATTTTTAAATTTTCTTTTTATGTTTACAAATAAACAAAGATTCGTATTTATAATAAGTTTTTATGACACAAATAAACTTCTTAAAACTTTTACTTGCAAAAACAAATAAAAAAAGACGCAATTTAAGCGTCTTTTTTAAAAGGTTTAAATTCAATTAAGCATTGAAAATTGCTTTAAAGCTTTTACCAAATTTGAATTTTGGTTGTTTGCAAGCAGCAACCTTAACAGGTTTCTTTGTGAGAGGATTGATTTTTGTTGTTGCAGCCTTGCTTACAAGTTCATAAGAACCGAAACCAGGGATAACAACTTTATCTCCTTCTTTAAGAACACTTACGATTGTGTCAACCATAGCATCAAACACAATTCCTGCATCCTTGATTGTGCAATTTGCTTTATCAGCAACTGCTTTAATGAAATCACCTTTATTCATACTTATTCTCCTTTCTGTGATATAAATTTAGCACTAAATGCTAGTATTATAATAGCATAAACATTCGTAAATTCCAAACAATTTTAACTATCTTGCAAAAAATTCTTCAACTTCTTTATAATAGAATTTAATTACTTCGAGAACTTGATTTCCAAAAGAGTAGTCATAAACAATTATATCAACATTTCCAACAATGTCATCTTTTGAAATAAAACCATAATATCTTGAATCGTTTGAATGAGCTCTGTTATCCCCCAAGCAAAAGGTGTAATTTTCAGGAACCTGAAAATAAATTAGATTATTTGAAGATATATAATAATTATAATTATTATTCCCTTTTATATAAGCGTCTATAAATTTATTATAAAATTTTGAATCGTAAGTGACCCCTTGATAGCTTCTTCCAGCAGGATTTTCATTGGCCCATTTGTCGTATTCAATAGTGTAACCAGTTAAACGCTTGTTTTCAACGACCTTTGCTTCATCATCAGTTAGTAAACTTTCAATTTCACCGTCTGCATTTTCTTTGATATATGCTGATTGTATCTTATATAAATAGTAATAGCCGTCATTATCCTGTGCAATGGTCACAAAATCACCTTCTTCTGCCACCACTCTTTTAATTATACTTTCACTTTCAGTTGAAACATTTTCAATAACAACAATGTCGCCAACTTTTATTTTTCCAGTGGTATCAACATAAACAGCATCGGTTCCAAGGTCAGCCCTGTCGTCAGCAATGGTGTCATTAAGAATTGGCTTCATGGACGGTCCATAAACAATGTAATACCTATGGGTTGCAACAAAATATGTGTACCATGCAAAAAAAATAAGGAAAAAAATTAAAACAATGTAAAGGGTTATATGTGTTGTTAAATATAGTGCTATTGATTTTGTTTCTTTCTTTTTCTTCTTTTTATTATATTGTATAAACTCCTCATTATTATAATTCAAAATTAACTCCTAACAGAAAAACGGCAACCACAATAGTTTTGCCTATATAAATTCATTTCTTTTGAAAGATTGATACTTCTTAAATACCCATCTTGTTTTTTAAAACTTGCTTCTAAATATGGAAAATCATATTTCACTGACAGCTCATTTCCAACCTTATTAATAATAGGTGTGCTTTTATGTGGGCTTACTGTGAGTGTTGTTCCAAAAATATCAAAATTAAGTTCCTTCGCCTTTTTGCAAGTTTCTTCCAAGCGGTAGAAAAAGCATTTTTCACAACGACTTCCACCCTCTTTCTCATTTTCTAGGCCTTTCACAAATTCAAGCCACTTTTCTTCATTATAATCGCCATCAATAACAGGAACATTGAAATGTTTACAAACTTTCTTCTGCTCTTCCTTCCTTTTTTCATATTCTTCAAAAGGGTATATGTTTGGATTATAATAAAACACGGTTACATCGTAATCGTTAATAAGCCTTTCAATGCAAACAGTTGAACAAGGTCCACAACAAGAATGGAGAAAAAGTTTCTTTTTCATAACGGGCTTATTATAGCACAACAAACACCAATTGTAAAGTAAAAGAGAGTGGCAATGTTAAGAGTTGCTGTCGCAACATTAAAAGCAAAACCAAAGTTTTGCATGAAGAAGCGCCAGCAACTCTTAATATTGTTTCTGTATCAACTTAACTAACCAAATTTGCAATTTAATCTTCCAATTTCTATTTTCACAATAACTTATGCCTCTGTCACCTTCACCGCATACAGCATCATATCATTAACATATTGAGATTTAAGCCGATACATAATTATTTTCCCCTCTCTTTTATAGTCGATTAAATCTTGGTCTTTCAAGGTTTTAAGTTGATGAGATATTGTGGTTTGATTTATGTTTAAAACACGTGAAATGTCATTAACACACATATCCATAATAGAAAGACAAGACAAAATCTTTATTCTTGTTTGGTCTGAAAAGTTTTGAAAATAGAGTGCAAGCTTATCCACAACTTCGTCATCTGGAAGAATTTTAAGCACTTCATATTTATTTCTTTCTGTTAATTTGATTAATTTTTCCATCACTTTCCCCTTTTTGTGTCAACAAAAATTATTTGCGCATAAAAATAGATGTAACACTAAACATAAATATTTTGCCAAACAAAAGAGAAAAAGTCAAAATAATGGGATATCTACGCACTGCAAATAAAGACTTATTTTAAACATTTTTGTTGAAAAGGAGGAGTTTATGTCATCACAAGATTTTTTATGGGTGTTTTTGCTGTCAACTTTAAGTTCTGCAAACAACACTAACCTTGCAACCAACACCAACATACTCTTGTTATTGCTTTTAGGTTTAAGCAACAATAATAACTGGAATGGAAACTGGAACAATAACTGGGGCGGAAGCTGTTGCAACAATGTTTTCCGTCAACTTGTTTAATTAAGCCTTTAATGATAAAATTAATAATGAAAATAAAAGATTTGTGTGAATGCATACAAATCTTTTTTTTGTCACATAATATCTAAATAAAAAATATTTTGAAAATATTTTAAAAAAATTGTTAAAATTGTTTTGAAAATAATTTTTTATGTGTTATTATATGCATGTAATCAAAAATTAAGAATAAAACTTCTTGTTTTGAGGAAAATATTTAAAGGAGGAAAGATTCATGGACTTGTTGTTAAAAATTAAAGATATTGCAACTTGGGGAGATTTAGCAGGAAAAGTTGCAAATGCAAGCTGGATTGGCACTTTGTTAAATGCAATTAACTGGGTTTTATGGATTGCTTTGATTTTGGTTGGCGCTTGTGGTGCTGTTTACGCAGTTTATGTTGGTGTTAAAATGGCAAGAGCAGATTCAAGTGAACAACGTGAAGAATCAAAAAAGAGATTAATCAATATCATTGTATCAATCGTTGTAACAATTGCTTTAATCTTATTCTTTAATATTGTATTACCTGTTATCTTAAATGAATTCCATGTTCTTGATGGTTTGGTTGACTCAAGTGAACTTGAACCTGGTTCACCATCATTAGAGGAAGGTGGCCGTGTAATCGTTAACGCAGCAAGAGTTTTATTAGGAAGATAAATTAAAAATTAGACCTTGAAAATTCAAGGTCTTTTTTTATGCCAAAATTTTTATATCTTTCTAAAATATTAAAAATTTACGCATTTTCAAGAAAACAAATGTTTCATAATAAAAAACTTTCACACTAAGCAAAGTTTATGCGAAAGTTAATTTTATATAAACTATAAATCTACCACAATGCAAGGTTTACCTTGCTCTTAATGAAATTGCCTTGCAATTTCTCTTCATGTTGCCAAAGGCAACTCTTAATGCGGACAAAGTCCGATCTTAATATAAGCAACGCGAATTAAACATTGTTGCCTCTTAATGTTGCGTTAGCAACTCTTAATGTGAGCTAGCGAATTGTTCTGTTGTTTTATAAATTTGCAAGAAGTTCTGTTCTTTCTTTAATTATCATGGCATCAATAAATTCTTCAATGTTACCATTTAAAACCCCTTCCAAATCATAGGAAGAAAGGTTTGTTCTGTGGTCTGTAACTCTACCTTGTGGATAATTATAGGTTCTTATTCTTTCATTTCTGTTTCCACGGCCAACTTGACTTTTTCTGTTTTGCTCGTATTCGCTGTCACGTTGCTCACGGTAATAGTCATACAACTTACTTTTCAAGATGTTCATTGCCTTTTCCTTGTTTTTGAGTTGAGAACGTTCATCTTGACATGTGACAACAATACCTGTTGGAAGATGTGTGATTCTTATTGCAGATTCCGTTTTGTTGACATGTTGACCACCTGCACCACCGCTTCTGTATGTATCAATTTTAAGGTCGCTGTCCAAAATCTCAAAATCAATATCTTCAATTTCTGGCAAAACTGCAACTGTGGCAGTTGATGTGTGAACACGACCTTGGCTTTCAGTTTCAGGCACGCGTTGAACCCTGTGCACACCACTTTCATATTTAAGTTTTGAATAAGCGCCTTTACCCCTGAAAAGCACTGTGCATTCTTTTATTCCTCCAAGTTCGGTTTCGTTAATATCCAAAATTTCAGTTTTCCAACGATTCTTGTCTGCAAAATGGGTATACATTCTAAGAAGTTCCAAGCCAAAGAGTGCACTTTCCTCACCGCCAGCAGCGGAACGAATTTCTAAAATTGCGTTGCTTTCATCATTCTCATCCTTTGGCAAAAGCAAAATTCTTATTTCCTCAATTTGTTTTTCAATTTTTTCTTTAAGTTCTTCAATTTCGTTTTCAAAAAGAGCCTTCATCTCTTGGTCTTGCTCATTTTCAACATCTTGTTCACACTTTTCCAAATTTTGTGATAATGATAAAAGAGAAGAATATGCATTTGCAATATCTTCAAGAGAGTTATGTTCCTTAACCAATTTTTTCCACTCACGGTTATCCGCAATAATCTCTGGTTTCATGATAAGGAGAGTTAATTCATCATATCTTTCTTTTGATTTTTTTGTTTTTTCCAAAAATTCCTTATAGTTTTCCACAAATCACCCTTTCAATTTTATTGTAATCTTTAATTGTTTTTATGTCTTTAAAGCCGTTTTCTTTCAAAATTTTTCTCACAGCTCCTGCTTGCCCTTTTCCAACCTCATAGAAAATCATGCCACCATTGTTCAAATGCGGTATGGCATTTTTTGTTATTTCTCGGTAAAAGAAAAGCCCATCTTCGCCACCATCGAGTGCAATTTTTGGGTCGCACTCCCTTACATTAACATCAAGTTTTGAGATGTCTTTTGTTGGAATATATGGCGGATTAGACACAATTATATCAAATCTTTTTCTTTTTTTCAAGTTTTCAAATAGGTTTGAATGAATAAATTCAATCTTAACATCATGTTTTTTTGCATTGCCCTGCGCTGTCATAAGTGCGGATTTGCTTACATCAAGAGCCGAAACCTGCGCTTCGCTGTTTTTTGCAATTGTAACTGCAATCGCCCCGCTTCCTGTTCCAACATCCAAAACCTTTGTTTTTTTATTGCAAAATCTTAAAACCTGTTCCACCAAAATTTCTGTTTCTGGTCTTGGAGTTAAAACTTTTTTGTTGACATCAAACCTGAGCCCGTAAAATTCTGTGTAACCAAAAATATTGTCCACACTTTCACCATTTGCACGCCTGTTTGTTGCTTTCATGATGTCCTTATATTCCTTTTCAGTGACGCTTTCAACAAGCTTAATTTCTGCTCGGTTTTTTCCAAGCACTGTTGCAATTATCCAATCAGCATCACTTTTGTCAGTCACGTTGCTGGCAAGAAGTTTGTTTCTCACCTCAGTGTAAACAACTGAAAAAGGCTTTTTGCTTTCATCTTCCATATAACTTCTGTCCTTTTGTGTTGTTAAAAAATTTATTTCCGTAAGTGCTGTTAAAACGGTTTCAACGTGCGTGATTGATGGACGCATTGTCACAAAAAATGATGTTACAAAGCAAAGTGACTTCAAATAGCTCCATCCACTTTTATCAATCAACCACAAAATTTCATAGCAAACCATTGTGCATAGGATAAAAATTGCCAAATTAACAAGAAAATTTAAAAAATATCCCATGCTTATTCCAATAAATGTTACCACAAAAATGTCCAAAAAGAAAACAAATATTAGGTAATTTAAAAAATTCAATGGTTCACAAAGCCCATTCTTATATTTTCCCCTTGCATTATCCCCATAAATGGAAACCAAATCGCAAGCCCTGTTAAAGCGGAAAAACTCTCTCATAACAGGAAAAGCTTTAAGGCAGATAAGAAAAATTGCAAACAGAATTATCCTAAAAAATGAAATCAAAAAGTTTCTTAAAAGAGTTGACCCATTTGCCCCAACAAGAAAATAGCCAAGTTTTCCAGGCAAATAGCCAATAATTATTCCAGCAAAGAAAACACCAAAAAAAGCCATCAAAAGTGCCATCCAAACTGTGTAATCCTTTTCATTTTTCTTCTTTTTTTCACACACCTTTGCCGACCAAAAAAGTGTTTTAAAAAGTGCCAAGATGCCAAAGATAAAATACTGCAAACCTCTTGCAAACGGAAAATGCCAGAAAATAACTTTATTTTTTGTGTTTTCGCTGAAAAGTTTTTTTCCGCCGTCACAATCTATAAGAGATAATGCACGCCTATCTTCATTTTGACACACAGCACCATTAGAGCATGGAAAAAACAAGTTCTTCATGCCTTAATTATTGACATTTTTATTTAATTCATAACAAAATCATTGACTACCCCGCTTATGCAATGGATATTTTTCAGTTTCTAAAAATATCTTTCAGTTCTTGTCAGTATGCTAATCTTATCAGTCTATTAAGAAATTTTACCAGGTTTATTAAAAAATCTTAATAATATATAAATTATAATACTTGACAAAGCCTTTTAAAATGTGTTATTATTTCGTCAGCAGTAAAAAACTGTCCTTGTTTTTGCGCAAATGCAAAAACCATTAGTCCAAAAGGAGGTAGAAAGATGAATAAGTATGAACTTATGTTTATCATCGCTGGTGATGCTAGTGAAGAAAAAAGAGAAGAACTCATCAACAAGTTTAAAGCTTATGTTGAATCTCACAAAGGCACAATCGAAGGCGTTGAAAAAGTTGGTATGAAAAAGTTTGCTTATCCAATTAACTTCAAAAACGAAGGTTTCTATGTTATTTTCAATATGACTATGGACCCAGCAGAAGTTGATGCTATGAACAAACTTATGACAATCACTGACGGAATTGTTCGTCAAATGTTTGTTAGAAAATAGGAGTTATTTATGAACAAAGTTATTTTAATTGGAAATCTTACTCGTGACCCAGAACTTCAAACCACTAATAGTGGTGTTTCTGTTTGCAGATTTTCACTTGCAGTTACAAGAAGATTTGCTAATGCTGATGGCGAAAGAGATGCTGATTTCATTAATATTGTTGTTTGGAGAAATCAAGCAGAAAATTGCCATAAATTTTTGAAAAAAGGTTCAAAGTGTGCTGTTGTTGGTCGCCTTCAAACATCAAGTTATGATGCACAAGATGGCTCAAAACGTTACACAACAGACGTTGTTGCTGACGAAGTTGAATTTATTAGTTCTGCTCGTGGTGGCAGTGACGGCAGTGGCGATTTCATGCCAAGCGAACCAAAAAATGAACCTAAACAAACAGCAGAACTTGAAGAAATTGATGATGACAGTCTCCCATTCTAATTACTCGTGAAATTAAGCTTGTCACTTTGTAACTAGAATAGAGATTATAAAATCAATTTGTCTAAAAATTATTTGATAAAAATCAGCCACTTTTGTGGTGAAAAAGGAGAGAATAATGAACGAAGTTAAAACCGAAGAAAAGGTTGTAAAAAAATTCCGTAAGCCAACTTCAAAAAAGAAAGTTTGTGCTTTCTGCGTTGCTGGAAGTGATACACCTATTGACTATAAAGATGTTGCTAAACTTAGAAAATTCGTCACAGAAAAAGGTAAAATTTTGCCAAGACGTCAAACTGGCGTTTGCTCTTACCATCAAAGAGAACTTGCTAACGCAATCAAAAGAGCAAGAAATATGGCATTACTTCCATACATTGGTGACTAAAAGGAGAAAAATATGAAGGAAAATACACACCCAAATTACCATGAAGTTACAGTTGTATGTGCATGTGGAAACACTTTTAAAACAGGTTCTTGTGTAAAGGGAGATACAATCAAAATTGATATTTGCAACAAATGTCACCCATTCTACACAGGCAAAAAGAAAGTTGTTGATGCAAGTGGTAATGTTGAAAAATTCAATAAAAAATATAATCGTGGTTAATCTCCACAAATATTAACAAAGCTTAAATATTGTTAAAAAAAGACAACAGTTTATATGTTGCCTTTTTTATTTTAATTTCATTATTAAAGTTTCTTTTGATTATATTCATCTATCTTTTTTTGCAAAAATTCTCTGTTAACATTATTTCCTTTTTCAAGTTTTGGCACCTCATAAACAGTGTGTAAAACTCCTTTTTCGTCATACCTTACATCAATTTTTTCTCTTGAAACATACATTTCAACCCCTTCTGGAAATGCTGTTGCCAACCTTTTGCCATCTTCCCCAATATTTCCATTATTTGGAATGTTTGATTTATATGCAATAAGTGCAAGTGTTCCACCTGCCATTGCGTATTCATCAGTATAAAGATATGCAATTCCCCTTTCTTTAATTTCCTTTCTAATTATTGGAACAGCGGTTTCAATAAATTTTTTCACTTGTTCTTCATTTAATGCAACAACCTTTCTCTCAACTGCGGCAATTCTGTCTAAACGTTTTGCAGAATCAATAAACTGCTTATAAATATTTGGGCTGATTGATTCTATCTCACCATAATTTTCAACAAATTCCTTTTCATAAGACCTTGGTGCATCTTTTGAAGAAAGAATATTCACCCACCATTTCAAAGCCTCTTTAATAACAACATCTTCACTCACTTGCCTAATTTCATCCATAATAATACTCCCAACTTTAAAATTCAACCATATTTTATCACTATATTATCCCCATGTCAATATCAAAAAAAGCAGATTTTAAATATCTGCTTTTTCCATTTTATCACAATTAATTTCCTTCTTTTAACATGCAACAGTTTTTATATTTCTTTCCGCTTCCACATGGGCATGGGTCATTTCTGCCAACCTTTTTGGTTGTGTTTACAACTGTTTTTTGAATTTTTCTTTCTTGTGGGCGTTCGCTTGGGTCATATTTTTTTGCTTCTGTGTTTTTAAGTGTTGTTTCTGGCTTTGGTTCTGGACGTCTAACTTCAATCTTTGTGTTTAAAAGCACAAGACAAGTGGTTTCCCTGATTCTGTCAATCATTTTATCAAACATTTCAAAACCATCTTTCTTATAGGCAAGAATTGGGTCTTGATTACCAAATCCACGAGCAAAAATTTCATTTTTCATGATTTGCATATCGTCAATATGATTCATCCAATTTGTGTCAACAACTTTCAAAAGCACAAATTTTTCAATCTTTTCAAAATCAATTCCAATTTTTCCTGCTTCTTGCATTCTTTCCATGTATCTATTTTTAGCAAGTTCCAAAACTTTTTCATTGAAATCATCAATGTCAAACCCTTCGCAAAATTCTTCTGTGATTTTGTTTTGTCCTTTTTCAAGAATGCCGTTTTCAAGTTCCTTGTTTATCTTTTCATAATCCCAATCAAAATATGGTTTTTCTGGGTCAACGCAACGATTTACATAAGTTGAAACAAGATGTGGCATCATATTCATAACTTGCTCATGCACACTTTCACCATCAAGCACACTGTTTCTTTGCTTATAGATAATTTCTCTTTGAGCATTCAAAACATCGTCAAATTGAAGAACTGTTTTTCTTATTGCAAAGTTTTGCATTTCAATTTTCTTTTGAGCAGACTCAATTTGTCTGGACATAATTTTAAGTTGAATTGGTGTATCTTCTTCAAGTTTAAAGAAAGTTGCGAGTTTCTTAAATTTTTCTCCTGCAAAACGCTTAATTAAATCGTCTTCAAAAGAAATGAAGAAAACACTTGAACCTGGGTCACCTTGACGGGAAGCACGTCCGCGAAGCTGGTTATCAATACGTCTTGATTCATGGCGTTCTGTTCCAATAATATGAAGACCACCCACTTCTTTAACTTCTTCTTTTTCAGCATCAGTTATCTTCTTAAATTCGCTGTAAAGTTCGTTATATCTTTCTCTTGCTCTGTTTAAATCTGCACTTTCAACAGTGTTGAAGGCAGTGGCATAAGAAATTTGTTCATCTGTGAAGTTTTCATCCTTCATTTTTTTCTTTGCCATAAATTCTGGGTTACCACCAAGCAAAATATCAGTTCCACGACCTGCCATGTTTGTTGCAATGGTAACAGCACCCTTTCGCCCTGCTTGTGCAACAATTTGGCTTTCCATTTCGTTGTTTTTAGCATTCAAAACTGTGTGTTTAATCTTTGCTTCTTTCAATGCTTTTGAAATAAGCTCACTCTTATCAATGGTGATAGTTCCCACCAAGATTGGTTGCCCAGTTGCATGACGTCTTTTGATTTCTTCAATAATTGCTCTTATCTTACCTCTTTCAGTGGAAAAAATAATATCTGGTTCATCTTTACGAATGTTTGGCAAGTTTGATGGAATTGTAACAACGTCAAGCCTATAAATTGCCCTAAATTCTGCTTCTTCCGTTTTTGCAGTTCCTGTCATACCAGAAAGTTTGTTATAAAGACGGAAATAGTTTTGGAAAGTGATGGTTGCAAGAGTTTTGTTTTCATCCTTAATTTCCACACCTTCTTTTGCTTCAATCGCTTGGTGAAGCCCATCATTATAACGTCTGCCAGGCATTAAACGTCCTGTAAATTCATCAACAATAACAACTTCGCCATCTTTAACAATATAGTTTTCATCACGGAACATAATGAAATTCGCTTTCAACGCATTGTTAATGTGATGGTTAAGTTCAAGGTTGTCAATGTCGGACAAGTTGTCAAGTTTAAAATATCTTTCAGCTTTTGCAATACCGCTTTCAGTAAGGTTCAAAGCCTTTGTTTTTTCGTCTTTTTCATAATCTTCTGGTTTCAAGGTCTTTGCAAATCTTTGCGCTTGGATATACTGCTCACCAGATTTCATTCCACGTCCAGAGATAATAAGAGGTGTTCTTGCTTCATCAATGAGAATTGAGTCAACTTCATCCACAATGGCAAAAGCATGCCCCCTTTGAACTCTTTGTTCCTTGGTTACAGCCATATTGTCACGAAGATAGTCAAAGCCAAGTTCATTGTTTGTGCAATAGGTGATATCACATGCATAAGCTTTTCTTTTTTCAACTTCACTCATGTTTGAAACCGCAATGCCAACAGTAAGCCCCAAAAATCTGTAAACTTTACCCATCCATTCAGCGTCACGCTTTGCAAGGTATTCATTGACAGTGACAACATGCACTCCTTCACCAGTTAACGCATTGAGATATGCAGGGAGAGTTGCCACCAAGGTTTTACCTTCACCAGTTGCCATTTCTGCAATACGCCCTTGATGGAGTGCAATACCACCCAGAATTTGAACATAGAAATGGCGCATCTTTAAAACTCTGTCGCTTGCCTCACGCATAACAGCATAAGCCTCAGGAAGAAGCGACATTAAACTTTCGCCATTTTTATATCTTTCCTTAAATTCATCAGTGCACTTTCTTAAATCTTCATCGCTATATGAACGATATTTTTCATCCAATGCAATAACTTTATCTGCAATCTTTTTTAGTTTTTTAACTTGTGATTTATTTTCATTTCCAAAAAGTCCCATACTTACTCCATTTTAATAATTATATCAATTTTAGCAAAAACTTAAAAAAATTTCAACCTTTTTATATTAATTAAACAACAATAGATAAATAATAAGACTAAACATAAACATTTTAAAGCCAAAATTTGACAAAATATAACAAAAATGATATAATTTAAAAAATGAAATGGAGGACTTATGGCAAAAAAATATACTGAACAAAATGTTGATGAAATCTTAAAAAGTTTTGAATTACATACAGCAAGAATATATGCCTTAAAATTTGCAAGTGAAAAAGAAAAAAAGAAACTTAATTCCGACAGAAAATGTGTGGAATTTTATTTAAATGATAAATTAGATGAGGCAAAAAAAGAAACTTTTGATAAAAGAATGGAGACATTCCCAAAAAAAGAAGAAATTGATGCTCTTATTAATGATGATAAAGAAGAATATGTTTCAGTTATTTATGGACGCAATGCCAAAATGGAATATGTAGGTAAACATAAAAATTTATCTTCATTATTTAATGGATACCGCGATGAAAATCGTATGCTTTATTTAATTGATAAAAAAGAAGCTGAACAAGATAAAGCTAAGAAAGAACAATTTGAAAAAACTGTATCTCAAATTGAAAGAACTTATATTGAATCAACAGAATTTGAACATATGTGGAATCCTGCTGACGGAGGAGTGCAACCTGATAGCGATGATAGTTCTGTTGCCGAAGAAACAACCCATACAGAAAGTGCGGATGAAGTGCAACCAACAGTCACTGAATTTGACCCAAAATATGAATGGATAAAACCTTCTCAAACAAAAGAAAATAAGGAATTTGCTGCATTTGTTAAAAATTCTCCTGTTATGGAAGAATATTTTAAAGATGGCGAAAGTGATATTCCTTTTGAACTGTTTGATGAAGAAGCTCAACAATCATTAAGGGCTTTGATAGTAAATTATGAAAAAGGAACCGACGAAGAAAAACTTGAAACCAGAGAGAAAATCTCAGCTAACATAAACATGTCTTTGGCATCCTTAATAAGAAAATATGATGAAACATTAAGTGATGAAGAAATAGCAGACTTAGCAACTGTAGGTATTGCAAAGATAAGAGCAGTAAAAGATGATGAGGTTGTAGAAATCCCTGAAAAATGGCAAGATTTTGTTAAAACAATTAAAGAACAAGAAAAATTGCTTGCTGAACCAGTTATTGAAGAAATATCAAGCGATACCCAAGCAGAAGCCCATGATGATGGCGCACATAGTGGTGAAAATCCAGAAGAAACAGCAGAAGAACATTCTATCCAAGCACCTAATTTGGAGGAGCTTAATGTCTCACCTGCTATAAATTTGACAGCCATTCCAATGGAACTTACTGTTAACTTTCCAGAAGATTACAAAAAATTTGAAGAATCAGCAAACTTTCCAGAAGGAACAACGGAAGATAAAAAACTTGAAAGTTTCTTCAATTTGATTTATTCAAAAAATCCAAATTTAGAGGGATATAGTCCTGAATTTATTAGCTGCGTAAACACATTAAGAGATAAAAGTTTGAATCAAACATGCTTAGTTTATTCCTCACTTGCACAGGATAGATTCAATGAATTTGCAGAAGCTAATCACATCCCTGCTGGCATTGTTGGAAGCATACGCTTTTATGAAAGTGAAAGAACAAGTGCTGATGAAAATGTTCAAAAAGAATTTGCAGCAAACAATGCTCTTGCACAAAAATATTCTTTTGAAGAAATCATTCAAACTGCATCAAATTATGCATTCCTTGACCAACAAGGTTATGCAAAATTTTTGGGAGTTGAAACTGTTGACTTTAATGATCCAAGAAATCTTGGAAATGTAATCAAGTATTTTGAAAAAGAAAGTGCTTTGGATAAAGATGGCCATTTTTCACCGGAATTTCTTGAAAAAATAAGTCTTTCAAACATAATGCTTGATGAATATGCACAGACTAATGCCGTTAAATATGCCAATGAAAACATTGACACTTTCACAAAATTTGCAACTGAAAATGGTATGGAACCAAGTGGATTAATTCCATCTGCTTATTTCTATTCTCAATCAATTTTGAACAGTCAACAAAAAGTTTATGATAATAAGACTCAAAAGTTTGTTACAGCTGATGAATATGCCAAAACACTTTTTGAAAAGCCTGTTACATTGCAACGAGAAGGACTTGGAGAAAGTAAGATGTCCATTCCAACAAGGTCACAAGAAATTGACCAATACAGAATTGGAGATGAAGTTATTGGAGTCAGTCAAGAAATCAAATTAAATAATGGTTTTTCTCCTCAAAAAATCATTTCAACAACTGATAAAAACAACCTGATCAGCATCATAAGAGAAGGCAAAGTTTTGGCAAACTTTGTTAAAACTGAAAATGGAAAAGTTTCCCTCACTTTTGCTGATGATGAATTAAGTGATAAGTTTACTGATTATGTAAGAAAAAATGCTATTGAAACAGACACAATTACCTATGACGAACTTGGCAGAATTAAATCAATTACCCTTGACAATCTTGTTGTTGACAAAAATTTGGATATTAGAGTTAAAAGTGCAAATGGGAAAATGGCTTGCCTATTCTCAGCATTTGGACTTCAAATTACCGATGCTGAAAATCACAGTGTTGTTTACAGAAATCATAAAATTGAAGGCACCGAAAATGACCAGATTGCCCCTTACGATATTGCAATCAGCGACGAATTTATTGAAATGGCAATTTCAAATCAACAAAAGGAAAGAGTTATTGACAAAAGAAGTGCTTCTTTTGGAAAATTTGAAATCACAAATCCAGCATTTAACACAATTTTGGCTGGCACAATGCTTGATTCTCAGCATCTCACAGCCGAAAATGACACTTATGAAACAAAAACTTTTGGCAACCCTCAACTTAAAGGTGCAATCACAACCCATGTGTTTAAAGGATATAATACCGGAGAATCTGGCACTAAATATGGAAGAGAACTAAAATTTGTTGAGCATAACGGCAAACTTTATGGATATTTTAGCATTGAAAGGGCTATCCCTGGCAAAACTGAAACTTACGAAAAACTTCCAACCAGACTTTTTGAAGTTGGGAATATTGAATATGAAAAAGCAAAAGCTGAAAATGAAAAAGGCAGCTTGAAAATCGCTTTAAAGTATGGCAGAACAAATGCTTATACACTTGATTATCCTCTTGACAGTGACAACCCACAAGTTGAACGTTTCATGGCTGAAACTGCTGAGAAATATAGAGAACCATTCAATGCTTTTAAGCAAAACACAGTTGAGGATGGAAGGTATTTCATTGCGGCAAGAGATTACACAAACGAACCTGAAATCACTCCAAATAGACGTGTGGCTTCTTATAATAAAAATGAAAAAGCATATACTGTTGAAGAACCAATAAGTTATGACGAGCCTGAAATTCATGAACAAGTTGTTACCCCTTCAACTCCTGTAACAGAGAACCCTGTAAGAGAAGAAAACCTCCCTGAAAATGCAACCACCACCCCTAATGATTCAACTGGCACACCAAACGAACAAGAAAAAAAGAAGGATGATAAGAAAGACGACAAGAAAAAATTGGTTGAGCCAACAAAAGATAAAGATAATCCATTCAAGAAATGGCAAAATTGGCTTGGTGCATCCGTTATTATTGCAATTGCAAGCGTGTTTATTCCTTTCCTTATTCCTGTGGCTATGGCAGGGTTTATTGCAAGTGCAGTTGTTTCAACAAGTCCTTGGGAATGGAACAAAAAAATTGAAGAAAGACGAATTGGCAGAGCAAACCTTGCAGTTGAACTTGACAAGCAAAAAGAACTTATTAAAAACCACAACATTGAACATTTGCAATCTATGAATAAAAATTATGCTGAACAAACTGTTGAAATTAACAAAAGAATTGCAGCATTAATCGAACAAAATGATGCATTGAAAAATGGTGACTCAAAAGGCAGACTTACAAGTGGCGAAAGACAAGGAAGAATCGATAATTTAGGAATAACTAACGCACAAATTAAACGTAAAGAAGAAGTTGTCAGCAATTATGAAAAAGAAATTGACAAAGCAGTTAAACGAGGTCTTGAAATTCCTAATGAGTTAGATGAAATATCCAAACAAAACGAATCGGCTCAAACAGCCATTGAAAAAAACACTATACTACAAGATAATTGCACAAAAAGAATTGGTGAAATTAACAATGAAATTGTAACTCTTAAAACCACCCTTCAAACCAAGTTAGCATCAGTTACAGACGAAGAAGAACGAACAAAGCTCACAAATGAGTTTAACGAAAAAATTGCAGAAAAAGAAAAACTACGTGATGAAGTTGAAAAAGAACGCAAGGGATATGAACAAAAGATTGTTGAACAAAAAGAGTTGATAGGCTTAAATGAAGTAAAAGCAAGAGAACTTGAAACTGAACAAAGAGAACTTCCTGGAAAAATAACTGAATATGAGAATGGAATAGAAAACACTAAGGCTGAAATTGCTGCACTTCAAGATAAGAAAAAAGCTATTCAGGATGAACTTACAACCGATGAAATTCTAGGTAAAATGGGAGTTATGCCTGAAACAGAAAGACAAAAGCTGATCAAGATAAATGAAGATATGATATCAGCTTTGGAAGGACAAAAAGAAGCCCTTAGCAAAGCAACTGAAAAAAATAAAGATTTAATTGAAGCTCTTGTCACAGGCGAAACCGTTAAACAAAAACAAATTAATGCAAGAACCACAGCTGACGAAGCATTGCGTGAAACTGATCTCAAAGAAGAAGATAAACAAATCACAGCAAACACTGCAACTGTTAATACTGACTCAATGAAAAATGAATTGAAACAGTATGCAGATGTGGTTATGAAACAAATTAAAGAAGCTAATACCCCTGAGGAACTTGAAGCAATCAGTCAAGATATAGGTCAAAAACAAGTAGCCGTTGCTGGAATGAAACAAGAAAAAGAAGATGCTAAAAAAGATGATGATAAGCAACTTGATGCTAAGAAAAACGAGCTTACAACTCTTGAACAAAACAAACGTGGAACTGCTGGCGATGAAAGAAATGCTTATGATAAAGAAATCGAGAGTAAAAAGGCAGAGCTTAAAGAAGCTAAAAAGAACAATGATATGTTGCAAAGTGAAATTGACACACTTGACAAATTTGATGGTGGATTTGAAGCTCTTAAAAAGTTATTGGACGATAAGAAAAAAGAACTTTCTGGACCTACTGCAACAGCAACTGGACCTGAAACAGTAAATCCTTCTGCTGAAAATCCAACAGCAACCCAAGCAGAGGCTAGCACAACAGCAACTCAAACCCCTCGTGATAAAGATAATGATGGAAGGTCTATGTAAAAAGATGGGAATCTCCCATCTTTTTATTTTTTTGTTTAATTTCAAATAATATTAAATGTGATAATGAATATTTATTGTGATATTTATTGTAAAAAAAATTTATTTTTGATATAATAAGATCGACTTTAAAATAATTGGAGATATAAAATGAAAATTGGTGTTGTTGGACTTCCAAATGTTGGAAAAAGCTCACTTTTTAATGCAATAACAAATGCTGGTGCTGAAAGCCAAAATTATCCTTTTTGCACAATTGAACCTAATATTGGTGTGGTTGACGTTCCAGATGAAAGACTTGAAGTTTTAGGAAAAATGTATAACACACAAAAAATCACCCCTGCAAGCATTGAATTTGTTGATATTGCAGGGCTTGTTGCTGGTGCCAGCCATGGTGAAGGGCTTGGAAACAAATTTTTAAGCCACATAAGAGAAGTTGATGCCATTGTGCACGTTGTTCGTTGCTTTGAAAACGACAAAATTATTCATGTCAACGGCTCAATCGACCCAAAGCGTGACATTGAAACCATTGAAACTGAACTTGCCCTTGCAGACCTTGAACAGGTTGATAAGTTTTTGGAAAAAAATTCAAAACTTGTTAAACAGACTGGTGACAAAAGTTTGCTCGTTACTGTGGATATGCTTTCAAGAATCAAGGAAGTTTTGGAAAAAGGTGGACAAGCAAGAAGCTTAACATTTAATGAAGATGAGCAAAAAATTTTAAAGAACTTTGCCCTTCTCACCGCTAAACCTGTTATTTATGTTGCAAACATTGGTGAAAATGACCTGACAAAAGAAACAAATAAATATGTTGAAGTGGTTAAAGAAATTGCTTCAAAGGAGAATGCAAAAGTTGTTGTCCTTTGCACAAAGATTGAAGAAGAACTGGCAAGTTTGGATAAAGACGAAAGACAAATGTTTAAAGATGAACTTGGAATTAAATCAAGCGGTCTTGAAAAATTGGTTGTGGCAAGTTATGACCTTCTTGGCCTTATGAGTTACTTGACTGCTGGCGAAAAAGAAGTGAGAGCATGGACAATCACAAAAGGAACAAAAGCCCCTGCCGCCGCAGGCAAAATTCACACAGACTTTGAAAAAGGCTTCATTAAGGCAGAAATTGTTTCTTATGATGACCTTGTTGAAGCAGGTTCATTCACTCATGCAAAGGAAAAAGGCAAAGTTAGAATTGAAGGAAAGGACTATGTTATGCAAGATGGTGATGTTGTGCTTTTCCGCTTCAACAACTAACAACGATATATATTTTTATGATTCAATTTTAATGTGCTATTTTATCAATCAAAAAATTAATTTATTAATTAAAAATAAGGAAAAATATGGAAAAATTTAATTCTCTTTCCCCTCTTGCACTTGCCTTTATGGGAGATGCAATTCACACAGCTTTTGTGCGAGAGCAAGTGCTTACTGGGAACAATGCTTTAAAACTCACAAATTATCATAACGAGGCAAAAAAATTTTGTAATGCAAAAAAGCAAAAGGAAGTTTTGGAAAGTATCGCCCCATTTCTAAATGATGAAGAAAAAGAAATTGTAAGACGTGCAAGAAACAGTAAGGCAAAACATAAAGCCAAAAATTTTGATGAAGAAGAATATAAAAAAGCCACGGCTTTTGAGGCACTTGTTGGATATTTATATTTATCTGGGCAAAAAGAAAGGTTAAACGAAATTTTAAATTTATCTATAAAAGAAAATTAAAAGGGAATAAAATGAACTTAGAAGGAAAAAATGAAGTTATTGAGGGTATAAAAAACGGCTCAACAATAAACAAACTTATCATTGACAAAAATTATATGTCAAGAAAAGATGATGTTATCTCTCTTGCAAAAAAATATAAAATAAAAACAGAATTTTTACCTAAAAAGGTTATGGATAAAATTTCAAAAACAGGACATCATCAAGGCTACATTGCTGAAACTGTTGATTTTGAATATGCTGACGTTGAAGACATTTTAAACTTGGCAAAAGAAAGGAATGAAGATGCTTTTGTTGTGCTTCTTGATGGCATTGAAGACCCACATAATCTTGGAGCAATCATTCGTTCTTGCGAATGTGCTGGCGTGCATGGAATTATCATTCCCAAAATCAGGGCTTGCCAGGTTAATGAAACAGTTGTTCGCACAAGTGCTGGTGCAATTTCAAATATGAAAATTGCAAGAGTAACCAACCTTAAAGAAGCAATAGACACTCTTAAAGACAATGGGCTTTGGATATATTCTGCCGAAATTGGCGGACAAGATATTTATAAAACTGACCTTACTGGCCCTATTGGAATTGTTATTGGCTCAGAAGGAAATGGAACAAAGCAAAGTATAAAAAATTATTGTGATGCTGTGGTAACCCTTCCACTTTTTGGCTCTGTTAACTCTCTCAATGCAAGTGTAAGTTGTGGTATAGTTGTTTACGAAGTTGTTAGACAAAGAATTTCAAAAAACAAAAAATAACTGAAATAAAAATAAATTTCATAATCAAATTAAGTTAAGATATTTACCGAAGAAAAAATGAATAAAAAATTAATTAAAAATAAAAAAACACAAAAAAATAGAAAAATTAAAGATATTTTTAACAAAATATCTTATTTTTTTGAAAAATTCCTTTATCCGGATGATATTAAATGTATTTTTTGTGGCAAGGATATTCCAAATTTTTATGAAAAACCTTACTGCAATAGCTGTGAAAAATCTGTCACTTTTAACAAAAATCACACCTGCAAAATTTGTGCATTGCCAATAAAAAATGAAGCACAAGTTTGTGATTTTTGCCAAACACAAAAAAGGTATTTCAAGAAAGCATTTATCCCATTTTTATATCAAGGAAAAATTAGGGAAAGTGTTTTAAGTTTTAAATTTGATAATAGAAGGTATCTTGCAAAAGGTTTTGCTGTTGAAATGGCAAAACTGTTAAAATGTGAAAATTTTGATTTTATTACCTTTGTGCCAATGACTTTAAACAAGTTGAAAGAAAGAGGTTTCAATCAAGCAGAAAAACTTGCCAATGAATTATCAAACATTTTACATATTCCTTGCTTTGAAACATTAAAAAAGAATATTGAAACGAAAGAACAAAAAAATTTAACTTACATGAAAAGAAGCAAAAATCTTGAAAATGCATTTACAATTATAAATAAAGACCTTGTGGAAAATAAAAAAATTTTGCTTGTTGATGACATTGTAACCACTTGTGCAACTGTCAATGCATGTGCTTGTAAACTTTCAAAATACACAAATAACATTTATGTTTCAGCCATTGCGAGAAATGAATATCACGAAAATTAAAAAATATCATAAAATAAAAATTTTATTAAAAATTCAACAAATAATTGAAAAACACTTGACAACAAGATTTTATTTATATTATAATGACAAAGCATAAGTTATTGGTCTCGTGGTCAAGCGGTTAAGACACCGCCCTTTCACGGCGGTATCAGGGGTTCGAGTCCCCTCGAGATCACCAGAAATTCAACAATCTCATTTGAGATTGTTTTTTATTATACCTAGAAGGGGACTCGAACCAAGTTCGACCATTGCCATAGCAGACCGCAACAAGTTGCTCCCGCTTTTGGCTAAAAACAAGCGCACAGGCTTAAATTAACCACTCACTAAACAATAAAATATATTCTTGTCCTTATGAGATTAAGATCGGAAGAGCGTCGAGTA
>CALWQM010000001.1 GCA_944383685.1 uncultured Clostridia bacterium | reverse complement strand
AATCAAACATAATCAAACCGAATGACTTAGTCAAAGTCAAAAAGGTTAACAATCATATTATACTACACAACATAACAAATTGCAATAGAAAAGCAAGTATAAAACGAATTTCTGGAAATAGGCATATCAATCTTTCCACTGGCGAGATAGTTGAAAACAAAAAGACACTCATTCGTGGCGAGAGTATGCGTAGCCTACTTGAAAGCAATTTAAGACTACAAGACCTAATCAAAGAGAACACTATTGACATTCAAAAACTACTTTTAATCACGCTGACTTATAGAGAGAAAATACTTGACACGAAGGAAGTCAACGAAGATTTTAAGGTGTTCATAAAGTATCTCCGTAAGCACTTCACTGAATACGGCGAAATTGAGTATATAAACACACTTGAAAAGAAAGATGAAAATTCGGGCTTTCACATACATGCAATACTTTTCTTTAATAAATCTACCCGAAGCGTCTTTCTGCCCGTTCAAACCCTAAATGACGCGTGGAAAAACGGATATACAAGTGTGGGCAAGCCAAAAGGCAAGCAAGAAGTCTATTTCTATCTTACTCCACACCTTTCAAAAGAAGTGAACGAGAAGAATAGCCACATGCACAACAAAGCCCTTATGCAAATGCAACTACCAGCGGGCGTGAATTTATATCATTATTCAAAAGGCATAAAGAAACCGACAATCTACACCGACACCTACGAGAATGTAAAGAATTATCTCAATGAAAACTCGTATATCTACGAAAGCGAACAAGTGTATAAAAACCCTATGCAAACCTATCGTGGCAACAATCTTTACTACTGCAAAGAGAAATATATAAAAGCGGAAGAACAGCCGAAAACAGCAGACTCAAAACCACGAAAACGGATGCCTATATGATATCTATAAATAGTCATATAATGTAATCATTATATGGCTATATTATTAACACAATTTAAGCCCTAAAAACTCAAAAAATAACCGTGACGACGCCACCTATTCTTTAAGTTTTCCCCTAATGTTTAATTTTTTATATAAAGCTAGAGAAAAATATTATGTTTTTATAAAAAATAATGTTATATTATAATCAAAGGAGTAATTTATGAGTGAACAAGAAACTAAAATCATAGAAGTTGGATTAAGTGCCAATAAGCTAGATAAGAAATCAAATGTTAGACCAGTAAATGCGTTTAAAGAAATGATATGGAATTCATGTGATGCTGATGCGAATGAAATAAATATAGAATTTGAAAAAAATATAAATTTCTCAGGTCAAGAATATATAACAAAAATTATTATTAAAGATGATGGACATGGACTTAGTTTTGAGCAGGCTGATAATGCATTTAAAAATTTCGGAGAGTCAGAAAAAGCTAACAAATTTTTGTCGCCAAAAGGAAGAAAATTCCATGGGAAATTTGGTGAAGGTCGTTATACTTATTTTTCTTTAGGGTCTCAAATTGAATGGAATAGTAGCTATTATAACCATGATAAGATAGAAAAACTTAGAGTTATTTTTGATAACATAAACAAAAAGAAAATAACAATAATGGCAGAAGATTCTAATACGAGAATGACAGGTATGACTGTTATTATTTCGAATATACTTGAGAAAAATTATAATATTTTAGATAAAAAGAATGAAATCATCGAAGAATTAATATCAGAATTTGCTGGCTACTTGTTAGCCCATAAGGAAATTAAAATAAAATTTGATAGTACTTTGCTAGATATTTTAAATAACATAGAAGTAGAAAAGGATTACGATTATAAGTTTTCAAATATAAATGCTAAGGTTAAAATTATAAAATGGAAAAATATAAATAGTAAGCAAAGATATATATGCGGATTAGATAATGTTGTTTATCACGAAGATAAATTAAAAACATCTGAAAATAATATTTCTGTATATATTTCGAGCAATTATTTTGATGAACTAAAACAAAGAGGTATTATAGATTCTGAAAATTATGATGAATATTATTTAAATATACTTAAATTTGCAGATGAATGTTTAAATCAATTTATCAAAGAGCTCATAAATAGCGAAGAACAAATTTTATTAAAAGAAATTCAAGAAGAAGATTCATATCCTTTTAAGGAAATAAGTGGCGATTTTATTGAAGAAGAACAACGTAAATTATTTGATATAGTAGCTGTAGAAATCGCAAAGCATTCACCGCAAACCAGGTCTGCAGGCAAACAAAGCAAGAAATTAACAAACCAATTAATATTGGAAGCAATAAAAACGAATCCAAGTAGTATCAAAAAAATTTTACAGGAAGTTTTTAATTTATCAAAAGAAAAACAAGACGAATTAGCAAGAATATTAAATCATGTCTCTTTAAATAACATAATTTCTACAATGCAGGAAGTAACTAATAGATTGACTTTTCTAGAAGAACTTTATCAAATTGTTTATACAGATTCAGGTAAAAAAATGAAAGAAAGAACAGAATTTCAAAAATTATTGCTAGAAGAACTATGGATATTTGGAGATAAATATAAATATGGAACAGATGATCAGAGCTTAAGAAATGTACTAATTAAACATTTAAAAGAATTAACAAGAGATGATATTGAACTTACAAAAGAACAAAGAGAAAATCCGAATTTAAATAATATTCCTGATATATGTTTGTGGAACAATCAAAAAATTGGAGATGTATTTGAAAATTTAGTAGTTGAAATAAAAAGACCTTCTAAAATTTTAGGTCAAACAGAACTTAATCAAATTGAAAGATATGCATATGCTGTAACAAGTGAGCCTGGCTTTTCAAAAACAAATTGGCAATTTATTTTAATTGGAAAAGATTTTGATGATTTTGTAAAAATGAGATTAAAATCTTCTGGTCCTGATCACCAAATAATTAATAATGATAATGTGAAAGTTAAAATATTAAAATGGGCAGATTTAATAGCGGAAAATAAACTAAGATATGAGTATTTTAAAGAAAAAACTCAAATAACACTTAAAGAATCTAATATAACTGATGCTTTGAATAAAAGATGGGAACAATTAAGTAAAAAAAATTAACTATTTTCTAAAATCTTAGTGATAGAGTCTTTTATTTCAGGTTTAGTCTTTTGAAGAAGTGAGATAATATGTTTATCTTTCTTATACTGATTCATATCATAGTAAAAAAATTCTTCAAGTGAAGAATTGCAGGCTTCCACTATATCATTTATAACCGAAATTGAAGGCTCAAAATTCTTACGATATTCAAGTCGGTTTATATACGCTTCGTTTTTACCAATTCTAAGACTCAATTCCCTTGCAGACAAGCCTTCACGGGTGCGCAACTGACTTATTCGATTTATAATTTCGTTTAATTCCATAGCAGATACTCCTTATAAATATTGTATCTGCTTTTTTATTTTTTATAATAGGACGGGTTATCTCAATATGAACAAAAAAGTATATAAAATATAGATAAATAAGTCTATATTTCTTGCTTTTTATGATTTTTTAGGGTATACTAAACTTATAAGGAGTGCGTATGAAAAAACGAACAGGTCTTGCAATTGCGGGCGGAGTTTTAGAAATAATCGCAGGCGTAAGTTGGCTTGGGTATGCTTTATTCGCTTTGAGTATATATTCTTCAATAGAAAATGGGCTGCAAAGTTTTGACTGGTTGCAACTTATCTTTCCCATTCTTTTCGTCGTTTATGGAATTATGGCGTGCGTGGGCAAAATGAAAAGAGATTTGATTACATACGGAATGATGAATTTGATTTTCATTGCATGGCTTATCTATAAGGCTGTCATGGCGGGTTCGGCAGCCTATTTTATTTATCTCGCTTCGGGTGAAATCATTATGCTTATTCTTTCCGCTTGCTTTTTCTTCTTCACTAAAAAAAGCGAATATGAAATAGTGTTTGATAAGAAACTAAACGACTACATAGCAGAAGAACCTGCCGAGTCAAAAAAACTACGAAAAAGCATTGTGATAACTTCAGCAGTGATAATTTTAGTTTTATTCATAGGCACTATTTTATTAGTGATTTTATCATAGGAGTGAGATATGACAACTAATATAAGTTACCTTTTTATTCTTTTCGGTTTTATGATTATTTTCTTGGCGATTATGATATTCTTCATAGTCAAAAATAAAAAGTTGAAATCTCATAAATCATATACTAACATTCTATACAGTGGGCTTGCATTTTTAGTTTTTATAGCGTGCTTTCTTTTTATTGCAGGAACGACTAGCATGCAACAATATGTAAACCTTGATTTTATAATTGAAAAAGATATAGAAAAATCAACTTACAATGTTCAAGTTACGAATATATTGTATGCAGGTAGCTTAGCCGAGTTTGAATTCTCTGTCGGAAATGAAGAAGCTTTTACATTTGAATACCAAGAAAATGATTTTACATTAAGTTTTGACGGCGATAAAACCTTCACACTAGGCTGTGAAGATAAGACTGAAACATTTACATATGATGAAACATCTAGTGATTACATAAACATCAAGTTCTTGCTTGGCAATAGTCTTAATATACCTGTAATGGTTATAATTTCAATTTTAGTGCTTGGTTCTTGTTTACTTTTAATCATCGGCACCTATAAATCCCAATATGTTTTTGATGTGAAAAGACAGATAAAAGCGGAAGAAAACGGACAAGTTATAGAAAAATATAATCAAAATATTCAAGTGGTTAATGAACAAGTGCAACCACAAAATGAGTATAAGGAAGAAAAGACTACCGAAACGCAACCGCCACCAACAAGAACTATTCCACCGCTTCCGCCAGAGATAAAGACAAAACTCGAACAAAATAAAAAAGAAGATAATACGCAATAAAAAGGAAAAATCTCCGTTATAGTTTTATAAGGAGATTTTTTTATGTTGTATTTATTTGATAAAAACGGAAGAAGAATAGGTTATATAAGAGTTAATGGTCATGTGTCTTTCTGTTTTGATAATCAAGGCAGGCAGATAGGAAGAATGACAGAAAGCGGAAACTATATTTTTCTATATAATGGAAGCGGTAAACTTCTTGCAAGTTTTAATGGCAGACACACATACGACAGCCATAGCAATTTAATAGGAAAAGGAAATTTACTTTATAATATTCTATACCCTACACTTGCAAAAATACACTGACTTATATCTCAAAGGCTTTCAAATAGGCTTGGAAGCGGTGAAAAGCATTCTCTCGGTAGAATGCTTATTTTTTATGTTGAAAGGCTTGGAATAATAATTTTAATTTTCATCAATAATTTTCTTAGAAACATCATCTACAAGAGATTTTACTGCATTTTCTAATTTCCATTTTAAATAGTTAAAGTAATCAGAGTTTTCTTCATATTGCAAATTATATTTTTGTTCATTTTCCAATTGAATTGCATTTAATGATAAATTTTGTATGTCTCTTAAAAGTTCATTATAAAAATCTACTTCTTCTTTATTTTTAGAGTTGTTTAAATTTTTATTTTGCACCAAATTTTCTATATTTTTTATTTGTTCATACATACAATCTAAATGTTTTGGCGTGCCACTGTATACCCTCGCACGCAAAGAATTCATTTCGTCTACTATATTTTGTAGAGCAGGGCTGGAAAGAATTAAATTTAATGTATAAAGATTTTCTGCATTTAATTCTGGCTTTTTATAATATTTCTCTGATTCAAAAAATTTATCAAATGCATTATTTCCCTTGTATTCAACAATATTATAAAGATTATCAATGGCTTTCTGCTCAAGCCCTATTATTTTTAAATCTTTTTCAGTAGTTGTGTTTTTTGTAGGATAATCAGGGTCTATTAGGTATAAGAAATTTAGATTTTTATCTGGTTTTAATGATTTTAAATATAAATAGTATTTTTGTATAAAGTTTAATGGAATATTATTACTTTTTCCATCAAAATAACTTGTTATTGTTTGTCTACTTATTCCAGTATATCTTGCTATGCTAGAAAAAGAAACTCCATACTCATTCATAAGTTCATTTAATCTCATTCTAATAATATAATTAGATTTCATAAGCGTTTGCCCTCCTTTAAATTAGTTGCATTATAACATATATCTTAATGTAAATGCAAGCATTTTTAACAATTTTATTTATGATGTAAAATATTATTGACAAATGCAACAATTGAGAATACAATGCATATTGTAAAAATTAATTTTCCTGTTTTTCGGTAAATTTAAGCAGAATACTTTACATTTGCCGATTTACACGGAATTAATTAAATTGAAAGAGTCCTATAAGTAGGAAAAGAAATTTTATAATAAAAGGAGGTGATGATTATGTATCGAACTATCAATGAAACGCTAGAGATCATTAAAAGTTTAGATAAGAATACTTCTATAACTCTTTACTACTTGCGAACGCTTTGTAAAAGCGGTCAAATTCAAGTTTTGAATGCTGGCGGTAAAATATTGATAAATTTAAATAGTTTGGGAGAGTTCTTGCAACTCGACCTGACAAAAAATATAGAATAAAAGGAGATAAAACAATGGAATATAATTTTGATAGTGGATTATTTCATAAATACTGTCATCATGCCATTTGGGGAATGTGGACTAAATATGAAAAAGAAGTATGCATAATAAATGCACAGTTTAGAAATTTAAAGAATGGTTATGTATATAAAAAATCTAAGAGATTAGAAGGTATAAGAGATATAAATGAAAAAAATCAGAGAGCTTATATTATTGAAAATTTAAAAGAACTTATAAGGCATACAACTAAGTCTGGTAAGTTTAAGTTTATACCATACGAAGATATTATTTACAACTTTAATACTACACAAAGATTAGGCACAATAAAGGCTATAAAAATATTTAATAAAGAAGCACGAGAAGAACATGAATATTATCGTGATATGGTTAAATCAGGATATAGAGGGAATTAACATGGCTACATTGACTCCACGAAAATTAAGAAACGGATTAGTTAACTATGCAATTCAAGCGAAGATAACCGACCCTAAAACTGGGAAAAGTAAATTCTTCTGCACGACTTGGCGTAACACTCAAAATCTTGCTGGAAAACTTGCGAAAGACTCTGCTATCGCCTACTCAGTGGAATGGGAAAAGAATTTAAGGGTTAGTCTTGCGAATGAAATAATAACCAAGAAAGATAAAAAAGATTTTGCAGATAGAAATATTACCTTTAAAGAACTTGCAAGCGAATGGTTTGAAATTCGTGGGAATAGTTTTTCGCCGAGTTATAAAGCCAGGTGCGAGTTTTGTTTACCTAAACTTATTGATTATTTTGGCGAAGAGCGATTTGTAGATATCACAGCACGTCAAGTGCAAAGTTTTTTCGCTGACTTTAACAGGGCTAAATTTAAACTTGTTACAGCGGTTGTTAAAGAAAATAAGAAAGAAGAACTAAACGAAATTGCAGTTAAAAATGGTGTTAGAAAGATATGTGGCGAAGGGAATTTCTCTCGCCCTACTCTCTATAACGCCTATAAAGGAAATGCAATTGAATGGAAATCGGCAGTTGGCTATTTGCAGACGCTTAGAAATTGATATTGAAGATTATTTTGATAAGGTTGAAATTGAAAAGTCTTATGAAAGAAACACTGTTTTGAAGTATAAAACTATAATGTGTAGTATTTATCGATATGCTATTAAGGCTGAATTAGTTTCTAAAAACTATGCGTCTATGGAATATTTAGACGACTTCATAACGAAGAAAAAACCGAAAAAGGCGAAAATACTTTCAAGTGATGAGTTAAATAGCCTTCTTAAAACACTGGAAAAGTATCCTATAAATCAAACTATACCGATTTACATTCTCACGCTTTTAGGTTTGCGAGAGGCGGAAGTGTGTGGGTTAGAATTTCAAGATTTAGATTTCAAAAATAGAAAAGTCCACATTGAACGAACTCGTGTTTATATTCCGCACAAGGGTATTATAAGGCAGGAATATCAAACTAAAACTTTGAGCGGGCATAGAACGATTTCCATGTGTGATTTACTCTATGAAAAACTTGTAGAGTATAAGAAGTATTATGAAGACATTAAAAAAGGTAATAAACTCTTTGATAATTGTGGTGCGATTTACTGTGATATAAACGGCAAACCTGGCTTTCCACATCATATCAACACATTGCTTCGTAAGTTTTTAATTGACGCTGGTTGTCGCATTGTTTCTCCACATAAAATGAGACATCTTTGGATAACCACCCTTATTGACAATGGCGTTAAGCCGAGTGTAGTTTCAAAACTAGCAGGACACGCTAATCCTAAAATCACACTTGAAGTTTACACTCAATATCGACCAGAAGAAGATGACTCGGAGGATATATTAAATGCAGTTTTTCAAAGAAAAAATATTAGTTAAAAATGGTAGGCTTTTACGCCTACCATTGATAATATTGAAAAGTGAAATAAAAAAGACTGCGAAATGCAGTCAATTGGTGCACCCAGAGGAGATCGAATCCCCAACCTTTCGTTCCGTAGACGAACGCTCTATCCAGTTGAGCTATGGGTGCATAAACAGTAAAAATTATTGAATTATAAGGGTAAGGATGGCTAAAAGTATGGTTTTTTGAATGAATTGTAAGTTTTCAAAACTCTCGAAACGCCTGAATATAAGGCTTTTAAGGGGTTTTGCAATGGCGGAAGGACAGGGGTTCCGTAGACGGACGCTCTATCCAGCTGAGCTACGAGTGCATAATTTTATATTTTACAGCCGTCATTTCGAAAGGGTGAAATTTAAAGCATGCTTATTATAACATATTAAAATGAATTTTGCAATAATTTTAAAGGATTATTTAAAATAACTTATATTTATGGTGGTATTTTGAGAATAGAAAAAGTTTATTTGTATAAGCAAATTCAATATTTTTTTAAAATTTGTTTGACAAATCCCCCTCCGTGATAGATTTATACTGTTGGTAAAAGCAGTATAAAATTAGAATTAATTTAAAATTACTAAAAAAAATTTTAAATATTATTTGGAAAAATCATTTGTTATATGCTAAACTGAAATCGTATTTACGGAGGGAAAAGTGTTGGATAATTGGACTTGTTATGACATGCTTGTTAAAAATTGTGATATGAAAAAAGGCAATATTATCTTTGATAATCACAAAATTTCCATGAAGGCATTTATTAGATATATTGATGATTTTGCAATTTCATTAACAAAACTTGGTTTTAAGAAAAAGGATGTTTTAACAATTTATCTTCCAACTTGCCCTCAATCACTAATAGCTTTTTATGCTTGCTCAAAGCTTGGAGTGGTTGCAAACATTGTTCATCCATTAACTCCACTTGACAAGTTAAAAGAAAATCTTGCACAGACAAAATCTAAGGGGCTTATGTATTATGATATTTTGATTAAAGACCATAAGACTCTTGCAACATTAAATCAAGAAATTCTTATTAATTGTTCAATTTCAAATTTTGTTATTTTTAGAAAAATCTTTTATTCAATGTTTGCAAGAACAAGATATAAGGCATATAAGAAAAGTTTGAAATTTTCAAAACTTATAAAACATAATAATCATGCTGATAAAAATCCTATTGAAAACTGTGGGGAGGGGAATTCGCAAGATGTTGTTTGCATAATGCATAGTGGTGGCACAAGCGGACAACCAAAAATTATTGAACTTCAAAATTTTGCACTTAATGAATTAAGTGTTTCACTTGAAAAAATGTACACCAGAAAAATAAGAGGCGGAGGAAGTGAATATGGTTTAGTTGCACTTCCAATGTTCCATGCTTATGGACTTGGTGTTTCTGTTCATACTTGCTTAACAAATCAATATAGCATTATTTTGGTGCCAAAATTTAAGCCAAAGTCTTTTAATAGGTTGATTAGGCGCTATAATGTGACTTTCTTTGCTGGTGTGCCAATCATGTTCAAGAAAATGATTGAATACAAAAGCTTTTATGGTAAACACTTGGCAAAACTCAGGGACCTTTGGTGTGGTGGCGACGTTTTGCCAGAGCCTTTTGTTGAACATTTTGACACAATTCTTAAAAGATATAATTCTTCTGCAAGATTGTTCCGTGGCTATGGACTTACAGAAGTTTCCAGTGTTTGTGCTGCAAATACCTTTGAGAATTATAGACCTTATAGTTGTGGGAAGGCTATTCCAAACACAAAAATTGAAATTTGGGATGATGAGAACAATCCTCTCAAACCAAATCAAATTGGAGAAATTGCCGTTTGTTCATCTTCCACAATGCGTGGATATTTAAATGAAGTTAATGGTTTTGTTCATAAGGGTGATGAGAAATGGGTTAAAACTGGTGACCTTGGATATTTGGACGAAGATGATTTCCTATATATAATAGATAGGCGCAAGCGTTCAATTAAAATCAATGCAATCAATGTTTTTCCATCCGAAATTGAAAATTTGGCAAAACAAAATCCGTTTGTTGATGAAGCATGTGCAGTGCCTTATCATTATGACGAGAAACTTTACATAAAACTTTACATTACAATTAAAAGTAAAGATATCAATGTTGAAAAAATCAAGCAAGATATTATTTCGCTTTGTAAGAAAAATTTAATCAAGTATTCTGTTCCAAGATTAATTGAAATTATTGATGCTATGCCAAGAACAAATTTTGGAAAGATAGATTACAAAAAATTAGAAATAATGTAGGAGTTGATATGGAAAAAATTAAAATAGAGGAAGTTGAAACAACTGAAATAACAAATGACAGAATGCTTCCAATTACTGATGAGGTGACAGAAGAAAACAGCATTAAAAAGAAAAGTGATAAAGAAGCTAAGGAAAGTAAAAGAATAAAAAGTATTGACAGATTTAGAGGATTTTGTGTTTTTTGTATGCTTATCTTTCAATTTTTGAAAAACTTTCCTAGTCTTGGCATTCTCTCTCGTCTTGCAAACCATTCACTTGAAAATGGAATTGTGATTTTGCCGGGCATGACTCTTGCAGATATCATTGCACCAGCGTTCATTTTTGCCATTGGCTTGACCTTTACACTTTCTTTTAACAAGTGGCAAAAACTTTATGGCACAAAGATGGCGATTGTTCACTATCTTGAAAGAGCACTTGCAATTATTGGGCTTGGCACATTTTTAGATTTGTGTAATAAAGTTTTAGATTCATTCAGTGGTTACACTTTGAATGCTTTCGACTGGACTGTTTTTGCTTTTGCAATTGTTGCGCTTATTGGCCTTGTTTTAAGACTTTTGGCACTTATTCCAGCATGGAAGAAAAAATTGTCTTTCCCAGCAGAACAAATTTTTTATATTGCACTTTCTTGCATGGGAATTATGAATATTATCATAACAACAATTGACTTTATCAATATTTATGGCGATTATGGTGCATTTAGATACAATTATTGGGTAACATTGCAAGGTATTGGATTTGCCATTTTGGTTGCTTTTCCTTTTGTTAAATCAAAACCTTGGGTTAAATTTGTTGGAGCTCTTGCAATCACAATTGCATACACTGTTTTTCATAATTATGGTGATAACAGAGCATGGCTTGATGTTATTGTGCATGGCGGTGTTGTTGGTGGATTTGGCTGGGGTGCAATGCTTATTTTTGATATGTTTATTGCTGATTTATATTTCAGCCGAAAGCATCTTGCATTTGTTTTTTCAGCATTCTTCTGTGCACTTGGTGTGTTTTTGACACAGTGGCTTGGAACAATCAATCTTGGCAGTTGCTCACCAACCTTCATTTTGGTAAGCGTTGGTTTAAGTGGTATTATTTTCTTTGTTTTTGACTTGTTAGATAAATATCACAAATCAAAATTTGACCCACTTGTTTGGTGGGGTAAAAATCCAATCATAATGTTTTTGGTGGAATTTTTCGTTATTGGAGTTTACACAACTGTGATGCCTGCAAGTGCATTGTCAGGTGCCAGTTGGTGGCTTGCGTTAATTCAAGGCATTGTTGCAATTGTGGGCTTGACAGCAATAGCATATGGATTATCAAAAAGTAAAAAGTCGTTGAGTTTATAAGGAGGGAAAAATGAAGAAAAGAAAAAACGATTTGAAAGAAGAAGTAAATGTGCAACAAGAAGTTGTTGAAAATGCTGTTGTTGACAATAATGCACAAGTTGAGCAAATTGCTTTGGAAGATAACAAACAGCCTGAAATTGTTGAAGAAAATACAAAAAAGAAAAGCAAAAAGGTTAAGCCTGAATTAAGCGACCAAAAGCCACAAGAAAAGGGAAAAGAAAGAATTTTATCCATTGACAGATTTCGTGGAATTTGTATGTTTGCAATGGTTTGCTCTTTCATCTTTGGAATGTTTTCAGCTTTTGAAGGCTTGGGCCCATTAATAAATCATGATGCAAATGGTTTCCAAATTCTTCCTGGAGTATCTTTTGCTGATATTTTTGCTCCAATGTTCATTTTTGTTATTGGACTCACTATTTGCAGAAGTTTTAAGTCAAGGGAAGCAAAATATGGAACCCGCAGAGCATATTGGCAACTTGCAATAAGATTTTTATCTTTAATTGGAATTGGTATTCTTATTAATGGTTTTGAAAATGGTTGGGTTGATATTTTTACAGGTGGCAAAGCTTTTACAGATCTTTCAATCAAAATTCAAATTTTTGCTGTTATGTTTTGGATTGCCATTGCACTTTTAATTGTTTACATAATTGCACTTTGTGTTAAGAATGAAAAGTTCAAAAATATCTCTCTCACAATGCTTCGTTATTTTCTTGCGATTGCAGGGGTGTTGGCACTTTATTTCATTTTAGTAAGCACAGGTGAAAAAATCACAACACCTGTTGATGGTGAAAGATTTGGTGGTTGGGAATGGGATACCCTTCAAAACATTGGGCTTGCTGGTTTGATTGCTTTGCCTTTTGTTAAATTTGATAAATGGGGCAGGCTTACAATTGTTGGAATTATTTTTGCAGTGATGACTGTTCTTATGCAAAATGGCCTTTTCCCATTGGCTAATAAAATTCTTGAAGGCGGAATTTTTGGAGGATTCAGTTGGGCTTGCATTCTTCTTTTAGGCTCTGTTTTTGCAGACTTTAAAGATGATAAGTTTTATTGGATATTGACCTCACTCTTACTTCTTATTTCAGTTGTGCTCATTGTTGGGTTTGATTTTATTGCAGCAAAGAGGGGTTGCACACCAGTTTATGCAATGTTCTGTTCAAGTATTGCCGCAATCATTTGGGGTGGACTTAACTTCTTAAACAACTGGAAACCAAAATTCAGTTTCTTTGAAATTTGGGGTAGCAATGCAATTTTAACCTACATTGTGACCTTGTTTGTGAGCATGCTCTTTGGTGGGCTTCTTGAAGCATATATTGCTCCATTAAATGTTTGGGCCGCAATTGCAATCACAATTTGCATTTTAGGTCTATTCACCATTATGAACTGGCTTCTCAAACGAAAGAAAATATATGTTAAAATTTAATTAAGGTTATGAAATGATAAAGCAAAATATAAAAATAAAAATTCAAGCACATGCTTGAATTTTTTTAACAGATTTGTAAAAAATACCATATAAAAAAATTGACTTAAATTTTTCAGCATTGTATAATATTATTGAAAATATTTTAATAGGAGGTAAGTTATGGCTACAAAAAAGAGTTCAAGCTCAAAATCATCTTCTTCATCAAGTTCATCAAGCTCTTCAAAAAGAACAGTTTGGGGACTTAACAAGATTTCATTTTGGGTTATTGTTGCAGTAACAATTCTTTATGCCATTTCTTTGGTTTTAGGTGCTTGCGGAATAAGTCTTGTTGTTGTGGGAGCACTTCAAGGTGTTGCAACTGCAATTATGATTACAATTGTTGCAATACTTGCTTGGCGTTATGTAAGACCTAAACAAATGGTTTGGAAAGTTTTATATTTCATTTGCTTACTTATCGTCATTGCCGGAATTATCGTTCCACTTGTTGTTGCTTAATAAAAAACATCTCTATTTGAGATGTTTTTTTAATTTTGTTTAGTCATTTTCTGTTTTGTTTTTAAAATGTTCCACAATTGCTGAAGCAAGGCTTTGGTGAATGCCTTTAACAAGCATAAGTTCTTCGGCTGTGGCATTTTTTATGTTCTCAGTTGTTCCAAAGGCCTTTAAAAGTGCATCAATTTTCTTTGGACCTAAGCCTTCTATGTTTGTAAGTTCACTTTCAGTTTGGGCTTTGGTTCTGGTTTGCCTGTGGAAAGTTATTGCAAAACGGTGTGCTTCATCACGTATACGTTGAAGAAGTTTAAGTTCAGCACTGCCATATCTTAAAATCTTAGGAGCTTGCGAACCAACAGTGAACACTTCTTCAAGTTTTTTTGCAAGTGAAATAATTTCAATTTCATTTTCAAAATTAAACTTTTTCAGGATTTCGTAAGTGGAAGAAAGTTGCCCTTTGCCACCATCAATCACAATTAAATCTGGTTTTTCTTTAAAGCTTTCCCCATCTTTATTTTGCAGGCGTTTCAATCTTCTTTCCAAGGTTTCTTGCAAAGATGCAAAATCGTCGTTCCCCTTCACTGTTTTAATTTTAAATTTTCGATAATCTTTTTTTGCTGGCTTGCCGTCCTTGAAAACAACCATGGAAGCCACTTTGTTTGTTCCGCTTATGTGAGAGATATCATAACATTCCATTCTTTTTGGCAGCGCCTTTAAATTTAATTTTTCTTGCAAGGACTTAACGGCTCCAAGGGTGTTATTATACTGCAACTTTTCTTTTTCAAGATGTTTTTCAAGATATTCTGTTGCATTTTCGTTTGCCATTTTTAAAAGATTTAAATTTATGCCATGTGGGTTTGACACAATTTTAATGTTTTTATTTAAGTATGCAGAAATAAGGTCGCTGTCAACCTCGTGACTGACAATTATTTCATTAGGTGGAAGCATATTTTGATAGTATTGAATGATAAAGTTGAATATGGTTTCCTCTTCACTCACATCACTTTGTGTGTAATTTTGAATACCTAAAATTTTGCCACCACGAACAACCATCATTGTGATAACACCAGAAAGCCCATCTGTGACATAGGCAATAACGTCTTTGTTGACATCTTTTGGCATGTTTGCAACAACTCGCTGTTTAAGTTTTGTCACCATTTTAAGCGCTTCACGAAGTTCAATTGCTCTTTCAAAATTTTCTTGATTTGAAGCAGTTATCATTTTTTCAAGTAAAATGTTTTCAATTTCTTCATCATTGCCATTAAGGAAGTTTATTACCCTTTTAAGTTCTTCCATATATTCTTCTTTTGAAACCTTGTTTGTGCATGGTGCAAGGCAGAGACCAAGGGAATAGTTTAAACATTCTCTTTTAAGTGGATGTTCTTTTGAAAATTTTTTACTGCAAGTTCTTATCTTAAAAGCAAAAGAAATGGTTTTTAAAATTGCTCTTGGGTCAAGCCCGGCAAGGTATGGACCAAAATATTTTGCGCCATCATTTTTTTTGATGCGTCTAACAATTTCAAGCCTTGGGAACTCCTCTTTCATATTAATTTTGATGTATGGAAAAGTCTTTCCGTCTTTAAGCAGAATGTTGTAAAAGGGTTGATATTTTTTGATAAGATTGTTTTCAAGAGCAAGGGCATCAAGCTCACTCATGGTGATGTAATAGTCAAAAATGTCCACATTATCCACCATTGCTTGAACTTTGGCAGGTTTGTCACTGTGGCGGAAATATTGCGAAACTCTGTTTTTAAGATTTTTCGCTTTCCCCACATAGATAACATCTCCATCTTTGTTTCGCATTATGTAAACGCCACTTTTTGTTGGCAAAGTTTTTAATTTTTCTTTAATTCTGTCGTTCATAGTTTTATTATACTCGTTTTGCATTGATAAAAACAAGATTTATTTCAAAAATTTGATTTTATTTTTTTCAGCTGTTTTTCATGCAATAAAAAATGAAAATATAGCAAAAATTACGTAAAATTTCATTAAATAAATTTAAATAAATATTAAATTTTCGCTGAAATTTGGGAAATTTTGTTGATAATTGTATTTTTATTTGATATAATGAGAAAAATAGGATAAGGAGAATAATGTATGTTTGATTGGATAGGCGATTTTTTTAAAGAATTATTTAGCTTAATTCCAAAGGTTATTTACCTTTTGTATTCTTCTTTGGTAAGCGTTATTGACCTTATCCAAGCATTATTTAGAAAACTTGCTGGTCTTGATGTTTACTATGTGGATGGTGAACCAATCAGCGGAGATATTGTAACAAACTTTATTACGGGTATCCTTGGAATCAATCAAGACAATCTTACATATTCTGTCCTTTCAACAGTTTTCTGGTCCTTTGTTATCTTTGGTTTAATTATTTGTTTCCTTGCAACACTTGTTGCAATTGTTAAAAGTCATTATTCATACAATGAAAAATCAGCAAAAGGTCCACTTCCAATTGTGGCAACAGCAGGCAAGGCAGTTCTTAACATGATTGCCGTTCCTGTTATTGTTGTTTTGGGGCTTTATTTAAGTGAAGCAATCTTAACTGCTTTGGATGATATTACCTCTGTTGGGTCAAGTGATATTACTGCTCTATATGGAGATAAAGCAGGCGAATGGCTTTTAAGCACAGATATGTATTCAACTTCGCGAGTCGACCAGGAATATGACGATTCTGGAAATAAAGTGAAAAATGATTCAACCTATATCTATTATGATATGTTTGGTTACACTGGGTCTGTTATATATGGACTTGTTGGTGGGGCAACTGTAGCAGATCAAGAAGATTTAGCGAGAGTTGCAGCAAGAACACAACCATTCTCTGGTTCGATTTTCAAAATTGCTGGTTACAATGCAAACCGTGTAAGGACAGGATATTTTGGAGTTACCCATGGAAGTTTTACAGGCCTAAATGATGAATGCGACCTGTTTGATAATGGCGAAGGCGATCCGGAAGTGCTGGCTGAAATGATTGACACGGCTTTTGCCAATTTCCTACATTTAAATGATGTTGTTGGGGTTGACGCAGATGAAAGATATTTCACAACATTCACAACAAGAAATGCTGCTTCCTTCTCTAAATTTAATGTTGGTTTAGTGTGGTATTACTATGACTTATGGAACTTCAACTTTATTGTTGGGTTTGGGGCAGCAATTGTTTGTGTTTCAATCTTCATTAATATTGTTTTGGGGCTTATGTCAAGATTATTTATGTGTGTTATCCTTTTCCTTGTTATGCCGCCTCTTGCAGGGCTTGCACCAATAGATGATGGTAAGGCATTTAAAGGATGGCGAGAAGCATTCACAAAACAAGTGCTTATGGCTTATGGAGCAGTCGTCGGGATGAACTTGATGTTGCTAATTTTGCCGTATATCAATGAAATAGACTTCTTTAATATAACTATTGCGGACTTATTTGTTCAAACCCTATTCATTATTGTTGGTTTAATCACAATCAAGGCAGTGATTTCCACGCTTTCAGGCTTGATTGGAGCAGAAGATGCAAATGCTGCTGGTGATAAGATAAATAAGGAAGTTGGTTCAACTCTTGGAAAAGCAACTGCCATGACAGTTGGTGCCGCAAAACTTGGTGGAAAAGCATTCATGAATTTAACACCTATGGGAATAGGTATGAAAGCTGCAGGTAATAAATTTATGCAGTCAAAAGCAGGGCAAGCAGTTTCCAAGGCTGCAAAGCGTGCTTCTGGTGCTGTTAGCGGCTTTATTAAAGGTGGTATAGGTGGCGCTAGGGCAGAAATTGGCATGCAAAGAGCCCAAGAGCAAGAAAAACAAGCAGAAAAAGAAAATTTCATTCATAGCTTGAATGGACAAAGTTTGTCAGGAAAACAAGTTCAAGAAAGAGCACTTGCTGCTGGATTCTCTGCTAGTGAAGCTAAGAATTTAGCAAGGAGTCATGCTCAAATGAGTGGTGCAATAGGGGCTAATGGCAAATTGGATATGAATGCTTCAAATAATGTTAGATCAGATGCATTAACAAATGATTATGCTAACCATAGATACGATGCACGTGGCAATTTAAAAACAGATAGACATGGTAATTCAGTTGCTGGAGATGCAAACTTCTTAAATTATATTGGGCATGGTACACCTGCCCAAATAGCTGCGACTAGAGATGCTAGAGCTAATACTGCTCGAAATGAATTAAATGCTGCTACCACTGTAAGAAATTATCGTATGGCAAATCCTGGTGCTATTGGAAGTACAATTGGTGGAGCATTTAGAACAGTTGGCGGAATTGGCGGTGCAATGATGAGTAATTATGGAACACTTCTTAAAGCTGGCGGAAAAGAATTTAGAGATGAGATTATGCCAGGGCCTAACTGGGATAAAGTTAATGCAGACAACACAGCAAAAGTTGGCGAAAAGATGGATGCCCTTAATAAGAGTATCACAGAACTTGCAAACGAGCTTAGAAGCAGAACCCCATAATATACAACAAGATAAAATTGCGGAAATTATTCCGCAATTTTATTTTGCTATTTTTTCAGCTTGAATACTCTATAAATTTTGCTTTTTAGATTTAACTTTATATATTGAAAATTTTATATCTATATGTTATAATATATAATATAGAGGTGGATTATGAGTGTTTTCAAAGGTTTGAAAAAGTTTTTAAAAGAGAGTGCAACAACAGTTGGGCAAATTTTTGGAATGGCATTTGATAATGAATTTACAAAGGCTTTTAAAAAGGGTGCAGGGCTTGAAAAAGATGAAAATTATTATGCAAAACAATCTGCCCAAAACATAGCCAAAATGGCAAGTCAAATTGAAGAAATGACAAAAGCCATTCAAGAAATTGAAAGAAAACTATAAAAGAGAAATAAATTTATAGTTTTTGCGAACATATAATAACATAAACATTTGACAAAAAAATTTGAAAATTATAATATAATAATATTAGGCTTAGGAGAGAAGATAATGAAAAACTTAGAAAGAGAATTTATCTTTTTTAATAATAAACTTGAAGAGCTCAAAAAAGATTATCTAAATAAATATATCGTCATTAAAGGAGAAAAGATCCTTGGAGTATATGACGATTTTGATGAAGCAATGGAAAAAACTAAAAAAACGGAAGAAATTGGCACATTTTTAATTCAAAAGGTTGAAGAAAATCCAAATGCATATACGATTTATTTCAATCATAATGTGCAAATTTATGGTTAGGAGAAACTATGCAGTCTAAAAAACCAATATCCGTTGCTTTTACCAGTAAGTTTGAAAATATTCAAAATAAACTATACATCGATATTAATGTCAGTTCAAAATATTCTAAAATGCCTAATAATGGAAAAACTCAAATCAAAGCCTTGTGGGATACAGGTGCTTCTATGAGTGCAATCAGTAAAAAATTGGCTGAAATACTGGAATTACCTGTAATTTCAATGACAAAAGTTGGTACGGCAGGAGGTATTGTTAATGCCAATGTCCATATAATAGATATTCAGCTACCTAACGGCGATACTATACCAGATTTACATGTGGTGGCAACTGATTTGGTTGAAACTAATATGCTGATTGGAATGGATGTAATTACAAAAGGCGATTTCGCCATATCTAATTTTAATGGTAAAACAATCTTAAATTTTAGAATACCTTCATATGCAGACATTAATTTTGTGCAAATGGCTGTTAATTTAAACCCTGTTTCTTCGAATAAAAAAACAAAAAGAAATGATTTATGTCCATGTGGAAGTGGAAAGAAATATAAAAATTGTTGTGGGAAATTTTCATAACAATTTTTTATTTTATATAATAATTATTACAATATTTTACAAAATAATACAAAATATAAATTATATTAAAAAAGCAGGCTGTTGCCTGCGGTGAATTTGGTGGTGATTGGTGGGATCGAACCACCGACCTTATGGGTATGAACCATACGCTCTAGCCAGCTGAGCTAAATCACCATAAGTTGAAAACATGTTGATTATACTATAATAAACATAATTTGTCAATTATTTTTTCAAAGTTTTTGGCTTTTAGTTGCTTTTTAATGCTTTTTTTTATATAATATTTACGAACTTATAAAGGAAATTGCTTATAAATATTATTTATATATTTTAGTTTTAGCAATATTCTTTTAAATTAAGGAGTTATTATGATTGAAGAACAAATTAAAAAAGCAAATATTGAAGCAATGAAGAACAAAGATACCATTGCTCGTGCATTTTATAGTGTGCTTATGAATAAAATCATGCTTGAAAAAATCAATAAAAGAGAAAAAGGGCAGGAAATTACTGATGCCGATGTTTCAAATATCATTCAAAAGATGATTAAGGAATTGAATGATGAAAAGGATAATTTTGCAAAGGCTGGCAGAAGTGAAGAAGTTGAACATCTTGAAAAGCAAATTGAGATTGCAAAAACATATCTTCCCAAAATGCTTTCTCGTGATGAAATTAAAGCCGAAATAAATAAACTTGCAGACAAGTCAATTCCAGTTGTTATGAAGCATTTTAAGGCAAATTTCAATGGGCAAGTTGACATGCGCCTTGTTCAAGAAGTTTTAAAGGAATTTGCATGAGAGTTTTTGCGATAAGCGACCTTCATCTTTCTGTTAACAATCCTAAGCCAATGGATATTTTTGGTCCTGCGTGGGAAAATTATGTTGACAAAATTTTTGCAGACTGGAAATCAAAAGTGGGAGAAGAAGATATCGTTCTTTTGGCAGGCGATTTCAGTTGGGCAATGAAGCTTGAAGACAGTGTTGCAGATTTTGAAATGCTTTCAAACTTGCCTGGTAAAAAGGTTATTATTCGTGGAAATCATGACTATTGGTGGAAAAGCATAAGCGCGGTAAGAAAAATTTTGCCACCAAATTTTTATGCCATTCAAAATGATGCGATTAAGTTTGGAAATGTTATTATTTGCGGAACGAGGCTTTGGAACTTGCCAGACGACAAGAAAAAATTTACTGAGGAAGATGACAAAATTTACAAGCGAGAACTTATTCGCCTTAGGATGACTCTTGAAAATGCAAAGGCACTGCAAACAGGCGAAGGTGATAAAATTGTTTGTATGCTTCATTATCCTCCTTACACAAACAAAGAAGAAGATAATGAAATAACGGCCATGATGGAAGAGTTTGGAGTTACAGCAGTTGTTTACGGGCACATTCATGCTTACACAAAACAAAATTTGCTTCTTGAAAAGAATGGGGTGACTTATTATTTGACATCTTGTGATCTTGTGGGAAACAAATTAATTTCAATTGATGTTTAAATTTGTCAATTTTTATCTTTTTTAATCATTTTTAAATTAATTAAATATTATTGACAATTCTAATAGTAATATTGTAAAATATTATCAATATGTGAAACAATCAAACGCCACTTAGTTCGTGACTGATGATTTAATGCTTGGAGATTATATGAAGAAATTTTTAACTGTTTTATGCTGCGTGTTAACATTTGGACTTGCTCTTGCAGGCTGTGCAACTGTAAGTGACATTTCAAACAGCAGCAGTGAAGTGATTTATAATGGTAATGCCGCTGTTATGGTTGACGGCTATCTTTATTACGGCAATTCTTATGCTGGGGATATTTCTTCTTTCACTGAATTAAGTGAAATTGATTCTGCCGCAGCATCTTCGTATTTAGCAAGGCTTAACACCAATATTGAAAGAGAAGCAAAAGGACAAAACTTCACTCCACTTAACACAGAAAAAGTTAATGGTGACTTAATTGCTTCGAATTATCAATTCATGTTTGTTTTGGGAGACTATATTTATTACCTTAAACCAGATAGACATATATATGAAAGTGATGGCTCTTCAAGTTATAAGTTTAATTATTCCGTTCTTTGCTCCGTTGGACTTAACGGAAATAATGCAAAAGATGTTTTCACTTTTGAAGGCGAAGTTTCAAGAATTGAAGTTTTAAAATATGACGGAAGTTATTATATTGTTGCACTTGCAAACAGCAAATTGTATTCAATTAAGTTAAATAATGGCTGGGGAGATGCAAAAGTTCTTTCAGTTGACAGTGGTGACGATCAAGAAGAAGTTTCAAGTGTGGCAATTCCTGAAACATATCAAGCAAACCTTAAAGGTTATTCACAAGATTGGAACGGAACAATTTACTACACAGCAACAAATGCAGACGGAGACAACATTGTTAAACAAGTTAAGGTTAACGACAAAGATTCTGCTAAGGAAATAAAGCAAGTTGGGGGCACAGTTTCCTTCTTATATAGACAAAATGATTTGATTTTCTATACTTATACAAATTCATTGAATCAAACCCAAGTTTATTATAATGATGTTGCAAATGCCACATCAAGTGATGAAGTTATTTCAACAACAAGAGAAAGTTTATTCTCAAATTTATCAAGCATTTCAAATGTTTATGTGATCAACACAACTTCATGCCAAACAGTTATTTATAAAGATGCAGATGGCACTCAAAAATATAAAAACAACAAGGGCGGAAGCGGACTTATTAATTTCTATGACGAAAATGGAACTATGTCAACAGACTATCAAATCATGTTTATCAACAGCAGAACCGCTTACATGATTACTGGAACAAATATTTATGAAGCAGATTTCTCAACACTTACCAATTCAAGAACATCACAAAATATAGATATCACAGCAAGAACTATTGTTACCATGACTGCAATTCAAACAAGTGGAAATTTGTATAGCTATGATGGCGAATATATTTACTATTATGCCCAACTTGAAGAATTGACAGAAGAAGAACAAGCCAAAATTGATGCTGAGAAAAAGGCCGCAGGCATTGAAGAGGAAACAGATGATAGCGAAGAAAGTGCAATCACTGACCAAGATGCTGGTTACTATTTATATAGAGTTAGAATTAATGATTCTAAATATGAACTTATAGGTATGACTCAATTTGAGGAAAGACATTCAAATTATGTTTACAAAAAATAAAGCTTAATAACTTAAAAATCTCTTGCCAACCGGCAAGATTTTTTTATTTACATCATCTTTTTCAATCTTTTCATATTTTTTGCTAAACTCTTATGATTATCCTGATTTTTCTTTTAATTTCCATTCTTAAATTTGTTATGAAACATTTTTCGACACGTTTACAAATTTGGCGACATTTTATTTATTTTTTCTATTATGAAATTTGTAAATAATTATGTTATCTTATAATTGTTTTGCAGGACAATTTAATCATACACAACTTATTGCAAGAAGTTTGTGTAACTTAAATTTCAAGGAGTAATTATATGGGGAAGAAAATTTATATTGCTGATGCAGAAAATAAAGATTTAATTGATTATTTTAAAAAGAATGATAAATTCGAGTTTGTAGGTGCTTCTTCTGATGGGGAAATTGTTGTTAATGATGTTGTTAAACTTCAACCAGATATTTTAGTTATGGAAGTTATGCTTGCAAAGTTGGATGGCTTTGCTGTTTTTGATAAAATTAAAATTATGAAAGACAAAGCGCCAAAGGTGATTTTTATTTCAAACTTATCACACTCTGGCTTTGTGACAAAGGCATTGCAAATGGGTGCAAGTTATTTTATGATTAAGCCTATAACACCTGAAAATTTGGAGACAAGAATAAATGAGATTTTGTCTTCAAACATTTCAAATCAAGACAATAAACAACTTGATGAAAAGATTTCTAATATTTTTATTAGTATCGGCATACCTGCTCACATCAAAGGTTATCAATTTTTGAGGGAAGCCGTTAAACTTGCAGTGGAGGAGCCTGAAATTATAAGTTCAATAACAAAAAAGCTTTATCCAACCATAGCGGAAAGGTTCGAAACAAGTTCAAGTAAGGTTGAAAGAGGTATGCGCCATGCCATTGAAGTTGCTTGGAACAGGGGTAAAATAGAAAATATAAATAATATTTTTGGCTTAAAGATATATAATAGAAATGAGAAGCCAACTAATGGAGAACTAATTGCCCTAATTGCAGATAAGATGCTTATGGATTGCTAAAACTGCGCTTTTGAGTTAATTTGTTTTGTTTAAATGTTCAAAAAAATTTATAAGTTTGCTATAAAATTTTGCAAAGGGTCTTGAAATAGTGAAAATTATGTGGTATAATAATCTCAAATCGAGGAGGTTAATATGTCCAATAAGTTAGCAAAAGTTTTACTTATATGCGCATTGGTGGTTTGCATCCCACTCTTTGTTGCAGGAACTGTGCTTGCCGTATATTTTTCAATGAATGCTTCAACAAATGTTGCAATTTATGTAAACAATGTTGGTTCGCAATATGGCGATTTAAAAAATCCTGTAATTAAATCTTCTGGCAGGGTTACAAATAATTTAGATGACGAAGATGCAAAATATGATGTTTATACAATAACTAACAGCCACTTGAAAACAACAAATATTGAATTTCAAACAGATGGTTACAATTTTGTTGGTTGGTTTAATGGTGACTATGATGCTTATGTTAAGGCTTTGGCTGATGCAACAGCTGAAACTCCTGTTGAATATTTTTCAACTGAAAACATGTTATCTGTTAAAACAGCTGATTATCAAAATTTGACAGCAGTTTTTGCAGTTAAAACATTTGCAGTATCATATAACTATGACAGCGACCCAGATAATGATGGAAGTGGAGAAGGCACAACAACAGTTCCTGAGGGTGGAAGTGCAAGTTATGATTACGGTGCTCCATTACCAGTTCTTGCAGATACTTACAAAAACCATTTCTTGGGTTGGTCAGTTAATGGCGGAGAGGAAATTTATACTTCTGCAATGTTTAATGGCATTGAAGGAGAGATTGTTTTAAATGCAGTATGGCAAGAATATCCAGAATTTTCTTATTCAATTAGTTATGATTATTCAAACTGGAATGCAGATTTAGAGGAAGGTGAAGATCCTGTTGAAACATCAGTTGTTGCAATAACAACAAAATTAGACGAAATTCAACTTCCAAGCCTTGATGCTTATCAAAAAGAAGGCAAGACTGCATATTGGGGAGATGAAAATGGTAATGAAGTTACAGCAATTACAACAGAAATGTTAAACAATTATGCTGAAACAAAAGTTGTTCCATTAAAAGTTTATTATCAAGATATCACTTACTCAATCAATGTTGTTACACCTGTTAATGTAAGCTTTGTTGGGGAAACAAATGTTGAAGTTGCTTATTCCAACTTAGATAGTTACCTTACAGAAGTGTTTAAAGCAACAAATTGGTCCCATAATCTTTATAAAAACACATGGGATTTCAAAGGATTGAAATTCAATGAAACTGTTTATGCAAACACAACAGAAGATATGGGTAAACTTAAAAATGCAATCATCAGTGCAGAAGGTGCTATTACTCTTGAAGGTGTTGTTGAATGCCAATACACAAACTTTGTTGTTAAGGGAACTTTAAGTGCGGTGGCAATAGCAGGTTCTGTAACAGATGGAATATCTCCAATCAAACCACAAGATTTTGGTGAAGAAGGTTACAAGGTGAACATGAATGAAAGCATATATTACTATGCAGATTCAGGAGAAACCGGTTTATTTGGAACATTTGATTTAATTAATGAATTTTATTATCAAGAAGACAATTCAACTGTTGTTATGCCAATTTCATTCTCATTTGAATATAACGGTGAAAAGATGCATTATCAATTAATAGACTTTACTGCTGACGATTCAATTTATAGTTTAATTGAAAAGATTGTTACAGATAAAGATTTTGAGATTGCTGGAACAGAATTTTCAATTTCAAATATAACAATTCATTTTGAGCCTGTTGAAGTGCCTGCTGAATAAAATTATAAATAATTTAAAAATTTTTAAAATTTTGTTGACAAATGCTCTTTAAGTATGATAGACTTAAAGAGCATTGAGGAAGTTTAGCTCAGCTGGGAGAGCATCTGCCTTACAAGCAGAGGGTCATAGGTTCGAGCCCTATAACTTCCACCAATGGTAGATTTTGAAACACAGCATACACATTGTTGTGTTTCTTTTTTTGTATTTTCAATAAAATTTCAAAAAAGTGGTACTAAAAGTGGAACTAATAGGTTCGGGTTTAGTCCTATTTTTTTAAATTAAATGCGTTGGAAACCAAGTCTTGTTGTAAATTACTTTGAAAAATTTTTTTGCTTTGCTATAATATTGACTGGAAAGAGATTACAAAAGATGAAAAAGTTTTTAATAAGTAATTGGAAATATTTAATTTTTATCCCTATAATTATTGTGTTGATTGTTGGTGTTTATTTTTCCTTGCCTGAAAAGAGTGAAAATTCACCGCTTTATATTGTTGCAAGTGATGTTGAAGCCAATGTCGGTGACATTGTTAAAGTTGATTATACTGTAAGCAATGAGCAAGCTGTTTGCTCTTTATCTGTTTTAAACAGTGATGTTGCATTGGTTGAAAATGATATGCTTTTGTGTGTTGGTGAAGGGAAAACTAAATTAGTTATTGAAGCTAGGTACGGAAATGAAATCACTGAAAAAACTGTTAATTTAACAATTTCTCAAAATGCAAATGACGATGTTGATGATGATAATCAAACTGATATACCACAAAATATAAAAATAATTTGTGATGGCAAAGAGATAGGGTTTCTATCAATGAGCACAGACGAAAATAAAATTTTAACAATTAATTGCGATGGTGCCATTGATGTCACTTGTTCTAATAAAGATTTGAATATAAAAGAAATCTCATATTTAAAGAATGCATTTGCAATATCCTGTAAAGTTAAAGGTTATTACAAGTTGACTATTAAAACTGACAGCGAAATATGTGAATTTGATGTTTATGTAAATTAAGATTGCAAAAAAGCAATCTTTTTTAATATATATAAGTAAAAGCATGAAAGAGTTGAGTTAATTAATATGTTACCTTTATTGATAGAACAAAGGCTTTGATGTGAGAAAATATTTAGTTAAAAACAGTGGAATATAATACATAGAAGAAACAGCAGGGGTAGTGTTGGAGAGAGAAGGGAAGAAATAATAAAAAAAGTTTAAAAAAGTTTAAAAATTTTGTAAAAAGTGTTGACAAAGGGGAAAGCAATAGTGTAAAATAACAATGTCGCACGTAAGAAAGGGGCGACTGAACAATGAAAATTAAATAGTTGAATGAAACAACTTTTACGTAAGTAAAGAAAGTCAATGTAAGTTATCGAGCTAA